>JAPPLH010000139.1:18679-18790 GCA_028819505.1 Acidimicrobiaceae bacterium
GACACGACCGATCCGGCGCTCCCGACCCGCAGCAGCAGCCCGCACCCCATCCCGCACGGCGACACGACCGATCCGGCGCTCCCGACCCGCAGCAGCAGCCCGCACCCCATC
>JAPPLH010000056.1 GCA_028819505.1 Acidimicrobiaceae bacterium
CGGCGATTCGTGGTCGGGGCCGTCGAGCACCGTCACCCGGTCGTAGTCGGGGGTGCCGGTCCCGTACTTGAGCGAGTCCCAGTCGGGGTAGTACGGATCCAGCGAGCCGTCGGGGTTGCCGATGTTGGCGATGCCTTCGGTCCTGATCAGCCCCGGGGTGAGGAACGCCGCCCAGATCTCGCCGTCGATGTCGGCGGCGTCGGCGCGCGTCTCGATGACGAAGTCGGCTCCGGTCTCGCCGGCGGGGACGGTCACGATCTGCAAGCCTGTGCCGCGCTCGTCCACGAACCAGGCGCCGAGCTCGGCGCGCCCGCGGTCGAGTGGGCTGTGCTCATAGGACACCCACAAGTTGACGTCGGTGTCCTCTTTGAACACGGATCCGGAGCGCAGCTCGACGGTGACCGGCTCGCCCTCGACGATCGACGCCTCCTTGATGCGCAAGTGTACCCACGGGCGTTGTTGGCCCTCGTCGTCGCGGATCACGCCTTCGGCTGTGCTGGGGTCGCCCAGGACGGCGTCGACGGGGTCGCTGAGCGTCGCGGTGAGGATCTCGTGGACCTCGTCTTCGGTGTCGCCTCTGATCTCCACGACGATCTCGGCTGTGGTCTGCCCGGCGGGAATCGTCAGCGTGCTGCCGGCCGGCGCGATGTAGTCGTCGCCGGCGGTGGCGGTCTCGCTGGCGACCGCGAAGCTCACAGCGACATCCTTGCCGCTGGCCTCAGACAGCGCCACGGGGAACACCATGTCGGTCGTGGCCGCCGGGTCGTCGCCCTCGGCGACGTCGGCGGCGCCGGCGACAGTGACAGACGGCTGCGGGTCGGCGGCGTCTTCGTTGATCGTGCCGACCGCGGCCGGGTCGGCGGCCAGCACAGCGTTTTGGGGGTTCGACAGCACGATCGTGAACGTCTCGGCGTGCTCGTCGACGCCGTCGTCGACGGTGCTCACCTCGACCTGCACAGACTGCGCGCCGGCGGGTACCACCACGGTCCTGCCCGCGACCGGCGTGTAGTCGTCGCCGGCCGCCGCGGGGTGCGCGCCCGACGTGTCGTCCCCGGTAGCCCAGGTGAAGGTCACGTCTTGGCCCGAGGGTTGCGACAGCGACACCGTGAAGGCCGCGTCCGCGCCCTCGTCGGCGGCGCCGTCCGCGACCGACAGCGTCGGCGGGCCGTCGTCGTCGGTGATCCGCCCCGACACCGACACGCCGCCCTCTGGCAGGTCCGCGTGGTCCGCGCCCAACAGCGTCAGCACCACCGTCTCAGACGCGCCCTCGTCGACGGTGTCGCCGCGCACCGGGACCGTCACTGTCCCAGTGGTCGATCCTGCCTCGATGGTCAGCGACAGCGGCGGCGTGTCGTAGTCGGTGCCCGAAGTCGCGGTGCCGCCCAGCGCATACCACACGGTCACGTCCTTGCCCGACACAGCCGACAGGCCCACGTCGAAGTCCATGCCGGTCGTGGCAGCAGGATCGTTCCCTTCCTGCACGGCCGCCGCGTCGGCGACTGACAGCACGGGAACGCGGGCGTCGTCGTTGTCGGTGATCGTCAGCCTCGGGTAAAAGAACGTGTAGCCGCCGTGCGCGTTCCACAACTCGCCGGTGTTCGCGACACGGTTGAGGTCATAGCCGAGCGCGACCGCCTCGTCGAACTCGTCGAGGCCGTCGTCGGTGATCGTCGCCTTGAACGTGTTCGAGCCGCTGTTGCGGCCCGCGGCGATAGCGATATCGACACCGACCTCGCCCTCGACCGCGTCGCGCAGCGCGATGTCGGCACCCGGCGCAGCGGTATGCCCGCCGCCGGGGATCCTCAAGCCCCCCACCCTCGACTCCACCAACACCGCCGAATCGGCCGTCGCGCCGCCGCCCAGCGACGCCGTCAACGTGTAGGTCATCTCCGCAGTCACCGACTCCGACACACTCGACGGCGACAGCGACAACACCACATGAGACGCCCTGTCGTCATCGAAGATGCGCCCCGTCGCCTCCCCCGCGCCCGGCGCGACCGTCGCGTTGGCCGGCGACCCCAACGTCACGACCACCGTCTCATGATCCTCGCCCAAAGGATCCGAGAACGTCGTGACCGCGATCTCCCCCGACAACTCGCCCGCCGCGATCACCACCTGCTTCACGTCGGGGTCGTCATAGTCCACACCGGCGGTCGCGGTCCCGCCCAGCGTGTAGGGCACCGTCACGTCCACACCGCTCACCGCCGACAGATGCAAGCGATAGACGATGTCCGCGGACTCCGAGCTCGAACCGCCCTCCAACGTCAGTTCCGCGTCGTCCACAGCGCCCGCGGTGGGCGACTGATGCAACCCCACCAGCGGCACCGGATCGTCCTCCACGACCGTGCCCACCGCCCGGCCCACCGAACCGACACGCGCCACGCCCTCCACAACCCCCGAGATCTCCACCGCGAACGTCTCATCGCCCTCATAGAGCCCATCCTCGACCGTCAGAACCCAAAACCACGCCCCCGACGAACCCGCATGGATCCTCACACGCGCCCCCGACACCGACCCGAAATCCGAACCCGCCGACGCCGCCACAGCACCCGGCCGCCGATCGGCCGCAGTCCCCAACTCCACCACCACATCAGACGCCAACACCGGACTCAACCCCACCCAGAACCCCAGCGCCTCCCCCTCAACCGCCGAAGCGTCCGAGATCGACACCACCCCGACACCGCCCTGCGCACCAGCCCCCTCTGTCAACATCAGCGCCGGCAACAGCACCAAACCCACCAACACCCCCAACCCCGCCACACGCAACCGGCGACCGCCAACCCCACAACCACCCACCCGCACGCCGCGCCCCGTCACACGCAGCCAACCACCACCAACCCCGCGACCGCCCCGACACCGAACCCGGCCACACGCAGCACGCACTCTCCCCAACCCACTCCTTCTCCTAACCGCCCAATAGATGACCACCGCCAGCCCGATCAGGCCAGCCGCACTCGACACCCCCAACAATACAACACCAACAACCAGCCACAACCACACCCGGCGCACCCCCCTCCAACCGCCGGGAGCGGCCCCCGGCCCGCAGAGCGCGCCGAACCGCCGCGTCCCCCCCACCAGCCGCGGGAAGCGGCCACCGTCGAAGCCGTCGCAGCCCGAACCCAGCGCACCCGGCGCGCCTGCCACCCCCGACCCGCTCCGGCACCGGCCCGAGCCCTGACGGCCCGAGCCCGACTGCCCGCGCCACAGCCCCAGAAGAAGCGAGGTCTCAGAGATTGTCGATGTGTCCAGTCGGGTGGGCGATACTGGACTCGAACCAGTGACCTCTGCCGTGTGAAGGCAGCGCTCTAGCCGTCTGAGCTAATCGCCCGCGGCGGGCGAGGCTACCAGCGGGGTCGATCCCGGGCTACGGGACGCCCGACCGATCACTCATGGCCCAGTCCCCGGCCCGAGCGAGGCCTTCGATGGGCTGTCGGGAGCACGGATGCTCGATGCGCGGCGACGCGAAGCGCGCGTTCCATCATGTCGCGATCTCCGAGCCTGCGACGCAGCCCGTTCTCCGAGCCCGCTATCGGGTACAGGTCCTGGGGTGCCCGTGCGTCCTTGTGAGGCTCGCGACAGCGCCGCGTCACGGCGCCGCGGAGGGCGGACCGGTTCGGCCTCGGTGGCGTGAGCCGGACCGTGGCGGGTGCGGTCGGACGGTTCGATGGTGCGGAGGCCCCGCCCGTCCGGAAGCCCCTCCGGGACCGCGCCGAATCGACCACGACCACGCTGGCGACGGTACCGCCGACCTGGACGAGCCACTATCCGTTGCTCCCTGTGGGCTACGGGGCCAGGCCTGGGGCGATGGGGTTGAGGGTGAGCAGGTCCTCCAGGATCGCCAGGGTCTCCAGCACGGTGAGGTCGTCGAGTTGGTGGCCCACCACCTGGAGGCCGATGGGCACGCCCTCGCTGCTGAACCCGCAGCACACCGTCCCGGCCGGGCGGCGGGTGAGGTTGGCCAGGGGCGTGAAGCGGAACCAGTTGGGGGTCTCCTCGCCGTCGATGGTGCCGTGCCCGCCCGGCGGGGGCGCCTGGCCCGCCAGCGTCGGCATCAGCAGCGCGTCGTAGCCCTCCATCAACTCGGCCAGCGCCATGGACAGCTCGCCGGCCTGCTGGCGGGCCCGGTAGATCGACTCCGGCGTGGCCCGCTGGTAGACGTCCTCCAGCATCACGGCCAACACCTCGGTGACGTTCTCCCACTCGTCAGTGCCGTACAGCGGGCGGAACGCGGGGCCAATGAGCCCCCCGAAGAACAGTTGCAGGAAGGCTCCGGGCACCGCGGTGATCGCGGCACCGACCTCGACCACCTCCACGCCCTCGGCAGCCAGGCGCTCGACGGCCGCCGCGCAGGCCGCGGCGATCTCGGCGTCGACCGGCGCCCCGTCGATCGACGGCGCCCACAGCACCCGGGCCGGCACCCGCGGGCTGTCCAGCGCGGCCCGCCACGACACGTCCGGCTTGGGCAGGCTGCGCAGATCGGCCGGGTCGGGCCCGACCATGGCGTCGAGGCAAAGGGCCACGTCGCGGATGAGGCGGGCCATCGGACCGACGCACGACAGGTCGATCAGGCCCGACGGCGGCGGGCCGCTCGGCACCCGGCCCTGGCTGGTCTTGATGCCCGACAGACCGCACAACGCCGACGGGATCCGGATCGAGCCGCCCCCGTCTGAGCCGGTGCCCGCCGGGACCATCCCCGACGCGACGGCCGAGCCCGTGCCTCCCGAGGACCCGCCCGGCGAGCGGTCCGGGTTCCAAGGGTTGAGCGTGGGGCCGAAACGGGGGTTGTAGGTGTCGCCCATGCAGCCGTGCTCCGGGGTGTTGGTCTTGCCCACGATCACGCAGCCCGCGGCCCGCATCCGGGCGACCTCGGTGCAGTCGGAGGCGGCCGGCGGGTCGTGGCGGGTGTACATGGCCCCCTTGGAGGTGTGGAACCCGGTCGCGTCCACCAGGTCCTTAACGCCGACGGGGATTCCCGCCAGCGGCCCGACCTCATCGCCGGCGTCGAGGCGCTCGTCGATGGCCGCGGCCTCGGCCCTGGCGCTGTCGGCGTCCACCGCCACGAAGGCGTTCAGCACCGGATTCAGAGCCTCGATGCGCTCCAGCGAGTGCTCGGTGACCGCAGCGGCGGCGAGGGTGCGGTCCCGCACCATGGCCGCGAGGGCCTCCACGGTCACGGTCCGGAAGTCGGGTACATCCATTGCGTCTGGCCTTTCGTTCTATCTTGTGGGGGCGTCACCAGATTGTCGGCACCGTAGGAGAGCCGCGGTGGCGTCGTAGACGGTCGTCCTTGGTGACGAGCCTCCAGCCGTGCTCGACTGCGGTGGCGTAGATGAGTCGGTCTGCGGGGTCACCGGGAAACGTGCGGGGCAGCGCGACCGCGGTGGCGGCGATAGCGGGGGTGAGAGCGGCGGTGCGAACCGAGCTAGCGAGGTGGCCAAGCCACGTTCCGACCGGTAAGCCCACGCTGATCCGGCCCCGCACTGCGAGCCATCCCAACTCGTACCAGGTGATTGCGGCCACTCCGAGTTCCTCGGAGTCCTCAAGTGCGGCCACCGCGGCGGGGCTGAGTCGTTCGGGCTCGGCAGACCACCAATGGAGCACGTGGCTGTCGACGAGGAGCGCGCTCAATCGAACTCCCAGTCGTCGTCGGTCATGAACAGGAGCTCATCGTCGGCGACAGTTCGGGCGACACCCGAGAACCGACCCCGCAGGGCGGCGGGACCCGAGGCGGGTACCAGCCTCGCGACGGTGCGTCCGTGCTTGGTGATCTCTATCTCGTCGCCGTCAGCGACATCGTCCAGCAACGAGAGAATATGGGCCTTGGCCTCTGTTGCGGTCACTTGTCTGGTCATATATTCATTATAATGGACATATTCAGTCGTCGGCAGCGGAGATGAGGCGCGCCGCCAACCGTTCCAGGCCCGCCACACGAGATCCCTTGACCAGCACCGCGTCGCCGACACTGAGACCGCCTAGGTCGCGCAGCGCGGCGAGGGCTTCGTCAATGCCCTCGGTCTCAATGACCGTGCCGCCGCCGGACGCATAGCCCGGCGCGTCAACCGCGATCACCTCTACACCGAGCTTCCCAGTCAACGAGCCGATGGCGGCATGCTCAGCAGCCTCGAAGTCGCCCAGTTCCGCCATGGTTCCCAGAACCGCGATCCTGCGCTCCGCGGGCAGCGCGGCCAGGGCGCGCAGGGCTGCCCGCATCGACAGCGGGTTGGCGTTGTAGCAGTCGTTGAGCAGGCGGGCGCCCTCGGCGGTTCGAGCGACCTCCATGCGCAGCGGCGAGAGCGCCGGGGTAGCCAGCCCTGCAACCACATCCTCCAGGGAGACTCCCAGCTCCAGGCCCACCGCGGCGGCAGCCAGCGCATTGTCCACCGAGTGGACGCCTCTGGCTCCCAGCGCGACGTCGATCTCGCCGTTGGGGCTGTGCAGCACGAAGCGCGGTGTCAGATCGTCGTCGAGTTTGAGGTTCCGGGCGCTCACATCTCCCCCGTCGCCGAAAGTGACCACCCGGGCCTCCGTACCCTGCGCCATGGCAGCCACCTCGGGCACACCGGCGTTGAGGAAGGCCACTCCCCCGTCGGCGGCCGCGGGGAGCCCCTCGACCAGTTCACGCTTGGCCGAGACCACCGCGGCCAGCGATCCCAACTCGCTGGTGTGCGACAGCCCCACGGTGGTGATCACACCCATGGTCGGCCGGGCTGTGCGGCAGAGTTCGGCGATGTGCCCCGGGCCTCTCGAACCCATCTCGACCACCAGCGCCTCGGTGTCGTCGGGAGTTGACAGCAGAGTGATCGGCACCCCGATCTCGTTGTTGAACGACCGGGTGCTGGCCCATACCCGCCGGTCCCGTCCCAGCACCGCGGCCAGCAGATCCTTGGTGGTGGTCTTGCCCACCGACCCCGTGATGCCCACCACCGGCACCTCCCCGAGCCGGTGTCGGGCCTTTCGGGCCAGAGCGGTGAGCGCCGTCTGGGTGTCGGGCACCTCGACCGCGGCGACATCGATCGCGGACGGGCCGCGGGCGGTGAGATAGGCCGCAGCGCCGCGTGCCACCGCGCCGTCGATGAAGTCGTGGCCGTCGCGCTCAGCCACCAGCGGCACGAACAGCATCCCCGGACGCACGTCTCGGCTGTCCTGGGTGACTCCGTCGATCGTGTTCGCGCCGTCACCCCGCAGCCGGCCCCCAGTGGCCGCGGCGATCTCGGCGAGCGTCCAGCGCACGGCGCGAGTGTGGCACGGCCCGGCACCCAACCGCGTTACCTCCGCCACAAACGCGAATTGGCAGCCCAGGACGCCCGTAACGGCACCCACCGCTGCCAATTCCCCCGTCGGCAACCGGTCGCCGAACTGGCAGCACAATGCACGCATACCGTGCAAAACACTGCCAATTCCCCCACACCCGCAACCCGGCCGCCGAACTGGCAGCACAATGCACGCATACCGTGCAAAACACTGCCAATTCCCCCGTCGGCAACCCGGCCGCCGAACCGGCTGCGCAGAACGCCCGAAAGGGCACCCACCGCTGCCCATTCGGTGTCGGGCGCTAGCGTCGCTTGCGTGGAGGACCGCAGGGTGAGGCTGGTCGTGCTGTTCGGAGGTCGTTCCGCCGAACACGACGTCTCGTGCGTGTCGGCTCGCCACGTTGTGGCAGCAGCCGATCCCGAGAAGTACCTGGTCGAGCCCGTGGGCATCACCCGGGAGGGGCGCTGGGTGCAGGCCGCGGCTGCACTCGAAGCCCTGGGGGTCGGCCCCGAGGCCCTTCCCGAGCGGCTCAGTGCCGACGGACCGGAGATCGAGCCGCTCCCCGCGCTGACGGACGACGCCGTTGGCGGAGCCGGACCTGCCGGACCCGGACCTGCCGGACCCACTGTCGTGCTGCCGATCCTTCACGGGCCGATGGGCGAGGACGGGACGGTGCAGGGCCTGCTGGAGCTGGCCCGGGTCCCCTACGCCGGGGCGGGGGTGCTGGCCTCGGCACTGTGCATGGACAAGGCCGCGGCCAACACGATGCTGGCCGCGGCCGGCATCCCCCACACCCGCTGGCGCACCGTCACGCTCGACGATCCCGCCGCGCCCGACTCCGAACTGGCTCCGCAGGTCGATGCCTTGGTCGAGGACCTCGGCCTGCCGGTGTTCGTGAAGCCGGCCAGCATGGGGTCGTCGGTCGGCATCTCCAAGGCGGTCACCCGCCCGCAGCTGGCCGACGGCCTGCGCCTGGCGGGCCGCTATGACCGATCCATAGTCGTGGAGGAGGAGGCCAGGGCCCGCGAGATCGAGGTGGCCGTTCTCGGCAACGACGAGCCCGAGGCCAGCCTGCCCGGCGAGATCGTCCCCGGCGCGGAGTTCTACGACTACGCCGACAAGTACCAGGACGGCGCCGAGCTGCTGATCCCGGCGCCCCTGGACGACGACGAGATCGCCGCCTGCCAGAGCCTCGCCGTCGACGCCTACCGGGCGCTGCGGGTGGAGGGACTGGCCCGGGTCGACTTCCTGTACGAGGACGGGCGCGACGGCCGCGGCGACCGGGGCTGGATGGTGAGCGAGCTCAACACGATGCCGGGCTTCACCCCGATCTCGATGTACCCCAAGCTGTGGGCCGCCACCGGGCGCCCCTACTCCCGGCTCATTGACCGCCTCGTGGACCTGGCCCTGGAGCGCCACGCCCGACGCGAGCAGCACACCCGCACCGACCCCGCCGCTCCAGCGGATCGGAGGCTGTCGTGAGCCTCCGGCGGCCGCGGGCACTAGAACTAATTCCGTGATCGCGGAATCTCTCGCCGGAAAGCGGATCGCTGTCACCGGCTCGACCGGGTTCCTGGGGACCGCGCTCACCGAGCGCCTGCTGCGCTGCGTGCCCGACTGCGAGCTGGTGCTGGTGGTGCGCCCGGGCCGCCGGGGCGCGGTCCAGCGAGTGCAGCGCGACGTGCTCCGCAACGACGCCTTCGACGGGCTCCGCCGCCGGGCCGCCGAGGATTCCGGCGGCGAGAGCTACGAGCAGATGACCGCCCGGCGGGTTGCCGCGGTGGCCGGCGACGTCGGTGTCGACGGGCTCGGCCTCGACGACGGGGGCCGGGCCGCTCTGACCGGCTGCGACATCGTGATCCACTCGGCGGCCACCGTGAACTTCGACTCGGCCCTCGACGACGCGGTGGAGGTCAACCTGCTAGGGCCGAGCCGGGTGGCTGCGGTCCTGGCCGAAGCCGGCTCGAAGGCCCACATGATCGCGGTGTCGACCTGCTACGTGGCCGGCAGCCGCCGGGGCGCCGCCCCCGAGCAGCTGGTGGACGACTCGCCGTTCTTCACCGAGGTCGGCTGGCGCGACGAGGTGGACAGCGCCCGCCGCGCCCGCCGCGACGCCGAGCAGGCCAGCCGCAGCCCCGAGCGTCTGGCCGCGCTGTCGGCCCAGGCCCGCCGGAAACTCGGCGCGGCCGGCATCCCTGCACTCTCCGAGAAGGTCGAGAGCCTCCGGCGGCGCTGGGTGGACGAGCAGATGACCCGGGCCGGCCGGGCCCGGGCCTCCAGCCTCGGCTTCCCGGACGCCTATGCCTTCACCAAGGCCCTGGGCGAGCGGGCACTCACCGAGACCCGCGGCGAAATCGCGGTGAGCATCGTGCGGCCCTCGATCATCGAGTCGGCCCTGGCCGAGCCTTTCCCGGGATGGATCCGGGGCTTCCGCATGGCCGAGCCGGTGATAGCCGCCTATGCCCGGGGCCTGCTCAAGGAGTTCCCGGGCGTGCCCGAGGGCGTCGTCGACGTGATCCCGGTGGACCTGGTGGTGGCCACCATCATGGCCGTGGCCGCGCGGGGCCCGGTCGACCCCAGCCCCGACGTGGTCCAAGTCGCCAGCGGGGCCGTCAACCCGCTCAAGTACGGCAAGCTCTTCGACCTGGTCAGCGGCTGGTTCACCGAGCACCCCGTCTACGACGAGCACAACCAGCCGATCTCCGTGCCCCAGTGGTCCTTCCCCGGCCGGGGGAGGGTGTCCCGGCAGCTCCAGCGAGCGCAACGTTCGCTGGAGACCGCCGACCGGGTGCTGTCGGCCCTGCCGCTGCGGGGTCGCCACGCCCTGATGAGCGCCAGCCTCGATGAGCGCCGCCAGCAGCTGGGCAGGGCCAACGAGTACGTCGAGCTGTACGGCGCCTACGCCGAGTGCGAGGCGATCTACCAGCTCGACCGGCTGCTGGAGCTCTGGGATTCGCTCGGAGGCGACGACCGGGCGGCGTTCGGCTTCGATCCCTCCGTCATCGACTGGACCCACTACGTGCAGGAGGTGCACCTGCCGTCGATGGTGGAGCAGGCCCGCCTCAAGATGGCCCCCGGCGCCAGCTCCAGCCGCACCGATTCCCGCTCCGCCCGGCTCCGCCGCCAGGTGCTCGCCCCCGAGCGGCAGCTGGCCGTGTTCGACTTGGAGAACACGCTGATCGCTTCGAACGTGGTGGCCAGCTACGCGTGGCTCGCCACCCGGGAGCTCGACGACTTGGACCGGGTCCGTTTCGTGGCCCGCACCCTCAGCGAGGCGCCCCGTCTTCTGGCGTTGGATCGCAGGGACCGCAGCGACTTCCTGCGCTACTTCTACCGGCGCTTCGAGGGCGCCCCGGTGGACCGCATCGACGCCGACTGCGCGGAGATGCTCAGCGACCTCATCCTCACCAAGTCGTTCCCGCGGGGGATCCGCCGGATCCGCGAGCACCGGCAGGCCGGCCACATGACCCTGCTCGTCACCGGCGCCCTCGACTTCGTGATCGCTCCCCTGAAGCCGCTGTTCGATCACATCATCGCGGCCGAGATGGGCTCGAGCGGCGGCGTCTACGACGGCCGGCTCACGTCGGCGCCCCCCACCGGCGAGGCCCGCTACCAGACGCTGGTCGACTTCGCCGAGCTCCACGGCCTCGACCTGCGGGAGTCGGTGGCCTACGCCGACAGCACGTCCGACCTGCCCATGCTGGAAGCGGTCGGCTTCCCGGTGGCGGTCAATCCCGAGACCAAGCTGGCCGCGCTGGCGCGGCGCCGGGGTTGGCTGATCGAGCACTGGTCGACCAGCGCGGGGGCTCCCGCCAAGCGCCTTCCGCTAGCGCCTCGGGGCCGCCGGGGCTCCACCCGCGTTCTGTGCGCAGATATGCCGCCCACCGCGGCACAAATGCTCACAGAACGCGTCGGGGGGTCCGCCTGATGGCCGCCAAGCATCGCAAGGCGCCCCGGCCCGGGCTGGTGGTCGACGTCGACCGGTCTACGCCGCCGATCCTGTTCCATCACGGCGAGGGCTTCCGCCTGGAGAGACTGCCGCCGGGCCGCAGCCGGGTCGTCTACCCGGCCGAGCCCCTCGCCGGTCTGCCCGATCCCGAGGCCGCCATCCGCGACGCCCTGCTCAACCCGCTCGACTCCGATCCGCTGCCGTCGCTGCTGCGGCCGGGAATGAAGCTGACGATCGCCTTCGACGACATCTCGCTGCCGCTGCCGCCCATGCGGCGCCCCGACATCCGCCAGCGGGTGATCGAGCAGGTCCTCGACATGGCGGCCGCCGCCGGGGTGGACGACGTTCACCTCATCGCCGCACTGGCCCTGCACCGCCGCATGACCGACGACGAGCTGCGCCACGCCCTGGGCGAGCGGGTGTTCGACGCCTTCGCCCCGCAGGGCGCGCTCTACAACCACGACGCCGAGGACCCCGACGGCATGGTGGAGCTGGGCCGCACCGGCCACGACGAGCTGGTCACCATGAACCGGCGGGCCGCCGAGAGCGACCTGCTGGTGTACGTGAACATCAACCTGGTGGCCATGGACGGGGGCTGGAAGTCCACCGCCACCGGTCTGGCCGACTACCGGTCGCTGCGCCACCACCACAACGTCGGGACCATGCTGAACTCCCGCTCGTTCATGGACCGGCCCCGCTCCGAGCTGCACCACTCCAACTGGCGCCAGGGCGAGGTGATCAAGGCCAACGGTCCGCCCATCTTCCAGATCGAGACCACCGTCAACAACAACACCTTCGGCTTCGACGGCCCCCTGGCCGTGCTGCAGAAGCGCGAGTGGGAGTGGAGCGCCCGGGACAGGGCCTCGTTCATGGCCATGCATGCCGGGCTGAGGGCGATGCCGCCGGCGGCCTGCCGGGGCGTGTTCAACCGGTGGCTGGCGCCCTATGAGATGACCTCGGTGCAGGCCGGCGCGGTCGAGCCGGTCCACGAGAGCACCACTGCCAACGTGCTGGCCCAGCACCTGGTGCCGGTGCAGGGCCAGACCGACGTGCTCACGATGGGGCTGCCCTACATCTGCCCGTACAACGTCAACTCGGTCATGAACCCGATCCTGGTGATGTGCCTGGGCCTGGGCTACTTCTTCAACCTGTACCGGGGTCGGCCGCTGGTGCGCGAGGGCGGGGTGGTCATCATGAGCCACCCGACCCGCTGGGAGTTCCACCCGGTGCACCATCCGAGCTACATCGACTTCTTCGAGCAGCTGCTGGCGGAGACCACCGACCCGGCCGAGCTGGAGGCCAAGTACGAGGCCCAGTTCGCCACCGACGAGTGGTACGTGCACCTCTACCGCACCAGCTACGCCTACCACGGCGTGCATCCCTTCTACATGTGGTACTGGGGAGCGCACGCCCTGCAGTGGCTGGGCCGGGTGATCGTGGTGGGCGGCGACACCAGGGCGGTGAGGCGCATGGGATTCCAGCCTGCGTCGACCCTGTCGGACGCCCTGGAGATGGCCAGCGACGTGGTGGGGCCGTCGCCCACGATCACCCATGTGCACAACCCGCCCATCCTGATGGCGGACGTGGGGTGACCGGGAGGGCGCGGTAGTGGGCATTGCTCACGATCTCGGCTTGGTGCAGATCCGGCGCCGCCTGCCGTCGCCGGCCCGCGCGTTGAGGGCCCGCTCGTTCCCGCTGCGGGCGCCCACCGTTCCCGGCGGGGTGGAGCCGCCCGAGAAGCCGGCCCGAACCGGCACCGGATTCGACACCGGCTGGTCACGACGGTGGCCGGCCCGCATGTGCCGGGCCGCAATCGTGGAGGGGCCGATGCGGGCCATGGTCCAGGTGCTGGCCTCGCCCCACCGCACCGGCGCCGACCGGCTGGCCGACCTCGACGGCCCTGTGGTGTTCGCCTCCAACCACCACAGCCACATCGACACACCGCTGCTGCTCACGTCGATCCCGGAGCCGTGGCGCCACAAGATCGTAGTAGGGGCGGCGTCCGACTACTTCTTCGGCTCCAGGGCGGCGGGCGCTGCCGCCGCGCTGGTGATGGGGGCCATTCCCATCGAGCGGGCCAGGGTGGGCCGCCGGTCGGCCGACCTCGCCGCCGGATTGATCGACGACGGATGGAGCCTGCTGATCTACCCGGAGGGCGGCCGCAGCCCGGACGGATGGGGCCAGAAGTTCCGGGGCGGGGCTGCGTACCTGTCGGTGCGCTGCGGCGTGCCGGTGGTGCCCGTCCATGTGGGCGGCACCGGCAACATCCTCCGCAAGGGCCGCACGACGCCCAAGCCTGCGGAGGCGACGGTGACCTTCGGCACTCCGATGCGACCGGACGAGGGCGAGCGGGCGCCCCGGTTCGCGGCCCGTATCGAGGAGGCGGTGACCGCGCTGGCCGACGAGGCCGGCACCGACTGGTACTCGGCCCGCAAGCGCTCCCACGCCGGCGCCAGCGGCACCCTCACCGGCCCCGATGTCGGGGTCTGGCGCCGCCAATGGGCCCTGGGCGGCCCCCGCCGCACCCCGTCCACCCGGCGCCGCTGGCCCGACCTGTAGCGGCCGAGTCCAAGACCACCTGGCCCACGACCCTGGTCCGGTCTGCGGGTCATGGGCGGCACAGTCGGCGACATCGACCCGCACCCGCGGCCAGACACTCGGCGGAGGCGTCGCTGTCATGGTCGACCGTCATGGACCCGCACCCGCGGCCGGACAGACCGACGACGCTTCGATTGCATATGGCGCCTGTCAAGACCGCCGCCAAGGGCAACTGTCGTGATTTGTTATGCTGTTACATCACCATAGAGTGCTCCGAGAGCCCGGGGCAGTAGACTGGCGGGCATGGTGGCCGCAGCGCGGACCGGAGCACCGTCAATCGAGGATGCGAAGCGGGCCGCGGCCGCGCTGTTGGACGAGGGTGCGAGCGAGGTATGGCTCTACGGCTCGGTGGCGCGCGGCGACTCCCACGCTCGCAGCGACATCGACCTCGTGGCCGTCTTCGACGACTTGGACTACCGGCGCCGATTTCACAGGACGATGGAGCTCAACCGAGTGGCGAGCGACGCCTGCGGCCACAACGTCGAGGTTCTTGTGACCGACCGGCCCGAGTGGCGCATCCAGACGAGCCGGGTTCCGGCATCCTTCGCATCTGCTATTTCAAACCATCTTGTGCTTTTGACATCTAACGCATGTATACTCAATCTGGTGGACTGGGACAAAGAGCAGGTGATGGCCACATCCGACGAGGAGCTGGCTGACGAGCGCCTCGACTCAGTCCGGCTCAACGTCGACCAGCTCGGCTCGAACCTTGAACCCAGTTGGGCGGAGCGGGAACTGGCCGACAGCGACGACCGCGCGGAGCACGAGGCGGTGCGGAGCGCCCGGCTGATCTCGGTGTGCGCCGCCGCCCACCTCGCCATCGAGAACGCCGCCAAGGCACTGGCGGTGGCCTCCGGCGTCGAAGCCGAGACCCTGTGGACCCACAACGTCAAGAGACTCGTCGGCTCGCTCGACGCCGACGACAGCGATGCCGTCGGCCGGATGCTGGCCGCGGCCCCCGACCTCGTGAAGTCGCCCGACTACATCACCATGTGGCGCGCCCGCGGCGCGTACGGCGGCCCCGCCGAGGGCATGACCGCCCAGGAGGTCGCCACCCCCGCGTTCACGACCGCGCTGGCGACGATCGCCTGCGACGTCGCCCTCCACGCCGCCGACACGCTCGAACACCCGGGCGGCGAGCGGCGGGCCGCCGAGCGGGTCCGCCGACGGGCGTCCACCACCCGCCGGCGCCTGACCGGCTTCGACATCGCCACCGGCGAGCCAGTCGACGCCTGAGGTCCCGATGCAGATGACGACGCGGGCGGTGGGTGGATGGACGACTCGTCCGTCGAGTGGATGATGACGTCGAGAGACGGTGTCGACTGGCTGGTCGTGGAGGACCCCGCCGTCGGAGGCCTGAGGGGATTCGTGGTCAACGGCAACGTGATGCTGGCGTTCGACAGCCATGGCAACACGCATCGGTTCGTGCTTCCGTAGTCACCTGCGCCTGCGCCGCCCCCGCCGGGTGGGCTGCCGCAGGGCAGCACGCATCGGTTCGTGGGCGACTTCTACCGGTGGAGGGGCGCCGTGCCCGTGGACTCGGTGTCGGCGACTGCAAAGCGTGCGCCGTCACCGAATCCGGACTTTGCCCTCCTTCGTGCGGACATCGATTCTCCTCGTGTCGTCTTCGACGACTTCGGGCGGCATGGGCGTCCGCCCTTGCCGCCACAGTCTGCCGGGCAGGTACGACACCGGCCCCGGCTCGATCCGTCCCACCGGGCGCCCGGCCGACTGGCCCGCGGGGTGCCGCGGATGCTCGCAGGCTGGTCGCACGGCTGTGTTCGCCAGTACCCCGGTGGAGCTGATCGAGGGTGTTCACGCCACGCTGGACGGGCGGGTGGGGCGGGCCCGCGAGAGCTTCGGGCGGCCGCAGACGCTGGCCGAGAAGATCCTCGTCGACCATCTCGACCCGTCCGACACCGGGGTCCCCGAGCGGGGCGCGACCTACGTGGACCTGCGCCCGGACCGGGCGGCCATGCAGGACGCCACCGCCCAGATGGCCGACCAGACCGGCTCTGGCGAGCTTGCCGTATTGGAGGAGACACCCGACTCAACCGAGCGAGTCTCGCGGATCTCCCATGTCTGGCGGCTGCCGTGGGGAGAAGGGTTCTTGGAGGTCGGCCACCCGGTCGTCGATGAGGGCCGGACGGATCGCACTCGACTGGTCAGCCGGTCTCTGCCGACGGCCTCGACTGGTCGTCATCGGCGGCGTCGGTGGAGACGCTGCTCCGGCTGATGGCGGGTGCGCTGGGCACGAAGGGCTTGAGGTCTTGGAGAACGTCTCCGTAGAAGCCGATCACGGCATCGAGCACCGAGTCGATGAAGCCCTTCTTGCGTGTGCTGCGGCGCCCCTGGCCCATTGGCGCGGAGTAGCGCAGATGAAACCTGGCCGGTACCTGTTTGGCGGGCCCCAACCCGATGCGGGGGTCGTCGCGCAGTTGTTCCAACGTGGCCGTCACGGGATGCCGAGCATTGCGTGCGTAGACGTCGACCAGCAGAGAACCGTCGGCTTCCTTGAGTTGCTTCGTCAGCCACACCACGGATGCCCTCGGCGTGCGGTCGGTAGGCGCCCCGAACGCTGCGCTCACGGCGACGCGGGCAGCCTTGATGTCAGCAATCACGGAGAGGTCCGACACCGTGTCAGGTATTCTCAAGACACCGCTCAGGGTGCCGCCGGCACACAACGTCCGCACGAACTCCTTGTTGCGCAATCGGGGATTCTGCTGGTGAGCACGCGGTATTACCTCGATCACATCCGAGCCGATCTCCGTGCCCAGCCGCAGCGCAGCGACCCGCAGCAACTGGTCCCAGCGCTGACACACCTCGACCGCTTCAGGGCTGTTGCGCGACAGACTCCCGTCGACAGCGGCATCGCGCACACCAGTCCAGTTGTCGCCCATGTCAACGAAGTCCACCACCCCAGACTTCGGGTGCGACATGTACCGGATGAGCTCTTCGAGGATCCACGCCTGTTCGGGATCGTCGACCCCTCGGTGTGCGTGCTCCTTGACCGCCTCGGACATGATCAACATCCAGGACAGGTGATGCACCGCCACCTTGGAGTTCGATCTCACGCGTAGGCCCTCGGTGGGATGCACTCCCGGCGCCGGCGCGATCTCATTGGAAATGGTCACGATGGCGTCGGCGCCCGCACCGCGGGCCGCGTCCAGATAAGCGTTGATCTGAGACGCGTCGAGCTTGGCCGTACCCGTCTTGGTCTCCACGAATGCCTCGAAGGCGACGCGCTTGCCCACCGAGACTCGGATGAGGCCATCAGGGCGGACGGTGCCGTCATGTACTTCAATGACAGGCTGCAGGAACGCCTCCACCCGGGCACTCTTGGCACGGGTCGCGCCCAACGGGCCCAACAGGGCCGCGCTGAACGGCCGCACGACCGACAGGACAGCCAGCAGCGCCGACGTCGCCCTGTCCTCAGCCTCCGTCTGGCCCTTGATGCCCGAAACCGGTATCAGCCTGGCCCGCTCTGGCTCGCTCATTTCATCCTCCAAAATCAATGCCTTGGCAGGATACGAGTACCCACCCTGGCGTCGCAAGGCGTCAGGACGGCAGTCAGCGCTCGGCGGGCTCGGCCTCGCTGCTGTCGCTGCGGCCGCCGGCCCACACGTCGCTGCCGGTCTTCGACAGCGCCGATGCGAGCAGGCCCGACGGCACCGCCACGATTCCGAGTCCCAAGAGCACCAGCAGCATCGCGAGCACCTTGCCCTGCGCGGTGACGGGCGCGATGCCCTCGGCGCCCATCGTGAGTGAGGCGACCGACCAGTAGACGCACTCGAACAGGTTCCCGTATGCGTCGTTGACGCCGTGCTCGAAGTGCCAGATGCCGTAGGCCGCAATGAAGGAGATGACGGCGGTCACTCCGGTGTAGAGGGCCAGTTCGTCCTTGATGTCGGCGAAGGCCCGCGAGAACCGGTCCACCGCCGAGCTGTACCGGGCCAGTTTCAGCACTCGCAGGACTCTGAGCAGGCGAAGCACCTTCACCGACGCAAGCATCGGCACGCTCGCGATGCCCGACAGCACCGCCAGCAGGTCGACGATGCCGTAGAACGAGCGGATGTAGCGTCCCCGGTCGGGCGCCGTGACGACCCGGACGGCGTATTCGAGGCTGAACAGAGCCCAGAACGACCTGTCGGCCCATTCGACCCAGGTCGCAGCCGTGCTGGTCTCGCTGACCTCGGTGTAGGCGATCAGCGGAACCAGTGACAGCACCACGACGACCCCGGCCGCGACCTCCATGCTGCGGCCGCGGCGGGTGCCGACGTCGAAGAGTTGGACTGGGCGGCTGGTCATGGTGCTGAACCCTTTCGGACCTGTTCCAAGAAGTCGGCCACGCCCATTATGGGAACGCCTCTGGCGCGTGCTTGGCGGGCCTTGCCCGACCGCGACATCGGATCCGCCGCCACCACAAGGTCGCAACGCTTCGTGACCCCGGCGACAACCTCGTAGCCGGCGGCGTGGGCCATGCGCTCCAGTTCCGATCTCTGGAGTGACCGGCCGTCGATTACGGCGCTGCCGGTGAAGCAGGCCCTCGTGCCCGGTGCAAGGAGCCTGTCACCGGAGGATCCGACGGCGCCGGGCACCAGTTCATCGCTGGACAGCACGTCCGCTTCGATTTCCAGGGCCGCGGCGACTTGGGCATGAAGTCGCTGCTCCTGTTCGGAGACGAACCCGTCGGCCAGGATCTGCTCGACGAGCAGATCGAAGTACCGACGATGCAGCCGCTCACGGCCCCCGTCGCTGATGTTCAGCACCGAGGCGGTGACCGACAGCCAACTCCGCTCATTCTCCGACAACTCGCCGTCGTCGAGGCAGCGGTCCAGCGCGTCGAGGTA
>JAPPLH010000135.1:0-5034 GCA_028819505.1 Acidimicrobiaceae bacterium
CCGACCTCCCTCTCCATTGTCGCCGCGGCGTTGCCGAGGAGAGGCGTCCGTTACGGGCCGAGCGCGGTGATGGGTACGACGGCTATTCCGTCGGCGTCCTCGAAGCCGTAGCCACTTGCGGTGATGACCATGAGCTTGCTCGGCTCGCCCATGCGGGCCAGGTCCACCCGGTCTCGCAGGCGCCGCAGAGACCGCATCGCCTGCTCGACCGGTTCGTCTCCGCCCAGCTTCACCTCGGCGGCCGCCCATCGGCTGTAGTCCAGGCTGGTGAGGATCACGTCCACCTCCAGGCCGGAGCCGTCGCGGTAGTGGGACAGCTCCCACCCGCCGGCCCGGGCGTAGACGCTCAGGTCGCGCAGGACGAGCGACTCGAACAGCAGGCCGAAATAGCTCAGCTCGCCCATCAGCCGATCCGGGTTGGTCCGCAGCGCGGCTACGGCCAGCGACGGGTCCGTGAAGTACCGCTTGGGCGTTCGGCGCAGCTCCGAGCGCGAGCGGAGGTGGGGCCTCCACGCGGGCAGTTCCTCCGCCACGAACAGCCGGGCCAGCGCGTCGAGATAGCTCTTGACCGTCTGCGGGTGCAGCGTGTCGCCGCCTCCGAGGTCGGCGCCGAGCGTCTTGAGGGTCGCCTGCGTCGAGACGTTCCTGGCCAGCGAGGCCAACAGCCGGCGCACGCCCGCCGGGTCGCGGGCCGTGCCGTCGACCCGGGAGATGTCGGTACGGCTGATCTCTTCGAGATTGGCCCGGAGCTGCCGCTGCGCCACCTCCGGCGAATCGCCGAGCAGGCCCGGCCATCCCCCGCGGCATGTCAACTCCACGATCTCGCGCAGAGTGTGCCGGGACGCGGGCGACGAGACCCGCTCGGACGCGAGCAGGCCTGCCAGGGAGATCCGTCCACTCGACTCGCCGCTCTCGTAGAGGCTCATCGGCCGCATCCTGACGCGGATGATCCGCCCGGTCCCCGTGTGCCGGGTGGTGTCGTCGGGCGGCGTGGCCGAGCCCGTCAGGATGAACTGGCCCTTGCGGCCCCGGTCATCACAGACGCGCCGCATGGCGTCCCACACGCCCGGGGCGAGCTGCCACTCGTCGAGCAGGCGGGGCACCGGGCCGTCGAGAAGCTCCCTCGGAGCGATCCGCGCGGCGAGCCGATGCTCGAACACATCGTCGAAGGGCACCTCGCTTCGGGAGTGGCGCCTGCCAGTCCACGTCTTGCCGCAGGCCCGGGGACCCTCGACGACCACCGCCGGCGAGGCGCGCAGCGCCGCGCTCACCTCGCGATCCGCGATGCGGGCCATGTATCCGGGCGGAGTGAGCAGATCGGTCATGCTGGCAGCCTCACCAAGTCAGTCTAGAACGAAAGACCCCGCCAATCGCGATTATGGGGATAGTTCAATCGCGATAATGGGACGGTTTCAATCGCGATAATGTTAGGTCTTTGACAGCGATTCTGTGATGGCGGATCGACGGATGCCGCGGAGCCTCGACAGACGGACCGAACCACCTCAAGGACGCGGTGCCCTGCCAGCACTATCTTGTGGTCATGCCGGTCGATGTGGCGTCGGATCGGGGAGGCGCCCAGCCGAGCACGCCCAGTATGGAGGACGAGCGCCGGGCGGCCGACGCACTGTCGTTCCTCGATCCGGGGCTGGTGCTCGTGTACGGCTCGGTGCCTGCTGGAACCGCCGACGCCGGCTCCGATGTGGATCTGGTGGTCGTTCTCGACGACTTGGGCGACTACAGCCAGCGCCCGCGCCTGCGGCGCCGTGCCAGGCAAGCCGCAGAGGGCGCTATCGGACAGCCTGTGGATGTACGGATCACCGACCGTCCCGAGTGGAAGGCCCGCACCGAGTGCATGTCGAGCTTCGAGCGGCATGTCGCGTCCACCGCGGTCACGCTGCGGGAGCGCCGGGCCGGGCACGTCGACTGGCACAAGGAGATCCCGATCGCTCCCACCGACGAAGGAATGGCGCAGGCATCGCTGGGTCATCTGGCGCAGGCCTTGGAGGAGCTCACGCAGTGCCTGGCGCCCTGGGCGCAGGAGGCCGAGGCGATCGAGTCGGGCGACTCGGCGCGCCGGGGGCTGAGCAGAGCCCGGCGCATGCGCAGAGTGTGCGCGTCAGCCCAGGCAGCGATGGAGACCGGGCTCAAGGCGCTGAACCACGCCCTGCCGGGCCCGCACCCTCCAAGGACCCATAATCCCGGCGCGCTGATCGACCTGCTGCCGGTCGACCCGGACGAGCGCGACCGGCTGGCCGAGGCCATCGAGGGCCTCGACCTCGCTGCCGCCGCGCAATGGCGACAGATGGGCGCCTATACCGCTACGAGCCTGGATTGGCCGACGGTTCGGTGAAGCCCTCGGAGGCGGCTTGGGCCCTGACGTAGCCGCGGACGGTTGAGTCGGCGAACCCGACCCTGCCGCGGCCGACGGTGGTGATCAGGCCTGCCGACAGCAGCCGCTTGCGGTAGGTGCTGAGGCTGCGGGGGCCGTGGCCCCAGCGCCGGCCGATGTCGGCCATGGCGGTCGTCGCCGCATCGGCAAGCATCGATGCCAGGAACCGCTTGTCGAGATCTGACAGGCGGTTCCACACCGGGCCGTGCACATGGCGGCCGTACAGCTCGCCCGCGTCGGACGCGGCGCGGCGGGCCTCGCCGGCCGTCACCCCTCGGACCAGGTCCTCAGCGTCGTCCCAGACGTACGAGCCGATCATCTGCACCAGGTACGGGCGGCCCCCGGAGGCCTCCGCCGCGACGCGCAGAGCGTCATCCTCGAAGCGGCCGCCCGCGCCCTCGATGGGCTGCCGCAGAGCGACCTCGGCCTCCGACGGGCGCAGGTTGCCGATCTCGTGCCGGCGGCACCGCTGCAGGAAGGTGCTGGCATCGCCGGCCATCAGCCGGTCCTCCAGCTCCGGCAAGGCCGCGCCCACGAAAGCGACCGGCCGCTCCGCCCGGCGCGACGCGAGCTGGAAGACGCTGCCGAACTCCCTGACCTCGTCGATGTCGCTCACATGCAGCTCGTCGATCGTCACCAGAAGACCCGTGCCGCTCCGCGCCAGGAAGTCGCCCAACGCCGCCAGGACCGCCTCCAAGTCGGCCGGCTCGTGCTCGGACGGATCCAGGCCCGCCACCCGGTCGACCTGGATCCCGGCGCCCATGATCGACACACCCGTGACGGCGCGGCGCGGTGCGGGCTCGTGCTCGTGCCTCAGCGAGGCCAGCAGGCCGGACGCCTTCGAGCGGATCTGGTCGACCAGTCCCCTGCGCCCGACGGCCGCAGCCGAGACGACCACCCAGCCTCTGGCTCGGGCGCGGTCCTCGACCGCATTCAGCAGGACGGTCTTGCCGGCGCCCCGCGGCCCCCAGAGCAGCGTGGCGTAACTGGGGCTTCGGACGCTGTCGAACACAGATTCGAAGCTGTTGAGAACGTCGCGCCTCCCGGCCAACACGGGCGGGCTGATCCCGAACGACGGGGAGAACGGATTCGCGGGCCGCACGGCAGTGAACCTCCTCCCGTGTCCGCGGGGCGACCGTATCGAGACGCCGCAACCCGATCCTAGCGACCGCCTTGCGGACGAGTTGCTTCCTGCGGAGAATTCTGTTCCTGCGGAGAATTCTGTTTCTGCGGACCAGGCCCCTCGGTCCAACGCGTCCGCAACCATGCTCAAGCCCTGATCGTCGGCGACGCCACCGGCCAATCCGAGATCCCACGGCGGCCTGAACAACCGACCTGAACTTGCGACTCAGGACGCTAGCCGAGTCGGCGTCGACCCAGCCCCGCGCACAACTCGTCGATCAGCAGCAGCGTGTCCACCGAGCCGGCCAGCTCCTGCGGAGACACGTCCGCGATCAGGCGGACCATCGCGGGTCCGGCTCGCCGCCCAGCAGGGTCACCCGCACGTAGGATCCGGCAATCTCCTCGATCTGGGGCCGGGGCCGGCCCATGGCGAGCATGGCTCTGTCATGCCTCATCGTGTATCCTGCTGATATGTCGAGCAGGATTGCGCCTACCCGTAGCGATGCCGAGCGGGCCGCATCGGCCCTTGTGCGGATGGATGCGGCGCGGGTGCTTCTGTTCGGCTCGGTGGCCGACGGCACGGCCACCCCGTCGTCGGACATCGACCTCGTCGCCGTGTTCGACGACCTCGGCGACTACTCCGGGCGCGACCGCCTGAAGTACAAGGCCCAGACAGCCGCCCGGGAGGCCTCGGGACGCTTCACCGACGTGTTCGTCACCGACCGTCCCGAATGGCGCAAGCGCACCCGGATGCGCACATCGTTCGAAGCAGGCATACACCGCCGCGCCGTCGCGCTGGTGGACCGGCCCCCGAACCAGGAAATCGACTGGGACAAGGACACGCCGATGCCCACCACCGACGCCGACGAGGCCTACGAGGACCTCGGCGCGGTCGAGGACGCCCTCCTGAAGGCGTTCAACGAACTGCACCCAAGCCACGACGAACTCGACGCGCTCCTCTACGGCCAGGCCGACCGCTGGGACCGCAGCCGCTTCCGGCGGATGATCGAGATATGCGAGGACTCGCACGCCGCGGTCGAGACCGCGCTCAAGGCCTACACCCGCGGGGTGCTCGACCAGTACCCCGAGCGGGGCGAGCACGGCCACCACATCCAACACTTGCTCGAATGCCTGCCCCCGAACGACCGGCAGCGCTTCCGCAGCGCCATGTCGCCCCTCGATCCCGAGGAAATCTCGCCATGGCGGGTGGTCGGCACATACACGGGTGCCAAGAGTTCGGTAGCCAGCCTGTCCAAGGTCACGCCCGAGTTCGCCCACCACATGGTCGAGGCCGCCCGGCGCTGCTCGCTGATCGCGGCCGAGGAGGTGGCCACGGTGCATGGGATCACCGAGGTGTCGGAGTCCATCGTCGCCGACGCCACCGACCCCCGCCGCCTCGGACTCGTCCAAGCCCTGCGCCGCGACCCCGGCTTCGCGGTGGGCACCTACGCCCGCCGGGGCCTGACCGCGCCCCAGTCGGCCCCGCCCGAGCCGACACCGCCGCCGGCCGAGGGCCCCAGCCA
>JAPPLH010000135.1:5134-9006 GCA_028819505.1 Acidimicrobiaceae bacterium
CGCAAGAAGCCCGGCCACCCCGCCGGTGAGCGACAGCGACCCGTTCGCTGGGCACCGACAGGCCTGTTCGGGGGGATTTGGCAGACGTCTGCCAGCAAGTTGGCAGGTTTCTGCCACGACTTCGCCGAATCTGGCAGAGATTGGCAGACATTGCGCCTTTTGCGGGTGCCACTCTGAGCCTGTCGAACCAAGCGCCGGAACCGCCACACCAGACGGAGGCCGGCGACAATCCGACGAAAACAGACAAAGTGATACCAAAGGGGGCATCATGTTCGACTCCACCATCAGCGACCGCACAATCCGCGGCCGGCGCCACCGGGATGCGAGTTGGTTCGTCCTGGCCGCCGCCGCGATCGGCGCGCCCGGCGTCCTGCTGGACCCGCCGATGCCGCGGCTGCGGATCGGTTTGTACGGGCGGCGGCCGCGGCCGCTGAGGCCGCGCTGGCCGTTCCGGGGCATCGCCGCACCCGCCGGGGCATCCGGCCGCCGGGGCATCTGACCGCAGCCTGTCCGATGACCTCCATCGCACCCAGCGACTTGCTGTCACCGAAGGCCCTCGACGAGGCCCGGCGCCAGGCCGAACCCACCGGCCCACGCGGCCCCAACCTCCCCCACCAATTCACAGGCACGTACGAGGCCGCCCTCCCCCAGGGCCGGACTGGGCCCGGATCGCCCGTCGCTCCACGCGGCGGGTGTCCGGCCCACACCGACGAGAGTGGCACGTCCATCCCGTCCTGCGGACCGGCAACCCGACGGACCGCATCGGCGGGACCCGACGTGAGTCTCGGCCCATTGGGATGGCTCGCGGTGCTGCTTGTCGTAGCGCTACTGGCGGTACTCGCCCACGCCGGCAGTGTGCGCGCCGACCTGCAAGAGCACCGCGGGCCATCCCTCCTCGCCGACCCGGCCTTCGTGCTCGCGCAGTCAGCAGAATAGACGACCACCGTCGAGCGCGCCAGCGGTCTGGGGACGAGACCCGGTCGAGACCCGGCAGCGCAGGGCCCGAGGGTGCCTCCCGGCGGTCGATCAGCCGCCTGAACTCGCGGCTCGGGACACTAGCCGACCGGCTCGGTGAACAGGTCGTGGGCGCACTCGCCGGCGGCGGTGCGGGTCAGGATCTCAGCGCCGTCCGGAGTGCAGGCCAGAGTGTGCTCGAACTGGGCGGTGCGGCGGCCGTCGACGGTGACCGCGGTCCACCCGTCGTCCCACATCGCGGCCTCGGGGAAGCCCAACGTGAGCATCGGCTCGATCGTGAAGGTCATCCCCTCGGTGAGGACCGTCGAGTGCCGGCGGTCGTAGTAGTGAGGCACCTGGAGCCCGGAGTGGAACTCGGTGCCCACACCGTGGCCGATGAACTCCCGCACCACGCCCAGGCTGTGCCGCCGAGCGTGATTCTGGATGGCCCGGCCGATGTCGGACACGGCCGCGCGGGCCCGCACGGCCCCGATCCCCTCGTAGAGCGCGACGCGGGTCTCGGCCACCAGACGCCGGGAATGCTCGTCCACCTCGCCGATCATCAGCGTCACCGAAGTGTCGCCGTGGACCCCCTCCCGGTACACGGTCACGTCGATGTTGACGATGTCGCCGGGGGCCAGGCGGCGCGAGTCGGGGATCCCGTGGCAGATCACCTCGTTCACCGAGGTGCAGACCGACTTCGGATAGCCCCGGTAGCCGAGCGGGCTCGGATAGGCGCCGGCGGCCACGGCGGCGTCGTGCACGAACCGGTCGACGGCGTCGGTCGTCATCCCAGCCCGAACATGCCCGCACGCCGCGATCAGCACCTCGGCCGCGAGCGCGCCGGTGCGGCGCATGGCCTCCAGCTCACCGGGAGTGCGGGCCGGCGACGACGCCGGAGGGTGGGGCTCCCCGCCGGGCAGCGATGCGTAGGGCGGGCGTTCGATGCCGGCCGGGACGCGGCGCCGGGAGCTCACGAGCCCCGGCCGCACCGGCGGACGCGACGCCGGGATGCTGCCCGCACCCACACCGGCGGGAACCCGCCGCTTGCGCTTCGCCATGACCCCACAGGCTAGAGGCACCGGACCGGCGCCCCAGCCGCCGGACGCGGCCTCGGACCGGCTCGCCCGGCGCTAGCTCGGGCGGCTGCGGGCCCGCTCGATGAAGAGGGCCATCTGGATCCTCGTGGTGGCCCGGTCCGGGCAGAACTCCAGCACCCCGGCCGAACAGCCCTTGGTGATCCCCGCCGCATGCAGAGCATCGACAGCGGCCGCGTGGTGGTTGCCGTGCGTGTCGGCGAACCCCGCCGACGGAGCTGGACCGAGGCGGAACGCCCTCACCAGCAAGCTCGCCGTCTCAGCGCGGGTGACAGGATCGTCGGGACAGAACCGGACAGGTTCCGTGCCGCATCCGACGGTGATCCCCGACTCGGCCAGCCGCTCCACGTGGGCGGCCCACGACTGGCCCGCATCGACGTCGGCGAAACGGGATGCGCTGATCGGCGCCGGATCCTGGCCGTCGAGGGCCCGAACCAGCCACACCGCCGCCAGCCACCTCGGGATCGGATCGCCGGGGCAGAACAGGCCCGGCCCGCACTCGGCGCCGGCCAGCACCCCGTCCTCCGCCAGGGCAGCCACCGCATCGAACGGCTCGCCGCCCATCTGGACGTCGGCCGGGAGGGCGCCGGGCAGCCCCGCCGCGGCCGCCGCCAGGCGGGCGACGCCGATCGGATGCCAGCAGTCCGAGAAGTCCAGCTCCACGTCGGGCTCGATGCCCCCTTCGGCGCTGGCGCCATCCGGTCCGAACCACCTGAACACCGTCACCCGGGCGCCCCCCAGCAATGTGCCGTCGCGCGACAGCACCGGCCAGGTGATCTGACCGGTGTTCTTCCCGTAGGTGGTGGCGCCCACCACGGTGGCGCGCCCGTGATCGCGCAGGGCCAGCGCCAGGACCTCCGACGCCGACGCCGACGACCCGTCCACCGCCACCGCAGTGGGCAGCCGGGCCGGGTTCGGCAGGCTTCCGTGCCCGCTGACCAGGTGACGGAGGGTGTCGAGCCTGGACTCCTCCCGGATCACGACCTGGCGGTCGTCCAGGAACAGCCCGGCGATGTTGACGACCGTCTGCAGGTAGCCACCGGGATTGCCCCGCAGGTCGACGACTATCGACTCCACACCGGAGTCGAGCAGGGTCGCGAGTTCGGCGCCGACGCGCTCGTCGGCGCCGGCGCCGAAGGACTCGAGACGCAGATATCCGACAGTGCCCGCCACCGTCCTGGCCGCGACCGCAGGGGCGAACACCGGCGCGGCTTCCATCTGGAAGGCTCTCCTGCGGCCGTTCCGCTCGACGACGACCGGCACGAGGCTGCCCGACTCGAACTGGGGCAAGTCCTGCAGCCCGCAGCCCGAACCCGACGGCGCCAGACCGGCAATCAGCAACAGGACGTCGTCGGGCCTCAGGCCGGCCTGCTCGGCCGGACTGTCCGGGAACACCTCCGACACGACCAGCCGGCACGTCTCGGACAGCGCGCTGCAGGCAACCGTGCCGTCCAACAGGCCCAGCCTCAGGCCGATGCCCGAGTACGGCACGCCCGCGCCCTGGCGCGCCTGCATCCGCTCATACTCCGACGGCGAAATCAGGAAGGTGTTGGGATCCCCCAGCGAGGCGAACATCGCACTGGACGCGGCCCAGACCGCGGACGAGGTGTCGTCCACGCCGTCGATCGCCGCGCAGGTCCGCTCGAACGCCGGCGTGGGCAGCGCGCACGGCGGGGCGGCATCGGCGCCCCGCGGGGCCAGCCCGGCCTCCCGGACCCCCTCGGCGGCGGCCGCGGCCAGGTCCTCGTCGTCCAGCTCGTCGACGTACTCCTCCGTGAGCATCCGGTAGCCGGCGCAGAGCAGCTCGAACGCCGGCGGAGC
>JAPPLH010000135.1:9106-11002 GCA_028819505.1 Acidimicrobiaceae bacterium
CGGGCTCGGCCTCCGTGCCGTCGGCGGGCTCAGGCTCAGCCTCCGTGCCGTCGGCGGGCTCAGGCTCAGCCTCCGTGCCGTCGGCGGGCTCACGCTCGGCCTCCGCACCGTCGGCGGGCTCAGGCTCAGCCTCCGTGCCGTCGTCCTGCGCGACCGCGACGGCGGGCCAGGCGACCAGGGCGGCCAAGACGCCAGCCGCGACCCGGCCACCCACGCGCCGGCCGACCAGGGAACGCGCCACAGGCAGACTCCGAGCGCTCAGCGCAGGAACCGGCTGATCGACTCGACGACGCAGGCCGGCTTGGCCTGGCCCTCGATCTCGACGGTGACGGTGATCACCGTCTGAACCCCCGTACTGCCGGGCAGTTCGCCGGCGGAGGTCAGCGTCGCCGAGGCCCGCAGCCGCGACCCAGCCGGGACCGGCTGCGGGAAGCGCACCCGGTCGACCCCGTAGTTGATGCCCATCGAGATCCCCTCCACCCGCACGATCTCGGGCAGCAGCAGATTGGTGAGAGCCAGCGTCAGATAGCCGTGCGCGACGGTGGTTCCGAACGGACCCGCCGCGGCCCTCTCGGGATCGACGTGGATCCACTGGTGATCGCCGGTGGCCTCGGCGAACATGTCGATGCGGGCCTGGTCGACCGTCACCCACCCGCTGTGACCGAGATCCCGGCCGACGGCGCCCAACAGCTCGTCGGGAGTTGAGAAGACGGTCGCCATCGCCGGGACGCTAGCGCCCAGCGACCCGGCGGCCGACCCCGCGCCAACGTCACCGGGCAGACCACTAGCCTTGCCGCCCATGGCCGCCTGCGGGAGAACACACGGGCCGCGGTGCCCGTTGCCCGCATCATGCATGCGGCGCGCTGCGTGTCCCGGCGCTGCACGTCACGAGCCGTCGCCCGCATCATGCACGTGGCGCCCGACCTAGATGCCGACCGGCCGAGCGGCCCGTGACCACCGAACTGCACACCGCATCCACGGGCGCCGGGCCCGCGGTCGTGCTCGTGCACGGCATGGGCGACAGCGGCTCGGTGTGGGCCCCGACCGTGGAGGCCCTAGGAACAGACTTCGCCTGCACGACGATCGACCTGCCCGGCCACGGGCGCTCCCCCGCCCCGTCCGAGCAGGCCCCCTACGAGCGCGAGGCTGTGCTGGCATCCATCGACGCCGTGCTCGCCCGGACCGGTCCAGCGGTGTACGTGGGGCACTCGCTGGGCGGCTACCTCGGGCTGGCCCATTGCCTGACGAGGCCCGGAGCCGTCCGGGGGCTGGTGCTGGTGGCCGCCGGCCCCGGCTTCCGCGACGCCGCGGCCATGAAGGACTGGAACGACCGGGTTCGCCTGAGCGCCCCCCGCCTGACAGTTCCCCGGGTCGCCACCACGACCAGCCTCCACACCGACTCCATGGTGATCGACCGGCTCGCCGAGGTGACGGTGCCAGTGGGCCTGCTGGTGGGCAGCAACGACAAGGCCTTCGTCGGCGCCAACGAATACATGGAGCGCAAGTTGCCCGACGTGCGCCGCCGCACCGTCGACGAGGGCCGCCACCGGCTGATGAGAACCCATCCCGGCGCGGTGGCCGACATGGTGCGCGACGTGGCGGCGGCGGCCGGCCCGACGGCCGGGAGTCCGTGATGGACGGGTTCGGACCGCGGGCCGACGCCCGACGGCTCGCCGCCCACGCCGGCATCGCGGCGGTCGCCGAAGCCCCGGGCGGCGCCGGGACGGCCGCCCCGGCTCTGACAGGCGCCGCAGGGCTGGATCGAGAAGCACCAGGCGGCGCCGGGACGGCCGCTCCGGCTCTGACAGGCGCCGCAGGGCTGGATCGAGAAGCCCCGGGCGGCGCCGGGACGGCCGCTCCGGCTCTGGCAGGCGCTGCAGGGCTGGATCGAGAAGC
>JAPPLH010000135.1:11102-14176 GCA_028819505.1 Acidimicrobiaceae bacterium
CTCCGGACGCGACGCCGACGTCAAGTCCGGCGTGACGCCTGCCCGCCGATGACTGGGGCGCGGGCGCTGGCCGCCATCGACGTGGGCACCAACTCCGTACACATGGTGGTCGCCCGGCCCGTGCCCGGCGGACCACCCGAGGTCCTGGCCCGGGAGCGCGTGCCGGTGCGCCTCGGCGCCGGCGGCGACGACATGAAGCTGCTGATGCCCGACGCCGTCGAGCGGGCCGTCGCCGCGCTGGTGGAGTTCCGCCGCACCGCCGACGCCCACGACGCCGACGTGGTGGCGGTGGCCACCAGCGCTGTGCGGGAGGCCGGCAATCGGGGACGGTTCCTGCGCAGGGTCCACGACGAGGCCCGCATCGAGGTGGAGATCGTCTCGGGCAAGGAGGAGGCCCGGCTGATCCACCTCGGCGCCATGAACGCGGTGCCGATCGCAGGCCGGCCCCACATCGTCATCGACATCGGCGGCGGCTCCACCGAGCTGATCGTCGGCGACCACGCCCCCGCGGCGCTGGCCCGCAGCCTCAAGCTGGGCCACATCCGGCTCACCGACCGCTTCTTCGGCGGCGGCGTGGTCGCCGGCGGCGCGGTCGAGGCCTGCCGGCGCCACATCAGGTCGACCGTGGCCCAAGCGGCCGGGGAGGCCCGCGACATCGGCTTCGACGTCGCGGTGGGCTGTTCGGGCACCATCGCGGCGGTGGCCGCTCTCTGCGCGGCCCGCCGCGGCGAGACCTCGCGCACCGTCGCCGACGCCACCGTCGAGCGCTCCGACCTCGACGAGGTCGTCGCCGACCTCGTGTCGAGGCCCACACCCGGCGACCGTGCCGGCGTGCCCGGCCTGGACCCCGCCCGCCGCGACGTGATCGTGGCGGGGGCCGTCCTTCTGCGGCAACTCTTCGAGGCTCTCGGCATCGAAGCGCTGGTGGTGTCGACCGGAGCGCTGCGCGAGGGACTGCTGCTCGACCGTTTCGACCGCAGGGACCGCTCCCGAGGCGACGGGCTGCACCCCCCGAGGGAACCCCCGGTCTTGAGAAGCCGGCCCCCGGAGAGTCAGGAGTGGGGCGCGATCACCGACTCCCCGAAGGCGGCGATGCCCTCGGCCGTGTTGCGGAAATAGAACACCGACGGAACCATCAGCCGCTCCACGCCCCACGACTCGGCCTCCTGGACCGCCGCCGCCGGATCGTCGCCGAACAGCCCGAGATGCAGGGCCGACATCTCCAGGTCGGCCGGATCGCGCCCGCAACCGGCGGCAGTGTCGCGGGCCACCTCCAGCAGGTGCGCCATTTCCCCTCCGGCCACGAACAGGCCGTCCCCGACCCGTCCGGCCCGCCGGGCCGCCGCCTCGCTGTGTCCGCCGATGTGGATCGGGACCCGCCCCGCCTTCGGCTTGGGGTTGGAACTGGCCCGGCGGAACGACACGAACTCGCCGTCGAAGGTCACATCGTCGGAGGCCCACACCCGGCGCATGACCTCCATGTACTCCTCGGTGCGGGGGCCCCTGCGCTCCCAGGGCACACCGAGCGCGTCGAACTCCTCGCGCAGCCAGCCGATGCCGACGCCCAGCGTCACCCGGCCTCCCGACAGTACGTCGAGCGTGGCCACCTCCTTCGCGAAGGTGAGCGGATGGCGCTCGGGAAGCAGCGAGATGCCGGTGGCCAGTCCGATGCTGGACGTGACCGCGGCCGCGTAGCCGAGCCATACCAGCGGATCCGGTATCGGATTGTTGCCCGATCCGGGCATCTTCCCGTCGGGCGCGTACGGGTAGACCGACTCGTAGCCCTCGGGGTACAGGATGTGCTCCACCGTCCACAGCGAGTCGAACCCGGCGGCCTCCGCCGACCGGGCCAGCCGGGCCGCGCCCTCGCCGCTCACGAACGTGCCGACGTTGGCGAAAGAGATGCCGAACTTCATCTGTGCTCCTCGAATGTGGCTTCCGACCGGTCCAGCGTATGTAGATTCCGACCGGTCACGGTAGCCGGCAACGCGTCCGGGTGACAGAATGGCGAACATGACGGACGCCTCCTCCCCCACCGATCCCGACCGCTCCGCCGGGGGCTCCCACACCGCCGGAATCGCGGCCCGACCGGCCCGCACCAAGCCGGGCGTGCTCGGCGTGCTGATCGCCCTCGTCGGACTGGTCGTGGTCGCGGCCGGGATCGTCGGCGTGGCCGCGGTGGCCTGGCCGCTGGTGTTCCTCATCCCGGTCGGCGGGATCGCAGTCATGTTCGCCTGGCCGGGCCAATACCTGGTGCAGCCCAACGAGGCGCTGGTGCTGATCCTGTTCGGCCGCTACAAGGGCACCGTCGAGACCCCCGGCTGGCATCTGGCCAACCCGTTCACCCGCATGGAGTCGCGCAAGATCTCGCTGCGGGTGCACAACTTCACCACCAGCGTGTCGAAGGTCAACGACGCCGAGGGCAACCCCATAGAGATCTCCGCGGTGGTGGTGTGGCGAGTGGTGGACACCGCCGCGGCCGTGTTCGAGGTGGACGACTTCGAGGACTTCGTGCACGTCCAGAGCGAGACGGCCATCCGCCACCTCGGCACCCAGTACCCCTACGACGACTTCGAGGGCGACCGGGTGTCGCTGCGCTCCGACCCCGACACGGTGGCGGCCACGCTGCACGCCGAGGTGCAGGACCGCCTCGACCGGGCCGGCGTGGAGGTCATCGAGACCCGGCTCAACCATCTGGCCTACGCCACCGAGATCGCCGAGGCCATGCTGAGGCGCCAGCAGGCCGCGGCGGTGGTGGCGGCCCGGCGCACCATCGTGGAGGGAGCGGTCGGCATGGTGGAGGAGGCCCTGGAACTGCTGGCCGAGCGCTCGGTGGTCGACCTCGACGAGCAGGCCAAGGCGTCGATGGTGGCCAACCTGCTGGTGGTCCTGACCAGCGAGCAGCAGACGACGCCGGTAGTCAACACCGGCTCATCGCCGTAGCCGCCTCCAGCGAACTGGCAGCAGAATGCACGCATACCGCGCACAACGCTGCCAATTCCTCACCGCGCCCACCCCCTAGTCGCGAACTGGCAGCAGAATGCACGCATACCGCGCACAACGCTGCCAATTCC
>JAPPLH010000135.1:14276-17730 GCA_028819505.1 Acidimicrobiaceae bacterium
TAGTCGCGAACTGGCAGCAGAATGCACGCATACCGCGCACAACGCTGCCAATTCCTCACCGCGCCCACCCCCTAGTCGCGAACTGGCAGCAGAATGCACGCATACCGCGCACAACGCTGCCAATTCCGGTCCGGCTAGCTTGACGCCCTGTGACCCGAACTGACGACTTGCGCCCTTGCGCGTTCAATCCGAGCATTGACGTCGAGCAGAAGCGGGGCAACCGCAACGCCAAGTGGTCGAAGTACGCCACCGAGACCCTGCCGGCGTGGGTGGCCGAGCACGACTTCCGGCCCCCGCCGGCCGTCCTCGACGCCATGCGCACCACGATCGACCGCGGCGACTTCGGCTACCACGACCTGGAGGACGATGTGGGTGCGGCGTTCGCCCGCTGGTCCGCGGAGCGATACGGGTGGAGCCCCGACCCCAAGTTCGTGCATAGCTGCGTGGACGTCCTGCAGGGCGTCACCGCCGCGGTCACCGCGCTGGCGGGACCCGACGAAGGCGTGATCCTCACCCCGCCGATCTACCACGTCTTCCTGCAGATCTGCCCCACCGCCCGGCGCCGCCAACTCGAGTGGCCGATGCGCTACGACCCGAGCCGGGGCTGGACGCTCGACCCCGACGATCTGGAAGCCCTGGTCCGGCGCGAGCCCCGCGCCCGGGTGCTGCTGTGGTGCCATCCCCACAACCCCACCGGATGGGTGCCCGACGCCGAGATCCTGGCAAGAATCGTCGAACTGGCCCACGCCTACGACTTCTGCGTCGTGTCCGACGAGATCCACGCCGACCTCGTGTACCGGGACTCGTCGTCGCCGTTCGTGCCGCTGCTGTCGATACCCGGCGCGGCCGGGCGGGTAGTGACCGTCACCTCGCCGGCCAAGACGTTCTCCATATCGGGGCTGCGCTGCGCGGTGATGGCCTACGCCGACCGGGACCTGCGCCGCCGCGTGCGCCAGGCCCACCCGCCGCTGCTGCTAGGCCACGCCGCCCGTACCGGCATCGACGCCACCGTCGCCGCCTGGACGCATGGCGCGGCCTGGGCCGACGGGCTGCTGGCCCACTTGGCCGAACTACGTGACCGTCTCGCAGCCCGCCTGTCCGCCGAGGCGCCCGAGGTGGCCTTCCACCGGCCCGACGCGACGTTCCTGGCCTGGCTGGACGTGTCGGCCTGCGGGCTAGGCGACGCTCCCGCCACCCGCCTGCTGAATGACGCCGGCGTGGCCGTGTCGGAGGGCACCGAGTTCGGGACCAACGGCGACGGCCACGTGCGCCTCAACTTCGGGACATCGGAGGCCGTCCTGGACGAGGTCCTAGGCCGCCTCCTGCCGTACCTGCAGGCCCAGGCGCGGCACGCGGGCCGAACATCAATGGGTTAACCACCGCACAGGTGGCTAACCCATTGAAGTTCACTACCCGGCCCTAGGGTTTGGTTCTATGACCGGCAATCCGCAGCCGCTCGGCGGAAACGAGATGCCTCGCTTCGCTGGGATAGCCACCTTCATGCGGCTGCCGGGACGCTCACATCCGGCCGAGCTCGACGCGGCCATCGTGGGCGTCCCGTTCGACATCGGCACCTCCAACCGGCCCGGAGCACGCTTCGGCCCCCGCGGCATCCGCGACGAGTCGGTGCTGATCCGCCCCTACAACATGGCCACCCGGGCCGCACCCTTCGACAGCCTGCGCATCGACGACACCGGAGACGTGGCCACCAACCCCTACAACCTGCTGGACTCGGTCGCCCGCATCGAAGCCCACTTCGCCGGGCTGCTGTCCCACGATGTGATCACGGTGGCCCTCGGCGGCGACCACACCATCGTGCTGCCCATCCTGCGGGCCATGCGGGCCCGCCACGGACCGGTCGGGCTGGTACACGTCGACGCCCACACCGACATCAACGACGAGATGTTCGGCGAGCGCATCGCCCACGGCACCCCGTTCCGCCGGGCGGTGGAGGAGGGCCTGCTCGACTGCTCACGGGTGGTCCAGATCGGGATGCGGGCCACCGGCTACGCCGCCGAGGACTTCGACTGGTCGCGCCGGCAGGGCTTCCGGGTGGTGCAGATCGAGGAGTGCTGGCATCGCTCGCTGGCGCCGCTGATGGACGAGGTGCGCGAGCAGGTCGGCGGCGGCCCGGTGTACCTGAGCTTCGACATCGACGGGCTCGACCCGTCGTTCGCTCCCGGCACCGGCACCCCCGAGATCGGCGGCCTCACCACCCCCCAGGCCCTGGAGATCGTCCGCGGCTGCCGGGGTCTGGACCTGGTGGGCTGCGACATGGTCGAGGTGGCGCCCATCTACGACACCTCGGGAATGACGGCCCACATCGCCGCCGATCTCGTCTACGAGATGCTGTGCGTGCTCCCCGGCGTGGAATACCGCACCTGAGCGGTCGGTGAAGGGACCAGGATGCTCGTAGAGCAGGTCGAGGGCAAGTGGATCGAGGCTTTCGCGGAGACGTTCAGGCTGTGCGGGGTGACCGAGGGCGAGACCGCTGCCGTGCTCTCGGAGTCCCAGAGCCGCCCGGTGAACGTCCAGCTCGCCGACCTGGCCCTGCAGCGACTCGGGGCGCGAGTCTTCCACCTGCGCCTGACCACGCCGCGCCAGACGGTGGCGGTGCCGGTGCGCTCCACCGGCGCCTCCGACGCCATCGACGGTCTGGAGCCCGCGGTGGCCGCGCTGGCCGGGTCGTCCTTCGTGGCCGACTGCACCGTGGAGGGTCTGCTCCACGCCGCCGAACTTGGGGCGATCCTCGACGGCGGCGCTCGGATCCTGATGGTGTCCAACGAGCATCCCGAGATCCTGGAGAGGCTGCTGCCCGACCCCGCGCTGAAGATCCGGGTACAGCAGGGCGCGGCCATGCTCGAGCAGGCCGATGAGATGCGAGTCACCTCGGCCGCGGGCACCGACTTGACCATCGACGTGTCACACGCCCCAGCCGCCGGGAGCTGGGGATGCACCGACGGTGCGGGCACCATCGCGCACTGGCCCGGCGGGCTGTGCCTGTGCTTCCCCGCCGCGGGAACCGTCAACGGCACGCTGGTGCTCGACGCCGGCGACGTGAACCTCACCTTCAAGCGCTACCTGGCCTCCCCGGTGCGGATGCGCATCACAGACGACTACATCACCGACATCTCAGGCGACGGCGTCGACGCCGCCCTCACCTCCAGCTACCTGGCCGCCTGGGACGACCCCGACGCCTACGCCGTCTCCCACGTGGGATGGGGCATGAACCCCCTGGCCCGCTGGGACGCGATGACGATGTACGACCGCACCCAGTTCAACGGCACCGAGCTGCGGGCCTTCGCCGGCAGCTTCCTGTACTCCACCGGGGCCAACGAGACCGCGGGGCGCCACACCCTGGGCCATTTCGACCTGCCCATGCGCAACTGCACCGTCACCCTCGACGGCACGCCGGTGGTGTCGGCCGGCACCGTCGCGTTCTAGTCGCCAGAAT
>JAPPLH010000150.1 GCA_028819505.1 Acidimicrobiaceae bacterium
CTTCGCTGTCGCAGTCGGTCTGGCGGGTGGCGGTGATGGTCCGTGTGTCGCCGTCGACGGTGACCACGAACTGCACGCCTTCGTCTTGGTCGAGCTCACGGGCGGTGATCAGCCGACAGCTGATCTGGTCGTCCACCGCCTCGCATGTCAGCGAGACGACAAGCCCGTCAGCGCTGGTCGTCGTCGCCCCCGCGCGCTGGTTCCCGGAATCGACGAATGCCAGGCCGGCGAGCGCCAGCAGCAGCAACCCCGGCGCGAGCATCGCCCGACGGATGCCTGACGTGCGGCTGCCCGGTGCGTGTCGGACGGATGTCGGCGTAGACATGGATCTCTGTGCCTCCCTGCGATTCCCGTCGAGTCTAGGAGATGCTGTGCCGAACCCGTCAAGGGCTCCGAGAGACGGCTTCGGCAAGCCGGCGGTGATCCGGGTTCCAGACGATGCGGCAGCGCAGCCTGAGGCGCCACGAGGAACTGCTGAGCATGCTCGCGGACGGATGAGGACCGGTAGGGTCGGAGCGGGCTCGTAGCTCAGTGGTCAGAGCAGGGGACTCATAATCCCTTGGTCGTGGGTTCGATCCCCACCGAGCCCACCGGCGGCGCGGACTGACACTCGGACCCGGGACTGCGATGGACTTGAACTGGAGCGACACGCAGGCCGCCACGCGCCGGGAACTGCGGGGATGGCTGGAGCAGAATCTGGCCGAGTGGCGGGCCGAGATCGGCGCCGAGCGCTCCGGCGACACACGCGAGGGGTTCGCCCAGCAGCTGCTGTGGGAGCGGCGCCTGTTCGAGGCGGGCTGGTCGGCCGTGGCCTGGCCCGAGGCCTACGGCGGGCGCGACGGCACCCTGTGGGACTGGCTCATCTTCGAGGAGGAGTACTGGCGGGCCGGCGCCCCTCAGCGGGTCACCCAGAACGGCATCCAGATCCTGGCGCCGTCGATCTTCGAGCACGGCACGCAGCACCAGAAGGACCGCCTGCTGCCCCGCATCGCCGCCGCGGAGGACCTTTGGTGCCAGGGCTGGTCCGAGCCGAACGCGGGCAGCGACCTGGCCGGGGTTTCCAGCCGGGCCCTCCGCGTCGACGGCGGCTGGGTGCTGGACGGCCAGAAGACGTGGACCACCCGGGGGGCCTTCAGCACCCACCTCTTCGGGCTGTTCCGCTCCGACCCCGACTCCGAGCGCCACCGCGGGCTGACCTATCTGCTGGTGCCGCTCGACCTCGACGGGATCACGGTCCGGGGGTTCGGTCGCCTCGACGGCGACGAAGGCTTCGCCGAGGTGTTCCTCACGGAGGCGTTCCTGGCCGACGACGCCGTCGGCACGAGCGTGGTTCTGGGGGAGGCGGACCGGGGATGGAGCGTGGCCGTGTCGGCGGCCAGCACCGAGCGAGGGCTCCTGCGGTCGCCGGGCCGCTACCAGGCCACCGTGGCCGGCCTGCTCGATCTGTGGGCGGAGCGCGGCGGGGACGCGGCCCTGCGCCGCCGCATCGCCGCGGCGTGGATGCTTGCCGACGCGTACCGCCTCCAGACGCTGCAGACGGTCACCGCCCTGCTCGACGGCGTCGACCTCGGATCCGGAGCGAGCCTGGCCAAGGTGTGGTGGTCCGAGCTCGACATCGAACTGCACGAGATCGCCCTCGACCTGCTCGGGGCCGACGCTGAGCTGGAGGGACCGTGGAGCAAGGGACACATGTTCGCACTGGCCGGCCCCATCTATGCGGGGACCAACGAGGTGCAGCGCAACATCGTGGCCGAACGCGTCCTCGGGCTGCCCCGATGAGGTTCGCACGGAGCGACGGGCGCCAGGCCGCAAGCGGGCGTCCGCCGACCGCTACTGGGCTGCCATGAGGTTCGGGCTCGACGACGACCGCGAGGCGCTGCGCTCGACGGCGCGTGACCTGCTCGACGAACTCTGCCCGCCCGCCGCGGTGCGGGCCGCATGGACGGCGGTGCCGGATCCCGCACCCTGGCAGGCCCTGGCCGCCGCCGGCGCGCTGGCGGTGCTGGTGCCGGAAGCCGACGGAGGCCTAGGACTCGACGAGACCTACCTGGTGCCGGTGCTGGAGGAGGCGGGCCGGGCCGCGCTGCCTCACCCCTTGACGGAGACCGCGCTGGTGGCCGCGCCCCTCGGTGTCGCCGGTCCGATGGTGGCCACCGACCTCGGCGGGGCCGGTTCCTTGGTCGCCTCGGCGACGTTCGCCGAGGCCTTCCTGCTGGTCTCGGGCCGCGGCCTGCGGCTGTACGAGCCTCACGAGGCGGAAATCGAGCCGGTGGAGACCGTGGACGCCTCCCGGCACTGCGGGCGGGTGCGGCCCCGGACCGCGGGCGAGGCCGTGGCCGAGGATCCCGACGCGGTGGCCGCGGCCTTCGATCGGGGCGTGCTCGGAACCGCAGCAGAACTTCTCGGGCTGAGCCGGGCCATGCTGGAACTCACCGTGGGCTACGCCGCCCAGCGCCACCAGTTCGGCAAGCCGATAGGGAGCTTCCAGGCGGTGAAGCACCACCTGGCGAACGCCCGGCTGGAGATCGAGTTCGCCGCCCCGGCGGTGCTGTACGCGGCCTACGCGATCGCCCACGGCCAGCCCGACGCCAGCCGCAGCGTGTCCCAGGCCAAGTGGCTGGCCGGCAGAGCAGCCGCGGTGGCCGGCCGGGAGGCCCTCCAGTGCCACGGCGCCATCGGCTACACGACCGAGCACGACCTGCATCTATACCTCAAGCGCTCCTGGGCCCTGGCCCGCGCCTGGGGCAGCGCCGACTTCCACGCCGACCGGGTGGCCGCTTCGATCAGCGCGTGACGCTCCGGCCATAATGTCCGCTCGGCGACGGGAGGAGGACGCACGTGGACGTCAGGGTCGGAAGCAAAGTCCCGGACTTCGAGGGGATCGACCAGCACGGCGACACGGTGGCCTTGCGCGATCTGCTCGACGCAGGCCCGGTGGTGGTGTACTTCTACCCCAAGGCGATGACGGCTGGTTGAACGCGCCAGAGTTGCCATTTCCGCGACCTGTCAGCGGAGTTCAGCGAACTCGGAGCCAGCGTCGTGGGAATCAGCGCCGATCAGGTGGATCGGCAACGCGAGTTCGATGACGCCAACGCCCTGGGCTTCCCGCTGCTGTCGGACCCGGGCCGCGGCATCGCTCAGAGTTTCGGCGTGATCAGGCGGCGTCCCCTGCCCAACAAGCGCAAGACGTTCGTGATCGACCGCGACGGCACGGTGCTGCGGACGGTGCGCAGCGAACTGAACATGCGCCTCCACGCCGACAATGCGCTGGAGGCGCTGCGGAGGACGGCCGGTACCTGAACCCGGGCCGGTGCTACATCTCGCCCAGCCAGGCCGGGGCCCGGTCGAGGAGGAACTCGCAGACCCCGCGGGCCCGGTCGAGCATCTCGCACAGCACCTCGAGATCCTGCCCGAGGTAGATCCGGCTGAGGGCCAGATCGACGCGGCCCTCGATGCTCACGGTCCGCTCCGCGGCGTCGGTCACGGCCGCCACCCTGTCGACCGAGGAGACCTGCAGCGGCAGTTCGGGGCCCCCCACAGCGGCGATATCGGTGGCGAGGACCAGCAGGTCCGGGCCCAGGTGCAGCGGCGGCAGCACGAAGCTGAGCGTCATCGGCACGGTGATGGCGTCGTCGGGGTCCTCGTCCTCGGGTCGGCTGTTCACGTCGTCCTCGAACGTGAGCAGGGTGCGCGACTCGGCCTCGATGCACAGGACCATGTCCAGCGGCCCGCCGCAGGCATCGTCGGGATGGAGGTCGACCTCCCACGTCTGGCGGTTGGAGTACGTCTCCACGAAGTGACGGTCGCCGTGGACGTGGAAGCCGTGCTCGGACACGTGGTCCTTGAGGTTGGCGACGAAACCGTGCAGATCGATCAGCGACACCCGGATCCCCTTTTGCTCGGAGCTGACTGCTTCGGACCTGGCTCAGCCACATCGTGCCACGAGCGCAGGACACGACGAAACTTCTTCCCGCTCCGCAGTGTCTACACGATCGGACGGGCGGTGCGGCGCCACCGTGGTCCCAAGAGTCCCGCGGACGCTCGCAGTCGACCGAGTGTCCTGGTTCAATGTCAGACATGGCCGACCACATCCACACACTGAACGCGGCCGCCGACGCCGTGGATGCGGCGCTGGCCGGCTGCCGCGACTGGGAACCCACCGGCCTCAAGCACGGCCAGTTCGGTTTCGATCTGGCCGCCGACGCGGCCGCCACCGACGTGCTGCGGCGGGCGGGGTTGCGAGTCCTCAGCGAGGAGAGCGGCCTGGAGCGCGGCGACGGTCCCGTGGCCGTGCTGGACCCGGTGGACGGCTCGACCAACGCGTCGCGGGGGATCCGCTACTTCGCGACCAGCATCTGTGTGGTCGACGCCCAGGGGCCTCTGGCCGCGGTGGTCCACGACCATGGCAGCGGCGAGCGGTTCGAGGCCCTGCGAGGCGGCGGCGCCCGGTGCGACGGCGAGACGCTGCGGCCGCCTGCGCCGAGACCGCTGGCCGAGAGCGTGGTGGGCGTCAACGGCTGGCCGCCGGGCCGGGGAGGCTGGGCCCAGTACCGCACTCTGGGCGCGGCCGCGCTGGAGTTGTGCGCGGTGGCGGCCGGGCGTCTCGACGGCTACCTCGACTTCTCCGCGAGCGGTCTGGGCTCCTGGGACTACCTGGGCGCCCTGCTGGTGTGCGCCGAGACGGGTGTCGAGGCTCACGACGGCCTCGGCCGCGACCTGGTGGTGCTCGACCACCACAGCCGCCGGGCGCCGGTGGCCGCGCCGCCGCCGCTGGCAGCAGACCTGCTCGCCGTCTGGGCCTCGCTGAGCGAACCCGCGGCCGCCGACTGACGGCCTGCGCCGGGGACGCGGGCGCCCGGCGCCCGGCGGCGCTCAGTCGATCGAGAAGGGCGGGTACTCGTCGGTCAGCAGCATCGAGTACGCCCACAGCCGAGCATCGACACGCACCCAGCCCGCCACCAACCGGAACGGCCCATCCGGCCAGCGGCCGGTGAAGATCACCGCCAACAGGCCGACAACCGCCGCGACGTTCGCGACGACCCAGACCACCATGGAGAACACCGCGCCCGGGATCAGCACCGCCCCGAGCACGAGTTGGACGATCCACACCCATGCGGGGAGGGACGCGAACCCGAACATGAGCCCGAGCATGCCGATCAGGGTCAGCCAGGCGAACGGCACGATGAAGCGGAACAGCACGTTGAGCCGGTTCCTGCCCTCGAGCCTCGGCGAGACGTCCACCGAGACTCCCGCTCCGCCCGGATCGCTGGACGAGGGCGCATAGTCGAAGGGGGGGTACTGGTCGGTGAGGAACATCATGTACGAGAAGGTGCGGGCCCGGTAGCGCACGTAGGTCGCATGGAACGCGGCGATGCCGGGCGGCAGCTTGCCGGTGAACAGGACGGTGAACCAGGCGACGACGGCCGTGACGCTGGCCACGACGTTCAGCACGGCGTGCAGGATGACGTAGTGCGGCAGGACGAGGACCAGCTGCCCGATGGGACGCCAGTTGGCTGTCCGCTCGGGCCGCTCGATGGTGACGGTTGCGGGGTAGCTCATGGAGCAACGTTACAGCACCGGAGCGAGAGAGGCCCGACATGCCGGAGCCGGATTCTCAGGGCGAGGGCAGGGGTTAGGCTAACAGGGGCGGGCGCGTAGCTCAGGCGGTTCAGAGCGCTTCCCTTACAAGGAAGAGGCCGGGGGTTCGAGTCCCTCCGCGCCCACCAGACACAAGTGTACTTTGCTGTCAGGGGCAACACACTCGTTCAGGTAGTCGACCATCGCAATGCCACCTATCCGGTGGTGGCGGATCCTGCGTGGTTCGTCCTCATTGGTGTCGCGCCAAGGGTGGCTGCTTATCGTTGCGCAGCGAGCGCTGGCTGCCGAGCAGCAGTGTCAACGGCCATCAGCAGAGGTCCCGGCATCGTAAGGACTGCGTGGAACCATAGACACAAGGTTCGGAGTGGTGATTCCGGCAGCACTGGAGGAAGACCGACCAACAGCTGCAATCCGCGCAACCGTTCTGGCTGTTGAGTGCCACGCGGAGGTACTCCAACAACTACGGACAGAGGAGTATCCAGCCGGCGCCGACGAGGGCGCCGTCCGCGGCGATGCCCCACATGACCTCGACGAGTTGGAGGCGTGTAACATCCGACCTCAGGTCTGGCCCCTCCGCCATGGCCCCCGAAACTGACTGTGGAACGACTCATCATGACCGGTCCCTTTAGAACCGAAGTCGCCGACGGCATCGCCGAGCTCGAGCTGTGCAACCCTCCGGTCAACGCGTTCGGGGTGGGCGCCCAGTCCGCCCTGGCCGACGAGATCGAGAACCTCGGTCAACGCGACGACGTGCGGGTGATCATCATCGCGGCGACCGGCAAGGGGTTCTTCGCCGGCCTCGACATCAAGGAGATGGCAGCCGATCCCAGCCTCATCGTGCCTGCAAACAAGGCCAACTACGACACCTTCGCCGCGATTCACCTCAACCCCAAGCCGGTGATCGCCGCGGTGCATGGCTATGTGCTGGGCGGCGGCGTCGGCATCGCCGGCTCAGCCGACATCGTGATCGCAGCCGACGACGCCTACTTCGGGGTGCCCGAGATCGACCGGGGCGGGATGGGCATGGGCGCCCACCTGCAGCGCATGTTCAGCTTGCAGAAGGTTCGCTACATGTACTTCACCGGCGACACCATCGAAGCGGCCGAGGCCTACCGGCTGGGCGCGGTGGAGCGGGTGGTGCAGCGGGCCGAACTCCGGCCGACGGCTCGCGAGATCGCAGGCCGGATTGCCTCGAAGTCGCCCCAGATGATCGGCATCGCCAAACGGTCCCTGAACGGAGTGGAGGACGGCAGCCTGGAGGACAAGTACCGCTGGGAGCAGGGCTTCACCTTCGAGGCCTACCTGACGGGCGACTCCGCCGAGGCCCGAGCGGCCTTCGCGGAGGGGCGCGACCCCGACTTCGGACCTGCGTCCGACGAATGAAGCCAACTGGAGAGCCATGACCAGCATCAACATCGTGCAGCACTTCGAGAATGTTCAACTGTCGGGCATGAGGCTGGCGTCGCTGGTGGTGGTCCCGAGCGGGCGCAAGGTCCGCAGTGTCGTGGCAGCCATGGCCGCCCAGCACACCGGCTGCGCGGTGGTCACCGACGGCGCCCGGCTGGCCGGCATCTTCACCGAGCGGGACATCACCAGGCGCGTGGTGCGCTCGCCCGAGATATGGGACGCGCCGGTGGGCCGGTTCATGACGGCAGAGCCCACGGTGATCGGTCACCATGCCTCGGCCATCGAGGCGCTTCGGACCATGAACGCCCACCGGTTCCGCAACCTGCCGGTGACCGGCGCCGACAACGACCTGCTGGGCAGCATCAACCACTACGAGCTCATCCGGCTGGCCGCGTCCTTCCTGGGGTCGCAGAGCAAGCTGGGCCCCGAGCTGTCGCCCGAGCACAACCTGCACTTCGTGGATCTCACCGGCCTGCCCGCCCGCGTCCCGCTGCTGGTGCGGCCCGATGACTCGCTGGCGGCGGCCGTCGGGGCCATGCTGACGGCGGAGACCGGGCTGGTCTCGGTGGTCAGCGACCGCGGCACGGTGATCGGGGAGCTCACCGAGCACGACGTGTTCCTGAAGGTCGCGTGCCGGGTGGACGACCTTGAAGCCGAGGCAGTCGGCGACTGGATGACCACCGAGATCGCCGCGGCCACCCCCGGCGCTTCCATCAGCGAGGCGCTGCGCGTCATGGCCGACATCGGCCACCGCTACCTGGTGCTGATCAGCGAGACGGGCCGCGCCCTGGGAGTGGTCACCTTCCGCGAGATCACCGAGTACTTCGAGATCGTCTGCGCGGCCTGACCACCCGGTTTCCGCCCCGGCCCGGCCGACACAGCCGAACGCACCGGCCGTGGCCGCCTCGTACCGCCAGAAGCCGTATCGCAAGACGATGATGGAGGTGTGGGGAGCGACCGTACACCCCAGCCCGTCAGCGGTCACCGAGTACGGCCGCAGCCTCCTGGCGGACGACGCCGACCACCCCGGCTCGCTGGGCATCGCCATCTCCGAGGCGATCTCGGTGGCGGCCGCCGACCCGGCGGTCCGCTACTCGCTGGGAAGCGTGCTCAACCACGTGATCCTGCACCAGACCATCATCGGCGAGGAGGCCCTGCTCCAGCTGGCCATGGTGGGGGAGACACCGGACCTGCTGGTGGGCTGCACCGGCGGCGGATCCAACTTCGGCGGCCTGGCCATGCCGTTCCTGCGGGAGAAGCTGGCCGGGAGCATGTCGCCGACAATCCGCTGCGTGGAGCCGGCCGCCTGCCCGTCGCTCACCCGGGGCGAGTACCGCTACGACTTCGGCGACACGGCCTGCACCACGCCGCTGCTGAAGATGCACACCCTGGGGTCGGCGTTCATCCCCGAGCCGATCCACGCCGGCGGGCTGCGCTACCACGGCATGTCGCCGCTCATCTCTCACGTCTACGATCTGGGCCTGGCCGAGGCGGTGGCCATCGGCCAGATGGAGTGCTTCGCGGCCGCCCTGCAGTTCGCCCGCACCGAGGGGATCGTGCCCGCCCCCGAGCCGACCCACGCCCTGGCGGCGGCCATCCGCGAGGCGCTGGCCTGCAAGGAGTCCGGCGAGTCCAAGACGATCCTCACCGCGCTGTGCGGCCACGGCCACCTGGACATGGCCGCCTACGAGGACTACATCGCGGGCGCCCTGGCCGACCTCGACCTCTCGGCCGAGGCCCTGGCCCAGTCGATGCAGGCCATCCCCGCCCTGCCCTGATCCATCGGTCAGCTGGACGCTTCAGCACGGCATCGGCTAGACTGAGCCGCAGGTTCGACCCGACGGGTGGAACCTGGTGCCTGGAGCACCCCCCTGGCAGAGCGGACGAAGCTTGGGAACAGGAGGGCACTCCGGCACTGGCATTGTGGACCAGCGTCCGTGCTATGCCAACCGTCGGTTCGGCAGCGTCCGCGGGCGCGCGGTCAGATCTGCTGGAGGGCCTTGGTGATGCTGACCACGGCCTCGCGGCCGTCGCCGAAGAGCATCATCGAGTTGTCCGCCGCGAAGAGCGGGTTGGGGATCCCCGCGAAGCCGGGGCTGAGGCTGCGCTTGATGACCACCACCACGCCGCTCTTGTCCACGTCGAGGATCGGCATGCCCGCGATGGGGCTGGACGGGTCGGTGCGGGCGATCGGGTTCACCACGTCGTTGGCGCCCAGCACGATGGTCACGTCGGTCTGCTCGAAGGTGGGGTTGATGTCGTCCATCTCCACCAGCTGCTCGTAGCCGATCTCGGCCTCCGCCAGCAGCACGTTCATGTGGCCGGGCATCCGGCCGGCCACCGGGTGGATGCCGAACACCACCCGGGCGCCGCGGTCCTCCAGGCGCCGGGCCAGGTCGCGCACCGCGTGCTGGGCCTGGGCCACGGCCAGCCCGTAGCCGGGCACGATGGCCACCCGCTCGGCCGCCTCCAGCAGCATGGCCACGTCGTCGGCCGACGTGGAGCGGACCTTGCCCGCGTACACGTCGTCGGCGCTGGGACCGCCCGCACCCGAGGGCGCGGGGCTGAACATCACCGCCAGCAGGGACCGGTTCATGGCGACGCACATGATCTGGGTCAGGATCAGGCCGCTCGCCCCGACCAGCGAGCCCGCGATGATCAGCAGCGAATTGTCGAGCACGAACCCGGCAGCCACCGCGGCCATGCCCGACAGCGAGTTCAGCAGCGCGATCACCACCGGCATGTCGGCACCGCCGATGGGCGACACCACCAGCACGCCGAGCACGGCCGCCACCGCCACCATCAGCCAGATCCACAGCGGGTTGCCGGCATCGGCGACCATCAGCACTCCGAAGACGACGGCGGCCGCGACGCCGGCCACGCTCACGACCTGCATCCCCTTGAACCCGGACCACCTCAGCGACTCCTGCAGCTTCCCGAACGCGATCAGGCTGCCGGTGAAGGTGACCGCGCCGATCAGCGCGGCCAGCCCGGCCGCGGCCGACAGCCGGGGAGTGTCTGCAGCCAGGTCGGCGGCCTCGAGGTACGACGCCGCTGCGACCAGCACCGAGGCACCGCCGCCGAAGCCGTTGAACAGCGCCACCAGTTCGGGCATGGCCGTCATCTGCACCCGCACGGCCAGCACCGCTCCCACCGCCGTTCCGAGCACCAGGCCGGCGATGATCCACTCGAAGCCCAGGATGGCGTTGTCGGTGAGGGTGACGACGATCGCGATGAGCATCCCGGTCGCGCCGAACTGGTTGCCCCTCACCGCCGTCCGGGGCCGGCTGAGACGCTTGAGGCCGAGGATGAAGAGCACCGCCGAGGCGAGGTAGCCGAGCGTGGTCCAGTCGTCCATCACGAGCCGCCGTCCACCGGGAACCGGCCGTTCATCGCGAGCGAGCCTCCACCGGGAACCAGCCGTCCATCACGAGCCGCCGTCGAGCGTGGTCCAGTGGTCCATCACCGGTCTCCGGCGCCTTCGGCAGACGATGCCGCCCGGTCCTGGGCGGGGGTGTCCCGGCGGCGCTTGGGGCCGAACATCCCCAGCATCCGGTGGGTGACAAGGAAGCCTCCCACCACGTTGATCATCGCCAGGGTGACGGCCGCGAAGCCGAGGACCGCGGTGAAGGTGCTGTGGTCGGCGCCGGCCGCCACCAGCGCGCCGACGATGGTGATGCCGGAGATGGCGTTGGATCCCGACATCAGCGGGGTGTGGAGGGTGGGCGGCACCTTGGTGATCAACTCCACGCCGAGGAACACGGCCAGCACGAAGAGGGTCACCGCGATCAGCAGGTCCACCGGACTAGCCCTCCTCCGTCGCTTCCGTCCCGCCGAGCGCCTCGGCCACGCCCGGATGCGCCACCGCGCCGTCTCGCGTCACCAGCATGGCGTCCAGGATCTCGTCGTCGCGGAGATCGATCTCGCCGTCGGGTGCGAGGTGGCGCAGGAAGGCCACGAGGTTGCGGGAGAACATCTGGCTGGCGTGCCGGGCGCACCGCGACACCAGGTCGGTGGGAGCGAGGACGGTCACACCGCCCCGCTCGACCTCGACGTCGGACTGCGACACGGCGCAGTTGCCTCCCCGCTCGGCGGCCAGATCGACGACTACCGAGCCACCGGCCATGGCGTCGACCATCCCCGCGGTGAGCAGCAGCGGAGACGCCCGCCCCGGGATGGCCGCGGTGGTGATGACGACATCGGAGGCGGCCACATAGGGGGCCAGCAACTCCTGCTGGCGGCCGGCGACATCGGTGCTCTGAGCCCGGGCGTAGCCGCCGGAGTCCTCGGCGCCGGCGGCGTCGGCGCCCGCCTCTGAGAGGTCCAGCTCCACCGCCCGGGCGCCCATCGAGCGGATCTGCTCGAGCGCGGCCGGCCGCACGTCGTACCCCTCGACCACCGCGCCGAGCCGCCGGGCGGTGGCGATGGCCTGGAGACCGGCCACGCCCGCACCGAGCACGAGCACCCGCGCCGGCGCCAGCGTCCCGGCCGCGGTCATCATCAGGGGGAACATCTGGGGCAGGCGGCTCGCGGCCAGCAGCACCGCCTCATAGCCGGCGATCGTGCCCATCGAGGACAGCACGTCCATGGTCTGCGCCCGGGTGATGCGGGGCACGAGGTCGAGGGAGAAGGCGCACCTGCCCTCGGCGGCGTGGCGCTGCGCCCTCTGAGGCGCCCAGAGCGGGTCGAACACCCCGATGAAGTTCGGGGGAGAGCCGGCGGCGCCCATGTCGGCCAGATCGCGCACGGAGACGACCAGGTCCGCTGCGCAGACCTCGTCGCAGCCGACTACCGAGGCACCGGCGTCCTGGTAGGCGGCGTCGTCGATCCCGGCGCCGGCGCCTGCCCCGCGCTCGACCAGCAGGTCGCAACCGTGCCCGGTGAGCGTCCCGACCCCGTCGGGGACGAGAGCCACGCGCTGCTCGGAAGGAGCTGATTCGCGGAGCAGTCCCAGGCGCACGAATCACGGAGCCTAGCGCAGCCGGCCGAACTGGCAGCAGAATGCACCCGAACCGGCGCCCGCCGCTGCCGATTCCCTGGTCGCCGCTGTCTTGGCCCGGGTGCGGGGATAGTCTCCGCTTGAAGATCGCGGACCACGAGAGGTGATCGTGAGCGCCATCATCCACACCAGCCCGCTGCCTGACGTGGACATCCCCGACCAGTCGATCACCGAGTGCGTGTTCGCGCCGGCCGCGGACCTCGCCGGCGAGGTGGCCATCACCGACGGCGCCTCGTCGTCGTACACGTTCCCTGAGCTCCACGCCGCCGTGCGCAGCCTCGGCGGCGGGCTCAGCGCCCGGGGCGTGGGCCCCGGCACGACCGTCGCCGTCCTCGCCCCCAACGTCCCCGAGTACGCCATCGTGTTCCACGGCATCGCCCTGGCCGGCGGCACCGTCACGACCATCAACCCCACCTACGGCCCCGAGGAGGTGCGCCACCAGCTCACCGACGCGGGGGCCTCGTGGATCGTGACCATCCCGATGTTCCTGGAGACGGCCCGGACCGCGTCGGAGGGCGCCGGTGTGGAGCAGATCGTGGTAATGGGTGAGGCGGAGGGGGCTGTGCCGCTGGCCTCGCTGTTCGGGCCGCCCATCGACCAGGTGCCGGTGGACTGCGCCGAGCACGTCGTGGTGCTGCCGTACTCCTCGGGCACGACGGGGCTGCCCAAGGGCGTGATGCTCACCCACCGCAACCTGGTCGCCAACATCGCCCAGATGGAGCACACGTTCGTGCCCTCAGAGGGCGAGGCAGCCCTGGCCGTGCTGCCGTTCTTCCACATCTACGGCATGCAGGTGCTCATGAACATGCTGCTCGCGTTCGGCGTGCGTGTCGTCACCATGCCCCGCTTCGACATGGTGCGAGCCTTGGAGCTGGTGCAGGAACAGCGGATCACGCGGTTCTTCGCCGTGCCGCCCATGGTGCTGGGGCTGGCCAAGCACCCGGTGGTGGACGACTTCGACCTGTCGTCGGTCAAGCAGATCTTCTCCGGTGCGGCGCCGCTGGGCGCCGACCTGGCCGCCGCCGCGGCTGCCCGGGTGGGCTGCGAGGTGGTCCAGGGCTACGGGATGACCGAGCTGAGCCCTGTGAGCCACTGCACGCCCGAGGGACAGTTCCGGCCGGGGACCAGCGGCGTGACCATCTCCAACACCGAGATCCGCATCGTCGACCCCGAATCGGGCGAGGACCTGGGCGTGGGCGGGCGCGGCGAGCTCCTCGTGCGCGGGCCGCAGGTGATGAAGGGCTATCTGAACAACCCCGAAGCCACCGCCGAGACCCTCGACGCCGACGGCTGGCTGCACACCGGCGACGTGGCCGTCGTCGACGAGGAGAACCACGTGTCGATCGTCGACCGCATCAAGGAGCTGATCAAATACAAGGGCTTCCAAGTGCCCCCGGCCGAACTGGAGGCGGTGCTGATCACCCATCCGGCCGTGGCCGACGCGGCCGTCATCGGCATTCCCGACGAGGAGGCGGGCGAGCTGCCCAAGGCCTTCATAACGCTGGCGCCCGGCGTCGGCGCGCTGACCCTCCAAGACCTTCAAGCCCACGTCGCCGAGCATCTGGCCAGCTACAAGCAGGTGCGGGTCCTGGAGGTGCTGGAGGCCATCCCCAAGAGCGCGTCCGGCAAGATCCTGCGCCGCGAGCTGCGGGACGGCTGAGGCCGAGCGGGAGGCGCAGCCCGCGGGTGCTGGCCCTGCCGACGGGCGCGGCCGTGTCCGAGCGGCCCGTGAGCGGAGCGAACAAGGGCGGGCGACACAGCCCGGCGACAATCCCGCGCCCCAGCGTGCATCACTGCCGCGCCGTTCGTCTAGGGTTTCTGGCGCCGATGTCAACGCCGGCCGCCGGCCGGCCCCCAACCACTCGAGAGGACTAGCGATGGCAACACCGCAGGCGGCGATTCTCACCGATTTGCAGAAGTACCAGTGGTACACGCACATGAGCCGCGTCGACGGCGCGGACCTCGGCGTCATCCGTCGGGCGCTGAGCGACTGCAGGGCCGATGCCGACGCCCAGGGCGTGAATCTCGGCATCCTGCTGGGGCCGACCCTGGCTGCTGATCTGGGCATCGAGACCGGCGACGACTTCCAGCCCTATCCCGGCTACGCGTCCCCCGACGGCGCCCGGGTGGCCAAGGGGACGCAGGAGGAGCTGCTCATCTGGGTCCATCACGCCGAGAAGGACCTGTGCTGGGAGGTCCAGCACACCTTCCGGCGGGCCGTGGCCGGCCACATGGCCGTGGCCCGCGAGACCCCGACGTTCATCTACAAGAACAGCCTCGACCTCACCGGCCACATCGACGGCACCGGCAACCCGGAGCCCGCCGACGAGCCCGACCGGGCCGTCATCGACGACGGGGACCCGGGCGAGGGCGGCGCCTTCTGCATCGCCCAGCGCTGGGTCCACGACCTGGACTACTGGTCGACGCTGTCGCTGGAGCAGGAGGAGAACACCTTCGGCCGCACCAAGGCCGACTCGACGAAGCTCGAGGTGCAGGTGCCGAGATCGCACCTGTCGCACGTCGAGCTGCGCGAGGGCGCGACCGCCGACGAGTCCACCCCCAAGCGCGGCGAGATGGTGCGGCGCTCCACCCCGTACGCCTTCCACGACGGCACCGTCGGCCTGTACTTCATGGGCTTCTGCAAGACCCAGGCCCCGCTGCGCGAGCGGATGGAGGCGATGTACGGCATCAACGGCCAGGAGCCCGACTTCATCACCGACTACTCGACGCCGGCATCGGGCTCCTTCTACTTCGCGCCGTCGGTGGAGGCGCTCGACGCCGCACTGGGCTAGGAGCTTGAGGGCCCCGGCCCGCCGGGGCGGCATGCTCGGTTCTCGGCGGCGTCGTGCCGCGTCCGGGGAGCCTGCCGCGGCATGACTCCGCAGTTCGTCTTCGGCGTGGACCTCGACGGCGTCGTCGCCGACTACACCGCGGGATTCGCGGAATACGTTGCCGGATTGAGGGGCGTGGATCCCGCCTCCCTGCCCACCGAGCGAGCCTACGACTTCCGCGAATGGGGTCTGAGCACGAGCGACTTCGAGCGACACCACGGCTCGGCGGTGACCGAGCACCGGATGCTGGCCAAGCTTCCCGCCATAGAGGGTGCGGCCGAGGCGCTGTGGCGGCTGTCGGACGCAGGCGTGTGGATCCGGGTGATCACCCATCGCCTCTATGTCAACTGGGGCCATGCCGAGGCGGTGGCCGACACGGTGCAGTGGCTCGACGCCGAGCGGGTCCCGTACCGCGACATCTGCTTCCTGGGCAACAAGCCGGAGGTGGAGGCCGACTGCTACGTGGACGACGCGCCCCACAACATCGCCGCGCTCAGGTCCAGCGGCAACGACGTGATCGTGTTCGACCAGCCCTACAACCGCGACGAGGCCGACCCGAGGGCCCGCACCTGGCAGGAGGTGGAGCATCTGGTGATGGAGCGGTTCACCGCCTGGCGAGGAGCGAGGGGGGTGCAGCCCCAGCTTCCCGGAATCGATGCGGGAACGGACCGCCTGGCCCTGCGGCGGTCGGCAGGAGCATCAGACGTGCAGGAGCAATAGTCGCCCGCGGCCGGGTGGCCCTGGGGGTGTGGGAGACCGGGCCGGCAGGAGCATCAGGCGTGCAGGAGCAACAGTCGCCCGCATTCGCGGGTGGCTCTTCGGCCCGCGCAGGCGGGAATCGCACCAAGATTGTCGAGCGCTGAACTAGTGGCGTGTGCCGGCGAGCATCTCGAACGGCGAGAGGCCGCGGGGCACGTCGGAGACGCTGACGGGGATGCCGTCCTGCTGAGCCGACAGCGAGGCCGCAGCCGCGATCGTCAGCGCCGATGAGGCGACGGCCAGATCGGGCCAGGGCTGCGCCTCACCTTCGGCGGCGCGTACCAGCCGCTGGATCTGGGCGACGAACCCCAGGGCGAACAGGGGGTCGCTCAGGTCTGCGGGCGGTCCGGCCGCCTCGCCGTCGATCTCGGCCGCGGGCACCGGCCACACGTCGACCCGGGCCACATGCTCCCGGTCGGCTGCCTCGACGGCGGCCTCAGCCACCTGCGCGCCCCAACGCAACTCCGCCCGTGCTGTGCGGCCGCCGGCCGTCTGAAGCACGACCCGGGCGGCATGGTCGAGCCCGTCGACGACCTCGATTTGCGGCACGGCCACCGACTCGATCGCCTCACCCATTGCAGCCATCAGCACGGGCCAGAAGCCGGCCGCGGGGTCCATCGTCACGCCGCCCCCGAAAGCCGCGCCGGAGTCGGGGCCGCGAGCCGGTTCGGGCACGGCCAGCCTCAATTCCAGATGGTGGGGGTCCATGGCCGCCGCCGCGTCCAGCATCCGGCGCACGGCCGGCGCGTGCAGCAGGTTCACCGCGGCCATGACCGGCCGGCCCCCGAACGCGGCGCCGAGGTCGGCTATGCCGTCGACGGTGGTCGCGGCGGGCGACTCGACCAGCACAGCCCGCAGCCGGCGGGACGAGGCCAGCTCGGCCAGCGCCTCGGCCCGGGCAGCCGGGGGAGTGGCGACCACGGCCACGTCGCACGCCCGGGCCAGCTCCCGAGCCGTCAGCACCGGGCAGTCCAGCGCTGCGGCCAGGGCCGCCGCTCTGGGTGAGGCGGTCGACCGGGCCGCCACGCCGGCCAGGCGCACTCCCGCGGCGGCCCGGACCGCCTCGGCGTGCAGCGTGGCGGCCCGGCCCGCGCCGACGATTCCTGCCGACGTCACACCTGGATGGTGCCACAACTCCGCGACAGGAGGGGATGTCTGATCTAGTTGCGGGAGCTCCGAGCCGTTAGTGTCTCGCCGTGCCCGACCACGCCCCGCTCGATGACGAGACACCTGAAGACGACAACGACGAGCCCGCTGAGAGCGTCCACCCGCTGCTCGAGATCCAGGAGATCGACACCGAGACGGAGCAGCTCCAGCACAGGCGGGCGACCCTCCCTCTGCGCCAGGACCTGGCCGCGGCCCGGTCCGAGCTGCGCGAACTGCGGCAACAGATCGACACGGTGGGCCTGCAACGCATCGAGGTGCTGACCCGCCAGAAGCGCCTGGAGGACGAGGCCGCGATCATCCAGGCGAGGGCCGACAAGGACGACAACCGGCTCTACTCCGGTGAGATCACCGCCATCCGAGACCTTCAGGCCCTGCAGGACGAGATCGCCGGGCTTCGCTCCCGGCAAGGCGTCCTGGAGGAACGGGCCATCGAGGCTCTGGTCGAAGCCGAGGAGTTGAGCAGCGAGGCCGAGGCCCTGGAGGAGCAGCGGGCCGCCGGCGACGAGCGTGTGACGGTGCTGGAGGCCGAACTGGCCGCGGCGGAAGCGGCCATCGATGGGCAGCTCGCCGCGCTCGCGGACACCAGGACCGAGGCTGCGGCTCGCGCCGAGGCGCCGGAGGTGGCCGCCTACGAGCGGCTGCGCCAGGCGTTCGGGCCGAGCACGGCCGTGTCCTTCGATCCGTCCTCGGGTTGCGGATGCCCCCAACAGATGCCCGCGGTCGAGGTGGCTCGCATCAAGCGCTGTGCCGAGGGAGAGGTGCTGGACTGCGCCGAGTGCGGCCGTCTGGTCCTGCGCTGAGG
>JAPPLH010000136.1:0-13005 GCA_028819505.1 Acidimicrobiaceae bacterium
TGCAGGTCGCAGGCCGCGGGGGAGGCCACGGTTCCGGCGGTCATCAGATCGAGCGGTGGTTGCGGCGGTACCGCGGAACGGCCAGCGCGGCTGCGGTGGTCGCTGCGGTGGCCAGCACGAACCAACTGGTGGTCCGGAAGCGCCTGTGCCGCATGGTGTCGCTACTGGTGGAGTCTGACATTGTGTCTCCTTTGTGTCTCCTTGTCGGTTGTTGTCAGATTGTCGCCGGCCTCCAAGTCCGGCGGTTTGGTAACTGATATGAGCTTGGCACCGCCAGGGCGCGCCATGTCTGCCAATCTCTGCCAGATCCGGGCAATCCGTGGCAGAAACCTGCCAACTTGGTGGCAGAGTTCTGCCAAGCCCCAAGCCCCCTGCGGAACCCCGCCGGAAGTCCCAGCGACGCCCGAGCAGGCCGCCGGGCTCCTTCGCGCCGCGGTGCCCTCGACCGCGCCGCGGTGCCCTCGACGGAACCCCGCCGGAAGTCCCACCGACACCCTGCCGGCACTGCCGAACGCCCGCACCGCGGCCGCATGGCCGCGGGAGGCCTCAGCGCGGCAGGGCGGTGACCTCGCGGAGATAGGGGGTGGTGTCGGCGTTGCCGGTGGGGGCCTCTAGTTCTTCGGCGTAGCGGCGGCCCTCCCAGACGGCGGCGGCGATGGTGCCGGGGGCCAGGGCGTCGCCGATGCTGCGGACGCTGCGCAAGCCCCGGTCGGGCCACTCCTCGTGCCTGGTGAGCAGGTCCAGGCACAGGGCGTCCTCGGGGAGGCGGGCGGTGACCAGCAGCACGGCGTCAGCGGCGACGCGGCTCTGCCGTCCGGTGAAGGTACACCGGGTCAGCAGCCCGGTGTCGAGCACGGCGGACACGGCGGTGGACGTGTGCAGCTCGACGCCGGCTTCGATGAGTCGGGCATGGATGCGGTGCTGCTCCATGGTGTTGACCGTCCATGCGGAGACGACGGTCTCGGGTGTGATGAGCGCCACTTCGTAGCCTTCGGCCCGCAGGAGTTCGGCCAGGGCGCCGCCCATGTAGTAGTGGTCGTCGTCGAACACGGCGACCCGGCCGCCTTCGGGGCGGGCGCCGGCCATGACGTCATCGGGGGTGAGCACCGGCATGGCGCCGATGGGCATCGTGTCGCCCCGGGTGTGCCAGCGGCCCACGCCGTCGCCGCGCCACACCGAGCCGGTGGCTGCCGCGATGTGGTCGAATCCGTAGGACAGGGCCTCCTCCGCGGTCATGTCGCTCTCCAGGTAGTGCTCGACGTTGCCGAGTCCGGAGATCTGGCCCAGGCGGTAGTCCACCACCCGGATCCACTCGGCCAGCCCGGGCAGGCGGGCTTCGGCCGCCACCCGGCCTCCGAGCACACGCGACCTCTCGACCAGCACCACCTCGTATCCCCGCTTGCCCAGCGACATGGCCGCCTCCAGGCCGGCGGGGCCGGCGCCCACCACCAGCACCCGCTCCTCCGCGTGGCGGGGCCGGTAGGTCTCGGGGTGCCAGCCTCGCCGCCACTCCTCGCCCATGGACGGGTTCTGGGTGCAGCGGATCGGCGACATGGTGAAGTCCCCGGACACGCAGATGTTGCAGCCGATGCACTCGCGGATGTCTTCCGGGCGGCCCTCCTCGATCTTGCGGGGCAGGAACGGGTCGGCGATGGACGGGCGGGCCGCGCCGATGAAGTCCAGGATCCCCTGGCGCACCATCCGGACCATCGTGTCCGGCGACGTGAACCGGCCCACCCCCACCACCGGCTTGGACGTGAGTGCCTTGAGGCCCCGCACCCACTCCTCCTGGTGGGCTTCGGCGCTGAAGCGCGACGTGATGCTGTCGTCCTCCCAGCTGCCGGGGACGAAGTCCCACAGGTCCGGCAGCTCGCCCAGCTCGCCGACGACGGCCTCTATCTCGCCGCGGTCGATGCCGTGCTCGTGGGCCGACTCCTCCACGGTGATCCGGCAGCCCACCGCGGCCCGGCCGGCCGCCTCCTCGACGGTGTCCTCCAGCAGCTCCCGCAGGAGCCGCATCCGGTTGCGGATGCTCCCGCCGTAGGAGTCGGTGCGCAGGTTGTAGCGGCGCGACAGGAAGTGGTGGACGCCCCCGAGCGCGTGGCCGGCGTACACGTACACCAGGTCGAAGCCGGCTCGCAGCGCCCGGTCCACCGCCTGGCGGTGCCAGCGGCGCAGGTCGGCGATGTCGCCCTTGGTCATGGCTCGGGCCTGCACGGGGTCGGCGGTGAAACTGGCCACGGGAAGGTTCACCGGGCCCAGCGGCACCACCCGGGAGTGCAGGTTGGGGCCGTTCATCCCGTTGTAGGCGAGCTCGATGCCGGCCAGCGCTCCGCAGTCGTGGACCCGTTCGGCCATCAGGGCCAGCGCCGGGATGTCGCAGTCGTCCCAGATGCGGGCCTCGATGAACGGCGTGATCTCCGAGGTGTGGTGGATCTCGGCCTGCTCGGTACACACCACCGCCCAGCCGCCCTCGGCCTTGACGGCCCGCATCTCTGCGTGGGCGGCCGGGTCGCGGTAGCCCATCCCGTTGCAGTGCGGCACCTGGAAGAAGCGGTTCTTGGCCACCAGCGGGCCGATCCGCACCGGCTCGAACAGCACATCGTATCTCGGGTCTCGCATGTGGTGTGCTCCCTAGGCCGGCTCAGACCCGGATCCGGCTGCCGCCGATGACCACATCGGTGAGCAGCGGCGCTCCGGGCGCGAGGAACATCTCGTTGGGGTGGGGGCAGTCGAGCACGATCAGGTCGCCGCGCTTGCCGGCGTCCAGCGACCCGCACCGGTCCTGGAGGCCGAGGCTGTAGGCGGCGTTGAGGGTGGCGCCGACGATCACCTCGGCCGGCGCCAGCCGGAACCACGGCGCGGCCAGGCCCATGGTCAGCAGCAGCGACGTGGCGTGGATCGACGAGCAGTAGTCGGTGGCGACGGCGACGGGCACGCCGTTGTCGACGAACAGCCGGGCGTTGGCCCGCCGGTCGGTCATGTAGATCAGCTCGGCCACCGGCAGCAGCACCGCCACCGTCTCAGACGACCCCACGTCGCGGATCTCGTCGTCGGGCGTGTAGGTGAGGTGCTCGGCGGACACGGCCCGCTCGCCCGCGGCGGTGGCCCAGCCCTGCGAGGGTCTCCAGGCGTCGGCGTGGACGCGCGGCGGGAGCCCGGCTTGGCGTCCCAGGCGGATGAGCCGCCGGGCCTGGGCGGGGGTGAACAGGCCGTCCTCGACGGTGACGTCGTGGAACTGGGCGATGCCCTGCTCGGCCACCGCGGGCAGCATCTCGCCCGCGATGAGGTCGGTGTAGGCCTCGCCCGCCGCGGCGCCGCCGTCGCCTGCCCCGACGTCGCGGGGCACGACATGGGCGCCGAGGAACGTGACGACGAGCTCCAGCGGCGTCAGGCGGCGGGAGTCCTCCAGCAGGCGCAGCTCGCGCAGTTCCTCGTCGACGGTCAGGCCGTAGCCCGACTTGACCTCGAGGGTGGTGACGCCCCCGGCTGTGATCCGCCGGTAGGCGGCGTCCAGCCTGGCGCTCAGCTCGCCGTCGGATGCGGCCCGGCTGGCGACGACGCTCGACCAGATGCCGCCGCCCCGGGCGGCCACCTCGGCCAGCGAGGCGCCGCCGAGACGCTCGGCGTACTCGAAGTGGCGCTCGCCTCCGAAGATCGGGTGGGAGTGGCACTCGACCAGGCCTGGAAGCACCGTCCTGCCGGTGGCGTCGAGCCGCGCCACCGCCGGGTCGCCCCAGTCGGCCATCACCTCCCCGGTCGGGCCGGCCGCGACGATCAGCCCGTCGCGGACGGCGACCGCTCCGCCTTCGATGACGTCCATCTCGCCTTGGAGGGCGCCGGTGCGGGGTCCGCCGCGGTCGCGGACCAGCGCCAGCGCGGCCGCGCCCACCACGTTGAGGTCACCGCCGGTCACTGCGATCTCCCGGCCACTGCGATCTCCCGGTCACTGCGATCTCCCGGTCACTGCGATCTCCCGGTCACGTCGGTCTCCTCGCCGGGGTGTCCGGTCACTGCGGGACCACCGCTATCACGTCGATCTCCATGAGCCACTCGGGCTGGGCCAGAGCGCTCACCACCAGCCCGGTCGAGACCGGATGGACCCCGCGCAGCCAGCGCCCCACGGTCACGTACACCGGCTCGCGGTGGCGGGGGTCGGTGATGTAGATCGTGGTCTTGACGATGTGGCTCAGGTCGCTGCCGGCCTCGCGCAGCAGCTGCTCGACGTTGGCCATGGCCTGTTCGGCCTGGGCCGCTGGATCGCCGAGGCCGACGAGGTTGCCTTCGAGGTCGGTGCCGACCTGTCCCCGCAGGTACACGGTGCCGTTGGCGACCACGGCATGGCACAGGTCGTTGTCGAGCGTCTGGTTCGGGTAGGTGTCGCGGGTGTTGAACGGCCGGATGCGCCGGTGCGTGGTCACGGCGCTCACTCCGGCGCCTGCGGCGACTGCGCCCGCGGCGACCCCGGCAGCGGCGGCCCCGGCAGCGGCGACTGGGCCCGCGGCGGCCCCGGTGGCGGCGGCGGCTGCTCGGCGGCGCCGACACGGGTCAGGTAGCTGTGCTGGGAGGCGATGTGGTCCGCGAGGAGCTTGGCGTCCTGCCACACGCCGAAGATGAACGACGAGCCCCGGCGGGTCTGCCACGGCAGTCCGAGGAAGTAGATCCCCGGCACGGCCGAGACGCCCCGGAAATGCACGGGCCGGCCTGCCTCGTCGAAGGAGTCGACCTTCAGCCAGCTGTAGTCGACCCGGTAGCCGGTGGCCCAGACGATCGACGCGACGCCGTGCTCGCGCAGGTCGAGCTCGAGCACGGGGTGCGTGACCCAGTCGGGGTCCGGGCCGATGACGCGGGCCTCCGGCTCGGAGGGCAGGTCGAGGCCGTTGCGGGCGACGTAGGCGTCGGCCTCGTCGAGCACCGACAGGTAGTTGGCGTCGCCGCGGGCCAGGTTGTCGCCGAGGTCCGGGGCGAACGTCAACACGCCGTTGTCGAACGATCGGGTCATCCCGAGCAGTGCGACGCCCTCGGCGGCCATGAGCCGGAAGTCCACGGTGTGCCCGCCGCGGGCGCCGCTGACCGAGATCGTCACGTGCTCGAGTCCCGGCTCGGCCGCCGGGGCGTCCCATTTCTGGAGCACGCCCAGCCACCACACGTAGTCTTGGCCGCGGTAGCTGCGGGGAGGCCGGTCGTGGGGTCCGACCGACAGGAAAACCCGCCGGCCCGAGCGCAGCAGCTCGTCGGCGATCTGCACTCCCGACGAGCCTGCTCCGACCACCAGCACCGCACCGTCGGGCAGCTGCCGGGGATTGCGGTACGACATCGAGTGCAGCTGCACCACGCCGGCGTCGTCGGGCACCACCGGCGGGATCACCGGGCACTGGAACGGCCCGGTGGCGGCCACGACGCTGCGGGCGTGGAGCACCCCGTCGGACGTGTCGACGCGGAACCCGAGCCGGCCGGCGTGCCGGCGGACCTCCCGCACCTCCACGCCGCAGCGCACCGGGGCCTCGATCCGCCGGGCGTAGGCGACGAAGTAGTCGGCGACCTCCTCCTTGGACGGGAAGCCGTCGGGGTCGCCGTCGAAGGCGAGGCCCGGGAACCTGTCGTGCCAGGCGGGTCCGTTGGCCACCAGCGAGTCCCAGCGCGCCGAGCGCCAGCGCTCCGCGATCCGGCCCCGCTCGAGCACGACGTGGGGCACGCGGTGGCCGCTCAGGTGCTCGCTCATCGCCAGCCCGGCCTGGCCGCCGCCGACGACGACGGTGTCGGTGGTCTCTATCGACATGGTGTGAACCTCGTGTGAACCTCGCGGGGGTCGGCGCCTGCGTGCGGGCGCCTTCGGCGTGGCGGGCCGCGCCGCGGGCGCCCGCCCGGCGCGCGGCAGGCGCCTTCGGCGTGGCGGTCGGGCCGCGGCCGGCCCCCGGGGGGGCGGCCCGCGCCCCCCCCCCGGCGGCCCCCACCCCCCCCCCCGGCGCCGCGCAGCGGCGGCCCCGACCCATACAAAAGGACCTCGGCCCACGTGTCGGCGAAGATGGCGTGCCGCTCGTCGCGGACCTGCCAGGTGAGGCGCTCGCGGATGTCGTCGGTCAGCACCAGGCCGGCGCCCTCGATCACGTCGAAGTAGTCGTCGGACAGCTCGGGCGGCACGGTCAGGTTCGGCGTGTAGCCGATGGTGAACTCGGTGATGAGCGCGCCGATGTCGGGCTCGAGCATGTAGTTGATGAGCACGTGCGCGGTGTAGGCCTCGGGCGCGTCGGCGGGCACGACCATCGCGTCCTGCCAGATGATGCCGCCCTCTTCGGGGATGATGTAGCGGACGTTGGGGTTGTCCAGGTAGGCGATGCCGGCCGCGAACCCCCACGACATCGCGGCGAGGATCTCGCCGCTGCCCAGGTCGCCGTAGTAGTTGGCCGAGTCGAAGGCCGACACGCAGTCGCGTGCCTCAAGGATCAGCTCGAGGGCCTGCTCGTGGGCGGCCGGATCGGTCTCGTTCCAGTCGTAGCCCAGGTAGACCAGCGCCGCCCCGATCACCTCGCGCTGGTCCTCCAGCAGCGACGACTCGCCGCACAGCGGGTTCTCGTCGAATATGACGCTCCAGCTCGTGGGCGGAGTCTCGTAGGCGGTGACGTCGAAGGCGAAGCCGGTGGTCGAGTACTGGTAGGGCAGAGAGTAGATGTTGTCCGGGTCGTAGTAGGCGCTCATCTGGTTCGGGTCGAGGTTGGCGGAGTTGGGGATCAGGCTCAGGTCCAGCGGGGCCAGCAGCTCCTGGTCGGCCATGATGGCGATGGCGTAGTCGGTGACTATCACCAGGCTGTAGCCGGAGTTGCCGACGGCGACCTTGGCGATGGCGTCCTCGTTGGCGACGTGGGTGTCGAGGGTGACGCTCACGCCGCACTCCTCCTCGAACATGTCGAGGATGGCCGGGTCGATGTAGTCGGCCCAGTTCAGGAAGTTGATCGAGTCGGCGAGCCGCTCCGGGTCGCCGCAGCGTCCCGTCTCGGACGCCGCAGGGGCCGGCTCGGCGGGCGCGACGGTGGTCTCGGGCGCGGCCGCGACCGGCGCGGCCTCGTCGTCGTCGCCGCACCCGGCCGCGAGCACCGCGCCCACGGCCGCCACGGCCACGAGTCGCAGCAGCGCGGCGCGTTTGGTGAACAGGTTCATGTTTCCTCCCAGGTGTGTTGTGGACTGTGTTGAGGATCGAGAAGGGCCGCCTCGCCGCCGGGTCGGCCGTCCTGGCGGAACTGGAGCAGCCGCCGCCTGGCGGCGCCGGCCTGGATCGCGAGCGCGCCGACCAGGAGCAGCGTCGAGGCTGCGAAGATCAGCGTCGAGACCGCGTTGACCTCCGGGCTGATCGAGCGCCGCAGCTGGCCGAACACCTCGATCGGCAGGGTGGTGGCGCCGGGGCCGGCCACGAAGAAGGTGATCACGAAGTTGTCCAGCGACAGCGTGAACGACAGCAGCGCGCCGCCGAGCACCCCCGGCGCGATCGACGGCAGCGTGACCCGCCAGAAGGTGGTCCAGCGGCTGGCGCCGAGGTCCCGGGCGGCCTCCTCGACGACCGGGTCGAAGTTCAGCAGGCTGGCGCGGACCACGAGGGCCACGAAGGCGGTGCAGAACGCGACGTGGGCGATGACGACCGTGGGCCGCCCGAGCCGGAGGGCGTCCCCCGCGCCGCGGCCGAGCAGGTCGTTGAGCCGGCTCAGGACGAACGAGAAGAACGCCAGCAGGGACACCCCGGTGACGATCTCCGGCGCGATCACCGGCAGGTACACCACCTGCTCGGCGGCTCGGCGCCCCCGGAACGCGTGGCGGTCCAGTGCCAGCGACAGCATCGTGCCGACGACCACCGCGAGGGCGGTTGCGATGACCGCGATCAGGATCGAGTTCACCGTCGCCGACCTGATCTGGTCGTTGTCGGCGAGCCTGGCGTACCACGCGGTGGTGAAGCCGGTCCAGCGTCCGCCGGTGCGGGCCTCGTTGAAGGAGAACAGCACCAGCACGAGCACCGGCAGGTAGAAGAACAGGTACACCAGTCCGGCGGTGGCGCCTATGGCGGCGGCGGGGCCCCGTCCGGCGGCGCTCACAGCAGCCCGGCCCTGTCGCGGCGCCCCACCACGAAGTAGAGGCTCAGGATGGTGATGAGGCTGAACACGGTGGCCACGGCCGCTCCGAGGGGCCAGTTGAATGCCTCCCCGAACTGCAGGTCGAGCATGTTGGCGATCATGTTGGTCTTGCCGCCGCCCAGCAGCGTCGGCACCAGGTACTGCGACACCGACAGGACGAAGACCATGATCGAGCCCACCGTCAGCCCGGGCCGGATCAGCGGAACGAAGACGTCCCAGAACACCTGGGGCGGCTGGGCGCCGAGGTCTCGGGCCGCCTCCATCTGGGTCCGGTCGCATCGCTCGACGGCCGCGTACAGCGGCAGGACCATGAACGGCAGCGCCGTGTAGACCAGCCCCAGCAGCACCGCGAAGCGCGTGTTCAGGAACACCACCCGGTCGAAGCCGAGGCTCTCGATGACGCTGTTCAGCGGGCCGGTGTTGGACAGCATGAAGCGGATCGCGAAGGTCCGCACCAGCATCGAGGTCCAGAACGGGATCATCACCGCCACCAGCAGGGCGTTCTTGGTGATCCGGCTGCGGCGGGAGCTGATGAACACCGCGAGCGGCAGCGCCAGCCCGACGCACAGGGCCGTGGCCCACACCGACCAGGCCACCGACCGGGCGAAGATCGCGGCGTAGTTGTTGTAGGAGCTGGCGAGGTGGTTCACGCCCACCAGCGCGCCCACCGCGGCCGCGACGGCGAGCGCGCCGCGCTCGCTGCGTCGCAGCCACCGGGCGCAGGCCGCAAGCGGCAGGGTTGCGACCGCCGCGGCCGCCAGCGCCCTGACCGCGGCCGAGCCCAGTGTCCCCCAGCCGGCTTCGGAGCGGCGCCCCTTGGAGACGACCTCGTTCCAGGCGTCGCTGCTGAGCTCCCAGACGACCCCTCCGCCCAGTTTCGGGGACAGCAGCGAATAGAGGACGATCAACGCGGCGGGGACGATGTATACCAGCGTGATCCAGGTCAGGCCCGGCGCCAGCAGGGCCGCGATCCGCCTGCGCCGACGCTGGGCGAAGGTCGTGGCGGCCATCAGCCCTCTACCGCGCAGGCTGCGTCGCGGCTCCACCCCACCGTGACCGCATCCCCGGGCCGCAGCTGCCCGAAGGGATGGCGGCCGGCCTCGTTGTAGCGCAGCGCGACGACCGGCGAGCCGTCGGCGAGCACGACGGTGGCCCGGGTCGAGTCGCCCAGGAACAGCAGCTCGGACAGCTGCCCCGCGACGGCGGCCTGCTCGGGCGGGGGCGGCTCGCCGGCGGCGGCGAGCGTCACCCGCTGGGGCCGCACCGCCAGCAGCAGCTCGCGGCCCCGCGCGGCTGCGGCCCCGTCCGCGTCGGCCACCGGCACCAGCTCGCCGGTGGCTATCCTCACTGCGGGCATCCCGCCGCGCCGGCCCGCTCCGGTGACCTCCAGGAGGTTCGTCTCGCCGATGAAGTCGGCCACGAACCGCGACGCGGGCCGCTCGTAGATCTCGGAAGGCGTGCCCAGCTGATGGATGCGGCCCTGGTCCATCACCGCGATCCGGTCGCTCATCGTGATCGCTTCCTGCTGGTCGTGGGTCACGAAGACGAACGTCAGGCCCAGCTCGCCGTGCAGGCGGCCGAGCTCGTAGCGCATCGCCTGGCGCAGCTTCAGGTCCAGGGCGCTGAGGGGCTCGTCCAACAGCAGGACCTCGGGCTCGTTCACGATGGCGCGCGCCAAGGCGACGCGCTGGCGCTGCCCTCCGGAGAGCTGGGCCGGACGGCGCTCCGCGAACTGCGCCAGCCGCACCAGGTCCAGCGCCCCGGCCACCTTGGCCGCGGTGGCGGCCCGGTCGAAGCCCTTGACCCTCAGCCCGAAGGCCACGTTCTCGGCCACGGTCATGTGCTGGAACAGCGCGTAGCGCTGGAAGACGGTGTTCACCCGGCGCTTGTGGGCCGGCACCCCGGTCACCTCCACGCCGCTGATGAAGATCCGTCCGCTGGTGGGCTCCTCGAGGCCCGACACCATCCGCAGCGTGGTGGTCTTGCCGCATCCCGACGGGCCCAGCAGCGAGATGAACTCGCGGGGCTTCACCTCCAAGTCGACGGAGTCGACGACGACGGTCCTGCCGAACCGCTTGGTGACTCCCCGCAGCGCCACCGAGCCCCGCTCCGCGCGCTCGCCCGCCGGGGCATCGCCGGACTCGGGGGTCACGGGTGCGCTCCCGGCGGCTCTGCGGGCTGCCTGGGCAGCGCGAGCGAGGAGCGGGCGTGGCTCAGGAAGGCATCGACGGCGCGGGGGTGCGACCCCTCGACCCGTTCCACCAGGCCCAGAGCGAGCCGCGGGACCGAGGTTCGCAGCCTCACGTAGGCCACGCGGCTGCCGTCCTGGGCGAAGTCGGTGGCCGGCAGCAGGTTCACCAGCGAGTACCCGAAGTCGTGGCCGACCAGGGACCGCACCAGCGACAGGTCGGAGTGCCGTCGCGCCGGCCGGTACGGCACGCCCGCCGCCAGGAACAGCGACCTGAAGTACTCGCGGCTCAAGGGAAGGTCGAGCAGTATGTAATTGTCGTCGACGTGGTCGTCGAGGGCGGCCTCCTCCTCGCCGGCGAGTGGGTGCGAGGCGCCGAGCAGCAGGTGGGGGACCGCGTCGAGGATCTTGGAGAAGCGGACGTCGCGGCCCAGCTCGATGTCGTAGGTGACCGCGGCGTGGATGGCGCCGGTCCGCACCCAGCTCAGCAGCTCGTCCTGGCTGCCTGTGCGGATCTCCACCTCGATCTGCGGGTTCTTGGTGATGAAGCTCCTCACCGCCGCAGGCATCACGATGGGCGCCGCGCTCACCAGCGAGCCCAGCAGCACCCTGCCCGCCCGCAGCGACACCACGTCCATCATCGCCGTCGTCAGATCCGAGGCACGGTCCAGCAGCGACCGCGCCTCGGCCAGCAGCAACGCCCCCTCCGGGGTGAGGCTCACACCCTGGCCGCGGCGGCGCACCAGCAGGCTGACGCCCAGCGTGCTCTCCAGGTTCCCCAGCGAGGCGGAGACCGCCGGCTGTGTGATCCCGACCGCCTCCGCGCCGAGAGTCAGCGAAGCATGCTCGGCAACCGACACGAAATTCTCGAGCTCCCGCAGCGTGACCTGCCGGTTCACCTCTCGCCTCCCCTCCCTGTCACACAGACAGGCATGATGTGACAAGAGATGTATAGCAGCAGAATCTATGAGCGTCAAGGGCGGGGCCGCCACTCGGGCTCTCACGACCGCTCACGACCGCTCACGAACGCACCGGTTGGCGCGACCGCGGGGCGAGAGGTCGCTAGCATGTCGCGGTTCCACGCAGCGCAGAGGGAGTCGATCCAATGAGCGCAGGCCGCAGCCTGATCGTCAAGGCCGCGCTGGCGGCGTTGCTGGCGGCCGGACTGTGGGCGGGCGCGGCGGGCGTCGCCCACGCGGCGCAGCCCGACGACGTGGCGCCGGTCGCCTATGAGGACTTCCAGTTCATTCTGAACACGTTCTCGTTCCTGGTGTGGGGGGCGCTGGTGATGTGGATGTGCGCCGGGTTCACGATGCTCGAGTCCGGCTCGGTGCGCACCAAGAACGCCTCGATGGTCTGCCTCAAGAACTTGGGGATCTTCTCGATCGCCGCGCTGTCGTACTACTTCGTGGGCTACAACCTCATGTACGTGGGCGTCGACGGCGTGGTCGGCACGCTGGAGTTCCTCTACGGTCCCACCGGCGCGGAGGCGTCGCTGTTCGACGGGGCGACGGGACGCATGGCGGAGGTCCTCGGCAACGGGCACTCCACGATGTCGGCCTGGCTCTTCCAGATGCTCTTCGTGGCCACCACCGCCTCCATCGTCTCCGGGGCGATCCTCGAACGGATGAGGCTCTGGGCGTTCTGGGCGTTCACCGTCGTTCTCACCGCGGTCATCTACCCGGTCGCCGGGTCCTGGTCGTGGGGCGGCGGGTGGCTCCACGACCTGGGCTTCCAGGACTTCGCCGGCGCCACGGCCGTGCATTCGGTGGGCGGTTGCGCCGCTCTGGCCGCTCTGCTGGTCGTCGGGCCTCGCCGCGGCAAGTTCCGTCCCGACGGCAGCGTGAAGGCCACGCCTCCGTCCAACGTGCTCCTGGTGACCTTGGGCGGACTGATCCTGTGGCTCGGCTGGTTCGGATTCAACGCCGGCTCGCAGCTGGCGCTGTCCACTCCGACGGACGCGGTGGTCATGAGCAGCGTCCTGGCCAACACCAACCTGGCCGGCGCGGCCGGACTGATCGCGGCGGTGATCGTGGCGCGCGCCCTCTTCGGCCGCCTGGGACTCGCTTCCAGCCTCAACGGCGCCCTGGCCGGACTGGTGGCCATCACGGCCGCGCCGAACATCGCCGACAGCTGGTGGGCGGTGATAATCGGCGCCGTCGCCGGCCTGCTGTGCTCGCTGTCGACCGTGCTGCTGGAGCGGCTGAGGCTCGACGACGTCGTCGGAGCGGTCCCCGTGCATCTGGTGGGCGGCGTCTGGGGGACGCTGGCTGCGAGCCTCTCCGCGGGCGCGGACTTCGGCGTGCAGCTGTTGGGCGCGGCGTCGGTGGGGGGCTTCGTGTTCTGCGCCTCGTTCGCCGTCTGGAAGGTGATCGACCTCACTTTGGGCATTCGGGTGTCCCGCGACGTCGAGTACCTGGGCCAGGACGTGGCCGAGCTCGGCATCGAGTCGCATCCCGAGTTCGTGCTCGTGCCGGAGGACTTCAGCGACTACCGGGAGCCGCTCGACCCCCGTGCCCGGCCACGCCGCCAGCCCCGGCGGCCGCGCCGCCGCAGCGACCCTCCGATGGATCCGCGCCTGCGAGTGCCCGACGGTGCGCCGCCGCTCGACTGGTCCAGCCCGCCCGGCCCCGCACAACCCGGCCCCGCGGCACAGCGCGGACCCACCGCACAACCCGGCCCCGCACAACCCGGCCCCGC
>JAPPLH010000136.1:13105-16938 GCA_028819505.1 Acidimicrobiaceae bacterium
GCACAGCCCGGCCCGTCTCCTCAGGCGCCTGGCGGGCCCGGTTCTCGCCCCGGTCCTCCCGGCGGCCCGCCGCCGGATCGTCGCGGGTAGGCCGGCCGCGTCAGGGGCGGGAGGGCCCCGGCCTCAGCTGCTGGTCCAGGCGCCCGGCAGGCACAGCACCACACGGCGGTCTTTGGGCCGCACGGTCACCCCCACCCACTGCTCGACGACTTGGGCGGCCTGTCTGGTCAACGTCAGGCAGCCCAGATGCGACGCGAGCAGGACGCCGTCCTGTGATGCGAGCAGCCGGATCGGCGGATCGGTCCGCACCAGCAGAGACCCGTCGTAGTCGGGATGGGCGACCATCGGAAGGTAGCGCCCGAGTTCGGCGAGGTTCGAGCCGCTGCCTCGTATGAGGACGGGTGATTCGTGGTTCGTGTACGCGATCCACACTTGCTGGTCGGACCGCACGAAGCCCGCGCCCCGCACCGGCGGCGGCTCGTTGCCCCCGTGGAGCAGCCAGCGGCGCAGTTTGGTCATCATGACGACGGCGACGCCGGTGTCGTCGCTGCCGCTGTTGACAAGGCCGGCGTGTAACCGATGCACCTCCGTGGCCGTGATCCTGCCGATGTTGCGGGCGTCCGGGGTGTAGCCGTCCAGGCTCGCGATGCTCTCCAAGTCCGCGTATGTGTACATCTGCCCACTTCCCCTCGGCCGCGGCGGACTGCCGACCAGACAGAGGACTTGCCCTGCTGCGGCACGGGTGATGTTATCACATCCTCACACCGGCTGCAAGCCTTCCGCACCGTGGCGGGAACTCGTCGCCAGTGGGTGAGTGGAACCGTGAGAGCCTGAACGGCCGCGGCTGAGCGGGAGGAGGCTGGCATGACCGATCTGGAGCACATCCCCGTCAACGGACACTGCTCGCACTGATCGACACGGGCGCTCCCTGACCTTCGAGCCGGACGGCGCGGCGGAGCGCGGTTGCGGGCACGGGCCGAGGCCGGGCGGGGCGGCCGCTGCGAGGGTTCAGCCCGACGGCATGACGGTGTTGGTCCGCACCTCGTGAACCATCACCCCCACCGCCTCAGTCTCGGTGTAGTTGAAGTTGAGGCTAGTCCGCCCACAGTTGACGCGAAGATCTATGGATTCACAACTCGCAGTAGCGGCATACTGTTCACTGAATAGTGCGAGTTGGTCGTCGAGTTGCCGGCAGAAGGCCCGGGTCCCCCAGAAGTCTCTGTCTTCGCCACAGCGACTGTCGAGGCCGAGAACACCGACTATCCGACCCGATAGATCAGTCTCCAGCCCCACATCGGCAGCCGTCAGGCCGAGAGCGTCCAGCCTCCTCTTGGTCTCCTGGGCGAAAGCGTCGCTCTCGAGGGCCTCGTTGATCGTCGAGCCCAGCGTGAACGGGTTCCGCCAGTTGCGGACGCTGCCATGAGTCATTACCCAAGCCCCGGCTGCGGTGAGCTTGAAGTAGCCGGAGCGGGTCGGCGTCCAGTCGCATTCCGTGAAGCTGTTGCCGACGCACTCGATCTGGACGGTGAGCGCGGCTCTTCTCGCGTCGACCTGCATGTCGGTGAAACTGCCGCCGAGCCACTCGAGCCCGCGGGCCTCAGTGAGGGCTTGCTGTTCCGCGGTGGGTAGTGCATCCCAACTCTGTAGCGAGTCCGCGCCGAACAGGGCTCTGATCTCGTCTCCGCTATAGTCGGGCCACAGTTCCTCGACGATGAGGTCGAAATAGGGCCGTACGTTGCTCACCCAGCATTCGGTCCCCGGGCGGAAGAAGAAGCTTCGGGGGCCGAATGTCGTGTTGTCGTTGCCGAGTCTGATGGTGTTCGCTCTGGTCAGGGCGGTCGGACTGGATAGGTCTTCGTCGGTGAAGTACGGGAGGTCCCAGAAAGGAACCTCTCTGGGCCTGCCACGTGAGAGGTCGATCGTGCTCTTGGTGCGTCTCGCGAACGGAATGTCGACCACGCTGACGGGGACCGCGTCGTTGACGATGGCGAGGCCCGACGGATGCTCACTGGACCAGGTGACACGCCCTGACGGCGGGTCCGCGCACACCGGCTGGCTCTGACACGCCGCGTTGCTCTCGTACTCGGCGGTCGTTGTCACCGCAGCGCACTCTCGGCTCGTTCGGGGATAGTCCCGCTTGACGGCCAACACCTGCTCCAGCAGGTAGACCGACGGGGGACGACTGCTCGCGGTGGAGGCGCAGCGGGGATCTGTCGGGTCGGCGCTGAAGGGCAGCTGCTGGCAGGGGTTGCAGACCGCGTGGGGCACTCCAGATATTTCCTCCAACTTCCGGATCACACCCGCCCCGAGCTGCTGGAAGACCTCGACCGTCGCAGCGGGGTTCTGGGCGAAATTCTCCTGGAAGAGGCGGCACAGGATGGTCTGTCCTATCTGGTCGCAGCCTCCGGCGCGGCTGGCCCGCTTGATGCAGAATGCCTGCGGGCCCGAGCAGTCCGCCGGCCTGCCGACGTTGCGGAAGCACTCGGCTCTCAGCTGCCAGGGGTTGTAGCGGCACCAGTGGTCGTTGCCCGCAACAGGATCGAGGCTGATGATGAGCCCCCGGCAATCCAGCCGGGTGGGGTCTTGGAGGAAGTCGGCGCCGACATACTCCTCGCAGGCTGTCGGCCCTCCGAGCGGGAACGCGGGCGCTCCCGGCCCGCAGGCGGGATGGCTGCCCGGCGAGAAGGGCTGCGTGGGCAGGAAGCACCGGTTGAAGGCGTTGAGGGGCTCGTAGGGCTCCGTCGTCGGGCACGTCCAGCTGCGGCGCAGCACCGCGCCGCAGATCTGCGAGCCGATGCGGTTCGTGGCGATATCGAGGGTGGTGCCGTCACTGCGGGTCACTCCGAGTGTCGGGCATTCGATGGGCCTCAACGCCCGGCAGAATTCTTCGGGCAAACCAGTGTTCGGGTTCATATGCGGGATCGGAGCGAAGACCACATGTCCACGCAAGTTCCTGCACAGGCCGTAGCCCGCCAAGCCGGGGGTATTTCGGACCACATCCTCGCAGAACTCCGGATACCGGTCGGTGCCGCCGTAGAGGCTGAGGGGGAACTCCCAGGCGAGTGCTCCGACTTCGTTCCTGGTGTGCTGGGCGACAACTGACAGTGTCATCAAGTGGGGCGGGTTGACCTCGCTGACCGGGCAGGCCGGAACCCTCAGGACACACTCCGAGGCCGTCGGCCAGACGGGGTCCGTAGGGTCGGCGGGCGTCCATCCGTCTGTGGTCAGCCACCCGGTCACCGCGGGACACGGATCGGGTGTGCCGTCCACGAGCGGGGGCGGCGGCGGGGTCTGCGCCTCGGCCGCCGGCGGTCCGAGCACTCCGCCGAGTCGGCCCGGCAGCAGGCCCGACTCCAGCGGCGCGACCACAGCGAGCCCGGCGAAGGCCATCAACAGCAGGCGCCGGCGGCACGCGACCCTGCGCCTAACGGTCACAGCGAGCCACGCTGCTGCCTGCCCGGCCTGAAGCGCCGAGAACTGTCCGGATCCGACGGAGCTGCGATCGGGGCACAGTGCGTTCCACGGTGGGAGGGGCGGCAGCCCCCCCGCTCATGCGCGATCGTCCGGCGGCGCCAGCCACGCGGGGATGTCGCGGCGAGCGTGCAGTACTCGCCAGACATCGACGGATCCGGCGCGATCGACATAGACGACGATGTAGGGAAACCCCGTGAGCGGCCAATTCCGCAACGCCGGGATGCCCAGTTCGTAGGAGTAGCGCAACGAGCCGATGAGAGGATGCCGGCCGATACGGCCGAGCTCCGCCTCGAGGGCGTCCACGAATCGGTTCGCCATCGGCTCGCCTCCCTCGCGCCGGCAGTAGCTGAGGGCGGCGT
>JAPPLH010000022.1 GCA_028819505.1 Acidimicrobiaceae bacterium
GCGGTCCCGCCTTGCCTGCCGAAGGGGGTGAGCGGGTCGAATTCGCCGTCGGGCTCGTCACGGCGCCCGACGACGCGGTCCCGCCTTGCTTGTCGAAGGGGGTGAGCGGGTCGTGCAGGCGGTGCTGCCGATGTGCGAACATCACGGGTGATGCTCATCCGGGCCCTGCAGTTCGAGCCGGGCGAGTGCGCCCTCGAGGTCGAGCCGACCGACGGCTTGCCCGAGTCGGGCTGGGTGTGGATCGACATAACCGCGGGGCCAGGCGACATCGACGAGCTGGCCGACCTCGCCGAGCAGCTCGGGCTCGACGCCTTGTCGGTCCGCGACGCGGTCGAGGACGTCGACCTCCCCAAAGTCGACGACTTCGGCAGCTTCATGCTGGTGGTCCTGCACGGCCTCGGCGGGGAGCGGATCGAGACCTACGAGCTGGACTGCTTCCTGTCCGAGCGTCGCCTGGTGACGATCCACGATCAGGCCTCGGCCTCGGTCGATGCGCTCTGGGACGGCGTGCTGCGTCGTCCCGAGCCGGCCAGCGGCGGCCCCGACGAGGCGCTGGCCCGGCTGGCCGACGTAGCCACCCGCCGGCTCGTGTGCGTGCTGGACGTGTTCGACGACCGCAACGAGGAGCTCATCGAGCGGGCCATCACCGCCGACGCCGACTTTCTGAAGGAGATCACCGCGGTGCGGGCCGATCTGGCCGCGCTGCGCCGGGCGGTCCACCCTCAGCGGGAGGCTCTCGACATCCTGCGGCATTCCATCTCGCCGCTGATCTCCGACGGGGGCCGCCGCCGGTTCTCCGACGTGTTCGACACCGCCACCCGGGCCGCCCAGGGCGTGGACGGCGCCCGCACCGCGCTGGCCGAGACCCTCGACGCCTACCGGGGGGCCGAGGCCCGCAAGGCCACAGAGGTCACCAAGGTCCTCACCGTGTACGCGGCCATAATGCTGCCGCTGTCGCTGGTGGCGGGGTTCTTCGGCATGAACTTCGTCGACCTGCCGCTGCTGGCCAGCCCGGCAGGATGGCTCATCGTCACCGGGTTCATGGCCTTCATCGCCATCCTGTCGCTGGGCGTGTTCGTGTCGCTGGGATGGACGCGTCGAACGTCGGGCCGCAGCGCGGGCGCGATCCTCGGCCGCGGCCTCGTGGAGGCCGCCCGGACTCCGGCGCAACTGGTCGGGGCGGTGTTCGAGATCTCGACGATGCCGATGCGCTCGGTAGCCGGTTCCGTCACCGGTGCTCGCCGAACCAAGCCCAACGAGTCGAGCGACGAATAGCCGCCGCTCCTGGAGCCCTAACCATCCTCGGCGCGCGCCGATCCCGAGGTGACCGCGATCCAGGAGAGGGCGGCGGCCGGCAGAAAGAAGAGCCCTATGGACGCGGCCCCGAGCAGGGTCAGAAGGGACAGGACCACCGCCACGGCGATCGCCACGGCTCGCCTGGGAAACACCACCGGCACGGCCGCCAGCAGCACCGGGATCGCGAGAATCGCCACGGCGCCGAGTCCCTCGTTCTCGATCAGCGACTCGCGGCCGGTAGTGCAGACCTCGGCACCGCCATCGACGGATTCGCATGACGCGGTCGAATAGATCGGCGCGAGCATCAGCACCGCGCTCGTGGCGAACACAGACAGGAGAGTGAAACGACTCCAACGCCGAGCCGACCCAGCCATCCCAGCGTGACGCTACTGCGCGGCGCCCCAGGCGCCTCCTCCGGGGGTCAGGACTCTCAGGCGGTCGCCGGCGCGGACTTCGAGGGTGACTTTGCCGGGCAGGAGCTCGCGGGTGCCGGAACGGCGGATCAGCCAGTCCTCGCCTCTCGCGCCCGGGCCTCCGCCTTGCAGGCCCCAGGGCGCGGTCGTCCGGCGCTCGCCCATCAGGGTCACCGTGGCGTCCTCGACGAACTCCATCTCCCGCACGATGCCCTCCCCGCCGCCGTAGCGGCCCTCGCCGCCGCTGCCCGAGCGCAGCCCGTAGGCGGTGATGCGCAGCGGGTAGTGCTGCACCAGGCTCTCGATGGGCGTGTTCTTGGTGTTGGTCATGCCGGTGTGGATCCCCGACTGGCCGGCCCGGCCGCAGCGGCCTCCCTGGCCGCCGCCGATCGTCTCGTAGTAGGCGAAGTCGTCCGATCCGGCCAGCACGTTGTTCATCGTCCCCTGCGATGCGGCCGGCACCGCCTCCGGCACGGCCTGCGCCAGCGCCCCCAGCAGCGCGTCGGCGATGCGCTGGGAGGTCTCCACGTTGCCGGCGGCCACCGCGGCGGGCGGCTCCGCGCTGACGATCGAGCCCGCCGGAGACGACATGGTGACGGAGCGGTAGCAGCCGCCGTTGGCCGGGATCGACGGGTCGGTGGCCACCCGCACCGCGTAGTACAGGCACGACACCGCCACCGCCTCGACCGAGTTGAAGTTGGCCTCCACCTGGGGCGCCGACCCCGCGAAGTCGGCGTGAAGGTCCGACCCGTCGATGGTGACCCTCACCGCGATGGCGTGCAGCCGGTCCGGGCCCTCCACATAGTCCTCGAAGTCGTAGTCGCCGTCGGGCAGCTCGCCGATGGCGGCCCGCATCCGCTGCTCCCCGTAGTCGAGCAGGCCGTCGCAGACGGCGGTGTAGCGCCCCGGCCCGTACGCCTCGCACAGCTCGACCAGCCGCCTGGCGCCGACCTCGTTGGCGCCCATCTGGGCCGACAGGTCCCCCAGGCGCTCGTCGGGAGTCCGGGTCGCCTCCAGGAACGGGTCGAGGAACTCCGGCGCCCACCGGCCGGCCCGGGCGGCCAGCATGGGCGACACGACGTGGCCCTCCTGATCGAGCCTGGTGGCGTCGGCCGGCATCGAGCCGGGCGCGTCGCCGCCCACGTCGGAGTGGTGGGCCCGGTTGGCCACCCAGCCGGCGAGGTCGCCGCCGTGGGCGACCGGCCGCACGATGGTCAGGTCGTTGAGGTGGGTGCCGCCGTGGTAGGGGTCGTTCACCGCGTACTGGGCGTCGAGCTCCAGGCTGTCGCCGAAGGCGCCGATCACGGCCTGCACCGACGCCGGCATCGAGCCCAGATGCACGGGGATGTGCTCGGCCTGGGCCAGCAGCTCGCCGTGGGGAACGAACAACGCCGTGGAGAAGTCGGCCCGCTCCTTGATGTTGGGGGAGTAGCCGGTGCGGCGCAGCACTCCGCCCATCTCGTCGGCGGAGGCCGTGAACCGGTGCCGGGCCACCTCCAGGTCGATCGCGTTCAAGCTCACCGGGTTGTCACCAACCGAATTGGCAGCGTTGTGCATGGTATGCGTGCATTCTGCTGCCAATTCCCGGCAGCGCCGGTCTCCGTCGCCGAATTGGCAGCGTTGTGCACGGTATGCGTGCATTCTGCTGCCAATTCCTGGATGGGCTCACGGTCACCAGTCGATCCTCAGGGCGCCGGTCTCGTGGACGGTGGCCCGCTCGCCGGCGGCCAGGCACGTGGTGGACTCGCCCTCGGCGATGACGGCCGGGCCGGTTACCTCGGCTCCCACCGGCAGAGCCGGGCGCCACCAGACCTGTGCCTCCGCGGCCCCGGTCGGGCCGATCACGGACCGCGCCCCCCGCCCCGGGTCGCCGGCCTCGGGCTCGAAGACGGGCAGGTCGGCCCAGCGCAGCGCGGCCGCGCCCACCGCCTCGGCCCGCACCGTCACCGCCTCCACCGGGTCGGCGGGCCGGGAGAACCCGTTGCGCTCGGCGTGCAGCCGGTGGAACCGCTCGCACAGCACCTCCCACGACTCGCCCCCTGTGTACGGCACCGACGTCTCGTGGGCCTGGCCCAGATAGCGCATGTCCACGATCAAGGCCGCAGTCTGCGCTGGCCGGCCGCTGCCGGCCTCGATCTGGCGCCGGGATGCCTCCAACAGGTCCCGAGCGGTCGCCGGCAGCCGCTCGCGGTCCGCGGCGGTGACGTTGACTGTCTGGGCCGCGTCGGCCCGGGGCGGGCTGAGCAGCAGGCCGAAGGCCGAGAACACCCCGGCGTAGGGCGGCACGATCACGCCGTCCATCTCCAGTGCTCGGGCCAGGGCAGTGGCGTGCAGGCCGCCGGCGCCGCCGAAGGCCATGAGGGCCGCGTCGCGGGGGTCGGTGCCCTGCTCCACCGACACCGCCCGCACCGCATGGGTCATATGCGACTCCACCACCGCCACCACCCCCAGAGCGGCTTCGACGGGCGCCAGCGACAGCCCGGACCCCAGCCGTTCGAAGGCGGCCACGGCCAGTTCGGGCCGCAGTGCCATCGTGCCGGCCAGCTCGGCGCTCGGGCCCAGCCGCCCGAGCAGCAGGTTGGCGTCGGTGACGGCGGGTTCGGCGCCGCCGCGGCCGTAGCACGCCGGTCCGGGATCGGCGCCGGCCGAGCGGGGCCCCACCCGCAGCGCGCCGCCCGGGTCGGCCCAGGCCACCGACCCGCCCCCCGCGCCGACGGTGTGCACCGCCACCGACGGCATCAGGCAGGCATGGCCGGCGATCTCCCGGTTGTAGGTCACCTCGGGTCGGCCCGAGCGCACCCGGCACACGTCGGTCGACGTGCCGCCCATGTCGAAGGAGATCAGCGTCCCGCATCCCATCATCTCCCCCAGTGCGGCCGCGGCGACCACCCCGCCCGCGGGGCCCGACAGCAGGATCGACGCCGGGAAGGCTGAGGCGTGGTCCAGCGACACCAGACCGCCCGAGGAGCGCATGACCGAGATCTCGTCGATGAACCCGGCCCGCCCGGCCCGGTCGGCCAGACTCCCCATGTAGCGGGACACCTCCGGCGACAGGAAGGCGTTGAGCAACGCGGTCGAGAACCGCTCGTACTCCCTGAACTCGGCCACCACCTCAGCGGAGGCCGACACCGGCACGTCCACAACCTGCCGGAGCCGGCCGGCCAGCGCCCTCTCGACGGCGGGGTCGGCGTAGGAGTACATCAGGCACACCGCCACCGCCTCCGCGCCCCGGTCCCGCACGGCCGCCGCCACCGAGGCCGCGACGGCGTCGATTCCGCCGTCGTGCCCAGCGACGGGCACTCTCACGCCTAGCCGCATGTCAGGGTCCGCCAGGGGAAGGGCCCGGTCGGCGAAAGGGTCGTACAGCGACGGCCGATCCTGGCGGGCGATCTCGATCAGCGACTCGAACCCTCCGTCGGTCACCAGCAGCGTCCTGGCTCCTCGCCGCTCCAGCAGGGCGTTGGTGGCCACCGTGGTGCCGTGCAGCAGGTCGGCCCGGCCACCCGCGCCCACGGTGCCGCGAGCCCCGGCCATCACCCCATCGCTCTGGTCGCTCGGCGTGGACGGCACCTTGCCTACGGCCATGGCGGCGCCGTCCCAGTGGGCGACATCGGTGAAAGTCCCGCCCACGTCGATGCCCAGCGTCATCGGTGTCTGCGTCGTGGTGTCGGGGCTGGCTGTGTCGATCCTCACAGGGTACGGCCGCCCGGCGTCCTGGTTGGGCCCGCGGACGGTCAGGGCCGCCGGATCCGCGACGGGACGCTGGAACGGGGCTCGCAAGGTGAGGGCCGGGGGCCGGATTGCTCCTAGTCTGGCCGCTTGCCTGTATTTCTCGGGGGAATGGCCGCGGCCCTGCTCGGGGTCGGCGACTTCTTCGGCGGTGTCGGCGGCCGCCGCATCGCCCATCCGGGCGCGGTGGTGTCGATCGCCTGGGTGGCGTCTTGCGTGGGGGCGGCGGTGGCCGGCCTCTACGTGGTGGCGTTCCCTCCCGCCGGCTTCGGCCGGACGGACCTCTACTGGACGCTGGTCGCGCTGGTGTTCGCGGCGACGGTGAGGCCATTGCTGTACCTGTCCATGGAGCGGGGACCGATGGCGGTGGTCGCTCCAACCTTCAGCCTGGTGTCGCTGGCGGTCCCCGCGGTCGTCGGCCCGCTCACCGGCGACGCGCTGGGCGGCGCCGAACTGGTCGGAGTGGTCCTGGCCGTTCCCGCCGTCCTGCTCATCTCGAGCGAGGGCCGGCTGCCCACCACCGAGATGCTCCGCTCCGGCTCCGCGCTGGCGCTGGGCGGCCTCGTGGGCGTGCTGCTGGGCTGTCTGAGCCTCACGTTCGCGCAGATCACCCCCGGCGCCGGGGCGATGCCCGCGTTCCTGACCCAGCTGGGCGCGGTGGGCGTCATCCCGCTGATCACCCGGCCGTTCCGGCTGATGGCCCCGCTGTCACCGGACGTGCGCCGTTTCGGCCTTCTGGTCGGGCTCATCGACATCGGAGCAGTCATCGCCACCGTCATCGCCTTCCAGCGGGGCAACGTCGCGGTGGTGGCCGCCATGCTCGGCTTCGCACCGGTCACCACCATGACCCTGGCCTGGCGCGTCTACCACGAGGCGGTGCGGCGCTGGCAGTGGGTCGGCGCGGGCCTCGGAGCGGGCGCCATCGTCCTGTTCTCGACCGCGGCCTGAGGCGGGGTCTCGTCGGATTCTCGGTTTGGTTGTGCGCGTATGTCACCCATGACCGATCCGAGATCCGTCCGGAGGCGGTCCGCCGCTACTCGCCTGGCAGGAGCCTGACCGCCTTGACTGACGCCACCGCGATCCGCTCCCGCAGGCCTGTGGGTGACGCCAGCACCAAATGACCGGCGTCGTCGATGTCGGCGGCTCGGCCCCGCATCGAGCCGTGGGGCAGCATCCGCAGCTCGACCGCCCGGCCCAGGGTGGAGCAGCGGTCTCGGTAGGCGTCGAGAACCCGCGCCGGGTCGTCGAGCGCGGCTGCCAGATCCCGCAGGTGCGCGAGCAGCCCGTCGGCGACCCTGGTGCGTTCATCCGACCCTGCCGTCGGCCCGACCCGCACTGTGAGCGCAACGAGCTCGACCCGGCCCGGGCCCAGCGTGCATGCCGAGCTGACGGCCACTTCAAGATCGTCGTCCGGCTCGCAGGCGACCAGATCGGGCCACAGGCAGGACCGGCGACCGTCGCGGCATTCGTCGAGCGATCGGGCCGCGGCCAGGCTGGCTGCCGCCCAGCCCACATCGACTGAGGACGGATCCAGCGTCTCGGGTCGGGCCAGCACGCTCACCGCCACCGCGTCGGGCGTGCGCCACTCGACGCCCCCGCGGCGGCGGGCCGCGATCTCCGCGCCGGCCACCACGGCCGCTCCCGCGGGCGCGGCTGATTGGCGGGCCCACTGGTGCAGGAGCGCTTCGACGGACAGCGCGACGGCGACTGTCCTCGTCGGAAGGTTCACGGCCCGGCCAGCCTGGGCTCCAACCGGTCCACCACCCAGCCCCGTCCGGTGTCGCAGCTCAAGACGAGCCGCCCGGCCGGCCAGGCATCGGTGCCGGGAAGCAGCGACGGCGTCAGCAACTCGACCGCCACCGAGCCGTCACTCGCGGTGCTGCGCTCGCCGAGAGTGAGCTCGGTGAGTTCGACGCTGCGCAGGTCGCGGCGCAGGCCGCCGACCAGCTGTTGCAGGAAGCGCTCCCGTTCGACCGGGTCGGCGAGGTCGTCGCGTATCCGTCCGGCGACTACCCGGTCGAGCCCGTTGCGCATCGCCACCGACAGGGCCGCGGCCCGGCCGCGGTCGCTGAGCAGGTCCCACAGGGTCGTGTGCTCGGCCCAGACGATCGCATGAACGAACGCCGAAGCGCGCTGGACGGCTTCGTCGGCGTGCCCCGTCATGGTCGCACCCACCCGTTCGCCTCCAGCAGGTCGCGGACCCGCACGCGCTGCGGCCCGAAGAGCCGGTCGCTGATGACGGCGTCGAGCGTCACGTCCAGAACCGCAGTCGAGTCGTGGTCCCGGTGGACGCGGCACAGCACGTCGCAGGCGGCCTCGAGCAGTTGCTCCGGCAGCTCCATCAGCACCCCGACCAAGGTGCGCAGGACCTCGCGGTAGTCGTCGAGGTCCAGCGCGGCCACCGAGCCGATCAGCGCTTCGAGGGCCGTCCTCATCCCCATCGGCGGCAGCGACGCAGCCCGAAGGAGCCGATCCCGCAGCAACTGCTCGCGCTCCGTCTCGTCGGTGGCGGCCAGCAGGCGGGCCACATGGATCAGCCGGCCGGCGGACGGGTCGCCCTCGCCCAGTGCGTCCTCAAGGCGGGCCAGGGTGGCGTGTGCGGTGCGCCAATGGGCGGCGTGCAGGCGCGGGTCGAACACCGCGAGCGAGGCGTGTGCGCTGTTGAGGGCCCGGGCCAGATCGCCGAGGCCGCCCCTCATCTCGAACGCCAGCGCCAGGCTGTGGCGGGCCACCGCGTGATGGAACGGGAAGCTGGTGTGGCCGAGCACGCTGAGGGACTGTTCGAAGGCGTCGACGGCGTCGTCCGCACTCCACCCGGACACACCCCGCCGGCACAACTCCAGTGCCGCGGCGCCCGATCCGTGGGCGGCCATGCCCGCCTGAAGTGACGAGGTCGGGAGGGCCGCCATCGCGCTCCGGTAGTCGCCGAGTGCCGCTCGCACGTCCTCGTCGCGGCCCAGTGACTGGCGGGCCTGGGCCCGGTTGATCAGCGCGGCGCCGAGGAGCCGGCCGGCCTCGTCGACGGGGCCGGGATCGCGGCTGCCGTCCTCGCTGTCTGTAGCCGAGGCGTCCGGGACGGGGCCGGGATCGCGGCTGCTGTCCTCGCTGTCTGTGGCCGAGGCGTCCGGGACGGGGCCGGGATCGCCGGCGGCCCCTGGATGGCTGGCATCGGTGTCGCTGGGTTGCTTGCGCCCGCCGGTCATCAGGCTGACGGCTCGATCCAGAACCTCGATCGCCGGTTCGGGGTGACCGGCCTCGCAGTGCGCCAGGCCGAGGTTGATCAACGCGGCGGCGTGCTCTGCGGCCGGCGCGCGAGGGGCGATCAGATCGGCGGCCCGCTCGAAGAGTTCGAGGGCACGGTCAGCTTGTCCGGCGGCTCGGTGGCAGTTGGCCGCGGCGGTGACGACGCGTCCGTGCTCGACCGGCGCCCGATCGGCGGTGAGGATCCGGGCGGCCTTGTCGAGCAGCCCGAGCGCCAGATCGATGTCCTCGGGAAGGCCGGCGGCCTCCGACCTCGCCACCGCCAGCCGGTAGGCGGCCAGCGCCCACTCGTCGGGCGCATCGGCGATGCTCACGGCTGCCAGGGCCGCGTTGAGGTCCTTGATGCTCATGTCCCACTCATGTCCACGGGTCGCGCGCCGAGCCAGTACACAAGCGGGTGAGAGCCGGGCGCGCCCAACCGTTGTGACTGCCGCCCTTGCTCGCTGCGCTCGCTGGCCGCTCGGGCCACGGCCTCGCTCTGCGCCTCGCGCCGATCCTCATGAATCGCTCCCGCTGCGCTCGGCCTCCAGAGCGAGTTCCTGCACGCACCGCTCGACCTCTGTGACCGCGTCGTCGACCGCCCGAGTCACTTCGGGGCTGAGCCCGATGCCCAGCGCGTCGACCTCCGCGGGCTGGCAGCCGACGATGACGGTGCGCTCCGGCAGCACACCGGCCGCCTCGGCCACCATGAGGGCCCGTTCGGGAGTGGCCAGGTGCATGTCGGCCAGCAAGTCGTGCCGCTCATCGACGGGCAACTCGCCGACGTCGATCACCTCCGCGTCGATCACCATCACGGTGCCGGGCGGGCGGTCCCGGTCGACCGCGTCGACCACCACGAGGGCGTCGTAGCCCGCCATCAGCTCGTGGACGAGGTGGATCCCGCCGATGCCGGTCTCGGCCACATCGACCCCCGGCGGGAGACGCCGCTCGCCGAGCCGCTTCACCACCTCCACCCCGAATCCGTCGTCGCCGTGGAGGACGTTGCCCACCCCGACCACCAGCACCCGCCCGGCGGTCATGGTGTTGGAAGCTCGCTGGCCCGCAGGGCGTAGCCGTGGATCACCCACCAGGCGATGTAGTCCTCGAGCTCGGACCATGACGCATCATCGAGCTGCTCGCGCAAGTGCTCGTGCCGCTTCTCCAGCTCGGTGGCGATGATCCGGTCGAGCGCGGCGACGACCACGTCCGCCGGCAGCAGCGAGACGCTGCCGGGGTCGCCCACCCGCAGCGTCTCGCTGAGGGCGGCAACGTTCTCAAGGTCGATCCCGCCATCCGCTGCGGCCGCCGGCAGCCGGTCCCCGTGGACCCGTTGCTCCTCGGAGCGGCGCAGGCAGTAGCCCACCAGCAGGGCGGTGCCGGCCCAGTCGGCCAGCTCGGTCACCGGCTGGCGGGTCCGCTCGGATTCGAAGCACTGCTGCCGGTAGCGCAGAGACGCCTCGGTCATCGGATGGGTCTGGGCCAGGGCCCGGGCGGCGAAGCACAGATCGCCCACGTCGATGCCTGCCGCCGCGGTCATGACCGGCGGGGCCCGATGGTCAGACCGGTGGAGATCTCGCCCTGGCTCGGCGGGGGATGGGGGGCCCCGGTGTGCTCCTCCATCTCGACTCTCCGGAAGTCGATCCAGTGCTCGCGCAGCGACACCTCGATACGGCGGGTGACGGTGTCGTCGGCGGCCGTGCATCCGTTGCAGGCACCGTGCATCCGAAGCTGCACGACGCCGTCGCTGACCGAGAGCACCTCGACCTCGCCGCCGTGGGAGTGGATGTATCCGCGGACCTCGTCAAGGGCCATCTGGACGACCCGCTCGGCGGCGGCCGTGTCGGTTTCGGCGCCGAGGCCGTAGGTGGCCAGCAGCTCGCCCACGACGGGGTCCAGGGCGGCCTGATCGAGGAACAGATCGCCGCGCCACTGCCGCACCATCTCGACGAAGCGGCCCAGCCCCTCCCGGTGGTAGGCGTCGAGCCAGTCCAGCAGCTCCTCGGCGTCGGAGGCCACCCGCTGGTCGCCGCACTCGAGCAGCCGGGTGGCCAGTTCGGCCGCCCGCTCGAGGATCTCGCCGTAGGCCAGCTCGTCGGGTGCCCCCGGCTCGCTCAACGGGACACCTCGTGGCGGACCATGCCGAGGACCTCGTCCACGGCGTCCTCAACCGGCTGCGAGAAGCCCCAGCCGAACTCGCTCTCGGCCGGCTCCACCTCGATGACCACCGTGTCGTCGGGCAGCGCGTTCCAGTGCCGGCAGACGGCCAGGGTGTGGTCCAGGTCGACGATGCCCCCGACCGCCTCCCCGAGGCGCTCGTGAACCTCGCCGGGGTCGGGATCGGGCATCTCGGACAGCCGGTAGCGCCGGATGGTCCCGGGCGGGCCGGTGCCGCGGGGCATGCATCCGAGCAGCACCACCCGGCCGGGCTGCAGTTCCTGGAGACGGTGCATGACTCGGTGCGCCGCGTACGAGAGGTCCTCGAGCACGATGCCGTCGGGCCACGCAAGCGTCGCGGCCCGGGCTAGCCAGTTGGTGCCGAAGTCCAGGTCGCGCAGCCACGGCAGGCCGATGCCTCCCACCAGCGTGCAGCCCGGCTCGGCGTCACCGCGGCCGGGCTTCACCTGCGCGCCGGGACCCAGCAGGGTGTCGAGCACCTCGTCCCGCCCGGCCCGCGACGGCGGCACCGCCTCGGGGTCTGCGCCGGCGGGGGCGCTGAGGGGCGGTGTCGCCGGGGGTGGAGGATTGTGGGGAGTGCCGTCGGATGCGGCCCGCATCACTCCAGTGTGCACCCGCACGAGTTGACCTCGCGGGTTATGACCCCGCGCCCGGTGTCCATGTGGGTGGTGCACGGCATGCAGGGATCGAAGCTGCGGATGGTTCGCAGGATGTCGATGCCCTTGATGTCGTCGTCGCCGACGCTCTCGAGGATCGGTGTTCCCATGATGGCCTCCTCGTAGGGCCCGGGATTGCCGAACGGGTCGCGCGGCGAGGCGTTCCAGGTGGACGGCGTGTTGATCTGGTAGTTGAGCAGCCGTCCCTTGTCCATGTGCATATGGTGGGTCAGATACCCCCGCCCGGCCTCCCAGAAGCCTGCCGACACCCGCTCGTCGCGGGGCACCTTGAACGGCGTCGACACAGCGGTCTCGCCCTTGCGCCAGTACTCGAAGGCCTGCATCAGGCAGATCATCCCGATGGCGGCGGTGAAGGCCACCCCGTAGGCGCGGCCCCGGTTGCGCTCGAAGGCGTTGAGCTTCTCCGGCACGGCCCAGAACAGTTCGGTCTCGGGCAGGTCGTGGGCCGGCAGCAGCATGCGCAGCCCGTCGCCGGTGGCCTCGATGTAGGGGTTGTCGGGCAGCTGCTGGGCCATGGCGGTGGTCCACATGCGCCCGTAGACCCCGGTCTCCATGGAGGTGCGGTCCCAGCGGGGTGCAGTGGCCCAGGAGTACTTGTCCTTGAAGTTCTTGCCCTGCGGGCGGGGGATGGTCTCCTTGTTCCAGGCGTGGTACGGCGACAGCGGGTTGCCCAGGGCGTCGGTGGGGAACGGCACATGGCCGTTGCCGTTGCCGCTGGTCCAGTCCTCGTAGTAGGAGTGCTCCACGAACTCCTCGATGCCCATGTTGATCTCGGTGAGCTTGGTGGTGAGGAGCTCGCCGTCCTTGACGATGCCGGGCGCCGAGTAGCGGGCCTGGCCCCAAGCGTCGATGTTGGCGTAGGTGGCGTCGTAGACCTCGACGTCGTCCCAGATCCCCGTCTGGATCAGGTTGGACGGCCGCAGGCCCACATCGGAGTAGGCCGGGTCGGCCTCCAGGAAGAAGTCGCAGATGTCGTCCCAGATCCCGGCCAGCCGCTTGGCGTAGTCGAAGATGAGGCCGAGGTTGGCGTAGTACTCGTTGAAGGTCGTGGTGCTGACGGTGGTGGACACGCCGCCGGGCACGAGCGTGGACGGATGCGGGTACTTCCCGTACATCAGCGTGCACATCTTGCGGGCGATGCGGGTGTACTCCAAAGACTCCAGGTAGATGGACCCCTCCAGCGGGTTGAGGGCGTCCATGATGTCCTTGACGGTGACGTACCCGTGGACGCCGGCGTGCGGGGCCAGCGTCTTGGACGCCCGATCGACCAGCTCGGGGTTGGTGACCGACACGATGGCGGTGGAGTAGTCGGGCCCGGCCAGCAGACCCAGATGCAGCGGATGGTCGTAGAACATCTCGGCCACCTCGCCCAGGTTCCGCACGCACGCGCCGAGGGGTGGGGGCTGGATGCCGAAGGCCATCTCGATGGCCAGCGACGACACCGAGGCGTGGACGCCGCCGCACACGCCGCAGGCCCTCGACGAGATGTCGATGGCGTCTCGGGGGTCGCGGCCCTTGAGGATGATCTCGTAGCCGCGGAACAGCATCGCCATGGAGTGGGCCTCCACCGCGGTGCGGGTCTCGAGGTCGAGCACGGTATGCACCGCCAGCGCCCCGGCGACCCGGGTCACGGGATCGATGCTCCACTCCCGCAGGCGGTGCGGGGCGGCCAGCGCGCCGGCGCTGCGCCGGTTGAGCGCGCCGCGGACGAAGTCCCGCGGCTCGGCCACCGCGACCGCGTAGGGGTCCCGGACGCCGCCGACCAGCCGGGCCTTGCCGCTGTCGTCGAATTCTATGGGGAGGTTCTTGAAGCACATGGCGGATCAGCGGCCCCTGCGGAAGGTTCGGCGCTCCCGTCCCGGCGAAGCGGTGGCGCGCGCCTTCGGGGATTCGAGGATTGGCTTGGGAAACACGGTCAGCGCCCTCCCTCATGGGAGTGCTGCTTGCGGGAGTAGAGCCGGTGGATCAGGCGCTCAGCTCCGACGGGCTGGGTCTTGTAGCGGCTCCAGCCGCTGGGGAGGTCGCGGTCGTCGTGCCAGCGGGCCGAGCGCATCTTGTCGGTCTGGGACAGCCGGCGCATGCGCCGGATGAACCCGCCCATCACCCGGTTGGTGTTGGTGGACAGCAGCGCGCCCGGCGGCCGTTCGTAGATGGGCGAGAACTTGTCGGGGAAGCCGGGCATGGTGCAGCCGATGCAGATGCCGCCCATGTTCATGCACCCGCCGTGGCCGTCGACGATGCCCCGCTCGGCGATGTTGCACTGCACGATCGGGCCCCAGCACCCCAGCTCGACGAGGCACTCCTTGTCGCCGTAGGAGTGCGCGAACACGCCCTCCTCGTAGTAGCCGGCCCGCGGGCAGTGGCGATGGACGGTCTCGGTGAACAGCCACGCCGGCCTCCCGAGCTCGTCGAACTCGGGCAGTGGGGCCAGGCCGTTGAGGAACAGCAGGGCCGCGGCGGCCGTCTCGGTGATGTTGTCGCCCACTGGGGAGCAGCCCGGGATGTTGATCACCGGCAGCCCCAGCGCCGACCGGTAGTCCTTGCCGAGGTGGTCCATGACGCCCATGGCGTTGGTGGGGTTGCCGTGCGCGGCCGGGATGCCGCCCCAGCAGGCGCAGGTCCCGATCGACAGCACCGCGGCGGCGCCGGGCGCCAGGCGGTCGAGCCATTCCAGGCTGGTTATCTGACGGCCGTCGGCCGGGTCCTCGCCCAGCCCCATCCAATAGCCGTACTCGCCCGAGACGGTCTCGTCCATGATCGACCCCTCCCAGAAGATCAGGTAGGGGGCGTCGAGCTTGCCATCGGCCGCCAGGCGGAGGTTCTCGGTCCACTCCGGCCCCGACTCCACCGACAGCACGGTGTGGACGAGCTCTATGCGGGGCAGTCCGGGAACCCGGCCGGTCAGCAGGTCCTCGACCCGGGGGTGGGTGGCACCGGAGATGGCGATGGTGCAGCCGTCGCAACTGGCGCCCACGATCCAGAACAGGTACGCCTTCTCCAGCGGACCCTGGGAGACCAGCTCGGATCGCTTGGGCCGGGTCGGGCTGCGCAGCGCCACCGGCGCGAGCGGGTCGGCGGGGTCGGTGATGAGCGGCTTGGCCTCTAGTTCGCCGTGCGTCGAGCCCGGCACGACCTTGGTGTACTGAACCACGAACGAAGCCTCCCAAGCGTGGACCTGCCAACAGGATCAATCCTAACACTATGTGCGAATCGCATCTAGCGCCACCGGAGCGTCGCCGTCGGTTTGCGGCGTTGGAGCCTCCTCGCCGTGTAGCGCGTCAGGTTCTGCGGTAGCGCGTCAAGTTCTGCGGTAACGCGTCAGATCATGCGACAAGATGGTGCTAGGCTGCGGGCGTGACCGAGCCGCTGGCGCCGTTGTCGGCAGAGCCTCCCAATCCGTTCACGCCCGACTTCGGAACCGACCCGCACTGTCTCGTGGGACGCGATGATCTGGTCGCATCCTTGCGTGAGGGACTGTCAGCTGGACCTCGCGACTGGCGGTTTCACTCACTGTTGCTCGGGCCGCGCGGCACGGGGAAGACGGTGGTGCTCGGACACATCAAGGAGGCGGCACGCCTAGCGGGCTGGATCGTGCTACCGCTCGACGCCAGCACGGACGGCGTGGAGGATCGACTGGACGCGCTCATTGACTGGGCGCGCGAGTCGAGCGACTTGGATCCTGATCCGTCTGGCAGGACAGAGCGCAGTGCCGTGAGCGTGAAACTCTGGCCGTTCGAGTGGCAGAGAGAAGCGGCACGCGAGGTGCGGCCCAAGTGGGATTTGCGGCGGCGCCTGACGGTCCTGGCAGACCATGCCGGCCGGCACGATGCCGCAGTGCTGCTGATCTTGGACGAGATGCAGAGCGGCGAGCGGCGGGAGCTTCGTCGGCTGTCAGCCGACCTGCAACTCATCACCAAAGGCGAAAAAGTGCCGTTGGCCTTTCTGGGGGCTGGGCTGTCAGAGATGAAGCACACCATGTTGGAGGACAAGAAGATGTCCTTCTTCGCCCGTTGTCACCGTGCAGACATGCCGCCGCTTCTGCGGACCGACGCATCTCGCTTCCTTCGCACAGCTGTTCAGGATGCAGGCGGCCGCATCGATGCGGGAGCGCTGCCTCTGCTGGTCGATGCTTGTGGGACACTGCCGTACAAGATGCAGCTGGTCGGGCACTGTGCGTGGACCGCCGCCGGCGCACCTCGAGCCCCAATTGACGAGCAATCGGCTGTCGTGGCGATCCAAGAAGCGCATGCTCTGATGCATGAGCGCGTCTCACTGCCTGTCTGGGAGTCGCTCAGACCGGACGAGAAGGACTACCTTCGCAGGCTCGCGTCGCTCGGCGGCGAGGCGCGACCACACGATATCGCATCGGATGACGTTGCTGGATCGCGCAATCTCGGACGGACGCTGAGGCACCTGACCAACGTCGGCTGCGTCGTCCAACGCAACAGCCAAGTCGTCATGTTGACCGATCTGGTGCCAGAGCGCTCGATGGATGCCATCGTCGCCGAGGAGCGCATCCACCTAGCGACAGATGGAGCGACTGTCCGGTCTCTAACCTTGCAGCGGTGCAACGAGTGGATGCCGAGAGCCCAGGCGCGTTGCATCCTTGCGTCGGGACACGGAGGAGGACACAGATCGCGCTGAGCCGAACGCCGAGGAT
>JAPPLH010000118.1 GCA_028819505.1 Acidimicrobiaceae bacterium
CTGGCCCGAGCGGCCCGTGAGCGAAGCGAGCATGAGCGGGGTTCTGGCCCGAGCGGCCCGTGAGCGAAGCGAGCATGAGCGGGAATTAGGTCGGGGGCGCGCCGGGCGCTACCGTGCGGGCCGGACTCTGCCACCTAGAGCACTTCGGGGGACAAGCGGTATGTGCGGGATCGTGGGCCTGTTCTGCAAGACCGGGACCCACCGCCACGAGTTGGGCCGGCTGACCGCGGTGATGTTGCGTGAGATGCGCGACCGGGGCCCCGACAGCGCCGGGTTCGCGTCCTACGACGCGGGCCTGCCCGGCCGCACCCGCATCACTGTGCTGGCCGAGGGCATCACGGTGGACTGGGGCCCGGTGGCAGCCGCGCTGGAGGGAGTCCTGGGCGCCGAGGTCGCCGTGCGGGCCGTGCACGACCACGCCGTGTTCTCCACCGACGGCGACGGCCGGGCCGCCCGCCAGTGGATCATCGACAACGTGGCCGGGGCGACGGTGCTGAGTTACGGCGCCCAGATCGAGTTGTACAAGGCGGTCGGCGACCCCGACCTGGTGGCCGAGCGCTACGACTTGGCCTCCCGCACCGGCACTCACGCCTTGGCCCACACCCGCATGGCCACCGAGTCGGCGGTCACCACCAACGGCTCGCACCCGTTCGCCACCGGCGCCGACACGTGCCTCGTACACAACGGGTCGCTGTCCAACCACAACCGTCTGCGGCGGTTCCTCGAGGGTCATGGCGAATCGTTCCAGACGGAGAACGACTCCGAGGTGGCCGCCGGCTACCTGGCGTGGCGGATCCGCTCCGGCGACACCATCTCCCAGGCGCTGGAGGGCGCCCTTAGCGATCTCGACGGCTTCTACACGTTCGCCATCGGCGTGGCCGACGGTTTCGCCATCCTGCGCGATCCCATCGCCTGCAAGCCGGCGGTGGTGGCCGAGACCGACGACTGGGTGGCCATGTCGTCGGAGTACCGGGCCATCGCCCGCCTGCCGGGCGCGGCCGACGCCGAGGTGTGGGAGCCCGAGCCGGCCCGCATCTACACCTGGAGCCTGGCCGCGTGAAGCGTCGCTTCGACCTCGCCGAGGTCAGCCGCCGCGAGCTCAACCAGGCGCTGCACGACGCCTCCGACGGGGAGTCCTTCGAGGTTGCCAACCCCCGGGGGGCCCACGCGGTGGCCTGCGGGATCACCGCCGACATCGACGTGGTGGTGCGGGGCTCGGTGGGCTACTATTGCGCCGGCATGCACCAGCGGGGCAGGGTGCTGGTGGAGGGCAACGCCAGCACCGGGCTGGCCGAGAACATCATGTCGGGGAGAGTTCACATCACCGGCAACGCGACCATGTCGGCGGGCGCCACCGGCTGCGGCGGGCTGGTGGTTGTCGGCGGCAACGCCGGCGCCCGCTGCGGCATCTCCATGAAGGGGGTCGGCATCGTGGTGGGCGGCAGCGTCGGCCACATGAGCGCGTTCATGGCCCAGGCCGGGAACCTGGCGGTGTGCGGCGACGCCGCCGCGGATCTGGGTGACTCCATCTACGAGGCGCAGATCTTCGTGCGGGGCGACGTCGAGTCGCTGGGCGCCGACTGCATCGAGAAGGAGATGCGTCCCGAGCACATAGGGACGCTGTCCCGCCTGCTGGCCGCGGCGTCCCCGGTAGGGGACGGCGCCGACCCGGGCGACTTCCGCCGCTACGGGTCGGCCCGGCGCCTCTACAACTTCACGATCGACGACGTGGACGCCCTGGAGGCCGAGCGGACAGGCGTGGTTCGATGAGGACTTCTGAGCCGGCGAGCGAGGCCGTGGCCCGAGCGGCCCGTGAGCTCAGCGAACAAGAGCGGGATTCCTCGGAGGCCGCCTGATGACGATCACGCCATCGCACGACGGCATGGCGCCCTTGGCGGCCTCGGATCCCGACTTCTGGCACCTGCGGGAGTCGTACACCTTCGACCGCAACGTGATCGCCGAGATCCGCCGGGCGGCCAACACCGGCATCTACCGCATCAGGGGCTGGGGGGCCAAGCGCCGCCTGCCCACCCTCGACGACCTCGTGTTCCTCGGGGCGTCCATGTCGCGCTACCCGCTGGAGGGCTACCGCGAGGCCTGCGGCACCGACGTGGTGATCGGCGAGGACCGGGCCGAGCGCCCCGTCCACCTGAAGATCCCGGTCACCATCGCCGGCATGAGCTTCGGGTCGCTGTCGGCCCAGGCCAAGGAGGCCCTCGGCCGGGGCGCCAGCGCAGCAGGCACGTCCACCACCACCGGCGACGGCGGCATGACGGACGAGGAGCGCCGGCACTCGGCCACTCTGGTGTACCAGTACCTGCCGTCGCGCTACGGCATGAACCCCGACCACCTGCGCTCGGCCGACGCCATCGAGGTGGTGGTGGGCCAGGGGGCCAAGCCCGGCGGGGGCGGGATGCTGCTCGGCCAGAAGATCACCGAGCGGGTGGCCGAGATGCGCACCCTGCCCGAGGGCATCGACCAGCGCTCGGCGTGCCGCCACCCCGACTGGACCGGGCCCGACGACCTCGAGATCAAGATCGGCGAGTTGCGGGAGATCACCGGCTGGCAGGTGCCGGTCTACGTGAAGGTCGGCGCGGCTCGCCCCTACTACGACACCGCGCTGGCGGTGAAGGCCGGCGCCGACGCGGTGGTGGTGGACGGCATGCAGGGCGGCACCGCGGCCACCCAGGACGTGTTCATCGAGCATGTCGGCATCCCGACGCTGGCCGCCATCGGCGAATCGGTGCGGGCATTGCGGGAGCTCGGCGTACACCGCCGCGCGGTGAAGCTCATCGTGGCGGGCGGCATCCGCTCGGGCGCCGACGTGGCCAAGGCGCTGGCCCTGGGCGCCGACGCGGCCTCCATCGGCACCGCCGCGCTGATCGCCATCGGCGACAACGACCCCGCCTGCGAGGCCGAGTATCGGGAGCTGGGCACCTCGGCCGGGTTCTGGGAGGACTTCCAGGCGGGCAACGACCCGGCCGGGATCACCACCCAGGATCCCGACCTGTCGGCCCGGCTGGATCCGGTGCTGGCCGGGAGGCGTCTGGCCAACTACCTGCAGGTGCTGACCATCGAGACCCAGATCCTGGCCCGGGCCAACGGCAAGTCGCATGTCCTGAACCTGGAGCCAGAGGACTTGGCCGCACTGACCGTGGAGGCGGCCGCAATGGCTAAAGTTCCGCTGGCGGGCACCGGCTGGGTGCCCGGCGCCGGCTGAGCCGGCTGCATCCGGCAACCCGGCGGAGGGGAGTTCGATGGTCCAACCGCTGCCCGACCGGGCCCAGGTAGTGGTGGTTGGCGGCGGCATCGTCGGCTGCAGCGCGGCCTACCACCTGGCCCGCCGGGGCATCACCGACGTGGTGGTGCTCGAGCAGAACAAGCTGACCGGCGGCACCACCTGGCATGCGGCCGGGCTGGTGTCCCAGCTCAAGTCCACCCTCAGCCTCACCAAGCTGGCCACCTACTCGGCCCGCCTCTACGAGGCCCTCGAGGACGAGACCGGCCAGGCCACCGGCTGCCGCACGCCCGGGTCGATCTCGGTGGCTGCCGACGCCGAGCGCTGGGAGGAGATCAGGCGGGGCGCGGCCATGGCCATGTCGGTGGGGGTCGAGACCCGCGAGATCGGCATGGACGAACTGCGGGAGCGCTGGCCGCTGGTCCGCACCGACGACTTGGTGGGCGCGCTGTACATCCCCCGGGACGGCCACACGTCCCCGGTGGACACCACCATGGCGCTGGCCAAGGGGGCCCGCAGCCGGGGAGTGCGCATCCTCGAGGACGTCGCGGTCACCGGGCTGCGCACCCGCGGGGACGCCATCGCCGGGGTCGACACCACCCACGGCGGCATCGAGACCGAGACCGTGGTGCTGGCCACCGGCATCTGGACCCGCCAGCTCGCGGCCCAGGCCGGGGTGAACGTGCCGCTGCAGGCCTGCGAGCACTTCTACGTCGTCTCCGAGCCGCTGGGGCTCGACGCCGACACGCCGGTGCTGCGCGACCCCGGCAACTACACGTACTTCAAGGAGGAGACCGGCAAGCTCATGGCCGGCTTCTTCGAGCCACGGGGCAAGGTGTGGAGCCTCGACGGCATCGGCCGCGACTTCTCCTTCGGCACCCTCGGCGAGGACTGGGACCACATCGGCCCGATCTTCGAGCGGTCCATCCACCGGGTTCCCGCGCTGGGGGAGTGCGGCATCCAGCTGTTCCTCAACGGCCCCGAGGCCTTCACCCCCGACGGGGTGTACTACCTGGGCGAGTCACCCGAGGTGGACGGATGCTTCGTGGCGGCCGGGTTCAATTCGGTGGGCATCCAGTCCGCGGGCGGCGTGGGGTGGGCCCTGGCCGACTGGATCGCCGACCGCCATCCCCCCATGGACCTGTCGTCGGTGGACGTCCGCCGGGCGTTTCCGTTCCAAGCGGCGCCCGCCTACCTGTCCGAGCGCGTCCCCGAGAGCCTGGGTCTGCTCTACGCCATGCACTGGCCCTTCTACCAGTACGAGAGCGCCCGGGGCCGGCGGGTGTCGCCGCTTCACGACCGCCTGGACGCGGCCGGAGCGGTGTTCGGCGAGACCGCGGGCTGGGAGCGGCCAAACTGGTACGCCTTCGACGGCCAGGCCCGGGAGTACGAGTACAGCTACGGCAAGCAGAACTGGTGGGCCAACGCCGGCGAGGAGTGCCGTGCCGTGCGGGAGCGGGTGGCGCTGTTCGACCAGACCTCCTTCGCCAAGTTCACCGTGGACGGCCCCGACTCGCTGGAGGTGCTCGACGAGCTGAGCGTGGCCCGCATCGACGTGCCCGTCGGCCGGGCGGTGTACACCCAGTGGTGCAACGACCGGGGCGGGATCGAGGCCGACCTGACGGTCACCCGTCTGGGCCTGGACCGCTTCCTGGTGGTGACCGCGGCCGCGGCCCAGACCCGGGACTGGGCCCGCCTGCGCCGGGCCAGCCGGGGCCGCAACGTCGAGATATCCGACATCACCGAGCACTGGGCCATGATCGGCCTGATGGGCCCCAAGGCACGCTTCGTGCTTGCCCCGCTCACCGGCGCGTCCCTCACCAACACCGACTTCCCGTTCGGCACGTCCCAGCGCATCGACGTCGCCGGCATCGACGTGCTGGCCTTGCGCATGAGCTACGTGGGCGAGCTCGGCTGGGAGCTGTACCTGCCCAACGAGCGCGCGGTGGAGCTCTACGACGCGCTGATGGGCGCGGGCGAGCCCCACGGCCTGGCCCTGGCCGGCTACCACGCCATGAACACGCTGCGGCTCGAGTCGGGCTACCGGCACTGGGGCCACGACATCACCGACGAGGACACGCCGATCGAGGCCGGGCTGGGCTTCACCGTCGGCTGGGACAAGCCCAACCCGTGGAACGGCCGGACCGCGCTGGAGAACCAGCGGGAACAGCCCCGCAACAAGCGCCTGATCCAGTTCCGTCTGGAGCACCCCGAGATGCTGTGCTACCACGACGACCCGATCCTGCGGAACGGCGAGCCGGTGGGCAGCACCACGTCGTCGATGTGGAGCTACGTCGAGGACCGCTGCCTGACCATGGGCTACCTGCACCGGCCCGGCAACGAGGGCGTGGTCCAGGAGTGGCTCGACGCCGGTACCTTCGAGGTCAACATCGGCGGCGAGTTCGTTCCGGCCACCCCGTCGATCCGCAGCTTCTACGACCCCCGCAACCAGAGAGTCCGCCTGGAGGACGGCCCCTAGCCGTCAAGCCCTGCCAGCTTGCGGGCCGGCATCGACGCCGCCTCGTCCGACTGACCGCAGTTGGGCCGCGGGGCGCGCGGGAACGTATGAGACAATCGTGCCATGGACCCGCTCATCCTCCCCAGTGCACTGAGGCACGGTGTCGATGGTTGCGAGGCAAAAATACCTCCGTCGGCTGTGAGCCGCCCTGGCACTTCGATTTGGAGGATCGGTCTATAGTGAACGCGTGTCGCGACCACTCCAGGAAGCCGTGGAGCAGGCGGAGGAGCTTGCGGACTGGTTTGAGGAGCATGGGCCATCACCGGACAGCAAACGGCCGGTCGAGGAGTATTACCTCGAGTACATCACCGAGGTGAGGGACACGGCCCGGGCCGAGATTGCCGGACTGGTCGTGGCCGCCCGGAACGCCGGAGCGTCGTGGCTACAGATCGGTGGGGCCCTCGACATCTCGGCCGCAAGCGCTGAGCACCGCTTCGGTTCTGTCGAGTTGGCGCAGGCAACGCAGGCGGAGTCGCTGGGTCTCGAGTTGTGAGCGAGGCTCGCCGCTAGGTATCAGCCGCCCTATGAACAGCTCGTCGGGCAGCTTGCGGCGCAGCATCTTCCAGTCGGCGATGCTCTTGCTGGCCTGCGCCTCGGGCACCGCGTAGATGGCGCCCAGTCCGGCCGGCGTGAACAGGAAGAGGTAACGGTCCTCGCCGCTGTGCACCACGAACGTGTCGCCGCAGTCCGAGCGGGCCCGTCCGATGGTCGCAACCGTGTCGGCGACCGGTCCGTCCCAGGGCAGGACACGATCCGCCACCGGCGGCATCGGGTCGATCCCCGGCAGGGCGGCCATACGGAACGATACCCAACCCCGCGCCGGTCACTCGACCGCAACTACACTCCCGGTTCGCCGCGGCCGACCGACGCGGCTCGGGTGCACATTCTCAGGAGGGGCCGTGACACAAGAGGCGCGGTGCGTGATCATCGGCGGCGGGGCCATGGGGGTGGGCCTGCTGTACTACCTGGCCCATGAGGGCTGGACCGACACCATCCTGCTGGAGAAGGGCGAGCTGACCTCAGGGTCCACCTGGCACGCGGCCGGGCTGGTCCCCAACTTCATCGGCGACCTGAACATGGCCAAGGTCCATGAGGAGGCGGTGGCCCTGTACCCCCGCCTCGAGGAGGAGACCGGGCTGTCGGCCGGCTGGCACGGGTGCGGAGCGATCCGGCTGGCCCGCACCGACGACGAGGTCGACTGGCACCGCTACGTCCACGCCATGCTCACCCAGATCGGCATCGAGTCGCACCTGATCTCCCCTGCCGAGATCCGCGAGCGCCATCCGCTGCTGGAGGACCTCAGCGACATCCAGATCGGCTTCTACACCCCCGACGACGGCTGGACCGACCCGTCGGGCTGCACCAACGCCATGGCCCGGGGCGCTCGCAACCTCGGCTGCGAGATACGGCGCCACACCATGGTCACCGACATGAACCACCTGCCCGACGGGCGCTGGGAGATCATCGCCACCCCCGGCGGCATGAGCGGCAAGGGCACCGGCGACAGCCACCGGATCGTTTGCGAGCACGTCGTGAACGCGGCCGGCCACTACGCCCCCCAGCTCGGGGCCATGGTCGGCCTGGACGTGCCCATCGTCTCGGTGATCCACCAGTACCTGGTCACCGAGCCCCTCCAGGCCATGATCGACCTCGGCTACGAGCCCCCGGTGACCCGCGACCCCAGGTCCTCGTGCTACTACCGCCGGGAGATCGACGGCCTGCTGGTCGGTCCCTACGAGATGTCGGACTCCAGGGTGTACGGCGTCGAGGGCATCGACTGGGCCCACGACTTCCACCTCACCGGCGAGAACGTCGACGTGCTCGAGGAGTGCCTCGAGTACACCGTCATGCGCATCCCCGCCTTCGCGGAGGCCGGCATCAAGCAGATCGTGTCCGGCCCGATCACCCACACCCCCGATTCCGGCTATCTGATGGGGCCAGCGCCGGGGCTCCGCAACTACTGGCATTGCAACGGCGCGTCCATCGGCATCACCCAGGGTCCCGGCGCGGGGAAGTACCTGGCCCAGTGGATGATCCACGGCCAGACCGAGATCAACGTGCGGGGCATGGACCCTCGCCGCTTCGGGGACCACAGCGGGCCTCGCTCGACCTTCGCCATCGCCAAGGCCCACGACGAGTACCACGAGATGTACCAGGTGCGCCTGCCCGGCGAGTACCGGGCCGCGGGGCGGCCCCAGAAGACCGACCCCATCTACCATCGCCTCGACCGGCTGGGCGCCCAGTGGCAGGAGGTGTACGGCTGGGAGCGGCCCCAGTACTTCTCGCCCGACGGGACCGGTGAGCGGCACTCGTTCCGGCGCTCCAACGCCTTCGACCCGGTGGCCGACGAGGTGCGGGGGGTGCGCGAGCGGGTCGGGATCGCAGACATCTGTGCCTTCGCCTCCTTCGAGGTGACCGGAGCCGACGCGGCCGCCCTGCTCGACCGCCTGTCGGCCAACCGCCTCCCGGCCCGCGACGGAGGCATCCGGTTGACGCACATGCTCACGGAGTTGGGCGGCATCGAGTGCGAGATGACCATCGCCCGCCTGGCGCCCGACCGCTTCTATGCGACCTCGGCCATCATGGGCCAGAGCCACGACCTCGACTGGCTGGAGCAGCACGTCGCCGAGGGCGAGGACGTGACCGTCTCAGACGTCACCGACTCCACCGGCATCCTGGCCGTGACCGGCCCCCGGGCCCGCGACGTGCTGGCCCCGCTCACCGGCGCCGACCTCAGCAACGAGGCTTTCAGATGGCTGACCGCGGCCGAGATCACGGTGGCGGGGGTGCCGTGCCTGGCCCTGCGGGTGTCGTACGTGGGGGAGCTGGGCTGGGAACTGCACTGCGGCATGGACCGCCTGGCCGAGCTCTACGACGCGGTGGTGGCCGCGGGCGAGCCCCACGGCATGGTCCACTTCGGCAGCTACGCCATGAACGTCATGCGCATCGAGAAGGGCTACAAGGCGTGGGGCTCGGAGCTCACCACCGAGATCACCCCCATCGAGGCCCGCCTCGAGCGCTTCATCGATCTCAGCCGACCTTTCATGGGCCGCGACGCCACCGTGGCCCGCCGCGACCAGGCCGAGCCGCTGTCGATGGTGCTGGTGTACTGCGAGGTCGACGCCACCGACAACGACGTGCGCGGCAACGAGCCCGCCTTCGACGCGAACGGCAGCGTCATGGGCATCGCCACCAGCGGCGCCTGGGGCCACACCGTGGGCCGCAGCCTTGCCTTCGTGTATGTGGCCCCGGAGTTCGAGGCGCCCGGGTCGACGTTCGAGCTCGACCTGCTGGGAGAGCGCCGGGTGTGTACGGTGCTGGCCGAGCCGGCCTACGACCCGGTCAACCTGGCCCCCCGCGCATGACCCGGCTGGTTCTCGATGCGGCTGTCCTCACCGCGGGGGCGCAATTGCATCGAGAATGGCAGGACGGCCCCGACGGAGGTGACGCCGATGGCTGATCGAGAAGGAGGCCGGCGCCGCGGCGGCGGACGGGCCGGACGCATCGCGGCCCGCCAAGCGCCGCTGGAGGCCGATGTCCGGCCGGTGCGCCCCGGACTGCCCGGCGGCAGGTTCGCCCCCTTGACCGAGCCCGACATGCAGCAGGTGTACGACACCGCGCTGGCGCTGCTCTCCGACGTCGGCATGGGCTCGCCCATCGAGGAGTTCATCGACGTGGTCACCGCGGCGGGCGGCCATGTCGACGACGCCGGCCGGCTGCGCTATCCCAAGGGCGTGGTGGAGGGCGCCATCGCCACCGCGGCCAAGGAGTGGGTCTGGCACGGCTTCGACGACGACCGGTCCATCACCGTGGGCGGCGACCGGGTCCACTTCGGCACCGCCGGCGCCGCCGTCCTCATGTACGACCACGTCGCCGAGGTGTTCCGTCCCTCCACCGCGGTCGACGTCTACGACTGCGCCCGCCTGGTGGACGTCCTCGACAACATCCACTTCTTCGTCCGCACCGTGGTGGCCCGCGACATGGAGGACGCCCGGCTGCTCGACCTCAACACCGCCTACGCGGCCATGGTGGGCACCACCAAGCCCATCGGCACGTCGTGGTTCGAGCGTGAGCACGTGTATGAGACGGTGGACCTGTTCGACATGGCCATGGGCGGACCCGGCGAGTTCCGCAAGAGGCCCTTCGTGGCGGCCAACAACACGTTCGTGGTGCCGCCGCTGCGCTTCGCCGAGGAGTCGGCGAAGGCCATGGTGGCCCAAGTGGAGACGGGCATGCCCATCAACCTGCTGTCGGCCGGGCAGGCCGGGGCCACCTCGCCCGCGGCTCTGGCCGGGTCGCTGGCACAGGCTCTGGCCGAGTGCCTCGCAGCGCTCACGGGCGTCAACCTGCTGAGCCCGGGCCATCCCTGCGTGATGGGCATGTGGCCGTTCGTGTCGGACCTGCGCACCGGCGCCATGAGCGGCGGCTCGGGCGAGGAGGGCATCCTGAACGCGGCCGCGGCCCAGCTGCTCAACTGGATAGGGCTGCCGTCGGGGGTGGCCGCGGGCATGGCCGACTCCAAGGTCCCCGACAACCAGGCCGGCTACGAGAAGGGCATCAACATCACGCTGGCCGGGCAGGCCGGGGCCAACCTGGTGTACGAGTCGGCGGGGGTGCTGGCCAGCATCCTGAGCTGCTCGCTGGAGGCCCTGGTGATCGACAACGACATGCTCGGCTCGATCAACCGCACCGTGAGGGGCATCGAGGTCGACGAGGAGACCCTGTCGGCCCAGCTGATCGCCGAGGTGGTGGCGGGCCCCGGCCACTTCCTGGGCTCGCCCCAGACCCTGGACCTGATGCAGCGCGAGTACGTCTATCCCGAGATCGGCGACCGCGACACCCCCGACAACTGGCTCGACGCGGGAGGCAAGGACTCGCGGGCCCGGGCCCACGAGTACGTGCAGCGGGTGCTGGCCGAGCACCGCCCGGCCCACGTCAGCGCCGAGACCGACGCCCGCATCCGGTCCGCCTTCCCGATTCGCCTGCCGTAGGCTTCGCCGTGGGGTGTACACAGAAGGGAGGGCGCCCATGAGAGTTCGCGTCGACCGGGAGGCCTGCCAGGGCCACAACCGCTGCTACATGCTGGCGCCGGAGTTGTTCGACGTGGACGACGAGGGCACCGCCTTCGAGATCGGCGACGGCGAGGTGCCCCCCGAGTTGGAGGAGAAGGCCCGCCTGGCCTTCGACAACTGCCCGGAGTACGCGGTCGAGCTGATCGAAGACTGATCAACAGGAGGCATAGCAAGCGTGTCGTCGCAATCCATCAGAAACGTCGTCCTCGTCGGCCACAACGGCAACGGCAAGACCACCCTCGCCGAGGCAATGCTGTACCGGGCCGGCGTGTTGAGCCGGATGGGCCGCGTCGACGACGGCACCGCCCACTGCGACCACGACCCCGAGGAGAAGGCCCGCCACCAGAGCCTGGGCACAGCGGTGGCGTCGTTCGACTGGCGCGGCCACAGGATCAACATCATCGACACGCCGGGCTACACGGACTTCGTGGGCGAGGCCGTCAACGGCATGCACGCCGCCGATCTGGCGGTGTTCGTTGTGGACGCGGTGTCGGGCGTGCAGGCCCAGGACCAGGTCATGTGGCGTCACGCCGAGCGCCTGGGCCTGCCCCGGATGGTGTTCGTGAACGGGCTCGACCGGGAGCGCTCGTCGTTCGAGCGCACTTTGGACGGCCTGCAGTCGCACTTCGGATCCCGTGTCGAAGCGGTCGAGCTCCCGCTGGGTGTTGAGGCGTCCTTCCACGGCATCGCCGACCTGGTGGGCGACGGCGCCCTCGACTACAGCAGCGGGCAGTCGGCGGCCGCGCCCGTTCCCGACGACGTGGCCTCAGCAGCCTCCGACGGCCACATCCAGCTCGTGGAGGACGTCGTCGAGGGTGACGACGAGCTCCTCGAGCAGTACCTGGAGGGCGAGGAGCCCACCCAGGAGCAGTTGGAGCAGCTCATCAGAGCCGCGGTCGTGGAACGCGACGTGTTCCCGGTGCTGTGCGGCTCGGCGGCCAAGCCCATAGGCGTGGACCACCTGCTCGACTTCATCTGCCGGGTCGGTCCCGCGCCGGGCGACACCGGCCCGGTCGCCGCGGTGCGCGGCGGTGAGCCGGTCGCCTTGGAGATCGACGGCGCCGGCCCGCCGGCGGTGCTGGTGTTCAAGACCCGAATCGACGACTTCCTGGGGCAGATCTCGTTCATGAAGGTGCTGTCGGGCACGATCCGCTCCAACGAGACTCTTGTCGACAGCCGCACCGGCGACAAGGAGCGGCTCCACAACCTGATGTCGTTCACCGGCGCCGACCACCACGGGGTGGATCATCTCGATGCGGGCGACATCGTGGCGGTCACCAAGCTCGGCGATGTGCGGACCGGCGACACGCTTTCCAACGATGCGGCCCTGTCGGTGCCGATCACCCCGCCGCCGGTCCCCGTCTACGGCGTGGCGGTCCATGCCACGGCCCCGGCGCAGGAGGACAAGCTGGCCTCGGCGCTGCGCCGCTTCGCCACCGAGGATCCCAGCCTCGTGATCCGCCAGGACCCCACCACCCGCCAGACGGTTCTGTCCGGTGCCGGTGAGGCCCATATCCGGGTGGTGCGCTCCCGGCTGGAGCGCATGGGGATCGACTTCGAGGTCGAGGACATGCGGGTGGCCTATCTGGAGACGCTGGCCCGGCCCGCCGACGTGGAGGCCAAGCACAAGAAGCAGAGCGGCGGGCACGGGCAGTTCGCGGTGGCCATGGTGCGTTTCGAGCCGCTGCCCCGGGGCGGTGGCTACGAGTTCGACACCGAGGTGTCCGGGGGCGCCATCCCCCGCAACCTGATCCCCGCGGTGGGCGCGGGCATCGAGGACGCCATGGGCAACGGCGGCCGGCACGGGTTCCCGATGGTGGACCTGAGGGCGGTGTGCTACGACGGCAAGCACCACTCGGTGGACTCGTCGGAGATGAGCTTCAAGATCGCGGGGTCGCTGGCGCTCAAGCAGGCGGTGGAGCAGGCGGGCAGCGCAGTGCTCGAACCGGTCAGCGAGATCCGGGTAGAGGTTCCCGACGCCTACCAGGGCGACGTCCTGGGCGACTTGAACTCGCGGCGGGGCCAGGTGTTCGGCACCGAGCCGGGCTCGACTGCGGGCACCAGCGTGATCCGCGCCCATGTGCCGACGTCGGAGATCCTCAGCTACGTGATCGACCTGCGGTCGATGACCGGCGGCACCGGCACCTTCAGCGCCGCACACCACGACTACCAGCCGCTGCCGCACGCCCTGCTGGCCAAGGTCGTTGCCGCCGCCGACTGAAGCGCCACCGGCGGCGGTCCAGGGGCGGGCAGATGGGCTCGGCGCGCTCGGAGGGACTCGAACCCCCAACCTTCTGATCCGTAGTCAGATGCTCTATCCAAATTGAGCCACGAGCGCTGGGGGATCGCCAGTCTACGGCGCGGTCGGGCCCGTGGCTACGGGAGGGAGTCCGCGTCCGCGGGCGGCGGTGGGTGACGGTGCCGGTCGCGGAGTCCGCTATACACGTACGGTCACCCCGAAGGGAGCCCGCGTGACCCGCAAGCCCGACCCGTTCACCGTCCCGTTCGGGACCGTCCTGTGCGACTGGATGACCACCGCTCGCGCCGACGGCGGTGCTTGCGTCTACGGCGGGTCACCCGAGCCGTACCGGGACCACTCGATCAGCCCGGCCGCGCACGCGCTGCACTACGCCAGCGCCATCTTCGAGGGCCTCAAGGCCCATCGCCAGAGTGACGGTTCGCTGGCGGTGTTCCGCCTCGACCGTCACATCGAGCGGATGGCGAACAGCGCGGCTCTGCTGCGACTGCCCCGCATCGATCCCGGCACGCTGCGCCGGATGATCATCGACGCGGTGGAGGCCAACGCGCCGGAGGTCCCCGATCCGCCGGGCTCGCTGTACATCCGCCCGACCCTCGTCGGCACCGATCCCGACATCGGCGCGGCCGCCCGCCCGAGCCGCCGCGCGCTGCTGTACGTGGTGAGCAGCCCGGTCGGCGACTACTTCAAGGGCGGAGTGCGGCCGCTCACCCTGCTGTTGGAGACGTCGATGCCCCGCACCGTGCCCAAGTTCGGCATGGTCAAGTGCGGCGCCAACTACGCCATGGCCCTGGGTGTGACGCTGGACTCGATGGCCGCCGGCGAGGCAATCGACCAGATCCTGTTCGCCACCGACAACGACATCACCGAGACGGGCGCCGCCAACTTCTTCCTCGCCGACGACGAGCGGGTGGTCACCCGGCACCTGGACGAGTCCTTCCTGCACGGCGTCACCCGGGCGTCGGTGATCGAGCTGGCCGATCACCTCGGCTACCGGGTCGAGGAGCGCACGATCCATCCCGACGAGCTGGTCGACTGGGCCGAGCGGGGCGAGGCCTTCCTGACCGGCACGGCCGCGGTCCTGGCGCCGGTGGGCAGCATCGTCCACGACGGCGAGACGCTCACGTTCGGTGGCGGCCGGCCGGGCCGCAACGCCATGAGGCTGCGCCGAGCGCTTGTGGACATCCAGGTGGGGGCGGCGCCGGACCCGTTCGGCTGGCGCACCCCGGTCCGGGGCTGACGCCGCGGCGCATCACTGATCCCGCACAGTCCGGGAGTGTGCTCGCGTCTGTTCAGCGGCGCGGCGAACGGCGCATCCCACCTGCAATGTGTCAGCCGTCGATCCTGCAATCTGTATCCTAAGAGTCCTGCAATCTGATACTCGGATCTCCTGCAATCTGATACTCGAATCTCCTGCAATCTGATACTCGGATCTCCTGCAACCCGTTATGCTGCGCTGATGTCGACAGCACACGGCCTGCCGGGACCGCTGACACCGACCGGATACCTACCGCGGGTTGTCGACGCTGTCATGGCCACGGCACTGGCTGCGGCGCCCATAGTGGTGGTCGAGGGTGCCCGAGGAACCGGCAAGTCGTGGACCGGCCTTCGACACGCCCGAAGCCAAGTTCGCCTCGACAGCGACCCCGGCGCCGTGGAGGCGGCAGAGCTGCGGCCCGCAAGGGTGCTCGAGGGTGCAAAGCCCCGACTGGTGGATGAGTGGCAGCTGGCCCCCGGGCTCTGGAACGTCGCCCGCCATGCAGTGGACGCCGAGCCGGGACGGGGTTTCTTCGTCTTCACCGGATCGGCCCATCCTCCCGACGACCGCACTCGCCACTCCGGCGCGGGCCGGGTGACCAGGGTGCGGATACGGCCCATGTCACTGGCAGAGTCGGGCGAGTCGACGGCGGCAGTGTCGCTCGGCTCGCTGCTCGACGGCGGAGACTGCTCGGCCGGTTCCCCCGATGCCACGCTGGACGATGTGGTCCAGGCATTGTGCCGCGGGGGCTGGCCCCGCCATCTCGGCATGCCGGTGCCGACCGCCCAGTCGCTGTGCCGCGCCTACGTGCAGGAGGTGGCCCGGGCCGACATCCCCCGGCTGGGTCGCACGATGCACCGGCCCGAGGCGGTGCTCAGGATGCTGGCCTCGCTGAGTCGCAACATCGCGACCGCCGCCGCGGTCACGACCCTCGCTGAGGACGTCGCGGGTGACCACACGCCGTCCCGAGCGGCCGTGGCCCGGTATCTGGAGGCGCTCAGGCGGGTGTTCGTAGTGGAGGACCTGCCTCCGTGGGCCGTTCACTTGCGGTCGAGGGCTCGGCTCAGACGCTCTCCGAAGCGCCACTTCGTCGATCCGTCGCTGGCGGTGGCGACGTTGCGGGCCGGCCCCGAACGCTTGTGGCAGGACACCGGCTATCTGGGACAGGCCTTCGAGTCGCTGGTGGTGCGCGATCTGCGCGTGTACGCCGAGGCCAACGACGCGTCCGTGTACCACTACCAGGACAGCAACGGTCACGAGGTCGACGCCGTGGTGGAGCACGGCGACGGCCGCTGGCTGGCCGTGGAGGTCAAGCTGGGCTCCGGTGCGCGGCTCGACGACGCTGCGCGGTCGTTGACGAACGCCTGCGAGCAGATCGACACCTCCCGAGTGGGCGGACCGGCCAAGAAGCTGGTCATCACGAGCGAGGGTTACGGCTACGAGCGCCCCGACAGCGTGTCAGTCCTCCCCATAACCGCCCTCGGCCCCTAGACAGCCTGCCCGCCGATGACATGCAATCGCTCAAGCCACAGTTCAAACGACTGAGAATCTGCAGCAGCAGTGCAGAAGCCATTTTTCTCGACTCATTGGGGCGGGATGTCAGCCACGAAAGCATCCGCCCAGTTCAGTGGGGGCGAATCTCGGTCTCGCCGAAGCCATACCCCATCGAGC
>JAPPLH010000149.1 GCA_028819505.1 Acidimicrobiaceae bacterium
CATCACTGTCGGAGCCAGCGCCCGCCGGATATTGCGGTGCTGCAGGTGGAACTGAGGGAGGGCCGCACCGGCCGCGGCCCGGTCCTGACAAGGCACGACCCTTGCAGCTGATAAAGAGGCCGATCGAACGGGATATTCTGCGGTATGGCCTGGGTATTTTTGCGGTATTGTTAGGGTACAATCTGCGGTATGGAGATGGGGAGCGCGGCACCGGCCGGATACAGGCCTCGGGTGGTGGACCAACAGATGGTGGACGCCTTGAGATCTTCTCCAGCGGTCGCGGTGGAAGGGCCCAGAGCGTGTGGCAAGACATGGACCGGTAGACGCTTCGCCAACAGCGTCGTCCGGTTCGATGCGCTCCCATTGACGAGCATCAGGCTGGAGGCCGACCCCGCCGCGTTCCTCGTGGGCGACACTCCTCGGCTGCTGGACGAGTGGCACCTAGCCGACGGGGTCTGGAACGCGATGCGTCACGCCTGCGACGACCGGGCCGCCTGTGGGCAGTTCATCCTGGCCGGATCGATCCGGCCCACCTACACCATCACCGACCACAGCGGCGCGGGCCGGGTGGCGCGGCTGCGGATGCGCCCGATGTCGCTGTACGAGTCGGGAGACTCGACCGGCCGCATCTCGCTCAGCGGTCTCCTGGACGGCGGGCCGTGCCGCGCCGATCCTCCAGAGTCCGATCTGCTGCGAGTGTCCGAACTGGTGTGCCGGGGCGGGTTCCCTCGCTTTGCCGCGCTGGACCCTGCCGATGCCGGCGCCCGCCTAGGCGACTACCTCCGGGACGTCGCAATGGTGGACCTCCGGGGTGGCGAGGTCACCCACGATCCGCTGAAGATGCTGGCCCTGATCACGTCACTGGCCCGAAACGAGGGCACTTCGGCCTCGGCGAGGACCCTGATCGCCGACACCGCCAACACGGGCGGACCGTCGGACCGCGACACCGTGAGAAGGTACCTCGACCGCCTAGAGGAGGCGTTCGTCGTCGAGCCGCTGCCCGCGTGGGCCACCCATCTGCGCAGCAGCACGACGCTGCGGTCGACGCCCAAGCGCTACTTCGCCGACCCGTCGCTGGCCGCGGCCGCGCTGCGGGCCTCGCCTGCGGGCCTTCGGGCCGACCTCGCCGCCCTCGGGCTGCTGTTCGAGTCTCTGGCCCTGCGCGACCTGCGGGTCTACGCACAGGCGGCGAGAGCCGAGGTTCGCTACTACCTCGACTCCAAGAACCTCGAGGCCGACGCCATAATCACTCGCGGCGCCGGCGACTGGGCGGCTGTGGAGATCAAGCTCGGCGGCGCTGACGCCGTCGCCTCGGCCGTCGAGTCCCTGCGCCGTGTCCGCAGCAAGGTGGACACCCAGCAGGCTGGCGAGCCCACGCGCCTGATCGTGCTGACCGCGGCGGGACGAGCCTTCGAGACCGTTGACGACATCGCCGTCGTGCCCGTCACCCTCCTGGGCCCCTGACCGCCGCGACCCCGACACCTGAGTCGGGCAGCGGAGCATCGAGATGAGGCGCGAATACGCCGCCAAGATGTAGCTTGTGATGATGACAGCAGACTCCAATGCTCTGCCGGTGCGTGTCGAGGACCTCTCCGTTCTTGAAATAATGAGGCTTCATCGTCAAACGCTGCATGAACTCCTCAAACGAGGAATTGTCCGCACGCTCAACCAACCCCAAGGAGACTGGGCAGAGACCCTTGTGAAGTTCGCCTACGACGGACGGCTTGCCGAGAAGAGCGAGAAGGGCTTCGATGTGATCACTCCCGATGGCACGCGGCTCCAGGTCAAGGCAAGGGCGATTGACCATCAAGGCGTGGGTTCCAACACGATCTCCTACATCCGCTCGTGGGACTTCGACGCAATGGTGATCGTGCTTCTTGACCCCAACGACCTGAGCGTGGGGAGAGCGTCAGAGCTATCCCGCGAGATCGTCGACGACAACGCGCGATTCGTCGAGCACGTCAATGGCCACACTCTTGTGCCCAACGACGCTCTGATGAGCGAGGGTATCGATGTGACCGATCGTCTCCGAACTGCCGCCTGCAGCCTGTAGTGGCCAAGATGCGGAACTCCTCGATGGGGAGACCTCCGTCTTCTCGGTGAGTTGAACGGCGGAGTTGTCGGCTGCGTCGCGGCACGAGGCGCAACCCGGGCTACTGGTAGTTGATCGGACCCGCGCAGACTGGATCGCCTGGAGCGGCCCGTCGCCATCGCTCGTCGCCGATCACAACAGAGTCGGTGCCGTCTGGGTCCGCCCTCACGACTCTGGTGGCAATCCAGGAACCCTTTCGGGGGACATCGAGCTCGAGACCCTCGGCGATGCCTGGGTGGCTCCCTTGGTGCCCAAGGACGAGGATCCCTTCCTGTCGGAGGGCCTTTCGAGCGTCTCGGACACGTTTCGGTGGGTCTTGTTGCTGTGCAACGGTCAGAACAACCTCGCGTCGCACGACCTTGTTGTGGACGCGGCGGAACAACTGGTTTACGCGCTGTTGTCCACTCGAGCCATAGTCAAGGATCGCCGAACGAGTTTCGTCGCTCAGGTGCAAGAGGAGGTTCTCGGGGAGGTTGCCCGACCTCACCAGCCAGGCCATTGCCGCGATCCCATCGTCGTTGAATCGCCGCTTCTGGTCCTTGTTGGTGCTCGTTCGAAGGTTCGCTTCGTCGGCTCGGACAATTCCCACCGAGAATGTCGAACGATTGTCCTCGGCGGTTATGCACAGACAGAGTTCTCCCACCGCTTCGGTAGGGATCATCCACCCCCGCGATCTCATTGACCACTTCGCGTCCACCTCCTCACCGTCCACGAGGTAATCCATCCGGTCGCCTCGCTGGAGGCCGAACTCGGCCTGGATCACGATCTCCACCTTGGTGCCGATGTAGATCTTCTCTACTTTCGACAGTTGGTGAAGCGAGTAGCGGCCGGTCCGCTGACCATCGAAGACCTCGTCGAGGCTTAGGCGGATGGCCGCACCGAACCGCTCCGCCATCCGCGACTGCGAACGGAACCAATTGACGGCACGCGCGAGCGATGCGTCCAAAGGCTCAACCAGCCTCGGGAGCGAAGGCGTGTTCGTAGACGTAGCGCGCGATGGCCATCCCGAGCAACGGTGGCACCGCGTTCCCGATCTGGCGGGCGATCTCGATCTTGGTTCCTTCGAACAGGTACCAGTCCGGGAAGGACTGGAGCCGGGCGCCCTCACGGTGCGAGATCACCCGGTCCGCTGTTGGATGCAGATAACGGCCCTTCTCGGGCTTGAAGAACTCGGTGCGGATCGTCGTGGAGGGGCGGTCCCACCAGAGACGGCCCATCACGTCCGTCGTGCCGGTCGGCTTGTTGGCCCAGCATGGCGGTGTGATGTCCGGACGATTGCGCATCAGGTCGAACCGATTGCCGCCGGGTGGGATCGCCTTGTACCGCTCCAGGGATTCCGGACGCGGACGGCGGCCGAAGTGAAGGTGCTGGCCCGCGTCCGTGAAGTACGGCTCGGTTCCACTGGTACGAAGCGGCAGGTCGCCAATCGCCTCTCTCACCGTAACGTAGGGGCGGCCATCGGCCGAGTCGGGCCCCCGAAGCGGATCAGGGGGCCAGGGCAGATCCCCGTGATGATCGCGGACGGCGACCAAGATTCCACGATGCCGAATCTGAGGAACTCCGTAGTCCGCCGCGTTCAGCACGCCGAACGCCGGCGTGTAGGCGTTGAGTTCCGAGTCGGTCTCGAGCAGGCGGATCAGCTCGGCGAACTCCGCTGAGCGCTGGAACTCGCGGACGTTCTCGATGACGAACGCCTTCGGGCGGATCGTTCGCACAGCATCGAGGAAGTACTTCCACAGGCCGTTGAGCCTCGCCCGGCTCAACTCGTCCCTATCCCGGCCGAGTGGACTGAATCCCTGACACGGCGGCCCGCCCACGATCAGGTCGGCTTCGGGATAGTCGGGTCCGAATTCGATGTCTCCGTCGAAGACCTCACACCCGAAATTGCGGGCGAACGTCGCTGCAGCTGCGCTCTCGTGCTCAACTGCGAACACAGGCAGGTAGCCCAAGTCGGCGAGATGGAAGCCAAGGCTGAGGCCGCCTGCCCCCGCAAAGAGATCGATGCTCGTGATCGTCCCGTTTGGTGGGCTCGTCGGATGCGAGGCATGCGCATCGACGGTTGGAAGCTCCTCGAGCATCGTCACTTGCTTGTTCCTGGGTCGTGGCATGATCCCTCCATGTAGTTGTGATGTCGTCTCACAGAACGAAACCACAGTACATAGAGTGTGTGACAACGAAGATCACCTACAGGGTTCCCAATCAAGCACGATTGAGAGCGTGTGGATCCACTCCTCGCAGCCCGGTCCATCGGTTTCTTGGCCGGTCGGGTCACATCTCGACTGTAGGCGCGAGGCCTTGCCAAGTGGTGGTCCCCGGCCGGGCCTGCCTCAACTGTCGCGGGCGCTTGCGAGGGCTGAATGCACGGCTTGCTGTACTTGGTCGGCCACGGACTCGGGATCCTCGTGCTCCCAGAAGCGCAGCACCGTCCATCCGGCCTGCCGGAGGTAGGCGGTGGTCTCGCTGTCGCGCTCGACGTTGCGGGCGATCTTGTCGGCCCAGTACTGGGCGTTGGTGGCCGGCTGGGTGTGGTGGTCGGGGCATCCGTGCCAGTAGCAGCCGTCGACGAACACGGCGATGCGGGTCTTGCGCAGGACCAGGTCGGCGGTGCGGGCCAGCTCCGGCTGGGGCCGCACCGACACCCGGAACCTGATGCCTCGCCGATGCACGGCCGAGCGCACCGCCATCTCGGGCTTGGTGTCGCGGCTGCGGTTGCCCTGCATCGACTTGCGGGTCGCCGGCGACGAGGCCCATGACTCGTTGCCCGAGTCCGCTCCCACACCCTGACCGTAACGGCTGAGCACTGCTGGCGCCAGTGCCAACGGCGGTGCATTCTGCAGTATCTCTCGGGCATATCTTGCGGTATGGAGATGGGGAGCGCGGTGCTCCGCGGCAAGGTGGACACCGAGCAGGCCGGCGAGCCGTTGCGCCTGATAGCGCTGACCGCGGTGGGACGAGCCTTCGAGACCGTCGACGACATCGCCGTCGTGCCTGTCACCCTCCTGGGCCCCTGACCGCCACGCGCCCCGTCGGGCGACACATCACAAGAGTCGGGCAGGCGGGATTTGAACCCACGACCTCCTCGTCCCGAACGAGGCGCGCTACCAAGCTGCGCCACTGCCCGTGTGCAGCGCCGGAGATGCTAGCCGGGGCCGGGGCCCGAGCGGTTCTCAGGTCGCAGCGAACGGGAGCGGGGAGCCGCTGCCGGCCACGCTCTCAGGCGGGAGCGGCTGCGTCGGCCAGGGTGGACGCCACCAAGCGGGCCAATGCCATCGGGTCGATGGGCTTGACCAGCCAGGCGTCGGCCGCGCTGCGGCGGGCCAGGAACTCGTCGGCGTCTCGGTCCAGCAGCATGATCACCGGCCGGTGTTCCAGCCGGCCCATGTCCTCCTCCTGGCGGACGGCCAGACATGCCGCCATGCCGCCCATGTTGCCGATCTGCATGTCGAGCAGCACCAGACGCGGCTCGACGAGCTCGATCGCCTCGAGGGTGTCCGCGCCCCGCCTCACCCGGTGAAGGCGGCAGTCGCCGCTCAGCGCCGCCTCGCACTGTTCCGCGATCCAGTCGGCGTCGGTAACCAGCAACACGTCGGCCACGGCGCAGATGGTACCGGCTCGTGCGCCGTCGCCGGCCAGGAGCGGCTCCCGCGCGGCCTCGGCGCAGACGGTACCGGTTCGTGTGCCCTCCCCGATCCCGGCCGGACGGGCTAGCCTCGGTGGCCATGCTGGACATCGAGTCGTTCCACAACGAGGCAGGGTCGTACCACCTGCTTCGCCCCACCGGGGAGCTCGATGCCTACACCGTCGCCCTGTTCCGCGAGGCGCTGGCCGAGCACGCCGCCTCTGGTCGCCTCGTGGTCGATCTCTGCGGCGTGCCCTTCATGGACTCGGCCGGTCTCGGCGCGCTCATTGGCGGGATCCGCCGCATCCGCGAGAACGAGGGCCGGGTAGTGGTGTACTGCAACGGCGCAACGCTGCTCCGCCTGCTGCACACCACCGGCTTCGACCGCATCGTGCCGGTGGAAGAGACCCTCGAAGCCGCGGTCGGCGCCCTCGACCGCGATCCCGACGCCTAGAAGCCGAGCAGGCAGGCGAGCGATTCCGGTTCACAAGGGCGGGAACGTGGCTCCGGCGGCCCGTGAGCGGAGTGAACGTGAGCGGGAAATGCTCCGCCTCGACGCAGCGGACTCGCACCTGTCGGCGCGGCTTTCTGGGGCTGGCCCTCTGGTTCGCTGGTCACTGTCCTCGCGCCTGTCGGCGCGGTTCCTTGGGGCCGGCGGCGGCACCGCAGCCTGCTGCGGCGTCCGGTGAGGCTCACCCGGCGGGTCCGCGTGCTCTCCCTCGCGGCCAGCAGCGCGGCGCTGCTGCGGGCGTCGACGAGCTGGCTCACCCGGCGGGTCCGCGTGCTCTCCCTCGCGGCTGGGCTGCTGGGCTCTGCACTGGCGATGGGCCTGCCTGCGTCGGCCGCCGCTTCGAACACGACCGGCGTTGCCGCGCAGGCAGGGCCGGGAGTGGTGGACGTCGTCGAAGTCTCGGGCTATGTCGACCCGATCATGGCCGACTTCATCGAGCGGTCCATCGACAAGGCCGAGGCCGGCGGCTCACTCGGCCTGGTGCTGCAGGTGAACAGCGCCCGGGCCACCGTCGACGACCAGCGGCTCCGTGAGCTGGCCGACCGCATCGCCGGCGCGGGAGTGCCGGTCACGATGTGGGTCGGTCCGTCCGGCGCCGAGGCCCGCGGCAGGGTGGGGCAGCTCGCCGGGGTGGTCGCCGACCTGGCTCTGGCGCCCGGCTCCGAGCTGGGCGACCTCGGTCCACCGGTCCTGCCGGACGGGCATATGACGGAGGCCTTCGTCGAGGCCTACCCGAGCATGCGCTCCTCGACGGTCTCCTTCGCGGAGGCCGTCGAGCTCGGCCTGGTCCGGGAGGCGCCGACCCTGCCCTTCTTCGTGCTCGGCCTGCCCGGCTTCGAGACCGAGATCGACGAGTCAGGCGCCGAGCCGGTGAGGGTCCCGGTGAGCCGGGTCCGCTTCGCCAAGCTCGCGCTGCTCGACCAGTTCATGCACGTCGCGGCCAGTCCCGCGGTCGCCTACCTGCTGATCCTCGTGGGCGGCGGGCTGCTCGTCTTCGAGCTCTACACCGCCGGCGTGGGCATCGCCGGCGGGATCGGCGCCGTCACCTTCCTGCTCGGCTGCTACGGCCTGGCGGCGCTGCCGGTACGGGGTTGGGCCGTCGCCCTGCTGCTGGTGGCGATGTTCGGCTATGCGGTGGACATACAGATCGGCGTGCCCCGGGCGTGGACGGTGATCGCCACCGTGTGCCTGGTGGCCGGGTCGCTGACCCTGTTCGAGGGTTTGCTGCTGTCGTGGATCACGCTGCTGGCGGGGATCGTCGGGGTGTTCGCCGGGATGGTGGCCGGCATGCCCGCCATGGTGCGAGCCCGCTACGGCACCCCGACCATCGGACGCGACTGGATGATCGGGTCCGTCGGCGTGGCCCGCGACGACGTCGACCCCGAGGGCGTGGTGGTGATCGACGGCGCCCCATGGAGGGCTCGAACCCAGCGGGCCACCCCCGTCTCCGGGGGCGACCCGGTCCGCGTCATGGCGCTGGAAGGCTTGATCCTCACGGTGGAACCGGCCGACCCTGAGGACGGCTTGCCTGAGGACTGTGAGGCCGGGAACGCCCCCTGAAGCCCGGCGGCGAGAATGGCCGGAGTTCAAAAAAGACTCTCTGGCGGCTTGTATCTCCGCTGGTGCGTGTGCTATTCCGTCAATTGGAGGAGGCGCGCTGGTATGAGGTTCGCTTCGCGCGAGGAAGTCGAATGGCAGATGCGAGCCGCTTGCCGGGGACCGCACGCCTCGGTGTTCTTCCCGCCTCCCTACGTTGAGAAGCGCGACGCCAAGCGGCGCCGCGAGCTCAGGGCCAAGGAGATCTGCGCCTCCTGCCCGGTGCAGCCCGAATGCCTGCAGTACGCCCTCGACATCGGCGAGCAGCACGGCATATGGGGCGGTCTCAACGAGATCGAGCGGCGCGACCTCCTGCTGCGCATGGCCCGCACCTGATCTGAAGCTCCCGATCGGAAGTATCTGGTCTACACCTGAGGCAGCCGCGACCCAGCGATGCGCAGGTCCCCCCGCCTGCGGGTGACGCCCGTGCCGTCCAGCCGGGCCAGCAGGGCCAGGGCGTACTTGCGGGTCGTGCCCCAGGCGTCGCGGACCTCGGCCACCGTCACCCCTTCGGGCTTGCCGGCCAGCAGCCGGGCCACCACCCGCGCCGCTTCGGTGACCGCGTCCGCCCCGAAGTGGATGCCGCTGCTCTCGACCAGCCGGCCCTGCCTCACCAGCAGGCGCAACTCGTCGCCGCCGACGCCGTCGGGAGCGGGCGGTGCGAACGGGGCGGCCTCGGCCGCCTTCACGAACGGGTGGTCGGCCAGCGGATCCCCGCCGCCCGCGGGCCGGGCCCGCCCCTCGACCAGGTCGACGCCTTCCAGCGTGTCGATCACGGCCCGCTCGAAGTCGTCGAGGGTGGCCAGATCGAGACCGAGCGGCCCGGCCGCCGCCACGGCCTCGGCCAGTCGCCGGCCGGTCTGCTCCAGGTGCTCGGGCGCCACCGCCCACCGTCCCAGGTCGGCCGGGCGAGCGGTCCCGGTCATCCGCTCCAGGCGGGCCGCGTCGATGCGGCCCCGCTCCGCGATGATCCGGTCCACCGAGCGGTCGGGCCGGGCCCTGGACGCGGGCAGCACCGGCTCGACATCGAGAACCTCGCCGCCCCCGACCGTCTCGGACCGTCCCGACTCGCGCAGGATGAACCGGTCGCCCATGCAGAGCGGCAGACGCAGCGGCAGGTGCAGGCGGACGAGCCCGGTCCTCCCCGGCTCGATGGCCGCCGGCCCCAGCACCCGCAGCCGCACCGGGTGCTCGCCCGACCCGATGTAGGCCGCGTAGGCGCCCCGCCGCGTGACCGGATGGTCGAGCGAGGCCAGCACCGACAGCTCGGCGTCGAGGGTGTCGGTGGCGTGCCACTGCTCGGCCCGCACCACGGCGTCTCCCCGATCCACGTCGCGGTGCCCCGCCCCGACGAGGTTGACCGCCACCCGGTTGCCGGGACCGATCCGGTCGCACTGCCGGTACAGGCTCTGGAGGGCCCGCACCCGCACGCCGCGCCCGGCGGGAAGCAGCGTCAAGGTGTCGTCGGCGGTGAGCGCTCCTCCGGTCAGCGTGCCGGTCACCACCGTGCCCGAGCCCTTGATGGCGAAGGCCCGGTCCACCCAGAGCCGGGGCCGGCTGCGATCGGCCGCGGTGGGGGTCTGGGCCAGCACGCCGTCCAGCGCTTCGACGAGGGCGTCGATGCCGGTGCTGGTCACCGCGTCGGTGGCCACGATCGGCGCGTCGGCCAGGAACGTGCCCGCCACGTGCTCGGCCACGTCGAGACGGGCCAGTTCCACCAGGTCGTCGTCGGCCTCGTCCGTCTTGGTGAGGGCCACCAGCCCGTGGCCGAGGCCGAGCAGTTGCAGGATCCGCAGGTGCTCCTCGGACTGCGGCTTCCATCCTTCGGTGACGTCGACAACGAACACGCAGGCGTCCACCCCGCTCACCCCGGCCAGCATGTTCTTGAGGAAGCGGACGTGGCCGGGCACGTCGATGAAGGCGATCTGCCGTCCCGACGGCAGCGGCATCGACGCGAAGCCCAGGTCGATGGTGAGGCCCCGCTCCTTCTCCTCGGCCAGCCGGTCGGGGTCGGTGCCGGTGAGGGCCCGCACCAGCGTGCTCTTGCCGTGGTCTACGTGGCCGGCAGTGGCGACTACGTGCATCGATGGGCGGCCGGTTCGGCGGCGGGAACCGGAATTGGCAGCGTTATGCGCCGTATAGGGGGCATTCTGCTGCCAATTCGGTTCAGGCGGGCGGCTCGGTGGCGCCGGCAGCCTCGCGCAGCGCCTCAGCCACCTCGGCGTCGTCGTCGGGGTGGACGGTGCGGAGGTCGACCACGGTGGCGCCGTCGACGACCCGGGCGATGATCGGCCGGGACTGTGACCGCAGTGCGGCGGTGTGGTCGCCGGTCGCGGCGACGCCCACCGAGTCGATCTCGACGCCGGGCAGGGTGCCCCCTCCGGGTGTGGCCGCGGTGGCGACCTCTGCGAGACCCTCGTACACACCCAGACGGCCCCGCAGGTCCGCCACCGTGAGCGCGGCCATGCGCCAGAACTCGATGGCGTCGCCGTCGCCCCGCAGGTAGGCCAGAGCGGTGTGCTGCAGCGCGGCCAGCACTAGAGAGCCCGGCCGCAGGGCCCGGGCCAGCGGGTGGCGGCGACAGGCGTCCACCAGGTCGGCCCGCCCGGCGATGATGCCGGCCTGGGGTCCGCCCAGGAGCTTGTCGCCGGAGAACGTCACCAGCGCCGCGCCGGCCTCGATGCTCTGGCGGGCGGCCGGCTCGGAGTCCAGCCACGGCGGGGGGCCGCCGGCCAGCCATCCGCAGCGGCTGTCGAGCAGGCCCGATCCGATGTCGGCCACCAGCGGCGGACCCAGGTCGGCCAACTCGGAGGTGCTGGGCGCCTCGGTGTAGCCCACCACCCGGAAGTTCGACTGGTGCACCTTCACCACGACGGCCACGTCGTTGCCGGGGTCGGCGACCGCGGCGGCGTAGTCAGCCCGGCGCGTACGGTTGGTCGTTCCCACCTCCACCAGCCGGGCCCCCGACCAGGCCATCACGTCGGGCACCCGGAACCCGCCGCCGATCTCCACCAGCTCGCCCCGGGAGACCACCGCGTCGCGGCCGGAAGCCAGTGCGGCCAGTACCAGCATCACCGCGGAGGCGCAATTGTTGACCGCCATCGCGGCCTCGGCCCCGCAGGCCCGGGCCAGCAGCGCGGGCGCGCCGGCCTGGCGGTCGCCGCGTTCGCCGATGTCGAGGTCCAACTCCAGGTTGGAGTAGTCGGCGCTCTGGCTCCAGGCCAGCGGCGCCCGGCCCAGGTTGGTGTGCAGCAGCACGCCGGTCCCGTTGATCACCGGCGCCAGCAGCCGCCGGCGGATGCGCTCGGCCCTGGCTCCGGCCGAGCCGGGGTCCCCGGCCGCCACCGCGGCCCGGGCCGCGTCGACTAGGAGCGCATGGGGCAGTCCGGTCCCGGCCAGCGAGCGGGCCAGCCGGTCGACTGAGGGCGGTCGGTCCTTCGGCGACACGTCGGTGACAAGGCTACGCACCCGGCTGCGGTGCTTGCGCTGGCCGGCGGCGAGGCAGGCCGGTGCCGGACGGCGGTCAATGCCGCTCGGCTGTGCGTCCTGCTCTTGTTCGCTTCGCTCACGGGCCGCTCGGGCCACGGCCTCGCTCGACGCCTCCCTTGAGTTCCAAGTCTTGGTGCCACCTGTCCGCTCGGCCTCTTACGCTGGGGGCGTGTTCGTCGTGCTGCTCCTCGCGCTGCTCTGCGTGCCACTGCTGGAGCTGTATGTGATCATCCAGGTGGCCGGCGGGATGGGGACCGGCCAGACCATCGTGCTGCTGATCGTGGTCTCGGTGGCGGGGGCGTGGATGGTGCGCCGCTCCGGGCTGGGTGTGCTCAACCAGATCCGGGTCCGCCTGAGCCGCGGCGAGCTGCCTGCCGCAGAGTTGGTGGACGGGCTGCTGATCCTGGTGGCGGGCGCGTTGATGCTCACGCCCGGCTTCATCACCGACGCGGTCGGGCTGCTGCTGCTGTTCCTTCCCACCCGTGTGCTGGTGAGATCACTGCTGATGCGCCACTTCTCGAAGAAGATCACCGTCGGGGGATGGTCGGCGGGGCCGGGCGGGCGAGGCGGCTTCGGCTTCGGCTACAGCTCAGGCGGACCCGGCGGGTTCGACGCCGGCGGTCCCGATGTCCGGGACGTCAACGATGTGCGCGAGATCCGCGACAGACGGCAGAGCAGAGAGGACTCCGATGGAGATTGACCCCGGCACGACCGCAGCTGTGGACGAGGTGCTCACCACCACCCGCGCCGTGCGACGGCGCCTCGACCTCGAGCGCCCGGTCGACGATGAGATCATCCTGGACTGCATCGACGTCGCCGAGCAGGCCCCCACCGGGGGCAACCAGGGCAGCCGGCGCTGGCTAGTGGTGCGTGATCCCGAGATCAAGCAGAGGCTGGCCGACCTCTACCGCGACGTGATCGGCAACCGCATGATCGAGGCCCGCGACCGTCTGGCCGGCACCGGGGACCCGCGGGAGCGGGCCATGCTCTCCGCGGGGCATCTGGCTGAGCATCTCGACGAGGTGCCGGTCATCGTGATTCCGGTGATCCTCGGCCGCCACGACGGCAGCGGGCGTCCGGGCCTGTTCGATTCGGTGATCCAGAGTGCGTGGAGTTTCTGCCTGGCCCTGCGAGCCAGGGGCCTGGGCACGGCCTGGACCACCGCCGGCCTGGCCAAAGCCCCCGAAATCAAGGAACTGCTCGGCATCCCCGGCGACGCGACCGAGATCGCCATGTTCCCGGTGGCCTGGACCGTCGGCACCGACTTCAAGCCGGCCCGGCGGCATCCGGCCCGCGAGATCGCCTACTTCGACGGCTACGCCCGCACCTACGAGCGGGGGCCCAGCGACCCGGTGCGCATCGCCGACGGTCCCGGCACCGTCGTGGAGGTGGACGTCCGGGCCGAGCCGGCCGCGGTCTGGGCCGAGGTGACCGACATCGACCTGCCGGCGCGGTTCTCCGAGGAGTTCCAGGGGGCCGAATGGGCCGGCGGCCACGACGGCCCAGCGTTGGGCGCCTCCTTCGTGGGCCGCAATCATCACCCGGCCCGGGGGGACTGGGAGGCTCAGTGCTTCGTGGACGTGTTCACCGAGCAGGCCGCGTTCGGCTGGTGCACCAGCGACATCGACAATCCCGGCGCCCGCTGGCGCTTCGAACTCGAGCCCGTGGTGGGCGGCACCCGGCTGCGCTTCCGGGGCATCCTCGGGCCCGGCCCCTCCGGGCTCGACCAGATCATCTCAGCCCGCCCCGACCTGGAGCCCCGCATAATCGACCGTCGCATGGCCGAGCACCGGGCCAACATGCAGCGGGTGGTGGAGGGGATCAAGGCCCACATCGAGCAGGCCGCCGCGGGCTCTTGAGCCCTTGACCGTTATGAGGACCTCGGTCCAGCTAACTGCCGACACGGGCTCGTGGGCCGAGTCGGTCGACTTCGTGACCGGAGCCGAGGCCCTGGGCGTGGACGCGGTGTGGGTCGCCGAGGCGTGGGGGTCCGACGCGGCCTCCCCGCTGGGCTACCTCGCGGCCCGGACCGAACGGGTGGCGCTGGGCGCGTCGGTGTTCCAGGTAGGGGTCCGCTCGGCGGTGATGACGGCCCAGACCGCGCTGACCCTCAACGAGCTGTCGCAGGGGCGGTTCGTGCTGGGGCTGGGAGTGTCGGGACCGCAGGTGATGGAAGGCCTGCACGGAGTGGGCTTCGCCGATCCGCTGGGCCGGATGGCCGAGACGCTCGACGTGATCGCGCAGGCCTTCGCCGGTGAGCGCATCGCCTATGCGGGCCGCCATCTGCGGCTTCCCCTCGCCGGCGGGGAGGGCAAGTCGCTGCGCCTCTCGATCCGGTCCGGGACGGCCCCTCCCGTATATCTGGCCTCGATGCTGCCGAGGATGCTGGAGCTGACCGGTGAGCGGGCCGACGGCTGGCTCGGCACCAGCTTCGTGCCCGAGGGCGCCGAGGACGCCTATTTCCGTCATCTGCGAGCGGGCGCGGCCCGGGCCGGGCGGACCCTCGACGACATCGACATCTGCCAGGGCGCCGAGGTCGCCTTCGCCCGCGACGAGGCCGAACTGGCCGCCATGATCGACGCCCGCCGGCCCGGGCTGGCCTTCAGCCTCGGCGGCATGGGCTCGGGCCGTTCCAACTACTTCAACTCCGCCTACGCCCGCCAGGGCTTCGCCGATGTCGCGGCCGAATCGCAGTGTCTGTGGCTGGCCGGCGACAGGCAGGGCGCGGCCGCGGCGATCCCCGACGAGATGGTGCTGGCCACCACCCTCATCGGCACCGCCGAGATGGTGCGGGACCGTCTGGCCGGGTGGGCGGCCGCCGGGGTCGACACCGTGCGCCTGTACCCGGCCGGCGACACCCTGGATGAACGCCTTGACACCCTCGGGCGAGCGTTGGACCTGGTTCCGTAGGGCTGCACCGGCCGCCGCGTGTCTCGCGGTGGCCGGATTCGCGGTGCTCGCCGCGACTCCACACGCCTGGGCACAACCCTCCGACACCTTCTCGGACACCGATCAAGCCGGCATGCACGGCGACGCGGTCGAAGAGCTCGGCGCCGAGGGGATCCTGAGCGGCACGGGATGCACGCCCGAGCGGCTGTGCCCGCTGCAGCCGCTGCCCCGATGGGCGATGGCGGTCTGGCTGGTGCGCGCTCTCGACGGTCGAGATCCTCCCAGCACAAGAGAATCGCGCTTCGTCGATGTCCCGTCCCGGCGATGGTGGGCGCCGCACGCGGAGCGTCTCTTCGACCTGCGTGTCACTCACGGGTGCGCCACGGGCCCGGCCCGCTTCTGCCCGTACCGGCCCGTGACCCGGGCCGAGATGGCCAGCTTCCTGAAGCGGGCGTTCCGGCTCAGCCCGGCCGATCCCGCGGAGCCGGCGGGGTTCGCCGACGCAGGTGGCAACGCCCACGAGTCCGCGATCGACGCGCTGGCCGCGGCGGGCATCACGACGGGCTGCTCGACCTCCCCGCCCCGCTACTGCCCGGATGCGCCTGTGACCCGGGCCGAGATGGCGTCGCTGCTGACTCGGGCGCTGCGGTTCAATGCCACCATCACCTGGCTGTCCGCCGGCGACTCGTATTCCTCGGGCGTCGGAACCGACCCTCACGCCAGGGGGCCCTGCCGGCGGAGCCCGCGCTCGGCCGGTCCGGCCGCATCGGATGCGCTCAGGCAGCGGGGATGGGACATAGCCCACACCCACACGGCCTGCGAGGGCGCTCTGGTCGAGGACATGTTCAACTCCCGGCCGCAGGATCCCGGCCGGGTGTCGATGTGGGAGGAGCACACAGAGGTGCTCGGCGGGCCCCGGCGGGTGGACATTGTCGCACTGTCGCTGGGAGGCAACGACGTCGGCTTCGAGGAGGTGGTGCTGGCCTGCGTGCCGTTCACCCGGCTGACCGAGCTGTTCCTGGGGTGCCCGTCGGAGGACGGGTTGCAGGCCAGGATCGACAACCTCGTCGCGCCGGCGAGAACCTGCCCCGGCGCCAGCCGGACCGGTTCGCGGCCCGACTACGGGTGCGCCCTCCGCATCGCCGGGGACCGCTACGGATCGATCTCCGACTTCTACCGCGAGATCGTGTCCGAGCGACTCACCGAGAGGGGCCGCTTGTATGTGATCGGCTATCCCAGCCTTCTCGCGCCCTCGAGCGAGTGGAGGCTGTTCGATCCGTGCCGGGTGGTGTACAAGCCCGAGACGGTCGACATGCTGGGCCGGCTGGCCGGGCATCTCAACCGGCAACTGGCCGCGGCGGTGCGGCAGGCCAACGAGGATCTCGGCAAGGTGCGGGTCCATTACGTCGACACGTACACGCCCTTCCGTGAGGGGGGCCATGAGGTGTGCGGGCGGGGCCCGGACTTCGTGCACGGCATCACCCATGTGGGTCTCGACCCGCTCAGCGGCTGGTACCGGAGCTTCCACTTGAACAACGCGGGCCATGCCGAAGTGGCCCGGCTCCTCGCCGATGAGGTGGGTTCGACCTTCCGGCCGTCGATCGGCCTGGCCCAGCCCCAGAGGCCGAGCGGGTAGGTGAGCGAATCCAGTTCGTGCCGGTGGGGCCGTGGCCCGAGCGGCCCGTGGGCGCAGCGGACAGGAGCGGGCGGCGGCGGCGACGGTGGGACGGTCCGGCGAGCGGCCGTGGGCGCAGCGGACAGGAGCGGGCGGCGGCGGCGACGGTGGGACGGTCCGGC
>JAPPLH010000040.1 GCA_028819505.1 Acidimicrobiaceae bacterium
TCGATTCCTGCTGTGGTCGCGACCATAAATCCAGGTCCACAAATCACCAAATCGTTTCCTAAAACTCCGCTATGAGCGGGAGCGGCTTCTGTGTGGGGTGGATGCGCTGCTGCGGGGACGGCGCGGTATCTGAGTCTCGCAGGTGTAGCGGCGGCTGATCCCGTACGGCGGGTCGGTCAGCAGCAGGTCCACCGACCCGTCCGCCAACTCGGCGGCGGCGGCGATCCCGTCGCCGTGGTGCAGCGTCCAGCCGTCGCCGGTCGCGCAGTCCGCGTGGGGTACAAGTTGCGGGCTTGACACTTCGGCCAGCAGGTCGAGCACGCCGTCGGGGTCGGGCGCGCCGATGACGGCTGCGGCATCAGACGCCAGCACCGTCCCGAGCGGCACCGTCGGCGCTCCGTTGCGCTTGGTCACCAGCTCCACCGCCCAGCCGTCGCCCCGCCCGACCGGCTGATTGTGGGCCAGCAGCGACCGGTGCTCAGGGAAGGTGCGCCCGATCCAGTCGTTGACCGTTGAACGGACCGCCAGCTTGCGGTCCGCGGCGACGGTCATGCCGCCACCAGGTCGGCGTAGCGGAGGCGTTTGCCGACCGACCCTTCGACAACCGAGCCCATCTGCTCCAGCGTGTCCAACGGCCGGATGTTGTGACGGCCAGTGAACTCGTCCACATAGCGATGCAGATGCGCCTCCGACATCTCGTGGTAGGTGCCCACATAGCCGCGCTTGAACATCGACCACAGCGACTCGATCCCGTTGGTGTGGACCGGACCGCGGGCGAACTCCCGCATACTGTGCGCCACCGCCCCGTCCTGAACGTCGTCGTGGTCACAGTGCGGGCACCGTATCCCATCGGGCCAGCGCCGGTTGACGAACCATTCCTCGGCCGTCTTGTCGTCGGGGAACATGGTGAACAGTTGAGCGAGCGTGAGTCCCTCGCGGAAGTGCTTGCCGGGTGCGTTGTGTGCCATGACAATACAGTACCGAGGGGGTGTGACACGGGGATATGGCCTCTGACCTCACACTTGGCACCTTTCCGTATAAGCGACCGCCGTTGGGTACGCTGCCGCCCATGGCGAGGACCCGGGCGCCTGCGGTGGCGGGGCTGTTCACAATCGATGACGGCGGGCCGCGGCTGATCGGCGGGCGGGTTCCCGGCACGGAGTCGTACTTCTTCCCCAAGCATCTCGGCGGGGCCGACCCCCGCGTCGGGCCGGTCGGGTTGGAGGAGGTGCTGCTGAGCCGGCGGGGCCGGGTGTGGTCCTACACCACCAGCCACTACCCGCCCCCGCCGCCGTTCGTGGCGACCTCCGAGCCGTACGAGCCCATCACCGTCGCGGCGGTGGAGCTGGAACACGAGAAGATGGTGGTGCTCGGGCAGTGCACCGCCGGCGTCGGCCCGGAGGACCTGGAGGTCGGCATGGAGATGGAACTGGCCGTCGACACGCTCTACCGCGACGACGACTGCGACTACCTGGTCTGGAAGTGGCGTCCCGTGGCCGCAGGATCAGAGGACCCGGAGGCCGAGCGGAACGGCAGCAGTCCGTGAGGATCCTCCGCAGACGCCGAGCGAGGCCGCGGCCCGAGCGGCCCGTGAGCGCAGCGAACAAGAGCGGGAGACCCTGACCGGTGGACGAGATCGCCGTCCTCGGCGTGGGCATGCACCCCTGGGGCAAATGGGGCCGCAACTTCACCGAGTACGGGGTGGCCGCGGCCCGCGACGCCCTGGCCGACGCCGGGGTCGACTACGCCGACGTGGGCTTCGTGTCGGGCGCGGTGACGGTGCGATGCGGCTACCCGGGCTACGTGGCCGGCGCCACCTTCGCCCGGGCGCTCGGCTTCACCGGCGCCCAACTGGCCAGCAGCTACTCGGCCTGCGCGTCGGGGACGACCGCCCTCCAGGCGGCCCGCGGCCAGATCCTGTCGGGCGCCTGCGACGTGGCGCTGGTGGTGGGGGCCGACACCACCCCCAAGGGATTCCTCGCCCCCAACGCCGGCCGCCGGCCCGACGACATCGACTGGCTGCGCTTCCACCTCGTCGGCGCCACCAACCCCGTCTACTTCGGGCTCCACGCCCGGCGGCGCATGGACCTCCACGGGGCTACCACCGACGACTTCGCCATGGTCAAGGTCAAGAACTCCCGCCACGGTGCCCACAACCCCAACGCCCGCTTCACCAAGGAGTACGGACTCGACGACGTGCGCGCCTCGCCGGTGGTGTCGGACCCGCTGCGGCTGCTCGACATCTGCGCCACCTCCGACGGGGGAGCGGCCATGGTGGTGTCGTCGATGGATTGGGCCCGCAGCCGCGGCCACCGCGCTCCGGTGCGGGTGGCGGGCATCTCCACCGTCTCGCCGACGTATCCCGACCCGGTGATCGACCTGCCGTACCTGGCCGCCGACTCGGTGGCCGAGGTGTCCGCGCCGCTGGTGGGCTTCAAGGAGTCGATCGGGGCCCGGGCCTACGACGAGGCCGGGCTCGGCCCCGACGACGTCGACGTGGCCGAGGTGTACGACCTGTCGTCGGCCATGGAGCTGGACTGGTACGAGCAGCTCGGCTTCTGCGCCGCCGGAGAGGCCGAGCGCCTCCTCCGAGACGGCGACACCGCCATCGGGGGGCGCCTGCCCGTCAACCCCAGCGGCGGGCTGGGCGCCTTCGGGGAGGCCGTCCCGGCCCAGGCCATAGCCCAGGTGTGCGAGCTCACCTGGCAGCTGCGGGGCGCCGCCGGCGCCCGCCAGGTCGACGGCGCCGCAGTGGGCATCACCGTCAACCAGGGCCTGTTCGGGCACGGCTCGTCGGTGATAGTCCGCCGCTGAATTCCAGTCCGGCGGGCGGGGCGGCGGCAGTCCCAGCGGCCCCGGCGCCGGCGGGCATCCCCGAGGCGCGGCGGGTCTCGCCCTATAGTGCCGGGCCGCAATTGGTGCCGGACGCGGCGCCGTCATCACAAAGGAGCAATCAATGAACAAGCGTGATGTTGTCGCTGCTGTGGCCCTCAGGGCGGGCGTCTCCCAGACGGATGCCGCGAAGTGCATCGACGGGCTCATGGAGCTTGCCTGCGACGAACTGGCCGCCGGAGGCGAGGTCAACCTGACCGGCTACATGAGGATCTCGACGGTGCAGCGTGCCGCCCGCACGGCCCGCAACCCCCAGACCGGCGAGGCGGTGCCCGTCCCGGCGTCGACCGGCGTGAAGATCCAGCCCGGCGCCAGGCTCAAGGCCGCCGCCCGGGGCTGACCCCCGCCGGCCGCGCCGGCTGCGACCCGTGAGCCTGCCCCGACCCGAGGAGGCAATCCCGCACCGACGCCCGTTCCTGTTCGTGGACGAGGTCACAGAGCTCGTGCCGGGCGAACGGGCCCGCGGCCGCTGGCGCCCGCGCGGCGACGAGTCCTTCTTCCAAGGCCACTTCCCCGGCCTGCCCACAGTGCCAGGAGTGTTGATGTGCGAGGCCATCGCGCAGCTCGGCGCGGTGGCGCTGCTCGCCGACGAGCGCTACGCCGGGCGCCTGCCGCTGTTCGGGGGGCTCGACCGGGCCCGCTTCCGGCGACAGGTCCGTCCCGGCGACACTCTCGAGCTCGAAGTGGAGCTGACCCGCCTGTCGAGCCGGGCGGGACGGGGCTCGGGACGGGCCCTGCTCGACAGCGAGGTCGCCGCGGAGTGCGGCCTGATGTTCGTGATCGCCGACGCCTGACCGGCAGGCCGGGGCGGGTGCTTCCCGCTCTCGTTCGCTGCGCTCACGGGCCGCTCGGGCCACGGCCCCGCCCGTATGAGCGGATTCGCTCGCCTACCCGCTCGGCCTCTGGGCGGCCGGGGCGATCACCAGCGTGCCGTTGTGGCCGCCGAAGCCGAAGGAGTTCGAGATCGACACTCCGGGCGCCCAGGCCGCGGGCTCGCCCGTCACCACCCGGATGGGCGGCAGCTCGGGATCCAGCGCGGTGAGGCCGGCCGTGGGCGGGATGAGCCCCTTCAGCATGGCCAGCACCACCGCCAACGCCTCCAATGCGCCGGCGGCGCCCAGAGCGTGGCCGGTCACACCCTTCGTCGAGGTCACCAGCGGGCCCGGCGAGGTGCCGAAGACCTTCGACAGGGCCTCGGCCTCGGCTGCGTCGTTGAGGTCGGTCGAGGTGCCGTGGGCGTTGACGTGGACCACGTCGGCGGGCCGCACGCCGGCGTCGTCGAGAGCCAGCTGCATGCAGTGCACGGCGCCGCTGCCGCCCGGCGACGGGGCAGTTATGTGGTGGGCGTCCGCCGTCGATGCCGAGCCGAGCACCTCGGCCAGGATCCGCGCCCCCCGGGCCTGGGCCATGTCCCAGTCCTCCAAGAGAAGCACCGCGGCCCCCTCGGCCATGACGAAGCCGTCCCGCCGGGCGTCGAACGGGCGGCTGACGCCGCTCGACGACAGGGCGGTCATGTTGGTGAACCCGGCCACCGCGGTGGGAGTGAACGGGGCCTCCGTGCCGCCGGCCAGCACGGCGTCGCAGCGGCCGCCGGCGATCAGGCGGGCGGCGTTGCCCACCGCGTGGGTGCCCGCGGCGCACGCGGTGACCACGTTCTCCGACGGGCCCATCCAGCCGTAGCGCATCGACAGGGTCGCGCCCCCGGCGTTGGCCATCATCATCGGCACCAGGAACGGCGACACCCGGCGGGCCCCCTTCTCGTGAAGCACGCCGATCTGCTGCTCCAGGGTGGAGATCCCGCCCACGCCGGTGCCGATCATGGCGCCGCAGCGGGTGGGATCGGCCTCGATGTCGCCGGCCTGGGCCAGGGCCTCGTCGGCGGCCGCCACCAGGAACTGCGTGTACGGGTCGGACCGCCGCGCCTCCTTGGGGCTGTCGAAATGGTCGATGGGATCGAAGCCGGTGACGCGGCGCTCGCCCACCGGCGCGGGGCTGCACAGCCCCCGGAAGTACGCCTCCGTGCCGATGCCGGCCGCTGACACCACGCCGAGGCCGGTGACCGCCACCCGCCTGCGATCGGGCCTGCTCATCAGAGCGCGGACCTCATCAAGACCCCGAGCCCCGTCAGAGCTTCGAGGTGACCAGCTCGAAGGCCTCGGCGACGGTGGCGACGCCCTCCAGCTCCTCCTCGTCGACATGCACGTCGAACTCCTCCTCGAGGGCCATCACCAGCTCGACGATGTCGAGACTGTCGGCGTCGAGATCGTCAGCGAAGTCCGCCTCCGGCACCACGTCGGCCTCGTCGACGGACAGCACCTCCACGGCGCACTGCCTGAACCGCTCGAAGTTCTCGTCACTCACGACTTCTTCCTTCCATCCATAGCTTGCGACAGGGTCCGGTCGGGCCGGTGCGGCTGCTTCGGCGCCTCAGCCCATCGAGAGGCCGCCGTCCACCGCAAGAACGATACCGGTGACGTAGCTCGCGTCCTCCGACACGAGGAACTCGACCGCGGCGGCGATCTCGCCGGCCTCGCCGACACGGCCCAGCGGCACCCGCGACACGATGGCGTCGAGCTGGTCTTCGTTCAGGGCGGCCAGCATGCCGGTGCCGACCGCGCCGGGGGCGACCACGTTCACGGTGACGCTGCGGGAGGCGAACTCCTTGGCCAGCGACCGGGCCAGGCCGATCAGCCCGGCCTTGGAAGCCGAGTAGTTGGCCTGGCCGGGCTGGCCGCCGAGGCCCGACACCGACGAGATGAACACGATGCGTCCCCAGCGGCCCCTCACCATGGCCCTCACAGCCTGCTTGGCCACCCGGAAACTGCCGGTGAGGTTGGCGTCGACCACCGCGCCGAAGTCCTCCTCCGACATCCGCAGCACGAGCCCGTCGCGGGTGATGCCGGCGTTGCAGACGAGGATCTCGGGCGCCCCGAGCCGCTCGGTCACCGAGGCCAGGGCGGCTGCGACCGACTCGGGGTCGGTGACGTCGCAGCGGACGCACGTCAGGCGGTGCGCCCCGGCGTCCTCGGGCGGCTCGCTGCGGTAGGTGACGGCCACCCGGTGCCCGGCGCGGCTGAGCCGGCGGGCGATGGCCAGCCCGATGCCGCGGTTGCCGCCGGTGACCAGTGCCACGCGCCCGGGGCCGCCTCCGTCGCCTCCGTCACTCAAGCTGCTCGGCCCCTCATCGGCGGGACGCTGCCTCTCACCAGCGGGACACCGTCGTCGCCCATGACATCCCGGCGCCGAAGCCGGTCATCACGACGATGGCGCCGGGCTGCAGCGCCCCCTCGGCGTGGGCCTTGGCCATGGCCAGCGGGATGGTCCCCGACGAGTTGTTCCCGGTGTGCTCGATGGTGTTGTAGCTGCGCTCGAACGGGATGCCGGTGCGCTTGCAGATGGCCTCGATGATGCGGATGTTGGCCTGGTGGGGGAGCAGCACGTCGACGTCGCCCGGGCCCATGCCGGCCCTGTCCAGCGCGGTGAGCACCGAGCCGGTGACGGCGCGGACCGCGACCTTGAACACCTCCCGGCCCTCCATGGTGATCTTGGAGTCGTGGTCGCCCATCAGCAGCCGGCGGTGGTTGCCGTCGGCGCCGAGGTCCCAGCCGAGCAGGGTGTCGTCGTCGGTGTGCTCCAGCACCACCGCCCCGCCTCCGTCGCTGAACAGGATGGCCGTGCCCCGGTCCTCCCAGTCGGTGATCGGCGACAGGGCGTCGGCGCCGACGAGAAGGACGCGCCGCGGCCCGCCCGGCGCGTCCAACATGGAGTGGGCGACCACCCAGCCGTAGGTGAACCCGGCGCAGGCCGCGTTCAGGTCGAAGGCGCCGCAGTCCAGTCCGAGCTCGGCGTGGATCACGGCGGCGGTGCCCGGCACCCGCTGGTCGGGGGTGGTGGTGGACAGGATCAGCAGGTCGATGTCGGTCGGGTCGAGCCCGGCCATGTCGATGGCGGCCCGTCCCGACTCGATGCCCAGCGACGACGTCGGCAGCCCGATGCGGCGCTCGCGGATGCCGGTGCGCTCGCGGATCCACTCGTCGCTGGTGTCCATCATCTGGGCGAGGTCGTCGTTGGTGAGCACCTTCTCCGGCAGCGAGGTGCCGATGCCGGCCAAGCGGGCGCCCATCAGGCGGTCCTCAGCAGCGGTGCGCAGGGCGGGAACCGGGCCGCGGCGCCGCGTGCTGTCTCCCGCGGTTGTCCGCCGCGCCCACGGGCCGCTCGGGCCACGGCCTCGCGGGCTGCTCCGCCGGGTCGGCTCATCGGTCCTGTCCAGCCGCCCGGCCCCTGAGCCAGGCGACCGGCTGGCTGGCCGTCACCCGCTCGCCGTCCAGGGCCAGGACGCCCATGATCTCTCCGGCGAAGGGGCTGCGGACCTCGTGGTCGCCGACGCGCCCGACGAGATGGCCGACGCCGACCACCGCGCCGGCGCCGACCTCGTCGCTGGCGTGGAAGACGCCGGCCGCGGGGCTCACCACGAGCCGCTCGGTGGCGAACAGGTGCTCCCCCTCCAGAGGGGCCGTGGCTCGGGCCGGTGAGGCGGCCAGCGCCTCCAGCAGGCTGTCCAGGTCGTCGGGCACGGCCACCGACAGGGGCCGCGTCCCCTTGAGGGTGCGCTTGGCGAGGCGGCCAAGGACCTCCCCCGGACCGAGCTCGACGTAGGTGGCGAACCCGGCGTCGCTGAGAGACGCCAGCGTATGGCGCCATCGCACCGGGCTGGTGAGCTGGGCTTTGAGCAGGTCCGGCCAGTCGGATCCCCGGTTGTGGGCGGCCGCGTCGACGTTGGCGACCACCGTTCCCTCGGGGTCGCGGAACTCGGTGCGGTCGATGGCCTTGGTGAGCCGGTCGCGGGCCGGCGCCATGAACGGAGTGTGGAACGCGCCGCCCACCTGCAGAGGCACGACCCGCTTGGCGCCGAGCTCGCGGGCTATGCCGGCGGCGGTGTCGATGGCTTCGGGGGTGCCGGCGATGACCGCCTGGCCGGGGGCGTTGTGGTTGGCCAGCCACACCTCGCCGGGAGCGCGGCTGCAGGCGATCAGCACATCGTCGTCGTCGAGGCCCAGGACGGCCGCCATGGTGCCCTCGCGCTCCTCGGCGGCAGCCTGCATGGCGTCGCCCCGCTCGGCCACCAGCGCCACCGCGTCGCCGAAGTCGAGCACCCCCGACGCGGTCAGCGCCGAGTACTCGCCGAGGCTGTGGCCGGCGTGGCCGGCGGCCTCGGTGCCGAGCCGGGTCACCGCGTCGAGCACGACCATGGACATGACGAACGTGGCCAGCTGGCTGTTGCGGGTCTGGGTCAGCTCGTCGGCGCCGGCGGTGAGAAGCAGGCGGGCGACGTCGCGGGCGGAGGCCTCCGACGCCTCCGCCACCAGCTCCCAGGAGGGATGACCGGTCCAGGGCTCGCCCATGGCGGGCTGCTGGGACCCCTGCCCCGGATACATGAAGACGATCATCGGTGGATCCCTCTCACCGCGGAACTGGACCCGCCGATGCTCTGGGCCGGTTCACGTTCAGACTCGGCGCGCCCCGGTCGCGTTTCATGACGGTCGCTCATGGCAGTAGCGATAGCCCCCTCGGCCGTGCCCACTGGTGCCCAAGGGCCCAAGGCTAGCGCTGCGCGGGCGCGAGCGGCCCACTGCTGCCCGTGCGCCCGCTGCCCCGTGCGCCCGAGAGGTAGGCTCGCAGGCTCCGGCCCGGATGGCGGAACTGGCAGACGCAGCGGACTCAAAATCCGCCGCCCGCAAGGGTGTGAGGGTTCGAATCCCTCTCCGGGCACCCTTCTTGGTAGCAGAAATGGGCTTTGACGTCGGTATACATGCTTTGACTCGTAGTATTCGACAATCGGCCAAGTGTCGAGCGCCTCCGCCGTGGGTGAGTCATGCCGGGGACCGGTTGGTGCCCGAAACACGCTCGACTTGTAATCTCGTGGTTTCGTCTTGTAAGGTGTCGGTGTGACGATCGTCCGCCATCACGTCTCCCACCGGGGCCAGGTGGCGCTGCCTGCCGAGACCCGTCGCCGATGGAACATTGCCGACGGCGGACCAGTCGAGATAGCCGATCTCGGTGCCGCCGTTCTGGTCGTGCCCGCAGACGGCGACGGTCTGCGCGGCCTGCTCACTGAGGCAATCGAGGAAGCGGGCGGATACGCGGCACTCGCCGCCGACGTCGCTGCTGAAGATCCCGACTTGGCATGAGCGTCAGTGGACGACACTGTTCTCGTCGATGACCACTTGCTGCTAGCAGTGCTGCTCGGCCGCGAGCCGACGGCCCTCCGACTCAGCGATGCCCGCATCGCGACGACGGGCCTGTGGTATCACCGGTTGTGTCGGGCGGTGATCAACTCGACGGTGATCGGCTCGATGTCGCGGCGGCTGGGCGGCCCTGGTGTCAGCCTGGGTGGGTCCTGGCGCCGGTGCGCAGGTCGTGGGCGGCGACGGTGCCGTCGGCGAGCTCGATGTTCTCTCGGGCCAGTGTGACCTCCAGGGCCTCTGGGGCCACAGCGTCGAGTTCATCGGCTGCGATGGCGGTGACCGATGTCGCGGCCCTCGCGACGGCAGGCGCCATCGCCGCGACGGTGTCCAAGTCGATGTCGGGACGGTCCGCGATGTAGGTGCCGGCCGAGCGCCAGATGCTGAGATCCCCATAGGGTTCCTCGTCGCGGGCGACGGTGTTGGTCTCGAACTCGACCAGCGCAGCGCGCACGTCGTCTGCGCGCGGGCCCGCCAGCGGCACCAGCAAATCGATGCGGTGCCTGTGGGGTGCTGGGGCGCCGTGGGAGGCAGCCAGGGCCTTCAGGGCGGTCTCGGCGGCCATCGCGCCGGCTGCGCAGACATCGATCAGCCGCCAACGCGTCACATGGTCCCGTGGATGGGCGACCTCCCAGTCATCAGGCAGCATCCTCGCCCGCATCGAGAGCAGCGCCTTGGCGGCCTCGTCGAGGCGGCCCAACGCCACGTCGGTGTTGTTGTCAGCCAAACCGATCTCCTTGTCCCATCGGACCTTCCCAGCGGGACCGTCCACCAACACCACCGCCGACGGCGCGATCCCGGCCTCGAACGACGCGGGCACCTCCCGGGTTCTGCGACGCCACTCGGCCCGGTCGGTCACAAACACCTCCACCGGGCTGTCCACCACACTCTCAGCGGCAGCACACAAGGCGCTGCGAAGGCTGAGGCGCTCGCGGTAGTCGATGTCATCGAAGATCGCCACCAAATCGATGTCGCTGCCGGCCGTGGCGCTGCCGCGGGCCACCGACCCGAACAACAGCACCCGCCCCGCACCAGCGGAAGCCAGACACTCAGCAGCCCGCTGAGCCTCCCCCACCGTCGGCACTGGCGCTGTCGTTGCGGTCACGACCGCAGCCTACAACCTCCCACAGAACCCGACCGCAGCTGCCGGCCCCGGCACAGCCGCCCCCGTAGTCGACGTCGACGATCTCCGTCGAGCCAGAGCTGAACAGCCAGAAGTTGGTGCTCTTGCCTTCGGACACAACGAAATAGCCTTGCCGCGGCAGAACGATCTCGTTGTGAGGCCGGAGAGTGGTTTGTCGTTGTGGTTGACGGTGATGGTGGCGGTGGAGGGCCGTCCGATGGTGTAGGCGCGGGTTGCGGTGATGGTGCCGGGGGGTTCGGTGGCGGGAACGGCACCCCCGCCGGAGCGCTGCCCACGCCGCCGACGGCGTGAAGTAGCCTGTCGTCGTGGCTGTGGTCGAGGAGGTTCCGACGATCTCCGACGCGCGCCGGCTCGCGCTCCGGCTCGCCGAGGAGCCCCTCGTCGAGACGGTGCTGGTGTTCGGGTCGGTGGCCCGCGGCGATGCGGGCCCCGGCTCGGATCTCGACATGGTGGTGCTGCTGTCGGACGCCGCGGCGCGGGACTACGTGGCGACGGGGCGCCGGCTGCGGCGGATGGCCGCGGAGGCCCAGACGGAGGGATCCCCGCACTGCCGCGGCGGGGACATGGTCGTCAGGCTCAAGGGCGACTGGGAGCACGCCGTCGCGAACGTGCCGTCGTCATTCGAGGCCGCGGTGGCCTTCGAAGCCGTCGAACTGCTCCCGCCGCCGACCGGATCGTCGAACGACCGCTCCAGCGGCAGGCCGCCAACTATCATGCCCAGCGTGCCGACCGGCGACCTCGACGTGGCGGCGTCGCATCTGCGCGGAGCCGCGAACGGCCTCGAGACGCTCCTGGCCCTCGCCGCGATGGCGGGGAGCGTCCCCGCCGCCGACCCGCAGGGGCGGTGTCTGAGCGTGTTGAGCGGATCGCATCTCGTCATCGAGTTGTCTGCCAAGTCCGTGGTCGCCGCGGAGGGCGGGCGATCGTCGCGCACGCACGACATCGGCGAGCGGGTGGAGGCGGTGGCGGACGCCGACACACGCCGACGGTTCCAAGCCGCCCTGAGCGATCTCCGCGACGCCGACGGCGAGCTCACGGACTGGCGCGGCGGCATCTACCATCTCGACGATGAGAACTGGCTCGCCAAGATGACGGCCGAGAACGCCGCCGGCCACGCCCGAGCGGCGGCGGCGGCCGCGTCCGTCGCAGCCGACTTCCTCGACGAGCGCTCCGACAGGCCCGCCCATCGGGCCGTCACCGCCATCGCACGGGAGCACGGCGAGCATCTCGTGGCCCTGGGCATCACGCCCCGGCTGTTCACGGCGTGAGCCGCGGCCACGGCCCGCGCCCCGGGGATCAGAGCGCGCCGATGGCGGGGGCGAGCAGGAGGGCGGCCATGGTGCCCGCGGAGAGGGCCGGGCCGAAGGGCACGACGGTGTCCCGCAGGCGCCGGGCGGGGGCGTCCGGGCTGCGTTCGGGGTCGGGGAGGGCGTCGACGCCGCGCCGGTGCAGCAGCGCCAGCGCCAGCCCCAGGACCCCGCCGACCACGCTGGCGAACAGCAGGGCGGCCGATGCGAGCACCACCGCGGCGGTCCAGCCCCGCTCGAGGGAGGCGGCCGCCCAGCCGAGGTTGACGCCCAGCATGGGGGCGAGCTTCACGTCGCCGAAGCCGAGGGCGGCGGGCCGGATCTCGTGCAGGATCCACATCGCCGCCCCCAGCCCGGCGCCGGTCGACACCGCGGCGACCACGGCCGAGCCGCGCCCGGCGGCCAGCGACTCGGCCGCCACCGCCGCCAGGCTCAGGCCCAGCGCCGGGAAGGTGAGCGCGTCGGGCAGCCGGTAGGTGCGCAGGTCCACCGCCGACATGGTGACCAGCGACACCGCCGCCACCAGCGCGGGCACCATCTCCCACCCGACCCCGAACCGGGCGACGACCGCCGCCGCCAGCACGCCGGTGACGGCCTCCTGGGAGGGGAAGCGGCGCAGCCGCCCGCGGGCCGGGGCGAAACGGTCGGCGACGAGAGCGCCGAGCCTTCCCACGGCGAAGCCGCCGAGAGCGGCCGCGGCAAGCGCTGCCGGGCTCACCGCAGGCGGGCGGCGGGTGCCGGGGTGTGGGTGGCGGCTGCGGTGGGTGTGGCGGGGTTCACGGGAGGCGGGCGGCGGGTGTCGGGGTGTGGGGGTCGGCTGCGGTGGGTGTGGCGGTGCTCACGGGGAGGCGGGTGCGGAGGGGTGCCGGCGCCCGAGCGGCTGGGTGCTGGGGGTGTGCCGGCGCCGGTGCGGCCGGGGTCACTCGATGGTGCAGCGGGCCTGGGCCTTGGCGGCCGAGGGGGGGTTGCGGTCGGCGGCGGCGGCGTGGCGGGCGGCGGTCTCGTCGAAGGCGGGGCGACCGTCGCCTGCCCGCACGAACCGGTTGGCGCCGTCGGACGGGGGGGAGACGTCGAACCGGGCCGCCACCAGCGCGCAGCGACGACGGAAGTGGGCCTCCCAGTCGGCCCAGGTGTCGAAGTCGCCGGCGCTCGCCCTCCGGGCGTCGCGCTCGACCTCCTCCGCCACCACCCGGGCGGCCCCGAGCTGGGCGGAGTTGGCCGACACCGACTCGCCCGCGTCCTCCACGGCCGCAGTCACCGACAAGGTCGCGGCCGCGGCCACCGCGGCAACGAGCGCGCCGATGAGCAGCCACTGCAGCGTGGTGAGCCCGGAGCAGTCGCCCACTTCACTCGATCTGTTTTGGCCGTGCCTGCGTCCAACGATCAAGCAGCTTCACAGGTGGCAGCGGCGTTGGTGCTGGTCGCAGTTTTTGCATCGACGACAATCTTGGTATTGTCGATCTCGCTTGTCGCCGTAGCACCCGTAGGCGGTTTGAAAATCCCATTAAAATTCATCCCGGTGTCGCCGTACGTGATCGCCAACCGATTGCACCGCGAATTGTAGAAGCGCTCCCATTGACCCCAGGCCTTGGCATTGATCGGCTGTTCTTCCTTACTCCGCTGCGAATCGACTTCGACCTGGTCGGCGGCCAGTCTTGCGGCTACCTGGCGGGCGCTGCTTCCTGCTATCTGCTCGGAGGTGTCGGAGACCACGTTCTGCACCAGGACCACGGCCAGGGCCGCTATCCCGGCCACGGCGGCCACGATCAGCAGCCACTCGAGCGTGGTCAGGGCCCGGTCGCCACGGCGCCGGGGCGGGCGCCCAGTCGTCTCGGTGGCCGGCGTGGGGTCGTCCGTCGGCTTGCTGGTCGGGCAGTTCAGACTGGGAGCGGTCACGCAATCGTCCTCTCGGATCGGGGCTCGACGCACGGGGCCGTCATTGTTGTTTGCGGCTCCGGGCTTGTGGCGCGGCACTCTACCGGACGGTCGCGGGGAGGCACGCACCGGCGTCGCATGAGGACGTCTCGATGTGGCGCCGGGCGGGCGCCTATGTGGCCCAGAGGGCGGAGATCACACCGGCGGTGTCGAGCCGTCTCGCTCCGCTGCTCGCTGAAGCCGCGACGGAGACGACGGCCCCTGCGGCGAGGGAAACGGCGGCGAAGCACGGCGATAGCCGTGGCGGATGCCGCGGCCCGGCCCCTTCCGGTGCTTGGGGCTAGGGAAACGGCGGCGAAGCACGGCGATGAGTCGTTGCAGACGCGAACAGGCTGATCGGGGTTCTGAGAGTTGCGCTGGAGGATCGCGACCAGGTCCAGGGCAGACCGGCAGAGGACCCAGTTCCGGCCGGGAGTCAGGCGGAGAAACCCTCGAACCGTGATGCCCGAGCGCGAAGGGTGCGGCGCCCTCAGTCGTTGTCGCGCAGGAACAACCGTGAGGGCACCCAGTAGACTTGGGTTTCACCTGCGGCTTCGAGCCTGATTCTCTGGGAAATGATTTCCCACCCCTCGGTCAGCGTGTCGTCGCAGGCCTCTATGTCCCACGCGAGGCTGATGGGGCTGCCGGCTTTGATCGTCCCGCGCAGGGCGCCGGATCCCTTGGCGGCGTCGTCCCATTGGGCGTCCTTGCCGAAGGTGCCGTCCACCCAATCCAGCAGGACGACGTCGGTGCCCTGCACGTCGCAGCTCGAGCCCGGCACCGCCGAGTCGATGTTCTGCCAAGAGTACCACCTCCCGGATATGTACCACCCCTGGCCTGGAAGACGGCTCCGATCAGTTCGGGTGAAGTAGATCGTGTAGTCGACGTCGGTGGTTGGAACATAGTGCGCGTCGTTGAACACGCAGAAATTGGTGCGAGCGCCCTCGTACAACCAGTATCCGCTATTGCATCCTCTGGAGCTTGCGGCGAGGCCGGAGAGTGGTTTGTCGTTGTCGTTGATTGTGATGGTGGCGGTGTGGGGTGTGGTGGTGGTGTAGCCGGTGGCGGTGTTGATGGTGGCGGTGATGGTGCCGGGGAATTCGTCGTGGTCGTCGTCGATGGTGGGGATTGCGAGTTTGGTGCTGGTGGCTGCTTTGGGGATGGTGACGTTGCGGGTTCCGAGGTGGGCGGGGTCGGCGTGTCGGCCGGTCTGGGCGACTTGGACGCGCACGGTGATGGTGTTGGTGGGTGCGGGGTTGGCGTGGATGGTGAATTCGGCGGGTTGGCCTTCGGTGACGGCGGCGGCGTCGGCGGTGACGGTGACGGCGGGTTCGTTGTCGGCGACGGCGACGGTGGCGGTGGAGGGCTGTGCGATGGTGTAGGCGCTGGTTGCGGTGAGGGTGGCGGTGACGGCGCCCGGGGGTTCGGCGGTGGTGTCGTCGATGGTGGGGATTGCGAGTTTGGCGGTGGTGGCTGCTTTGGGGATGGTGACGTTGCGGGTTCCGAGGTGGGCGGGGTCGGCGTGTCGGCCGGTCTGGGCGACTTGGACGCGCACGGTGATGGTGTTGGTGGGTGCGGGGTTGGCGTGGATGGTGAATTCGGCGGGTTGGCCTTCGGTGACGGCGGCGGCGTCGGCGGTGACGGTGACGGCGGGTTCGTTGTCGGCGACGGCGACGGTGGCGGTGGAGGGCTGTGCGATGGTGTAGGCGCTGGTTGCGGTGAGGGTGGCGGTGACGGCGCCCGGGGGTTCGGCGGTGGTGTCGTCGATGGTGGGGATTGCGAGTTTGGCGGTGGTGGCTGCTTTGGGGATGGTGACGTTGCGGGTTCCGAGGTGGGCGGGGTCGGCGTGTCGGCCGGTCTGGGCGACTTGGACGCGCACGGTGATGGTGTTGGTGGGTGCGGGGTTGGCGTGGATGGTGAATTCGGCGGGTTGGCCTTCGGTGACGGCGGCGGCGTCGGCGGTGACGGTGACGGCGGGTTCGTTGTCGGCGACGGCGACGGTGGCGGTGGAGGGCTGTGCGATGGTGTAGGCGCTGGTTGCGGTGAGGGTGGCGGTGACGGCGCCCGGGGGTTCGGCGGTGGTGTCGTCGATGGTGGGGATTGCGAGTTTGGCGGTGGTGGCTGCTTTGGGGATGGTGACGTTGCGGGTTCCGAGGTGGGCGGGGTCGGC
>JAPPLH010000081.1:0-5438 GCA_028819505.1 Acidimicrobiaceae bacterium
TGGCAGCACAATGCACGCATACCGCGCAAAACGCTGCCAATTCCGAGACAGCGGCCGGACCTTGCCGCGAACTGGCAGCACAATGCACGCATACCGCGCAAAACGCTGCCAATTCCGAGACAGCGGCGGTGGCGCGGCGGTCGGGCTAGGCAGGGGACGGGGGGGTGGTCACCGGCAGCCCGGCCTCCGACCAGGCCTCGATGCCTCCCTCGAGGTCGCTGACGTCGGAGAAGCCGAGGCGGCGCAGTGAGGCGGCTGCGAGGCTCGACGTGTAGCCCTCGTTGCAGACCATCACCAGCGGCTGGTCGAACGACTCGACGGCCGGGTGGGAGTAGCTGGCCGTCGGATGGCAGCGCCACTCCAGCACGATCAGGGGGATGCTGACCGATCCCGGGATCATCCCGGTCCGCTCCCGGTCGTCGCGGTCTCGGATGTCGATGATCACCAGGGAGCCGTCCGGACCGGGGGCGGTCGCGGACTCCATCTCGGTGGCCAGCTCCCCGGGGGCGAACCGCCGCAGGCCGGACCGGGCCTGAGCCAGCAGTTCGTCGACCGTGAGGCGGGCGGCTTGGCCGAGGCTGCCGCCCACCAAGGCAGGTTCCCGTGGGGCCGACTCCGCGATGGCCGGTCCGCCGTCCTCATCAGCGCCGAAGAGGGGAGGATCCTCCCCCACCGAGCTGCGGTGGCGCTCGCCGTGCAGGTACAGCTCGAGACGGAGACGCTCGGGCGTCCAGTCCTCGTCCAGGCCTTGGTTCATCAGATCGGCCTGCGACGGCGGGGCCAGGCCGTCCACCGGCTGGTCGCGGTCGAGGTTGGTGGGGAAGGCGTAGCCCTCGGCGCAGCAGGCCACCACGTTAGCGGCCGCGGCCCGGTCGAGGCCCGACGCCAGCCGGACCCGCAGCCGCGGGTACACGGCGTGGACCATGCGGGCGCGGTCCACGGCCTCGGTGGCCCGCCCGAACGCGGAGGAGATCTGCAGCAGGTTGGCCATGCGGTGCATGCCGGCGGTGCGGTTGTGGCCGGCGGCGTGGAACATGGCCGGGCTGAAGAACACGGCGTCGCCGGTGCGCAGCGGCAACTGCACCCGGTGCCGAGCGAAGTACTCCATGAACTCGGGGCGGCGCCACGCCAGATAGCCCAACTCGTACTTGTGGGAGTGGGGCAGGTACATGGTGGGGCCCGTGTCGGTGCCCATGTCGCAGTGGGCGATGGCCCCCTGCAGGGTGAGCAGCGGCGACAGCAGGTGGGCGTGGCGGGGGAACTGCTCGGCCTCGTCGTCGGTGAGGAAGCCCATGTGGTAGTCGCGGTGGGGGTGCTGGGCCTCGCCGCCCGGGTTGACCACGTTGACCTGCTCGGTGAGCTGGTAGCGGGGGCCGAGCCAGGCCTCGCAGGCCACCGCCACCGCGTCGGAGCGGTGGTAGTCGATGAAGGCCTCGGGATCGGTCACGGCCAGCTTCCCCAGGGCGTTCCACACCCGGTCGTTGGCTCCGGGCTTGGCGAAGTGGTCGCCGGCCGGTCCGCCCTGGGCGTGCTGGGCCGCGATCAGGCCCCAGAACACCGCCGAAGCCCGATCGACGGCCGCGACGGGCACGGCCCCTTCGAGCAGGACGATGCCGGGACCTCCGACGAGGGCCCTGGAGAGCTCGTCACGGAGCGCAGTGCGGTGCTCGGGGTCGGCGGGGCCGTGGGCCAGCGCGCTGGCGTCGTAGGTGGGGACGCCCTGGGTGATCCGGTTCGCCAGCGGGTAGTCGGCCGGGTCGAGGGGCTGCTCGACCAGCGCAGCGAACGCCTCCAGGTCGCACTCGCGGCGCGACGGGAACGCGACCTCGCCACCGGCTCTCATCCCGTCGATCCTACGCGGCCGGCCAGCACGACGGTACGGCCGGCCCCACAATCTCGGGTCGGTTGTGTGTCGTATACGCCCAGAAATCGCACCGAGAATCCGCGGCGCGGCCGGCCCCACAATCTCGGGTCGGTTGTGTGTCGTATACGCCCAGAAATCGCACCGAGAATCTGTGCGGACGCCGGGCTGCCAGGAGTGCGAGTGGCGTTAGCGTGAACGGCCCGCAAGGAGTGGAGGTGTGATGCCCATCGATCCTGATGCCGTGGGCGCCGTGGGAAAAGAGACCGAGATCGGCTGGACCTCGAAGGACAGCCTGCTCTACGCCTTGGGCGTGGGGGCGGGAGCGTCGGATCCCACCGGCTTCGAGCTGGAGTTCACCACCGAGAACACCCGGGGCGTGCCCCAGCGGGCGCTGCCCACGCAGGCGGTGGTGCTGGGCGCGGGCAACATGCCCGACTACGGCGACTTCAACTTGGCCGCGCTGCTGCACGGCGACCAGCGCATCGAGCTCCACCAGGAGCTGCCGGCGGCCGGATCGGCGGTGGCCCAGGCCCGAGTGGCCGCCGTCTACGACAAGATCAAGGCCGCGCTGGTGGTGCTGGAGACCGACGTCCGCAGCCACGACGGCGAGCCGATGTGGACCAGCCGGGCCGGGCTGTTCATCTCCGGGGAGGGGGGCTGGGGCGGCGACCGCGGGCCGTCGAACACCTGGCGGCAGCCCGACCGCGAGCCCGACCACGTGGCCGGCTTCGACACCCGAACCGACCAGGCCCTGCTGTACCGCCTCAGCGGCGACCGCAACCCCCTCCACTCCGACCCGTCGTTCGCGGCCATGGCCGGGTTCGAGACCCCGATCCTGCACGGGCTGTGCACGTTCGGGGTGACCGGCCGGGCCCTGCTGCACACGCTGTGCGGCAGCGACCCGGCCCGCTTCGGATCGATGGCCGGGCGCTTCAAGGCGCCGGTGCTGCCCGGACAGCGCCTCGACGTCTGCATGTGGGACGAGGGCGACACCACGCTGTTCCAGACCCGGGTGGACGACCGGGTGGTGTTCGACGCCGGCGTGTTCACCCTGCGCTGAGCGCCCCACCCCCATTGGGAAATGGATGCCGGTGACGACCTCGGAGGCACATTCTCGACATCGATCCCGGGGGGAGCGGCCGAGGCCATGACCGGCAGGAGCGACAGGTTCTTGTGGGGGGCGGGGGCGTCGTCGGTGTCGGCCGAGGGCGTGGCGCCCGCGGCCGACTGGTCGGTTTGGGAACGCGACGGCCGGGCGCCGCGCTCCGGGGACGGCGCCGGCTTCGCCACCGACTACCGCGACGATCTGGCCCAGCTGCGGGGGCTGGGGCTCAACAGCCTGCGCCTGACCGTGGAGTGGGCCCGGGTCGAGCCGGCCGCGGGAAGGCCCGGCAGCGACGCGCTGGACCGCTACCTGGACATCGCCGACGCGGCCGCCGCCGAGGGCCTGGGCGTGTGGATCACGCTGCAGCACACGTCGCTGCCGGGCTGGTACGTCGACGACGAGGGCGGCCACGCCGACGAGACGGCCCGGAGGCGCTGGTGGGCCCGCCACATCGACCGCATGGCCGAAGCCTTCGACGGCCGGGCCGCGGGCTGGTGCCCGATCGAGGACCCCATCGGCTGGGCCGTGCGGGGCTACGGGCTGGGCACCCGGCCGCCGGGCAGGCGCAGCGCCGAGGCCGCCGGTGAGGCGGCCGAGGCGGCGATGCTGGCCCTGCACGAGGCGTGCCGGCTGCTGGAGTCGGGTCCGCAGCCGGTGATGGCGACCTTCGGGGCCCCGACGCTGCACGCCGCGCCGGTGGAGCGCGAGCACGCGCACGCGGCGAGCATGGAGACCCGCCGCTGGGACGACCTGCTGTGGGGCACCTGGACGAGGGCCCTGCGCGAGGGTGCGGTGGAGGTGCCGGGCCGGTCGCCGGTGGCAGCTCCGAGCTTCGAGAGGGGCCCGGAGCTGGTGGGACTGAGCCACGACCACCCGGTGGGGGTGACCGAGACGGGCCGGCTGGTGAGCTGGCCGGCGTCGGCCCGGCGCTCGGCCGCGGGCTTCGCCCCCGAGCCGGCCGAGTTGGGCGAGGCGATGCACCGGGCCATCGAGGCGGTGCCGGGCCGGGGCGTGGCGGTGGCCGCCCACGGCGTGCCCACCGATGACGACGACTGGCGAGACACGGTGCTGGACGGGTCGTTGGCGGCGGTGGCCGACGCCCGGGCCTCGGGCCTGCGGGGATACTTCCACGACAGCGCGGTGGACGGCTACGAGTGGGCCCTGGGCTTCGACGCGCCGCGGGGCCTGGTCGGCCGCGACCGGGCGGTCAAGCCCTCAGCCCGGTGCCTGGCCGCCGCCATCGTCGGCAGCGGCCGTTAGCCCAGACCTGCATCAATTCTCACGGCGAACCGTCCTGGCTTGGTAGCCCTCCCTACGCACCCTGGGGGGCGCGAGCCTCAGCCATCCGTCGTCGCAGGATGTCATCGTCGACGTCAGCGCTGCCGCTGTCGCCGCCGCGGCGCCTGCCGACGGCTCGATGAGCGCATGGACCAGGCTCACCGTCGCGGCGGGCGCCACCGCGAGCACCGATCCTGTGGCGTTCATCGCTTCCCAGAACGAAGTCGACGAGCCGCTCAAGGAGTTCAGGATCGCGGCCACGGCCGCCGGAGGCGATGTCGCCGATCCCAGCGCGATCATCGTCACCATCGACGACGACGCCCAGCCGGCGGTGCGGCCCGCAGACGGCGACCGCCCTCCGCCGACGGTCAGGATCGTCGCTGACGGCAACGTGATCGAGGGTGACGCGGCGTCCTTCACGCTGGTGGCGAACCCGCGCCCCGACGGCCCCGTCGCCGGTCGGCGTGATGTCCTCGCTCTGGACGCAATATCCCCTGCACCAGGGGAATCAGGGGATCACGGCCGGTGCGCGGACCGTCACCATTCCCGCCACCGGCAGCGCGAAGCTCACCTTCGTCACGACCGACGACGCCTGGGGGGTCGACCGAACTGACGGCGACGCTTCAGACGGGCAGCGGCTACGCCCTGTCGAGCACGAGCGGGCCGACGTGGTGGTCGTCATGGACGACGACACCTCCGGCGGCAACGCTGTGGGGACGGTGTCGGTCGGCGCGTCGGGCGACACCATCGTGGAAGGCGAGGATGCCAGCTTCACGATCACCTTCGACCGGCCGCCGATCAGGAGCTTCGGCGGTGTCCTTCCCGTCAGGGTCCGGTGGTCGTTCGACGGCGACCTTGCCGACGATTCCGCGCGCGCGGCCACGTTCATCCCCGGCGAACGCGAGTTGGAGTATGCGTTCTCCGTCGGGACCCTCGACGACGGGAGTGTCGAGGCCGGCGGATCGGTCACCTTGGAACTGCTGCCGTATTGGGACTTGGGCCATGACTTGTGGTGCTCGGTCGGCACACCGGATCGAGCGACTGTCTCCATCGCCGACAACGACGGCGACCTCCCAGAGGTCTCCATCGCCGCGGGTGCCGATGTGACTGAGGGTGCCGCGGCGACGTTCAAGGTGAGCCGGGGCTCGGCGGGTTCGGCTGCGCTGGCTGTCGATGTGACGTGAAGACCTG
>JAPPLH010000081.1:5538-15467 GCA_028819505.1 Acidimicrobiaceae bacterium
TCACCCTCACACTCGATGCCGACAGCTTCCGGGCCCGGCGCATCGCCCTGCCCGCCTTCGCCGACGCATCGATCACCCTCACACTCGATGCCGGCAGCGGCTACACGCTGGGCGCGCCGTCGTCTCTGACCGCCACCGTCACCGACAGCGACGCTCCCGTGGAGGTTCCGGCAATCAGCATCGCCGCCGGCAACGGCGTCACCGAGGGCGGCAGCCCCACCTTCACGCTGAGCGCCAGCCCGGCGCCGGCGGCCGACCTCGACGTCACCGGCACGGTGTCCGCAAGCGGCGACTACGGCGCCGGCACCGGCACGCGCACCGTCACCATCCCCACATCGGGCAGCGCCACCCTCACCGTCGCCACCGCCGACGACTCCGCCGACGAAGCCGACGGCTCAGTCACAGCGACGATCAACAGCGGCGACGGCTACACCGGCAGCCGCGCCGACACCGACAACGACGACCCGCAACCGCCCGACGACCCGCCACCGCCCGACGACCCGCCACCGCCCGACGACGACTAGCAGGCACTGGTTGCCTGCACCGGCCGTCCGACGCTGACGATCAGCAGCCCCGAGGCCAGTCACAGCGACACGGCGGTCGACTTCGAGGTCAGCCTCAGCTGCATCCCCGACCTGTTTCTTGGCCGCTGGCTGGACACGGCTCCCCGAGTCGACTTCGAGGTCAGCCTCAGCTGCATCCCCGACAGCAGTCGCACCTGAGGTCCGCCTGATATTCGGGTGTCGACTTCGAGGTCAGCCTCAGCTGCATCCCCGACAGCAGACCGACAATCCTGGTGACCGCCGTCCGCGACGGCGACATCGGCCTGAACAGGTTCATCGACCTGTCAGGCGAGCAGACCACCGCCACCGTCACCGTCACCATCGGCGGCGAGGACCAGCTCGGTCTCGCCCTCGTCCGGAGCACGGGTCTGGCCAACCGCGCGGCGCAGGGAGACGTCACCTTCACCGGCTAGCGCTCCCACTCCCCGGCGAGCGCCGCGCCCGAGGGTCACGCCGCCCCCGGCGGGCCGGCGGCCGCGCCCCTGCCGAGCCCCCGTCATCCCGGCTAGCGGGAGCGGTACTGGGCCCGGGGCCCCTGGGCGTCCTTGTTGAGGCGCTTCGACAAGTGCAGGCCCTCCAGCACCAGCTCCACCGCCGAGGCGACCATGGCCGGCGACTCGGCGGCCTCGTCTCCGGCCAGCAGAGCCTGCACGGGGGCGGTCAGTGCCGGGACGGTCGCCAGCAGGCCGGCGTAGTCGGCGTCGGCCACGTCGTCGCCCACGTCCACCACCAGGTCGTCGTCGAAGGCGTCCACCACCTCGCGGTGCATGTCGGGCGGCACGCAGTCCTTGAACACCGACAGCACGGCCGAGTGGACCAGCCGTTGGAGGATCTCGGCCTCCCGGCCCTCCTCCAGGGTCTCGATCTCGATCTTGCCCGCGGTCGACGAGGTGAGCGCCTCGAGGTCGGTCACCCGGGGAACGGCGTGGTCGGCGCCGGTGCGCAGGGTGCGGCGCACCGCGTTGGCCACCATCGTCTCGGTGTTGGAGATGCTGAGGCGCACCGAGACTCCCGAGCGCTGCGAGACGTGGGAGCTGGACCGGGCCGCCCGGGTGAGCGCCACCACGATGCGGGTCATGAACGAAGGCACGGTCACGGCCACGCCCGTCGGGTCGTCGCCGCCGCCGGGCCCGGCCGCGTTCACCGGCACCCGGTCACCGGACGACATCAAGGCATCGCCGCCGCCGGGCCCGGCCCCGGCCGAGCCGACGTAGGCCTCCTGCTCGACGATGGCGATCTCGGTCCCGGCGTCGAGCGGGTAGTGGGTGCGGATCTGGGCCCCGAAACGGTCCTTGAGGGGCGTGATGATGCGACCCCGGTTGGTGTAGTCCTCGGGGTTGGCCGTCGCCACCAGCACCACGTCGAGCGGCAGGCGGACCTTGTAGCCGCGGATCTGGACGTCGCGCTCCTCCAGCACGTTGAGCAGGCCCACCTGGATGCGCTCGGCGAGGTCGGGCATCTCGTTGATGGCGAAGATCCCCCGGTTGGTGCGGGGCACCAGCCCGTAGTGCACGGTGAGCTCGTCGGACAGGTACCGGCCCTCGGCCACCTTGATGGGATCGACCTCGCCGATCAGGTCGGCGATCGACGTGTCGGGGGTGGCCAGCTTCTCGCCGTAGCGGTCGTCGCGGTGGACCCAGACGACGGGCGTGTCGTCGCCGTGCTCGGCCACCAGGGCCCGGGCGTGGGCCGACACCGGGGCGTAGGGGTCGTCGTTGATCTCGGAGGTGGCGATGATCGGCATCCACTCGTCGAGCAGGCCGATGAGGCCGCGGATCATGCGGGTCTTGGCCTGGCCCCGCTCCCCCAGCATGATCATGTCGTGGCCGGCCAGCAGGGCGTTCTCCACCTGGGGGATGACGGTGCTGTGGTAGCCGAGCACGTCGTCGAACAGCGTCCGGCCGGAGCGGATGCGCTCGGTGGCGTTGCGGCGCAGCTCCTGGCGCACCGGCACCGACGTCCAGCCGGAGGCCCGCAGCTCGCCGAGCGTCGTCGGTCTGGACTCAAGCATCGCCGGTCACCCTAGCGGCCCCCGTTCTCGGTCCTTCGGGGCAGGGCGGCGTCCGGCGGGCACGGCGAGGCCGCGAGAGAGCTCGCGGCAGGGCGCAGAAATCTCGGGACGATTCCGGGCACCCACCACCCAAAACCAACCCGAGATTCCCAGGCGAAGCGGGCGCAGAAATCTCGGGACGATTCCGGGCACCCACCACCCAAAACCAACCCGAGATTCCCAGGCGAAGCGGGCGCGCACTGGCGGCGCTGGGTCTTGAGGATGGGACGGGCGGTAGCTTGGGGCGGTGGACCTAGGCGGGACGTGGCGCGTCGCGGCGGCCACCGAAGGACGGCGGCGCACGTTCCACGAGTTCGACCACGACGACTCGCGCTGGAGGGAGATGCCGGTGCCCGGCCATTGGGCGCAGGGCACACCCGACGGCGAGGGCAGGGACCTGGCTCTCGAGGAGTCGGTGCTCTACCGCCGCCGCTTCGAGGGACCGTCGGAGGCGGCCGCAGCCAGGAGCGAACACGCCGACGACACGACCGGGGGCGACGACGCGACCAGCGTCGAGGACGCAAGCGACACGACCGGGAGCGACGACACGACCGGGGACGACAACGCGACCAGCGTCGAGGACGCAAGCGACACGACCGGGAGCGACGACACGACCGGGAGCGAGGACGCCAGCGGGGGCGAGGACGCCGGCGACCCCGCCGGGGGCCGCGGCCGGCGCTGGTGGCTGCGGATCGAGGGGTTGGCCCAGCAGGGGGACGTCTGGCTCGACGGCGCGTACCTGGGCCACACCGACGGGTACTTCGTGCCCCACGAACTGGAGGTGACCGAGCAGATCGCCGCCCGGCCCGAGCACCTGCTGGCCATCGAGGCCACCTGCCGCCGTTTCGGCGACCCCGACAACCGGACCCTGCTCACCGGAGCGCTGCAGGACCCCGAGCTGTGCGGGGTCGACGATCTGATCGTGGGCGGGTTGTGGCGGCCGGTCCGGCTGCGGTCCACGGGACGGATCGCGATCCGCCACGCCCGGGCCGTCTGCGCCGGAGTCAGCCTAGGCGAGGGCCGGGACCGGCCGCGGGCCCGTCTGGAGCTGCGGGCAGTGCTGGACGTGCCCGGCGGCGGTCGGGTGGACCTTCGAACCCGGGTGGCCGGCGCCGAGCACGTCCACATCCACCATGCCGCCGACGGGGAGAACCGGGTGGAGTGGACCGTCGACGTCGACGATCCCCCGCTGTGGTGGCCCCACACGCTGGGCGACCAGCATCTCTGCGACCTGCTGATGGAGGTGCTGACGGGCACCGAGGTCCACGACCGGCGGTACTTCCGCATCGGGTTCCGGTCGGTGGCCATGCGCCGCTGGGTGCTGCACGTCAACGGTGAGCGGCTGTTCGCCAAGGGCGCCAACCTGCTGCCCACCCGGCCGCTGCTGGGCACGGCCACGGCATCGGAGGTGGCCGACGACATCCGGGCCGCCCGCAACGCCGGCCTCGACATGGTGCGGCCGGTCGCCCACATCGCCCGGCCCGAGCTGTACGACGCGGCCGACGAGCTGGGCGTGCTGGTGTGGCAGGACCTGCCGATCCGCGGCCTCATGAGCCGCAGCGTCGCCGACGAGGCCGGCCGCCAGGCCCGGGAGGCCGTCGACCTGCTGGGCCACCGCCCCTCGGTGGCGGTGTGGTGCGCGCACGACCAGCCCTACTCCCGGGCCCGCCGCCCCGGCCGCACACCGGCGGTGGTCCGCCGCCAGGGGCCGTCATGGAACCGCGACGTGCTCGACCGGAGGCTGGGCCGGGTGCTCGATCGCTGCGACGGCTCCCGCCCGGTGGTGTCCCACACCGGCGTGCCGCCCCGCCTCCCGCTGCTGGACGGCACCACCAGCGAACTCTGGTTCGACCTGCACGGGCGACGGGCCGCGGACGTGGGTCCGATGCTGGCCCGGGTGCCGGCGATGGGCCGGTTCGTCTCGGCGTTCGGCACGCCGGTGGACGGCGACCAGCCCGATGTGATCAAGACGACCGTCGAGACCCTGCGGCGGCTGAAGTACCGGCCCACCGGCGGTTTCCTGCTGCACGCGCTGGCCGACGCGGGCGGCGCCGACGGCGCCGCGGCCGACGCGGGGTCCGACGGTACTGGCGGCGGTTTCGGCGTGCTGGACGGGTTGCGCCGGCCCAAGCAGGGGTGGTGGGCGCTTCAGGAGGCGTGCCGCCCGCTGATCGTGGTGGCCGATCAGCTGCCGGAGAGCGTGCGGTCCGGCGACCGTCTCGACCTGGCGGTCCATGTGGTCAACGACACCAGGGCCGACGTGCCCGGCATGCAGGTGCTGGCCCGGATGCTCGGTCCCGACGGCCGCGTGGTCCGCGAGCGCCGCTGGGCGGGCACGGCCCGCGCCGACGACTGCGTGCTGGTGGGCCGGCTCTCGGCAGTGGTCCCGCTGGTCGCCCAGCCCGGTCGGCTAACTGTGGAGCTGACCCTCAGCCACCCCCGCGGCCCCGACTGTCAGCCCGCACCGGTCGTCACCAACCGCTACACAACGGTGATCGTGTAGCTGGCCCACAAGAAATCTCGGGTTGGTTATGGGTGGCAGGTACCCGGAATCGTCCCGAGATTCGGTGCCCGCCCCAGGTTGGTGCGGGCGCTCTGCTGGAACACCAGCATGCCGCCGCCAGGTTTCTCGGTGCGGTCTTGTGGATGGAGCGCGCAGAACCAACCCGAGATTCCACGGAGGTCTGAACAAGCCGCATGAGACTTACGACTCGGGACACTAGATCATCCTCCTGGGTCCAGATCAGCCTCCGGCCGCTACAAGGACCACCCGGGCGGGCGACCCCGACGCCAGGCGCCAGCGGGTCCGGACCCACGCCGAGTGGAACATGACGTCGCCGGCGTGGAGGGTCACTCGGGGGCGGTCCTCGAAGTCCACGTGCAGCGATCCCTCTATCACATAGATCACGGTCTCGTCGGAGGATTCGAACCACTCGTCGACGTCGGGGCCGGGCTCGATCCGGAAGTCGCCCAGCTCGGTGATCCGCCGGCCCCCCCGGTAGGCGGTCCGGGCGGTGGTGGCGTTGGGCAGTTCGCTCACCGGCATCTGATCCAGCTCCGCGGCCCGCAGGACCTCGACCTCGGTGTCGGTCGGCGGGTCGGGCAGCAGGTCCGACGGCTTGACGTCGAGGGCGGACGCCAGGCGGTACAGCGTGGCTATGGCCACCGACGTCCTCCCGGCCTCGAGCTGGCTGAGGAACGGCTGGCTGACGTCGGCGGCCGCGGCCAGCTTGCGGCCCGACAGGCCCCGCTCGGCTCGCAGCGCCTTGACCTTGGCCCCGATCTGGAGGCCCAGCTCATCCCTCCCCGGGCCGCTCTCATTGGCCTCGCTCATCGCGCCCTCCGGGTGCGGGAGGTCCTCGCCTTGCTGGCACGCCCCCCCGGGCCGCTCTCATTGGCCTCGCTCATCGCGCCTCCCTCGCATAGGGCTCGCCGAGGCTGGCCGGCGCGCCCACCCGGCGGGCCCGCTCCGGGTTGGCCGACACCACGATCACCACCAGGAACGTCACCACGAACGGGATCATGTTCAGGAAGTCGGACGGGACCTCGACTCCGGCGATCTGCAGCGTGAACCCCAACGTGCGCAGCGCGCCGAACACGTAGGAGGCGGCCAGGGCCAGCCAGGGCCGCCAACCGGCCAGGATCACCAGCGCCACCGCGATCCAGCCCGCCCCTGCGGTCATGCCCGTCTGCCAGGTCCCCAGCACGGCCAGCGCCAGGTAGGCGCCGCCCACCCCGGCGCCGAAGCCGCCCACCAGGGTGAACAGGTAGCGGATGCCGGCAACCGACAGGCCGGCGGCGTCGGCCGCGGCCGGGTCCTCCCCCACCGCCCGCAGCGACAGGCCGGCGTTGGTGCGGTACAGGAAGTAGGCGGCTGCGGCCACGATCAGCCACGACAGGTACACCACCGGGTCGTGGCCGAACAGGATCGGACCCACCGCGGGCAGGTCCCGCAGGGCCTCGGGCAGCAGCGGATCGACCCGCACGCCGTTGAAGCTCTGGATCAGCGGGCTGTCGCCGCTGCTGCCCCAGAAGGCGGAGAGCCCCCCTCCGACGATCACGAGGGCGAGGCCCGAGACGATCTGGTTCACCCGCAGCGAGATGGCCAGCAGGGCATGGATCCCGCTGAGCACCGCTCCGGCCAGCCCGCCGGCCAGCAGCGCCAGCCAGAGGTTGCCGGTCTGGACCCCGGCCCAGAAGCCGGTGACGCCGCCGATGAGCATCATCCCCTCCACGCCCAGGTTCATGACCCCGGAGCGCTCGGTCAGGACCTCGCCGAGGGTGGCGAACAGGATCGGCGTGCCGGCCACGATGGCGCTGACGATCGACAGGACCAGGACGGTGTCGTTCATGGCGAACCCACCGCCGCGCCGTCCAGAACAGCGTCGTTCATGGCGAACCCACCGCCGCGCCGTCCAGAACAGCGTCGTTCATGGCGAACCCACCGCGGCCGCCGTCCTGGGGAGCAGGAGACGGTTGGCCAGGAAGAATTCGCCGGCCGCCACGAACAGGAAGATCAGGCCTTGGAGCAGGAACACGATCTCGGCCTCGAGGCCGGCGGTCTGCAGGCTGGTCCCCGACGCCACCACCGCGCCGAGCAGCACGGCCACCGGCACCACGCCGAGGGGGTTGAGCCGGGCGACGGCGGCCACCACGATGCCGGTGAACCCGAGCTCGGTGGCGATGGCCCGGGGGTCGAGGGTCTTGAGCACGCCGCTGACCTCAATGGCTCCGGCCACGCCGGCCAGCGCCCCCGACAGGGCCAGCACCGACAGGATCTTGCCGCTCACGCTCATCCCCGCGTAGCGGGAGGCGGCCGGGGAGTCGCCGATGGTGCGCAGCTCGAACCCCCAGGTGGTGCCCCGCAGGCTCCACCACAGCACCAGCGCAGCCGCCAGCGCCACCAGCAGCCCGTAGTGGAGCCGGTGCGAGATGATCGGGAGTTGGGCCGCGTCACCGATGAGCTTGCCCTGCGGGAACATGGCCTCGGGGTCGCGCCAGAAGCTGACCGAACCGAAGATCAGATAGTTCATGAAGTACAGGGCCACGAAGTTGAGCATCAGGGTGGTGATCACCTCGTTGGTGTTGAAGTAGGCCTTGGGCAGCGCGGCCAGCCCGGCCCACAGCGCCCCCGCCACCGCGCCGGCCGCCAGGATCACCAGCAGCATCAGCGGCTTCGGAGTGCCCGGCGGCAGGGCCAGAGCCAGCCCGGCGGCCGCGATGGCCCCCATGTAGAGCTGGCCCTCGGCCCCGATGTTCCACACCTTCATGCGGAAGGCGACCGCAGCGGCCAGGCCGGTGAGGATCAGCGGCGTGGCCAGCACCAGGGTGCGGGTCAGGGGCCGCAAGCCGTTCAGGCTGGCGTCCAGCATGGTGCGGTAGGCCTCGAAGGGGCTGGCGCCCGCGATCAGGATCACGACGGCTCCGGCCAAGCCGGCCGCGGCCAGCGACGCGACCGGGACGCCGAGCCGAACCGGCAGCGCCGGCCTGGCCCGCGGCTCGACGGAGACGCGCAGGGTCATGCCTCGCTGCCTCCGTTGCCGCTCGCAGCGTGCTCCCGGGCGCCCGTCATCAACAGCCCCAGCTCCTCGATGTCGAGCGTCTCGGGCGTGTACGAGCCGACGATGCGGCCCCTCGACATCACCACGATCACATCGGCCAGCTCGGTGATCTCGGCCAGGTCCTCCGAGAACATCAGCACCCCCCGGCCGTCGCCGGTCTCGTCCCGGATGTGGCCCCGCACCGCGGCGGTGGCGGCCAGGTCGAGCCCCCTGGTGGGCGACGCGGCCAGCAGCACGTCGTGGCTGCGGGTGAGCTCTCGGGCGAGGATCGCCTTCTGCAGGTTGCCGCCCGACATCAGGCTGACCGCCATGCCTCGCCGGGCGCCCCGCACGTCGAAGCGCTCGATGAGCGTGCGGGCCGTCGCTCCGACCGCGCTCGACGACAGCACGCCGAGCCGGCTGTGGGGCGGCTCCCGGTAGCTCTTGAGCACCAGGTTCTCCTCGATGGTCAGTCCGCTGGCCAGGCCGGTGCCCAGCCGGTCCTCGGGCACGTAGGCCAGGCCGGCGCGGGATCGCTCCCTCGGGCCGGCGGCGGTGATGTCGCGCTCACCCAGGCGTATCGATCCGCTGCGGACCGCCCGCAGGCCGGCGATGGCCTCCTGGAGTTCCCTCTGACCGTTGCCGGCCACGCCGGCGACACCGACGATCTGGCCGCGTCGGACCTCGACGCTTGCGCCGTCCACGGCCATCACTCCCCGGTCGCCGGCGACCTGAAGGTCCTCGACGCTCAACACCACCGGCGCGTCGTCGAAACGGCGCGGGGCGTGCTCGCCGGCCTCGGGCAGGTGCTCGGACCCGATCATCATCGTGGCCAGGCTGGCCGCAGTGGTTTCCGCCGTGTTCAAGGTGCCGGCGTTGCGGCCGTGGCGCAGGACGGTGACCCGGTCGGTGTGGCCGAGGATCTCCTCCATCTTGTGCGACACCAGCACCACCGCGTGGTCCTGATCGGCCATGTGGCGCACCACCTCGTAGAGCCGGTCGCACTCGTGGGGGGCGAGCACCGCGGTGGGCTCGTCGAGGATCAGTATCCGGGCGCCCCGGTAGAGCTGCTTGAGGATCTCGACCCGCTGCTGCTCGCCCACCGAGAGCTGCCACACGTAGGAGTCGGGATGGACGGTGAGGCCGTACTCGTCGGCTATGGCCGCCACCCGGTTCTGCACCGCCCGCAGCGTCAGGCGGATGCCCTGGTCCTTGAGCCCGAGCACGAGGTTCTCGGCCACGGTGAGGGACGGCACCAGCCGGAAGTGCTGGTACACCATCCCGATCCCGTGCTCGGCGGCCTCGTGGGGCGAGCGCAGCGTGACCGGCCGGCCGTCGAGGCGCACCTCGCCGGAGTCGGGCCGGTACAGGCCGGCGAGCACGGAGCAGAGCGTCGACTTCCCGGCCCCGTTCTCGCCCAGCAGCCCGTGGACCTCTCCGGCCCGCAGGTCGAAGTTGACCCGGTCGTTGGCCGCGACCCCGTAGAAGGCCTTGTTGAGGTCCCGTACCTCGAGGATCGTCTCGCCTGCGTCAGCCAAGGCTCCGACCGTAACCCATGGGGTGGGGCTGCGGGGGGGGCCCCCCCCCCCCCCCCCCCCCCCCATTTTCTATTTTAAAAACCCCCACGGCCCCTCCCAAAAACACGGCCCTCTACACCGGGGGGGGGGGGGGGGCCAAACCGGGGGGGGGGGGCCCCCCCCAAAAAACCCCCCCCCCCCGCCCCCGGCGGCGCGGGCGGGACCCGCGCCGCCGGGCGCGGGGGCGTCCGCGGGCACA
>JAPPLH010000010.1 GCA_028819505.1 Acidimicrobiaceae bacterium
CTCCCGAACTGGCAGCAGAATGCACGCATACCGTGCACAACGCTGCCAATTCGCTACAGCCGCCGGCAGCGCCCGCATGCGGCGCGGCGTCTAGGGCCAGTCGCCGGGGCGCAGTAGCGAGGGTCCGATGATGCCACCGGCTGCGGTCAGCACGAGGTCGGCTGCCTCGACCGCGCCAGGCTGCGCGGCTCCGACCGATGCCGCGTCGCGATCCAGGTCCTGGCGCAACGCCCGGGCCGCCGAAGCCAGAGCGCCATCGCAGTGGGGAGCGGCGTGCCCGAGGATCTCGCCGCAGACATTGGCGAGCCGGGGCACGATCACCCCCCGGGCGACGGCGACGCGTCCGCAATGCCCCGCCAGGCCGGCGATCTCGTCGAGGGCCCCGGCCAGTGCCGGATCGGCCGGCGCGGCCCGGCGCCAGGGCGCCATCAGCTCCGAGTCGGGCTGGAGACCGTCGAGGATCTCCCGGTGCGAGGTGAGCCGGCGGCTCAACTGCGACATCGACGCCGCGGCCTGGGCGTGCTCGGGGGAGGACGCGGCCTGCGCGGCCCAGTCGTCGAGCATCTCCGACAGCCGTCGGCAGGCCCAGCGCAGCGCGCACACCAGCCGGGCGGTCTGGGCCACGGAGTAGCCGCGGCTCACGGACCGGCCACCCGAGACACCCCCACCCCGCCCGGACCGCGTCCAAGCGCAGGCGAACAGCCGCGGCTCACTGGCCGCTCGCGCCGCGGTACCGGTTGATGATCGGCATGCGCCTGTCCCGGCCGAACGCCCGGCCGGTGAGCCGGGGACCTATCGGCGTCTGGCGGCGCTTGTACTCGGCGGTGTCCACCATGCGGCACACCTGCTCCACCACCTCCGGCGGAGCAATGCCCGCCTGCTGGATCTCCTCGACGCTTCGAAGCTCCTCCACGTACAGCCGCAGGATGGGATCGAGCACCTCGTAGGACGGCAGCGACTGGTCGTCGCGCTGGCCGGGCGCCAACTCGGCCGACGGCGCCTTGGCCAGCACCGTCGCCGGGATCAGCTCGCCGCCGGACTGCAGATTGCGCCAGCGGCACAGCTCGTACACGTCGAGCTTCCAGAGATCCGAGACCACCGCGTACGCACCGGCCGTGTCGCCGTACAGGGTCGAGTAGCCCACGGCCAGCTCGCTCTTGTTGCCGGTGGTGAGCACCAGCCAGCCGTGCTCGTTGGCCAGCGCCATCAGGGTCGTGCCCCGGACCCGGGCCTGGAGGTTCTGGTCGGTCAGCCCGCCCGCGTCCAGCCCCCGTCCCAAGTCGGCCTCGATCATCTCGGCCAGCGCCGCATGGCCGGGTTCGATGCCGACGATGCGAGCATCGATGCCGAGGTTGGCGGCCAGCTTCTCGGCGTCGGTGACCGAGTGCTCACTGGAGTGGCGCGACGGCATCAGCACGCCGTGAACATGGTCCGCGCCCAGCGCGTCGGCCGCGACGGCTGCGGTCAGCGACGAGTCCACCCCGCCGGATAGCCCGACGCAGACGTCGCTGAAGCCGCTCTTGTACACGTAGTCGCGGGTGGCCAGCACCAGGGCGGCCCAGCGCTGAGCGTCGAGGTCCATGGGCGGCGCGACCGGCGCGGCCAGACGCTCGCGGCCGGGTGCCGATGCGCTCTCGCGCGTCACTGCAACCACGTGGTGCCGGTGCTGCGGGGGCGGGATGTGCCTGCGGGGCGGCAGATCCACGTCGAACACATCGACCGACTCGGCGAACGACACGCACCGGGCCGCCACCGACCCGTCGGATGCGATCATGAACGATCCGCCGTCGAAGACCAGCTCGTCCTGGCCGCCCACGAGGTTCACGCAGACCACCGCTGCGCCAGCCTCGGCCACCCGCCGGCCGATCACCTGCTCGCGGGCGGCCTGCTTGCCGGCCCGGAAGGGCGACCCGTTGACGTTCACCACCAGCTGTGCGCCGGCCCGGGCCAGATCGCTCACCGGCCCGTCGGGCACCCATGCGTCCTCGCACACGGTCACCCCCACCACCGCCCCTCCTATCTCGAAGAGCGGCGGCGCCTCGATGCCGGGCCGGAAGTGGCGCAGTTCGTCGAACACGTCGTAGTTGGGCAGGTGGCGCTTGCGGTAGACGCCGCGCACCTCGCCGGCTGCGCACACCGCCACAGCGTTGAATGCCCCGCTGAAGCTCTCGACCCCGGCCATGTCGGGCACCCGCCGGCCGGTCTCGCCGGCGCCGTCGACGAAGCCGACCACCGCCGCGCAGGCGCCGGTCTGCGACGCGAGGCGGTGGAGCGCGGCGCGGCTGGCCGCGACGAAGCCCGGGCGCAGCACAAGGTCCTCGGGCGGGTAGCCGGTGACGACGAGCTCGGGCAGAACCGCGAGGTCGGCGCCGGCGGCCTCGGCCCGGGCCAGCGCCCCGGCGGCAAGGGCCGCGTTCGCCTCCAGGTCGCCGACGGTCGGGTTGACCTGGCAGACCGCCACTCTCAGCCGGTCGGATCCCGCCATGGGAGCGGCCGCTGCGGCCATCGGGCCGGCGGGGTCAGTCGTAGCCGACGAGGGCCTCGCAGATGGTTCTCGTCAGCAGGGTGGTCACATGGTAGGGGTCGGCGTTGGCGTTGGGGCGGCGGTCCTCGATGTAGCCCTTGCCGTCCTTGGCGACCTGCCACGGGATCCGCACCGACGCACCCCGATCAGACACCCCGTAGGAGTACTGGTCGTAGCGCTCGGTCTCGTGCTCTCCGGTCAGCCGGAACTCGATGCCCGCTCCGTAGCCGGCCAGGTGCTCCTCGGGCTTGCCGGCCGTGCCCAGCGCCTCGCACGCCGCGATGATGGGCTCATAGCTCTCGCGCATCGACTTGGTCGACATGTTGGTGTGCATGCCCGCGCCGTTCCAGTCGCCCAGCATCGGCTTGGGCTCGATCGTCACCTCGATGCCGTGCTTCTCCGCCAGGCGGAACAGCAGGTAGCGGGCCACCCACACATGATCGGCGACCGTGACGGTGTCCGACGGTCCGATCTGGAACTCCCACTGGCCCGGCATGACCTCCGCGTTGGTTCCCGCAATGTCCAAGCCGGCCTGGATGCAGGCCGTGGTGTGCTCCTCGATCAGGTCCCGGCCCGAGATGCGGCCCGCGCCCACCCCGCAGTAGTAGGGGCCCTGGGGAGGCGGGAACCCCGCGGCGGGGAACCCCGCCGGCCAGCGGGTCGTCGCGTCCAGCAGCGTGTACTCCTGCTCCAGGCCGAACAGCGGCGCCTGGTCCTTGTACTTCTCGTACACCGCAACGCACTCGGCCCGACGGTTGGTGGGATGCGGCGACAGGTCATGGGTCAGCAGCGTCTCGCACAGCACCAGGATGTTGTCGCCGCCGCGGACCGGGTCGCCGCAAGTGAACACCGGCTTGAGCACCACGTCGGAGTTGTCGCCGGTGGCCTGATTGGTGCTGGAGCCGTCGAAGCCCCAGATCGGCGGCGCCTCGTCGTTGGAAAGGATCTTCGTCTTGGTGCGGATCTCGCCCACCGGCTCGACGCCGTCGATCCACAAGTACTCCGCTCGGTAAGTCACGACATCTCCTGTGCGGTCGCTGGGTCTCGAACGGTGAGAGAGGCTACCGGCCCGGAGGCCGAGCGAGTACCCCGCAACTCCTCTGAATCTCGCAGTACGCCGAGCGAGGCCGTGGCCCGAGCGGCCCGTGAGCGCAGCGAACAAGAGCTGGAATTACTGGCGATACTCGGCCCACCAGCCGTCCAGCCGAGCCAGCAGTTCGTCGACGGGAAGCTCGCCTTCGGCGCGCTTGACCTCCAGCAGCCAGGCCAGAGCCTCGCCCACTTCCGGGCCGGGGGGCAGGCCGAGACGGGCCATGACCGCGCCGCCGTCGATCTGGGGCCGCTCCGCCGCCCGGCGCTCGGCGTCGGCCAGTTCGGCTATGCGGCGCTCGAGGTCGTCGATCTGGCGGTGGAGGTCGGCCTCCCGCTGGAGGTTGCGGGTGGTGCAGTCCGACCGGACCAGCTGGTTGAGACGGCCCAGCAGCGGTCCCGCGTCCCGGGCGTAGCGGCGCACCGCGGCGTCGCTCCATCCCGACGCGTAGCCCTTGAAGCGTCCCGACAGCCTCACCAGCTCGCTCACGTCGTCGACGGTGCCCTCGTCGAAGCCCATCTCGGCCAGCCGCTTGCGGGTCATCCGGGCGCCCACCGCCTCATGGTGGCGGAAGGTCACCTCGCCGTGCTCGTAGCTGCGGGTGCGGGGCTTGCCGATGTCGTGGAACAGCGCTGCCAGCCGGACCACGAGGTCGTCAGGGGTCTTGGCCACCACCGCGATCGTGTGGGCCAGCACGTCCTTGTGCCTGTGAATCGGATCCTGCTCCATCCTCAGGTCCGGCAGCTCCGGAACGATCTGAGCCATGGCGCCGCGGTCGATGGCCGACCACAGTCGGGGCGCTGGATCATCGCCGCTCAGCAGGGCGCACAACTCTTCCCGGTGGGCCCGACGGGCATCCGCGATCATCACGGCAGACAAGCCTATGATCCGGCTCCGCGCTTATGTCCCGTGGCGCGGCAGGCCGTGTACGCGGTGTATGGTGGACGCCTGGAAAGGAGTTCCTCATGCGATCACTGAGGCTCGCAGCGGCGATGCTCGCGCTGGCGCTGGTGGCAGCGGCGTGCAGCGACGACGAGAACGGCGAGGGAGAGCCGGTCGACGAGGTGACGACGACCACCGGGTCTGCCGCTCCGACTACGACCCAGCCCCGGGTGACCACCCCGACGCCGGCCCCGCCGGAGACGACGACTACGACCGTCGTGGAACTGGTCCCCACCACCAGCACGACGTCGGCGCCTGACGCCGCGGTCAGCATCGGTCCGCCTCCCCCGCCGAGCAACGTCAGGTGCCAGGCCGGCGCAGCCGAGAACGAGCTTCTGGTGGCGTTCGACGCCCCGCCCAGCCCAGCCGACATCTCCAAGATCCGTGTCTACGTGTCTGTGGACGGCGGGCCGATGATCACCAACGGCGAGTTCTCCATCGGCGAGATCGACTCCAGCGGCGACCGTTGGGCCGCTCCGGCTCGGAGGCTGCCGGCCAACGTGCCGCTGCGGCTCACCGCGACCTCCTTCAACCAACTGGGCCAGGAGTCGGGCTGGTACATCGTGGAGGGGCGGTACACCGGCCCGGGGGCGCCCTGCGCGGCTCTGCCTCCGCCCACCGCCACCGCCGGCTTCGGCGAGGGCGAGGGCGAGCAGGGCACATAACGGGATCGCTGCGCCGGCCGGGAACCGGATCGGCCCGGCGGGCGTCGAGGGTGTCGACCGTCACTGGCCGGGAGGACACCTGTGCATGATGCGATCAACCTCCATGTGACGACACACCGCCGTCCCGTGAGGATCCTGGCGCTGGCGTTGCTGTGCGCGGTGTCGGTACTGCTCAGCGGCTGCATCGGCGGCCACGACGAGGCCGCCACGTCGGCTTCAGCCAGCATGGACTCCCCCGCGGCCGAGGATGAGGGCCCGTTCGATATGGCCGAGGCGGCTGCGGCTGCGGCGACTGAGGCTGAGGCTGCCCTGACGGAGGCGACCCAGGGTGGAGCCGACGGCGCTGCGCTGGCGGTTCCGACCGCGCTCACGCCCGCCGATCTCGGACGTGAGATCGTGTACCGCGCCACGATCGGCGTGCAGGCGGACGACGTGACCGCGGCCAGCAACGAGGCGGTGGCCATAGTGCAGGGCCTGGGCGGCATCGTGTTCAACCAGACCACCCGCACCGAGCCCGCGCCCTGGGCCGAGATCGTCTTCAAGGTGCTTCCCGGCGACTTCCCGACCGCGCTGGAGCGCCTGGCCGGCGTCGGGAGGCTGGTCGACCAGTCGATCAGCGCCGACGACGTCACCGAGCGGGTCGTCGACCTCGAGAGCCGCATCAGCACCGCCGAGACCAGCGTGGCCCGCCTGCGCCGGCTCTTGGAGGAGGCGGCCGACCTCGAGGACGTGGCCGCCATCGAGCGCCAGCTGCTGGACCGCGAGACCACCCTCGAGGTGCTGCGGGGCCAGTTGCGCACCCTGCGCGACCAGGTGGACCTGGCCACCGTCACGCTGACCATCACCCAGTCGCCCACCGTGCCGCCCGACACCGGGATAGAGGTGGCGGCCTGGGTGTCCGACGACGCCGACGACCCTTGCCTGGGGGCCCAGCACCTCACGGCCGATCCGGACTCGACCGTGTACCTGTGCCTGGAGGTGGAGAACCCGGGCGCCTCGACCCTCACCGACGTGTCGGTCCGGTCCCTCGATGTGCGTCTCGACATCGGCGCCTTCGAGGCGCGGCAGGGCAGCTTCGACCGGATCGAGCCCGGCGGGCTGCTGGTGGCCGTGCTGGAGATTCCCGTCGAGGACGGGCGGCTGGCCGGACGGGTGGCCACCCGGGGCTTGGAGATCCGGCTGGAGGCGGAGGCCGTCCCGGTGGACGCGGAGGGAACTGAGCTTCCCGAGGTCTCCGCCGGCACCTATGTGTGGCTCGACTCCCGCACCGACGACTCGCTGCCCGGCTTCGCTGACTCGGTCTCCGACGGCGCCGGGTTCCTGCGCACGATCGTGGGCGTGGCCCTGGTGGCGCTCGGGGTGTTGATCCCGTTCCTGCCGTTCGTGGCCGTGATCATCGCCGTGGTCTGGTGGCGTCGCCGCCGCCGGGCCCGCAAGCAGGCATCACCCGCTCCCCCGCCTCCCCCGCCCGCCGACCCGGCCTGATTTCTCGGGTTGGTTTTGGGCACTGGACACCCATTAGTCACCCGAGATCTTCCCGGGAAGCCGCGTTCAGCGGGCTCCAGTAGGTTCTGCGGCCATGGCACAGCAAGAGACGGCTGCGCAGCGCTGGACCCGCCAGATGGCCGACTGGGCCATCCCCGACGAGATCCTGGGCTCCGCTCCCCGCCGGCCCTTCGTGTTCGCGCCGGAGATCTTCGCCGCGCCCGCGCCGGGGACGTTCGAGCGCTCGCTGTCGAACCGCCGGGCCGCTGAGGCCTTGGGCGACGGCGGCTCGGTGCTCGACGTCGGCTGCGGTGGCGGGGCCGCAGCCTTCGCGGTGGTGCCGCCGGCCACCGAGGTGATCGGCACCGACCGCCAGGACAACATGCTTGAGATGTTCGCGGCCACCGCCCGCGAGCGCGGCATCCCGGCGCAGGTGCATGCCGGGTCATGGCCCGAGGTCGCCGGCGAGGTGCCCGTCGCCGACGTGGTGGTGTGCCACAACGTGCTCTACAACGTGACCGACATTCCATCGTTCGCGGCCGCGCTGAACGCCCACGCCCGCCGCCGGGTGGTGATCGAGATCACGCCCAAGCACCCCCAGGACCGCCGCCGCATGCTGTGGCGCCACTTCTGGAACCTGGAACGGCCCCACGAGCCCACCGCGGCAACCGCGGTGGAGGCCATCGCCGAGGCCGGCCCGGACCCCGTCGTGGAGGAGTCTCTGCTGCCCGAGGACCCTCGGGCCGTCAAGCGCCGCGAGTTCGAGGGGCCCCAGTGGTGCCGCAACCTGTGCCTGCCGCCCGAGCGCGAGCCGGAGGTGACCGCGCTCGTCGCCGACGTGCCGTTCCCGCGCGAGCGGGTCACCATCTGGTGGGACACCGACCGCTGAGGCGCGGTCAGACTTCCCGGACCATGGTCGGCGCGTAGTCGGTCAGGGTGCCGCCGGCCTCAACTTGCCTGAGACTCTGGCGCGAGGCTGGCGGCCACGCCGTCGAGAACCTCGGCGACCGCCTCGAGATCGGTCTTCACCGGGGTCAGCAACTCTGCGAGCGGCTCGGTGCGGTGAGCGATGGACCGCACTCCGAAGGTGATCTTGCCCAGCGAGTCGTTCACGGCCCGCAGCACGATCACGACCCGCGTCAGGTAGTAGGCCAGGGCGGCCGCGATCAGCAGCGCGATCACGATCGTCACGACCGCCGCGGCCGGCATCAGACCGTTCCCCCGGTCACAGCAGCGGCCCCGCGGCGGTGACGTAGCGCACGGCCAGGCCCTTGGCCGCGGAGACCAGGTCGCGGGTGTCGGCCACGGCCGGCACCGGCTCGAGGTTCTTGTCGAGCCCGACGGCGTGCTCGAGGATGTCTTCGGCGTAGCGCTCGATCTCCAGCGCGGGCCTAATCACCCGGTTGGCCAGCAGCAGCACGACGGGCACGACTGCCAGCAGCAGCACCGCGTTGCCGATCCACCAGAGCCACATGGCCGACTCCTCCTCGTCCGCTGTGGAGCTTAGACCACACTAGGTGCAAATCGCATCTAGGCCGGCAGCGCGGGGTCAGACCGAGGCGAGTCCCAGCGCGTCGATCAGGCTCTCCAGCGCGGCCACGGCCGGCGCTTGCGGCTCGTGGTCGACCGGCGACACGCCGAGCCGGTCGGCGACATCGATGGCCGGATCCTCCGGAACCACAACCAGCACCCGATCCTCGAAGGCCTCCTCGATGCGGGCCCGGTCCTGGCCGTCGCTGACCTTGTTGGCCACCACCACCACCCGGCCCTGACGCTGCTCGTCGGCGACGGCTACAGCCCGGCGGGCCACGTCGATGGAGCGCAGCGTGGGCTCGACCACCACCACGGTGGCGTCCACCGCGGCGGAGTCCAGGCGGGTCAGGGTGCCGATGCCGGCTTCGAGGTCGGCCACGACGGTGGTGGCGTCGTCATTCACGGAGCCGAGCAACTGCTCGGCCGACAGACCGCATCAAGGTCAACCGGGCTCGGGATTCTCGATGCGGGTGATCACCGAGAGGCGCACCCCGTCGGGGGCGTCGGTGCCGTAGCGGGCGAGGATGTCGTCCCAGGTCGGGGCGTGCTCGGCCTCGCCCTCGTCGACCTGCTCGCGCAGCGTCAGGAGACGCTCGGTCTCGGAGTCGCCGACCCCCAGCGACAGGCCGAGATTGGGGTTGGTGTCGCAGTCGAGGGCGACCACCCGGGCGCCCCGGCGGCCCAAGGTGCGGGCCAGCACGGCGCTGGTGGTGGTCTTACCGGCTCCACCCTTGCCCACGACGGCGATCTTCATTGTGCGACCCCCCGGCCGAGACCATAGAGCGACACGACATGGTCGACCAAGCCATCCACCGCTCCGGCCAGCGGGCCACCGGGAGCGGAGTCCAGGGGGGCGGCGCCGCGGCGGTCGGCCCGACCGGCGTCGATGTCGTGGGGGACGGCCGCGGCGGCCTCCAGGCCCAGGCGCTCCGAGACCCGTGCCGCGTCGGAGCCGTCGCGGGCCTTGTTGACGACGAGCAGGAGGCGCAGCGGGGCCCACCTCGCACCGGACAGGCTGAGGAGGCGTGTTGCGGTGTGCATTGACTTGACGGTCGGCTCGACCACCACGCACACGGTGTCGGCGTACCTGGCCCAGCCGAACATCGCTTGGCGGGTGCCGCCGGGGAGGTCGCCGACCAGGTGCCACGAGTCCCGGTCGAGTTCTTCGACCACCTGACTCCAAGCGTGCTGGGCCTGCTGAAGCCGCGTCACATGGCCCCAGAGGTTGCCGAACTGCAGGTAGCGGACACCGTCGGGGCAAGCAGCCGCATAGCGGTCCACCATGGCAGCCGCGTCCAGATCGGGCCTCAGCACCCAGCGGGGTCCCCCCTCCGGGCCGGCGACGACCACGTCGTGGGGAATCGGATGGTCGTCCACGCCCACACCCAGGGAGTAGGGAAGCCCCGGCATCGGGTCGGAATCGAGCGCCAGCACCGGCTGGCCGCGGCGGGCCAGCAGACGGGCGAACGTGCCCGCGATCGTCGACTTGCCCGCGCCCCCCTTGCCGACGAACGCCACCCGGATCATCGATGCCGATTCTGCCACGGATCCTGGCGCCAACCCGTCACGCCAGCCGCTCAGCCCCGCGGCACCAACCGCGCCACGATCACTCCCACGCCCGCGGCGCTGGTGGACACCGGCGAGTGCGCCGAGGATGTCGTCCAGCACGCCTTCGTGACCTAGCGGACAGCGCCTTCGACGGCGGTCGGTCAGCCCGGGAGTCGGTGCCGACGGGGCCTGGTCCGCGGAGGGGGACTACGCCGCCGCGGGCGAGGCGCTGCAGTTCACCCTCGAGGAGCTGGGCCTCACCGGCGAGGAGCGGGACGCCCTGTTCGGCGAGCCCGTCGAGGGCGTGCGGGAGGAAGCCGACGAGTCCGGGATGCGGGTCACCTTCACCGATCCCGACACCGGCGAGGACCTCGTCACCTTCGAGCCCGAGGACCGCAGAGCACGCTGAAGCGTTGCGCCAATTCAAAGGCGACGCCGGCCGCGACATCGGTGCTGGTTCCCACCTGTCCGCGCTGCCGCTTATGTGTGTTGCGTCTGCTCAGCCTGTTTGACGTCTAGGAATCTGCGCAACGCCTCGCGGATGATCTCGCTTGTGGTCGTGCCGTCGGTCTCAGCGCGAGCAGCAACGGCGGCCCGCAGTTCGGGGTCGATTCGCACGGGCACCACTTCAGCCGGCCCCGAGCCCATGGCGGGACGGCCTCTGCGGCGCTTGCGCAGCGTCTCGATGTCGTAGTCGCTGGTCTCGACCTCCTCGGCGATGGCGTCGAGGTCGGCGGCGGTGAGGATGCGGCCAGTCGCGGTCTTTGTCGTAGTCATGGCTGATCTCGTTGGGTCGGCAAGAGTGCGTGGAACGCTGGGCGCAGCGGCATTGCGTGAATCACCATCTCGGCTCCGCCGTCGAGTTCGAGCCAGACGATCTCGAGCAGGTTGCCTGCTGGGTCGGCGCCGATGGCGAGGATCCTCGGCGGGTCAGCGGCCGGTGCGAGTTCGATGATGGTGAGGGCGTGTTCGAGCGCGTGCAGGATCGTGTTGCGGTCGAGGCCGTGCTTGAACGCAGAGCGATGGAACTCCACACGCAATTATCGTAACACGAAATCCCGGATCGGTGCATCCCACAACCCCCCACAGTACGGCCAGGGCGAGTTGTATCGAACTCGAAGACGGCCGCCTTGAACGGTAGCTTGACAGCCATGTCGGGGCTGGACGCGAACCGCCTCCAGGAGCCTCGTGCCGCCCGGACGCCGGCGCGGCGCCTGGAGCCGGTCAGCCTCCGACGAAGATCATCTCCGACTTGCCGTCAGCAACCTCGGTGAGGATCTCGCCCAGGAAACGGAAAGCCGCGCCGACACCGGCCGCTTGGGCCGCAGACACCCCACGGGCGTCACTGGAGTGCGGTCAAAAGGACACCGCGAACGGCGCATCGGAGCCGGCGGCCACCCTCCGGCGCACGTCCCGGCCCATCTCGGTGTCCGGGATCACATCCAGATCGGCGACCGACACAGCCTCACCAGCCAGGCGCACCTCTGCCTCCAGCCCGGCCGAGCTGGCGACGGTCGCGAAGTGATAGGCGCGGAACAGTGCGCCGATGTCGGTGCGGGGGTCGGCTGTCGTGAAGAAGATCAGTTTGCGCCGGGTCATCGTCCACTCCTGTCGGTAGCTGAATTGTCTATCGCCACGCCTTCAGAGTCCGGCACCCGGCCCCGCATCGCGGCGTCGATGAGCGCATGGGTCTCAGCGTGCCCGGGTGCGGCCAGGAGCCGCGCCGCGGGAGCGTCCTCGACGATCCGGCCCTCGCACAGCACCACGATCCGGTCGGCCACGAGCCGTGCCAGGGAGATGTCATGGGTGATGAACACCAGCGTGGCGCCCAGCGTCTCACGCACGGCGAGCAGATGGGCGGCCACCGTGGCCCGCAAGGATGCGTCGAGCATCGACGCCGGCTCATCCGCGACTATGAGTTCGGGGCTGGCGACCAGGGTCCGGGCGAGGGCGACACGCTGGCGCTGGCCGCCGCTGAGCGTGCCAGGATGGCGGTTGAGGAACCTCTCGACCGGGACCAAACCCAGCAGTTGCAGCGCCTCAGCCACCCGTGCGGCCCGCTCGTGGCGCCCGGCGCCCGCGATGGCCAGGGGCTCGCCCACCAGCCCAGCGACCGTCATGTTCGGGTGCAGCGATTCGTACGGATCCTGGAACACCATCTGGACTCGCCTTCTCAGCGCGCCGAGATCCCGCCTCGACAAGTCGGCGGTCTGCTCGCCTAGCAGTTCGACAGAGCCGGAGGCCGGCCTGGCCAGTCCCAGCGCCAGCCTCGCGATGGTGGACTTGCCGGCCGCACTCCTGCCGATGACCGCGACGGACTCGCCGGCGCCGATCTCGAGGGAGACACCGTCCAGCGCGGTCACGTCGGGCCGCCCGCGGCGCCGGCCCGGGTAGACCACCCGCACATCGTCGAGGCGCAGGGCCATCTGGTCCGGTCCCCGGGCAGCACGCGGCGAAATGCGGGGCGAGGCTGCCGCCATGTCGTCTTCCGAGCCCGGCGGGCCTCCGGAACTCGAGTCGACCGGAGCGTGGTGGCAGGCCACCATCACTCCCTGCACCGGACGCTCCACCGGCACGACGCTGTCGCAATCGCCACGGCTGTGGGGGCACCGGGGAGCGAACGCGCACCCGGGTGGGAGCTCCTTCGGATCGGGGACCTCCCCCGGCACCGGCCTCAGGCGGGCCGTAACCGCGCCCAGCGACGGGAACGCTCCCAGCAGCATCGCCGTGTAGGGATGCTGGGGACGGCTGATCACGGCTCCTGCCGGACCGGACTCCACGACCCTGCCGCCGTACATCACCACGAGGTCGTCGGCGCGGGACGCCACCAGCGGCAGGTCGTGGGAAATCAGCCACAGGTCGAAGTCGAGCCTCCGGCGCAGGTCGTCGAGGAGGTCCAGGATCGCCTGCTGGGTGACGACGTCGAGGCCCGTCGTCGGCTCGTCGGCGATGAGCAGTCCGGGCCGGTTGGCGACCGCCATGGCGATCACCACCCGCTGGCGCTGGCCGCCGCTCAGTTCGTGGGGGAATGCTCGATGGCGATCGGGGGGCAGCCCGACCTCTGACAGGAGGTCGCCGGCCCGCTCCGCCGCGGCGGCTGCGGAGGCCAGGGCCGCCGACTCCGCCACCTGGTCGAGAACCGTCATCGTGGGGTCGAGCACGCTCATGGCGGCCTGGGGCACGATTGCCACGTCCCGGCCCCGGATCCTCTCCAGACCCTGCCTTCCGAGCCGCCGCAGGTCGACATCGCCCAGCATGACGGCCTCGGCGCGGAGGACCCCCGGGTGGGGGACGAGTCCCGGCACCGACAGACCCAGCGTCGACTTGCCCGAACCCGACTCGCCGACGAGCCCCAGAACCCTTCCACGACCGACTCGCACGCCGGCCTCACGCACCACCGTCGCGCTGTCGAAGTCGACCGACATGGCACGAACGTCGAGGCGGACCTCCGGGGCACACGGATCGGGGACCGCTTCAGGCAGCCGGCGCCGGCTCGGTGGCCTCCAGCCGTGCCCGCCCAGCTGCGGATCGGCCAGCTCCTCGAAGGCGAACCCCACGAAGGCCAGCCCGACGATGAGGACCGTGAGTGCGACTCCGGGCGGGACGATCCACCACAACCATGCGTCGGTCAGGATGGCGCTTCCGTTGTTGGCGAAGTACAGCGTGGATCCCCAGCTGATGCGGCCGGGATCGCCCAAGCCGAGGAACGCCACCCCCGACTGCACGATCACCGCGACCGCGGCTGCTCGCACGAACTGCGAAACCAGCAGTGGTACTAGGCGCCAGAGAATGTGGACCGTCATGATCCGGGCCGAGCCCGCGCCCATCGCGTGAGCCGCCTCGGTGTGCCCGAACTCCCTGATCTTGAGGACCTGGCCTCGTAGCAGGCGGGCGGGCCGGGCCCATAGCACTCCGGCGATCAGCACGATCAGCACGTCGAGGCCGCGGCCGAAGTATGCGGCCAGGACAAGGACCAGCACGAGGAACGGCAGCGACAGGGTCAGGTCGACGACCCGCATGATCGCGGCGTCGACCCAGCCCCTGTGCCAGCCCGCGACCAGCGCGGCGGCCGTCCCCAGCACGGTCGCGACGACGGCCGCGACCAGGCCCACCCACAGCGACACCCGGCTGCCGTGCAGCAACTGCGACCAGAGGTCGCGTCCGAGGTCGTCGGTGCCCAGCAGATGCTCAGCCGAGGGCACCTCGTACGGCGAGCCCGTGGAACGATCGGGCGGGTGCGCGGTCAGCACGTCGGCGAAGACGGCTGCGCCCAGCACGAGCAACAGCATCAAGAAGCCGGCGACAGCCAGCACCAACGTGGCGGGCCGGATCTGCTCCCGGTAGCGGCGCAGCCTCATCTTGAACCCGCCCGTCGCACCCGTGGGTCGAGTAGCGGGTACAGCAGGTCGGCCAGCAGGTTGGCGCCGATGGCGATGAGCGACAGCAGCAGGAAGACCGCCTGCAGCACCGGGTAGTCGCGGGCTCGCACCGCGTCGAAGGCAAGGGAGCCGAGGCCCGGATAGGAGAACACGCTCTCCACGACCGTCGCCGCGCCCACCAGGGTGGAGAATCCGAGGAGCGCCACGGTGGACACCGGGACCATGGCGTTGCGGGCTGCGTGACGGCGGACGCCCCGGTCCGGCAGGCCCTTGGCCCGGGCCATGAAGACGTAGTCCTCGCTCAGCTCCGACACCATCGCCGAGCGGGCCACCACGAACACCGATCCCAGGCCGACGAACGTCAGTGTGACCGCCGGCATCACCAGTCGCTTGCCGGCATCGACGATCCAGGCCCAGCCGGTCAACGCCTCCGGCGACACCGCCCCGTAGACCGGCAGCCACTCGAGCTGGACCGAGAAGACCAGCAGCAGCATCAGGCCCACGAAGAACGCTGGGAGCGCGTCCAAGGCCAGCACGCCGGCCAGCAGCGAGACGTCACGGCGGGAGCCTCGACGCCAGCCGGCCGCGAATCCCAGCGCAACACCGAGGATCGTCGACACGGCCACCGCCGTCCCCACCAGCAGCAACGACCACCAGAGCCGCTCGGCGACAACCTCTGACACCGGCCTGCCATCCCGTACCGAGATGCCGAGATCGCCCTGGGCCAGGTTGCCCAGGTAGCTGGTGAACTGCTGGGTGGCGGAGCCGTCCAGGTCGAAACGCTCCAGCATCGACTCGCGCACAGCATCCTCGACCGTCCCCGCCTCGGGCGGCACCAGGTAGTCGACAGGATCGCCCGGAGCGAGCCGGGGAAGCGCGAAGTTCACCACCAGTGCGGCCAGGATCACCGCCGCGTACTGCGACGCCAGCCGGACCAGGCGCGACGACGAGCGGTCCGCCGGCCGCTTACCGACCGCCTCCGGCGGCGCCGTCACAACCGCGACGGCCGGCCTAGA
>JAPPLH010000164.1 GCA_028819505.1 Acidimicrobiaceae bacterium
AAGTTGCCTGCGGGCGCGTCCGTCCGCCCATCGTCGTTGTCGCCCCAGCAGGTGACGGTGTCGTCTGTGCGCAGCCCGCAACTATGGGACCAGCCGGCGGTGACGGCTTTGAAGTTGCCGGCGGGCGCGTCCGCCTGCCCGTCGTCGTTCCAGCCCCAGCAGGTGACGGTGTCGTCTGTGCGCAGTCCGCAGCTATGGAACCTGCCGGCGGTGACGGCTTTGAAGGTGTCTGCGGGCGCGTTCGCCTGCCCAAACTCGTTGTCGCCCCAGCAGGTGATGGTGTCGTTGGTGCGCAGCCCGCAGCTATGGACGCCGCCGGCGGTGACGGCTTTGAAGGTGTCGATGCTGCGGACGGTGGCGGGAGTCGAGGTCGATGGGGCAGAAGTCAGGCCGGAACGCTCCGACGTCGATGGAGTAGCCGCGGCAGCCGGGGAGGAAGCGGAGCCGGTATTCGATATGCCGGGCAGACGTTCGATGGTCCAGGTGGAGCCGCTTCTGGTGGCATTGAAGCGGTTGAGGTTTATGGACTGGGCGTTCATGACGGTGTTGCCCATGCTGATGCCGCCGATGTTGCCGTCCAACACCGCCGCTCCGTCCTCGCGGATGCTCATGGTGAAGCCCCCTGTGGAGCATTCGTCTCCGGGATGCAGGAGCAAGCCGGCCGTGCACGGGACGGATGGCTCCGAGCCTCCTCCGAGGTCCACCGGATCCGAGGGCTTCGCCGTCTGTAACGCCGCCGCCGGGGAGGAAGCGGAGCCGGTATTCGATATGCCGGGCAGACGTTCGATGGTCCAGGTGGAGCCGCTTCTGGTGGCATTGAAGCGGTTGAGGTTTATGGACTGGGCGTTCATGACGGTGTTGCCCATGCTGATGCCGCCGATGTTGCCGTCCAACACCGCCGCTCCGTCCTCGCGGATGCTCATGGTGAAGCCCCCTGTGGAGCATTCGTCTCCGGGATGCAGGAGCAAGCCGGCCGTGCATGGGGCGGAGTCCTCTCGGAGGTCCACCGGATCCGAGGCCTGCGCTGTCTGTAACGCCGCCGCTGAGGAATAGAAGGCCCAAGATCCGTCACGGCCCCGTTCCACCAGGATGGAACTCTCAAAAGTGTCGTCCCGCACGAACGCATCGTCCCTGCAGATACGCAGGTTGTCGAACTGCAGATCCTGATGTTGGGCCGGCCCTCCTTCACGACAGATCAAGCCGTCGCGCGACACGGAGAGAACAACTTCGGCTCGGTGGCGCCCGCCACCCGAATAACGACAGCCTTCACCTGCGCTCAATCTCATGTCGTCCCGACAATCTCCCAGGATCTCAGGCGCTGGCTCCTCAGCCGCCCCCTCAGCCGCCCCTTCTGGAGGCGGGGTCGTGAAGCCACCACAACCAATCGCGGTGAGGCTCACCAGCACAAACAACCAGCAGCAGCGCAAGGATCGAAACCGACTCCGAGTGGACCGCGCCCCTGTTGTGCCACGCATGTTCTTCATAGCAGCACCGCCCGCGCCTGCCGCGCGTCTCCAAAGCTGGCGAAGGCACGATCCATGGCCTGGCGACCTCTACTCGGTGAGCTCTGATCTACGGACAGACCCGTCGACTACAATTCCGTTCCAGATGAGGCAACCTCGCGGGGCTATGCAGGTGTAGACGGCATCGTACGTCCAGCCGTACCCTCCATTGTCCATCAGAATCTCAAAGTTGTTGGAACTAGACCGCGCCGAGGCTCCTCCCCCGAATCTTCGCCAATCCCAAAAATCGGACGGAGAGTTCGGGAGCGTCTCCCCCGCCTCGAACACATCGCCCGGCTCGGGCGTGGGCCCAATGGGCTCTGGGGTCGGTGGCACAGTGGTCGTTGTGGTTGTGGTTGTGGTTGTTGTTGTCGTTGTCGTGGTGGTGGTTGTGGGGGTGGCTTCAGTTGTGGTTTCGATGACGGTTCCTTGGGTGACGCGTCCGTCGTCGATGCCGCAGCCGCCGCTGGAAGCGCACGTGTAGGTCGTGGGGCCGTACTGCAAGGCCTCACAGCCGCCGCCGCGGCCCTCGCCGCCGCCGGCCGCGGCATCGACATGGATCCGACGCGGCGCGCACACCTCGGTCAAGGACCTCACCGACTCCATCCAGCAATGGACCGACAACTGGAACCACAACCCCCGGCCCTTCACCTGGCACAAGAGCGCCGACGACATCTTCGAGACCATGGCCTCATATCTACAACGAATTCCCCAAACAGGACACTACTGCATTCACTAGGAACGACATCGGGGGGGGGGGGTCATGGCGTGACCCTCGCGGGCACCGACACAGCTGGCCTTGGTCTCGGGCGCTCTGGTCCTGTGCCTCATCGGTCCCGTCCTCCTGCGGCTCGTCGCCTACGCGTGCATGCCGTTGCTAGCACATGCATGCCGTTGCTAGCACAGTTGCGACAGGGGGCGCAATCCCGGACCGACCGAGCCCCGCCCACGCGGCTGCGTTCCAGCCCAGACACGCCAGAATCCTGCATTCTGATAGAGGCCTGACGGCATGGCTAGAGTGCGCGGCTGTGAGCACACTGCTGGGGCGGCGAGTGTTGCTGCGACCGTTGGCACGCGGCGACTTCGGCGCGTGGCAGCAGGTGCGCCGGCGCAACCGGGCCCGTCTCAGGCGGTGGGAGCCGCGGCCCGTGCCGGGCCGGCCCGACGCCGCCGAGGATCCCAAGGCGTTCGCCGACCGCTGCGCGGCCCGCCGCCGAGAACGGCAGCAGGGCACCGGATACGGGTTCGGCGTGTTCGTGGACAGGCACCTCCGGGGCGAGATGAACCTGTCGTCCATCCAGCGGGGCCCGTTCCAGTCGTGCTATGTCGGCTACTGGATCGACGAGGCCGTCGCCGGCAACGGCTACACCCCGGAGGCGCTGGTGGTGGCGGCCCGCTTCGCCTTCGAGGAGCTGCGGCTGCACCGGCTGCAGGTGTCCATCGTGCCCCGCAACTCGGCCAGCCTGCGGGTGGTCGAGAAGCTCGGGCTGCGCTACGAGGGCCTGGCCGAGCGCTACGTCGAGATCAACGGGGTGTGGGAGGACCATCACCGCTTCGCCATCACCGAGGAGGAGTGGCGGGTCCGCGCCCCGGAGCTGGTCGCCGAGTGGATCGCGCCCCGGCCGGTGCGAACTCCGAACCGGCAGCGGTAGTGGGCCTCCAGGGCCAGACCCGTCCGCGATCTCGGACCCGTGCCGGCTAGCCAGCGGCTTCGGGGCTGGCGGCGCGGCCCGCGGGGCGGATCTCGAGGATCAGGTCGCCGGGCTCGAGCAGGGCGCCCGGCGCGGCCGCGACCGACTCGATCGTGCCCGCCACCGGCGCCGAGATCGACGACTCCATCTTCATGGCCTCGATCACCGCCACCGTGTCGCCCGCAGCGACCCGGTCGCCGACCGCCACCGACACGTTGACCGCGCCCCGGAACGGAGCGGCCACGTGCCCCGGCCTGGTCGGGTCGGCCCGGGCGTGCTCGGGGCGGCCCGAGGCCACGGTGCGGTCGAGGGTGTCGATGTCGCGGGGCTGGCCGTTCACCCGGAAGCCGACGATGCGGATGCCCTCGTCGTTGGGCTCGCTGATCGAGCGGAGTCCCAGCAGCAGCCGCACGCCCCGGCCCAGCACGACGGCGGTGTCCTCGCAATGGGGGTCGAGGCCGTACCAGAACAGCAGCGACGGCAGCACCGACAGGTCGCCGTAGCGGTCCGTCTTCTCGGCCTGCGCCGCCGACGGCGTGGGGAACAGCAGCCGGTTGAGGGTGGCGCGCCGGTTCCGGGCCAGACCCTCGACGTCGGCTTCAGTGAGGTCCTTGTAGGTCGGCGACCACGACCGGCCCTCGGTCGCCCTCGACCGGAAGGGCTCGGGGAACCCGCCGGGCGGCGTGCCCAGCTCGCCGTGGAGGAACCCGATGACGCTGTCGGGCAGGTCGACGCCGGCCGGGTCCTCCAGCAGCTGCTCCGGCGAGACGCCCGAGGCCACCAGATGCAGGGCCAGATCGCCGACCACCTTCGACGACGGTGTGACCTTGACGGGCCGCCCGAGCAGCTCGTTGCAGGCCGCGTAGAGCTTCTCGACCTCCTCGAAGCGGTGCCCCAGGCCCAGGGCCCGGGCCTGGGCCCTCAGGTTCGATAGCTGCCCGCCGGGGATCTCGTGGCGGTAGACGGTGCCGGTCGGCGACTGCAGGCCCGCCTCGAAGGGGGCGTACACCCGGCGGACCGCCTCCCAGTAGGGCTCGAGGTCGCCGATGGCGTCGAGGCTGAGGCCGGTGGCCCGCTCGGCGTGGTCGGTCATGGCCACGACGGAGGCGATCGACGGCTGGGAGGTCATCCCCGACAGGGGAGGAGCGGACCCGTCCACCGCGTCCACCCCCGCCTCTATGGCGGCCATGTAGGTGGCGAGCTGGCCCCCGCCGGTGTCGTGGGTGTGCAGATGCACGGGCTGGTCGAAGCGCTCACGCAGCGCGGTCACCAGCGTCGCGGCGGCGCCGGCCCGCAGCAGTCCGGCCATGTCCTTGACGCACAGGATGTGCGCCCCGGCCTCGACCAGCTCCTCGGCCACCCTCAAGTAGTAGTCGAGGGTGTACAGGTCCTCGGCCGGACTGGACAGGTTCCCCGAGTAGCAGATGGTCCCTTCGGCCACCGCCCCCGCCTCGAGCACCGCGGCGATGGCCGGGCGCATCTGGTCGATGGAGTTGAAGGCGTCGAACACGCGGAAGATGTCCATCCCTGTTGCGGCCGCCTCCGCGACGAAATGGCCTGCCACCGAATCCGGGTAGGGCGAGTAGCCGACCGTGTTGCGGCCCCGCAGCAGCATCTGGGTGCAGATGTTCGGCGCAGCCTCACGGATGCGGGCCAGGCGCTCCCAGGGATCCTCGTGCAGGAACCGCAGGGCCACGTCGAAGGTGGCCCCTCCCCAGCACTCCATGCTCAGCAGCTCCGGCATGGTGTGGGCCATCTCGCGGGCGCCGGCCACCAGGTCGATGGTGCGCAGCCGTGTGGCGAGGATCGACTGGTGGGCGTCCCGCAGCGTCGTGTCGGTCACCTGCACCGGTCCGGCCGCCCGAAGATCGGCCGCGAACCTCTCCGGCCCGAGCTCCAGCAGGCGCTGGCGCGAGCCCGCCGGCGGCCGGCCGGTGCGCGACGGCGGCAGTTTGGTGGCCGGGGCGACCCTGGTGGGGGCCGGTCCGTGGGGGATGTGGACGGTCACGTCGGCCAGGTAGCGCAGCAGCCGGGTGGCCCGGTTGGCCCCCACCGACGCCGCGGTCAACTCGGGGCGGTCGTCGATGAAGCTGGTGGTGACCGGACCGTCGCGGAACTGGTCGTCGGCCAGGATGGCCTGCAGGTAGGGCTGGTTGGTGGACACTCCCCGCACCCGGTACTCGGCCAGCGTGCGCTGCATGCGGCGCACCACAGTCTCGAAGTCCTTGCCCCGGCAGGTGACCTTCTCGATCATGGAGTCGAAGTGGGGGGTTATCTCCACGCCCTGGTAGACGCAGCCGTCGAGGCGCACCCCGGCCCCGCTGGCCGGCCGGTACGCCACGATCCTGCCGGTGTCGGGACGGAAGTCGTTGGAGGGGTCCTCAGCGGTCACCCGGCACTGCAGGGCGAAGCCCCGCAGGCTGATGGCGTCCTGGGTGAGCCCCAGCTCGGGCAGTGTGGCCCCAGAGGCGACCAGCAGCTGCGATTCGACCAGGTCGACGTCGGTGACCTCCTCGGTCACGGTGTGCTCCACCTGGATGCGGGGGTTCATCTCGATGAAGACGTAGCGGCCGGTGCCGTCCACCAGGAACTCCACCGTGCCGGCGTTGGCGTAGCCGATGGAGGACGCGAAGCGGACCGCGTCGGCCAGCAGGCCGTCGCGCACGCCGGCGTCGAGGTCCCGGGCCGGCGCCATCTCGACCACCTTCTGGAAGCGGCGCTGCACCGAGCAGTCGCGTTCGTAGAGGTGGACTACGTTGCCCGCGGTGTCGGCCAGCACCTGGGCCTCGATGTGGCGGACGCCGGTCATGGCCTCCTCGAGGAAGACGGTGGAGTCCCCGAAGGCGCTGCCGGCCTCGCGCTGGGCCGCCTCGACCGCCTCGACCAGGCCGGAGGCGCTCTCGACCCGGCGCATCCCCCGGCCGCCCCCGCCGGAGGACGCCTTCACGAACAGCGGGAAGCCGATACCGGCCGCGTGGGCCTCGGCCTCGGCGGGATCGCCGACCGGCGGGGACTGGCGCAGCACGGGCAGCCCCGCATCCTCGGCGGCCTGCCGCGCCCGCATCTTGTTGCCGGTCAGCCTGAGCACAGCCGCGCCGGGCCCGACGAACGTCACCCCGGCCCGGGCGCAGGCCTCGGCTAGGTCGGGGCTCTCCGACAGGAAGCCGTAGCCGGGGTACACGGCGTCCGCACCCACCTCCACCGCCTTGGCCACGATGGCCTGATGGTCGAGGTAGGCCCTGACCGGACGGCCGGGCTCGCCGATCACGTAGGCCTCGTCGGCCTTGATCCGGTGGAGCGCACCGCTGCGCTCCTCCTCGATCGGGAGTATGGCGACGGTCCTGATGCCCAGCTGCGTCGCCGCCCTGAAGGCCCGGATGGCGATCTCGCCCCGGTTGGCGACCAGGAGCTTCTCCATGGCCTCAGACCATAGTTGGGGGCGTCACCCCTTGGAGCTGATCTCGGACTGGAGTCGCTCGACGAGGTCCTTGAAGGCCGTCTCGCCCATCGACCACAGCTGGGGATGCAGCTCGGATTCCACCGCCGCGGCCGAGTCGGCGACCTCGTCCAGCGACAGGATCGTCGCCTTGGTCCGGGCCACCAGCTCCTTGGGCTGGGCCGCGGCCCGCGCGGCGAGCTCGTGGGCCCGGGCCAGCAGGGCGTCGTCGTCGGCGACCTCCCATGCCAGCCCGGTGCGGTGAGCGTCGTCGGCCGACAGCACCTCGCCGAAGACCACCATCGCCATGGCGGTGGTGCGGTCGGTCACATGCCGGAGGCGCCAGGTGTGGCCGCCGCCCGGGTGGAGTCCGATCTTCAGGAAGCGGGAGTCGAAGCGGGCGTAGCGGCGTCCGGCCAGCACGATGTCGCAGGCCAGCACCATGTTCATGCCCGCACCCACCGCCGCGCCGTTCACAGCGGCCACGGTGGCCAGCGGCGAGTGGGCCACCCGCAGGAACCCCTCGTAGATGCGGGTTATGCCGGTGGACTCGGCGGCCAGCAGGTCGTCCAGCACGGCGCCCGCGCAGAAGCCCCTGCCGGCGCCGGTCACCACCAGCGCGCCGATGGACGGGTCGGGCTCGAGTTCGTCGAGGGCCGCGACGATCTCGTCGTTCATGGCCTGGCTGACGGCGTTGCGCCTGTCGGGGTCGTTGAGCGTGAGCTGGGCCACGCCGTCTGCAGTGTCGATCATCACGTAGGACATGGGCCGCAGTATGGCGCGCTTGCGTGGTCGGCGCGGCCCGCGGACGAGGCGCTTGCGTGGTCGGCGCGGCCCGCGGACGGCCTGGCTTGCGTGGTCCGCGCGGCCCGCGGGCGGCCTGGCTTGCGCCGATACGGTGCCCCGGTGCCTCCGGCGGCCTTCGCATCTTTCCGCCATCGCAGCTTCCGCTACTTCTGGTTCGGCGGGTTCGTGGCCAACGCCGCCCGCTTCTTCCAGTACGTGGCCCTGCCCGCAGTCATGTGGGACCTGACCCGCAGCCCCGGCTGGGTCGGCTTCGCGGGGTTCGCTCAGTTCGCCACGATGGCTGTGATCGCTCCGGCCGCGGGAGTGCTGGCCGACCACTACCCGCGGCGCCGCATCCTCATGGTCTCGCAGTCGCTGATGGGGCTGGTGGCCGCGGCCATGGCGCTCGCCTGGGTCGAGGGAGTGCGGTCGCCGGCCGCCTACGCGGCCATGGCCGCGGCTTCGGGGCTGGCCGGGGGCCTGAACCTCCCCGCCTGGCAGGCTTTCGTCAGCGAGTTGGTGCCCAAGGAGCTTCTCCTCAACGCGGTCACCTTGAACTCGGCGCAGTTCAACAGCTCCCGGCTCGTCGGCCCGATGCTGGGCGGCGTAACCGTGGCCGCGGCCGGCCCTGCCGCCGCATTCTCGGTCAGCGCGGCGGGCTGCCTCGGAGTGATCGCCGCGCTGGTCCGCATTGAGTCCCGCCGGGCGGGCGCGGCCGGGACTCCGAGCATGCGTCTGATCCGCAACACGGTGGCGGTGGCCCGTTACGTTCGGGCCCGGCGCGGCCTGGTGGCCGCCTTCGTCACGGTGGCGCTGATCGGCTCGGCCGGCCTGTCCGTCCAGATGCTGGCTGTGGTCTTCGCCGAGGCCGTGTTCGACCGGGGACCGGGCGGGTTCGGGCTCATGCTCACCATGGTGGGCGCCGGTGCGGTGGCGGCCACACCGGTGGTGGCGTCGCTGGGCGGCCGGGTGCGCCGCTCGCGGATCCAGCGGACCGCTCTGGTGATGTACGGCGCGGCCGTTGCGGGCCTTTCGGTGGCGCCCACCTTCGTGACGTTCCTGATGCCGCTGGTGCTCGTCGGCGCGGCCCACCTGACGTCGGCCAGTTCGCTCAACACCACAGTCCAGCTCCAGGTGGACGAGGACCGCCGGGCGCAGGTGCTGTCGCTGTATGTGATGGTGCTCATGTCGTCGAACCCGCTGGGACAGCTTGTGTTGGGCCAACTGATCGAGTTGGTCGGGCCGCGGCCCGCCTTCGCCGTCTACGGCGCGGTGCTGCTGGCCGGCACCGCGGTGCTTCAAACGCTGGGCTGGCTGAGCCACCTCGACCTCGACGTGGGGAAGTACTCCCCCGACGTGGTGCCGGAGGCCCATCCCACCACGCCGTCGCCTCCCCGCAGCCCCAGTTCCTAGCGGTGCGCCGCCATAGGGGTTGCACCGCCCCGCGCCGTCTCCGGCCCGGTCGCTTCCGCCACGCGCACCGCCGCTAGCGGCCGCGGAGCCTCACCGGGGTGGAGACCTCGGCGAAGAAGTCGTTGCCCTTGTCGTCGATCACGATGAAGGCTGGGAAGTCCTCTACCTCGATGCGCCACACGGCCTCCATGCCCAACTCGGGATAGTCGAGCACCTCCACCCGCCGGATCGAGTCGCGGGCCAGGCGGGCGGCGGGGCCTCCGATGGATCCCAGGTAGAAGCCGCCGTGGCGGGCGCAGGCCTCGGCCACCTCCGACGAGCGGTTCCCCTTGGCCAGCATCACCTTCGACCCGCCGGCCGCCTGGAACTGGTCGACGTAGGAGTCCATGCGGCCCGCGGTGGTGGGTCCGAACGACCCGGAGGCGTAGCCCTGGGGAGTCTTGGCCGGACCGGCGTAGTACACCGGATGGTCCCGCATGTAGTCCGGCATCGGCTCGCCGGCGTCCAGTCGCTGCTTGATCCTGGCGTGGGCGATGTCGCGGCCCACCACCAGCGTGCCGGTCAGGGCCAGGCGGGTCTTGACCGGGTAGCGGGTGAGGCGGGCCAGGATCTCACCCATGGGCCGGTCGAGGTCGACGGCCACCACCTCGCTGGAGAGCTCGTCGTCGGCGGCCTCGGGCAGGAAGCGGGCCGGGTCGGTCTCCAGGCGCTCCAGGAACAGCCCCTCGGAGGTGATCTTGGCCCGGGCCTGGCGGTCCGCCGAGCAGCTCACCGCGATCCCCACCGGGTTGGACGCACCGTGGCGGGGGAGGCGCACCACCCGCACGTCGTGGCAGAAGTACTTGCCGCCGAACTGCGCTCCGATGCCGAAGGCCCGGGTCAGCTCCAGGATCCGCTGCTCCCATTCGAGGTCCCGGAACCCGTGGCCGGTGTCACCGTCGCCGGAGGTGGGCAGGGAGTCGAGGTACTTGGCCGAGGCGAGCTTGGCCACCTTCAGGTTGTACTCCGCCGAGGTGCCGCCCACCACCAGGGCCAGGTGGTAGGGCGGGCAGGCCGCGGTGCCGAGCAGCCGCAGCGTCTCGTCGCAGAAGTCGATCAGCGACTCGGGATTGAGCAGGGCCTTGGTCTTCTGGTACAGGAACGACTTGTTGGCCGACCCGCCCCCCTTGGCCATGTAGAACAGCTCGTAGGCATCGCCCGGCTTGGAGTAGACCTCAACCTGAGCGGGAAGGTTGTTGCCCGTGTTGACCTCGGTGAACATGTCGAGCGGGGCGAGCTGCGAGTAGCGCAGGTTGGACTTGAGGTAGGTGTCGTAGACGCCCCGCGAGATGGCTTCGGCGTCGTCGCCGAAGGTGAGCACCTGCTCGCCCTTGCGGCCCATGATCACCGCGGTGCCGGTGTCCTGGCACATGGGCAGCACCCCGCCGGCGGCGATGTTGGCGTTCTGCAGCAGCTCGGTGGCCACGAACCGGTCGTTGTCCGAGGCCTCGGGGTCCTCGAGGATGTTGCGGAGCTGGCCGAGGTGGTCGGAGCGCAGGTAGTGGTTGATGTCGTGCATGGCCACCGACGTGAGCAGCGTCAGCGCCTCGGGCTCGACCTTCAGGAACCTCCGGCCCGCGGCCTCGACGGTGGCGACCCCCTCGGTCGACACCAGCCGGTAGTCGGTGTCGTCGGCGCCGAGAGGCAGCATGTCCGAATAGGCGAAAGCGTTCATGCTGGAATCGTTTGGCAGCTCGGACGAGTCGGCCATGCTGCCCGTCCCAGCCGGAGCCTGTTCAGGGCCTCGCGGGCGTTCCCGGGAACGCCACCGGGTCCTGGCCGTCTCCGATCACCGGGCGCTGCCAGTGCGTGTAGTCGGAGACGGTGTCGGCCACGTCCCTCCACTCCGCAGGGTTCCAGCCCTCGGCGGCCGCGGAGACCGCGCCGTTCTGCAGCACGAAGGCGAACGCAGGCAGGGTGTCGAGCCCTAGCGCGGCCGGCACCCGGCGGTCGGGGTCGGCGAAAGTGAGGATCTCCTGGGCGTACGGTCCGAGGAAGCGCCGGGCGTCGTCGGGGCCGCAGGCCATCACCCAGCAGGTCCGGCATCCGGCCTCGGCGTAGGTGACCAGGATGCGCCGGGCGGTGTGGAGGATCCAGGCGCTCTCATCGGTGTAGGGGTCGAGCAGCACCGGCAGCAGCGGGAACGTTGTGAGCCAGGAGGACAGCGGCCTGGCCTTGCCTCCGAGCGGATCCAGTTCAAGATCGAGCGAGACGGCGGTCACGAGGCCAACGCTAGCGGTTGTGTCCTTCCGGTCGGCGGGTCTCTTGCCGGCTCGGCTGTTCCGGCCGGCGGGTCCTGTCGCCGAGCCGAGATGACCGACACGGGCTTCGCCCTATTCGTCGGTCATCTGACTCGTCGCCACCCCCCGGCCTGTCGGGTCGGTTCGGGCGCGGTCTGGCGGTGGGTGCGTACGCTCGGAGGGTGCATCCGATCGAGCGGCTTAGGTACGTGGCCCGGGCCGGGGTGGTGCCGGTGGGGCCGCTGGTGCGGGAGGCGGCCGCCGCGCTGGCGTCGTTCGCCGACGACCCCAAGGGCCTGCTCACATCGTGCCGCCGGCTGCTGGACCGCCGCCGCGACTGCGGGCCTCTGGTTTGGTTGGCGGCCCGGATGCTCTCGGCCATGGACCCCCGCGCCGAGGCGGCCAGGGTGGTGTCGGAACTGGAGGCCGACCCCACCGGACGGGTGCTGGAGGGCGGGCTGGATACTCTGGCGACCGGGTCGAGCGTTCTGACGGTGGGGGAGTCGGGCGCATTCGGCGACGCAGCGCAGGACCGGCCCGACGTGCGGTGGATGGAGGCCGACGATCCCGAGGCTGCCGCCGGGGCCGATCTGGTCCTTGTGGCCACGGACTGCGCGGGCCCGTCGCATGCGCTGGTGGCGACCGACGCGGTGGCGGCTGCCGAGACGGCCCGCGTCCGCGGCACGCCGGTGTGGCTGGTGACGGGGGCGGGCCGGATCCTGCCGGAACCGATGTGGGACATGCTAAGCGCCCGTCATCGCTTCGAAGACCCGTCCATGCACGGTCTGGCCGTGTTGGACCTGCACCGCTTCGTCACCAGGGTGGTCACCCCTTCCGGCCTGAGGACTCCCACCGAAGCGGCTCGACGGTCCAACTGCCCGGTCGTCCCCGAGCTTCTTGCACGATGACCGGTACCGAGAGCCGCGATGAGGGTTGCATCATTCGCGACGCTTCGCGTATACTCCGACCATTCTTCTGGCTCCCTCGTTTGGAGCCTAGCGAGGGCCCGTCGGGCCCTCGCTCTGCTTCTGTCTGCGGGAAGGGGTCAGGGCAGCCCAGGAGCTCGGCGTGCGGGTCACCTTGATCGGCATTCTCACGCCTAGCGGGTCACGAAACCAGTCGAGGGAACTCGCGAGAGAAGCAGACGAAGTGTTGATGCTGACCAAAGAGAACCTTTCGGGATTCGTCAGCGAGAGGATGCTGCTCGACGGCACTGGGCCCGGTAATGAAGATCCCAGGGCAGTCGCCAGAGCGGTTGCGACACGATACGCGGAAACGTGGCTGTCAGCGGCCACCGACGATGAGACATCAACGCTCAGAGACAGCAGGCCGCGCATCCCGACGCCGCTTGATGGAGACCTAATGCGCACGGTTGAGGGGGAACTGGGGGTGAGCCTTCGCCAGCAGGAGTCGCTGCGACGTCTGGTGCGTACCGCGTTCTGGGAGCGCGTCTCTCAGGAGTCAGGTGACCCGACGCCCGGGCCGCGCTAGGTGCGCGTGAGCGGCGAGCATTCTCTATGACGGGGTTGGACCGACTAGAGGGACGGCCGGGGGCCCGGGACGGGTACTGGCCCTCGGCGTGGCCGGCAGAGTGCGGCGGCAACCGGCGTCAGAAGGCGGCTGTCGGACGCCTTGATGCCGCGGCGGGCACCGCGTCGGTGGCTAGCCGGCGCAACGGGCGCTGGAACGTGATGTTCGTGGAGCGCGAGCTGGACCAGTGGTACCTGGGCGGGACCATGGCCGCCTTCAGCGGACCCGAGCCGTACGGCTGGGTCGAGCGCCTGGACCTGAGCACGGGCGGCGCCGACCCCGAAGCCCTGGAGCCGGTGGCCCAGTCGCCGCCGTTGCCATGCGGCAGCCATGTGTGGTGCGGGTCGATCCTGGCCCACGCCAACGGCGCGGTCTTCAGCGTCAACGGCTCCTACCTGCACAAGCTCGACGCCGGCGACCTGTCGGTGCTGGCCGAGCGGCGGCTGCCGGCCGACCGCTCTCACAACGGGATGCTCGCTCTGCGCGACGGCACCATCGTCACCAAGGACCTGCGACTCGAAGGTCAGGGCGGCACCACTCTCACCCGCCTGGAGCCCGACTCCCTGGAACTGGTGGGGGAGCCGATGGTGCTGCCCGAGGGCTCGATGGGCCGGATCGCCGCCGATGTCGTCGATGTCGACGGGACCGCCATCGAGCTGGTCTACGTCACCGGCACCGAGCACCTGTGGCGACTGGTCGTGGGCGAGCCCGGCGAGGGCACCGGAGGGTGCGGTCTGGAGATCGACCCGGGCTGGCGGCCCCGATACCGGGCGGCGGGAGGCCGCCACGGCCTGTCCTGGGACTTGTGCCTGTCGGGCGGGGACTGCTGGATCATGGACTGCGGCGACATCGAGTCCGTGAGGGCCATACACACCGCCATGCCCAACGGCCGCTTCGACGAGCCGCCCGGCAACCGGCTGTCATGGCGCCGGCCCGCACCCTGGCCCGGAGCCCAGCGGCTGCTACGGTTCAGCCTGGACGACGACCGCGACCGGGCTGAGATCGAGCCCTTCGGCACGCCCGGCGGCGGGATCATCGCACCGCCGGTCCATGTCCCCGACCTGGGGCCGGGCGCCGGCATGACCATCGCCTGGGACTCGATCAACGGCGGCCTCGCCGGGGTGGAGTGCCCTGTGGGTGCAGTGCCTGGCGACATGGACGTCACCTGGCATCTCGACGTCCGCCCGTCGATGCAGCCGGTCGTCTATCCCGACTCCGGCGAGCTGGTGATCAACGACTTCACGCCGGGCGACGACGGCGGCCCGCCCTCCGACGATCTCGTGGTGGTGGACATCGCCACCGGCTCGCTCATCGACCGGGTCCCCACCGGCAGCCGCGTGGCGAACGGCATGTTTCTCAGCGCGGCCTCCGGCTGTCGAGTCCTCTACGCCAGCACCACCGCAGTGGCCCTGGTCGCCTGGCCATAAGGAGCCAGGGACTGCTCACGGCCAGTTCGTGCTGAAGACCTCTTGGTGCTGGGGGGAACTGGCGGCACGCAACTGCTGAAACCAGCCAGAATGGCGGCCCTTCACGAACCCCTGCAGTGTGGAGTCATGCATCGCGGTGCCGACCTTTCGCCGAGAGGAACCGGCGATAGCCCTGCCCGCGGCAGTGGTAGGGGGCGCTACGTTGAGCAAGATGGCGTTGAAGGGTGATCCCGACGGGTACCGCCTCGCCTACGAGGGCGGAATGGGTGCCGTCGAGGCCCAAGCAACGGTCCTGCGCGAGGTTCGGGACCGGGCAGGGTCAGCTCTCTCTGTCGCCATCGCTGCGGCAGGGTTCGCTGTCGGGTTGGCTCTGACGGTGGACCCACCCTCACGTATGGGGACGATCGGACTGCTCGGCGCCGGGACCGCAGCCTTTGGGCCTTTCCGGTGTCGTTCTGGCAGCTGGCCTGATCTGGCGCCCCAGCGAGGGGCGCTTTCTTCACGATGCAGGCCTCATCGTCGGTTCATATGTTGAACACGATCCCCCGTGGGAGCTGCCTGAGATCCACCGGCAGTTGGCGCTGTGGCTTGGGAAACAGACGCGCCTCAACCCGGATATGCTCCGAACCAAGCTCAAGACGTTCACCTGGGAGTTGGCGAGTCTGCTCCTTGAGATGGTGGGGGTCATCGTTGCCGTAGGAGACATAGTTCGTGGCTAAGGATGGTGACCAGCAGCCCCAAGGGAGTTCTGAACCTCCGCCGCCGCCGGAGCCCGAGGCCCCCGATCCGAGCATTGCTGAAGCCCGTGGGCGCTCAGAGCGTTCCGTCCAACGGCGGGCCTGACTGATCCAGTTGGACGACTCGGGGCGGGCCCAGGGCCCCCCCCCCCCCGCCCCCCAAAAAAAAGGGGGCCCCCCCCCGGGGGGGGGGGGGGGGGGGGGGGGGGGGGGGGGGGGGGCGCGCCCCCCCCGGGGGGGGGGGGGGGGGGGGGGGGGGGGGGGGCCCCCCCCCCCCCCC
>JAPPLH010000096.1 GCA_028819505.1 Acidimicrobiaceae bacterium
ATGCGAAGTGAGGAGCAGTCATGTGTAATGAGACGGAGTCGTGAGAGATGTGGCGTGTTAGTGAGCGCTAGACTGCTGGCGTGACGGATCTGGCGGGGCTGGGCGGCGAGGCTGACAGCAATCCGTTCTCGCCCGGCTTCGGGAGGAGTCCGCGCTCGCTGGTCGGGCGCGAGGATCTGCTCGGCAATCTGGCGTCCGGGCTCCTGTCCGGGCCCGAGGACAACCGTTACACGAGCATCGTCATGGGCGTTCGCGGTTCTGGCAAGACGGTCGCCCTGAACGAGATCGAAGACAGCGCGGCGCGTTCCGGATGGGTCGTTCTCTCGATGGACGCCGGCACGACGGGCCTCCTCGATCGCATCGCCCGAACGATCCATGAGACCGTCGGGAAGTACGAGAGCATAGAACTCTCGGATGCTTACAGCCGCCGGTCGGTTGAGAGGAGCGTGGGCGTGAGGCTCGGGCCGATCGAGGGCAGGTGGGCCACGGCGCAGCACTTCGACGACGCCGCCAGGATGGGGGTGAGGGAGCACCTGGCCGTCCTGACAGAGGCGGCTCAACGTGCGGGCTCCTCTGTGTTGTTGACCGTGGACGAACTCCACAGCATCGACCGGAGCGAAGCCCGCCGCCTGTCGAACGACCTCCAGCACATCACCACCCGAGCGCGCCTGCCGCTCGCCTTCGTCGGCGCCGGCCTGCTTGAGATGCAATACACGCTGCTGGCTGACAAGAAGGTCACCTTCTTCCACCGATGCGAGCACTACGCCATGCCGCCGCTGGAACGCATCGACGCGATGGAGGGGATCCGCAAGACGATCACAGAGGCAGGCGGCATCATCGAGAACGACGCTCTGCATCAAGCGGCCGACGTGGTCGGGGAGTCTCCGTACAGGCTGCAAGTCGTGGGCCATGCGGCATGGCGGCTCGCGGGCGCCCCGGACAATCCTGTCGACTTGGCGGCGGCCGAACTCGCCGGCGCCGCCGCAGACGAGATCGTCGACCGCAACATCAGCGTCCCCGCCCTGTACGACCTGTCGGACGCCGAGCGGGCCTGCCTGCGGGCCGTCGCTGACACCGCCCCATCAGCCACCGCGCCGGTCGTCTCGAATCGGACGGGCGCCACGCGCAGCCAAACCGACCGCATCATCCGCCGGCTCCGCCTGTCCGGCTACGTCACGGTGAGCGCGTCCGGGACGCTCTCGCTGACAGGGCTCGTCCCCAAGCGCGTGGTGGACAGCCAGATGCCATCGGACGGCCGCGGCCCGCAAGGGTTGCCCCCGCCCCCGGCGCCGTCGTCCATCTGCCGCAAGTGGATGCCTCGTGCGCAGGCAAGATGCATCCTCGCTGACGGACACGCAGGGGGCTGCCGCTCCAGATGACATCCGCCGGCCCGACGGCGGCCGTCGCTTCCACCGCGCGGCTACGAGGCGGCCAAGCCGGAGGCGCTGGCCATGATGCAGGCCCGGCGGCGGCCGTCGCCTCCGGCGCGCTCAGCGTGCTCGCCGCGCCGGTGGGTCCGGGCTCAGGCCGAGTCCTCGGCTGCGGCGATGGCCCGCCAGACCCGCTGGGGCGTGAACGGCATGTCCAAGTGGTCGATGCCCAGCGGCGCCAGGGCGTCGATCACGGCGGACTGCACCGCCGGGGTGGATCCGATCGTGCCCGACTCGCCGATGCCCTTGGCGCCGAGCGGGTTGAGCGGCGTCGGCGTCTCGGTGTGGGCCGTCTCGAACCGGGGCAGTTCCGAGGCGGCCGGGATCGCATAGTCGGCGAAGTTGGTGTTGCGGGGATTGCCGTCGGAGTCGTAGGTCGCCTCCTCGTAGAGGGCCTGCGAGACCCCGGTGGCCACCCCTCCGTGGACCTGTCCCCGCACCAGCAGCGGGTTGAGGATCCGGCCGCAGTCGTCGACCGCGACATGGCGCAGCACTCTCGCGTCGCCGGTGTCGGCGTCGATCTCCGCCACCGACACGTGGGCGCCGAACGGGTAGCTCGCCTCGCCCTGGTCGAAGTCGGTCTCGGCGGCCAGCCCCCCGGGCGCCACCCCGGCCGGCAGGTCGTCGGACGCCGCGGCTGCGGCCAGATCGGCCCACGACACCGTCTTGGCGGGCACTCCCGCCACGGCCAGGCCCCCGGGCGCCACCACTATGTCGCCGCGGTCGGCCTCCAGCAGGCCGGCCGCGAGGCGCCGAGCCGTCTCGAGGACCTCGTTGGCGGCGGTGAACACCGCGCTGCCGCCGATCTGCAGCGAACGCGACGCCACCGTGCCGGTTCCCCGCGGCACCTCGCCGGTGTCGCTGTGGATCACCCTGACCTGCTCGGCGGGCACGCCCAGCACCTCTCCCAGTATCTGGGAGAAGGCGGTGGCGTGCCCCTGGCCGTGTGAGGCGGTGCCCACCCGGGCGGTGACGGTGCCGTCGAGCTCGACGGTGACCGATCCGAACTCGTTGAACAGCCCGACCGCGGTCACCTCCACATAGCAGGACACGCCGATGCCGAGCAGTTTCCGGCTGCCGCCGGCGCGCCGGCGAGCCTGCTCGGCCCTCAGCCCGTCGTATCCGGCCGTCTCCAGGGCCAGCTCGAGGGCGCGGCCGTACTCGCCGGAGTCCATGTTGGCGCCGGTGGGCGTGGTGAGGGGGAAGTCGCCGGGCGCGAGCAGGTTGCGCCGCCGCAGCTCCGCCGGGTCGATGCCCAGCTCGGCGGCGGCCTTGTCGATGATCTGCTCCAGGCACACGGTCGCCTCGGGCCGGCCCGCGCCCCGGAAGGCGGCCACCGGCGTGGTGTTGGTGACCGCCGCGACCGCCTCGTAGTGGACGGCGGGGATGCGGTAGGGCCCCGACGCCATCAGCATGGTGAAGAAGGGCAGGAACGCACCGATGGCCGGGTAGGCGCCGGCGTTGGCGGTGACGTTGATCCTGATCCAGCGGAACGTCCCGTCGGCGCTGAGCCCGAGCTCCACGTCGCTGACGCAGTCCCTTCCCTGGGTCATGTTGACCAGGTTCTCGCTGCGGGTCTCGACCCACTCGACCGGCCTGTCCAGGCGTCGGGCCAGCCACGCCGCCACCAGGAACTCCGGGTAGGCGGGGGCCTTGGCGCCGAATCCGCCGCCCACGGCGGGAGCGACCACCCGCACATCCTCCGGCGCTGCCCCCAGGGCGGCAGCCAGCGCGTCGCGGACTTCGTGGGGTCGCTGGGTGGTACACCACACCGTCAACCCCGCGGCGCTGTCGCCGTCGCCGGGTGCGGCCAGCACCACGGATGGCTCGATGGGCGCCCCCGACATGCGGTGGTTGACGACGCGAGCCGTCACCGTCAGGTCGTGGCCGCTCAGCGCTTCAGGGTCGGCGGGAGCGGAGAACTGCGTCGCCAGGTTCGATCCGTGGGCCTCGATGATCACCGGCGCGCCCGGTTCGAGCGCCTCGAAGGGGTCGGTCACCGCGTCCAGCGGCTCGTAGTCGACCTCCACCAGCTCGGCCGCGTCGACTGCCGCGGACCGGGTCTCGGCCACCACCACAGCGATCGGGTCGCCCACATAGCGGGCCTTCTCGGCCAGCGGCCGGCGGTTGAGCTCGGGCGGCAGCAGCACGAACTGGGGCTGCGGGTCGATGGGCAGGTCCGGCGCGGTCAGGACGTCGACGACGCCCGGCGCAGCCTCGGCCGCCCCGGTGTCGACGGCCGCGATGCGGGCGTGGGCCATCACCGACCGCACGAAGGCGAGATGAACCGTGCCCGGAAGCGACATGTCGCCCACGTATCGAGCGGCGCCGGTGAGCAGGTCGGGGTCCTCCCGCCGGAGCACGGCGTTGCCCATGAACGATCCTGAAGCCACGGAATTCTCCCTGCTCGCCTGCCACCCGTGGACTCTAGTGATGCGTCGTCGGAACAGATGGGGCAGCGCCGCAGGCCGTGACGACCAGGTCGCCGGGCGTGCGGTCGGGCGTGCGGTCGCTCGAGACCCTGCATGGGAGGCTCTGCGGGCGCCCCGGTCGGTTCCGCGACGGACCGCTGGAGCGGGCGGGCCTGATCCTGCGCGGACCCCGGCCCGGAAGTAGCTTCGCAGCGTGATCGAGGCGCGGGCGCCGGCCAAGCTGACCCTGAGTCTGCGCATCACCGGCGTCAGGGACGACGGCTACCACGAGATCGACGCCGAGATGGTGACGCTGGATCTCTGCGACCGGCTGGAGATACACCCGGACTCCGGCGGCGCCGCCGGTGTGCGGATGCTCGACGCCGCCGGCGACGACTTCGCCGTGGCGCTGCCGGAGGCCGGCAACCTCGTAGTGCGTGCTCTGGCTCTGGCCGGGCGCGGCGCCCGGGTGACGGTCCACAAGCGGATCCCGGCCGGCGCTGGCCTGGGCGGCGGCTCATCCGACGCGGCCGCCGTGCTGCGTTGGGCCGGGTTCACCGACCCCGTGCGGGCCGCTTCGATCGGCGCGGACGTGGCGTTCTGCCTGGCCGGCGGCCGGGCCAGGGTGCGCGGCATCGGGGAGGTCGTCGAGCCTCTTCCCTACGTCCGCGAGCAGTACACCCTCCTGCTGGTGCCGCTGTCATGCAGCACTGCGGCTGTCTACGCGGCCTGGGACGAGTTGGGGGGCCCGGCGGGCACCGGCGGCAACGACCTGGAGGCGGCCGCGCTCCGGGTGGCGCCGGAGCTGGCGGCGTGGCGCGACGAGCTGGGCGACGCCACCGGCGAGACGCCCCGCCTGGCAGGAAGCGGCAGCACCTGGTTCGTGTCCGGGGCACATCCCGGCCCCAACCGTCTCGTGGCGACCACCACCCGAGCGGCCATGCCGCGGGCGTGACGATTCCGGTGGGGAGGCGCGGAGTGGGCGGCTACTTGCGCCGCTGATGCCGGGTGCGCCGAAGCATCTTCTTGTGCTTCTTCTTGCGCATGCGCTTGCGGCGCTTCTTGATGAGCGATCCCACGGGGGGAGAACGCTACCGCCCCCAACACCCGAACACGCATCCGTGCGGCGCTCGCTAGTGTCTGGTCGGGCGTCCGCCTCCCGGGCGGGCGCCGATGGCCGGTAGTTCAACTGGCAGAACGTCGGACTTTGGCTCCGGATGTTGCAGGTTCGAGTCCTGCCCGGCCAGCAGATTCAAGCGATGGATCCGCAGCGGCGCGACGCGTCGGCGCCGTCCTACAATGCCGGGCGCCATGAAGCAGCAGACCCACAAGGTGCTCCGGGTGGTGTCGGGGCGGTCCAGTCAGGACTTCGCCGCCAGCGTGTGCGCGGAGCTCGGCGTCGAGCTCGGCACGGCCCACGTCGAGGACTTCGCCAACGGGGAGATCCACATCCGCTACGGCGAGTCGATCCGGGGCTGCGACGCCTTCATCGTCGGCACCCACGCCGCATGGGAGGGCGGCTCCATCAACGACGCGATCCTGGAGCAGCTCGTCATGGTGGACGCGGCCAAGAGGGCCTCCGCCAAGCGCATCACCGTGGTGGCACCGTTCTTCGGGTACGCCCGCCAGGACCGGAAGGCCTCGGGGCGCGAGCCCATCTCCGCTCGGCTGCTGGCCGACCTGTTCCTGGCGGCCGGCGCCAAGAGGCTGCTGTCGGTGGACCTGCACTCCGGGCAGATCCAGGGGTTCTTCGACGGTCCGGTCGACCACCTGACCGCCATGCCGGTGCTGCTCGAGTACCTGCAGTCCCTGAAGGGCGAGGACCTGGTGATCGTGTCACCCGACGCCGGACGGGTGAAGGTGGCCGAGCGCTACACACACCTGCTCAACGCCGATCTGGCCATCGTCCACAAGCGACGCCAGAACGCCAAGAACGAGGTGTCGGCCAAGGAGATCGTCGGCGAGGTGGACGGCCGGACCTGCGTCATCGTCGACGACATGATCGACACCGGCGGCACCATCGTGGCCGCGGCCGAGCTGCTGGCGGCCAACGGGGCCAGGCGGGTGATCGCGGCCACCACCCACCCGGTGTTCTCCGGTCCGGCTGTGGAGCGCCTGAAGGACTCGGTCATCGACTTGGTGGTGTGCACCGACACGCTGCCCCTTCCGGCCCACAAGCGGTTCTCGAAGCTCCAGGTGGTGTCGGTGGCGCCGATCGTGGCCCGGGCCGTCTCGGCAGTGTTCGAGGACACCTCGGTCAGCGAGATCTTCGGCGGCAACAACCTGGTCTGAGCTGGCGCCGCCGACCTCACGTGACGGCCTGGTTCTTTAGGAACTCGATCCAGCTGCAGGCGGGAATGCCTACCAGGCGGCGGTGGAGGATCCCCTTGGTCCAGTTGTTCATGATGCCGATTCGGGCGATTCGGCCGAAATTGCCGCCACCGTCATAGGCAGGCTTGTCGGATGTGTTGCTGCGCTGTCGGTAAGGCGCTTCGATCTCGGGCGACGCGATGGACCGGTCCGCTTTGGTGTCGCGGACGTGCTGCCACCAGTAGTTTCGGTACTCGGCGGCGTGCTGTGCTGACCAAATCCCGGGCGAGTCGACACGCGGAACCCCTGACAGCACGTTCGACAAGTGCCACGGAACAACTGCGAGCAGATCCCAGTCGGTGCAGGCGGCAGGCGACACCGTGTATCTGAAACTGGGCTCCGCCTCCTTGGAAAGCACGTACCAGCCCTTGAGTTCTATACCCATGGCGACCTCAAAGTCTCCAGAGTCGAGCTGCCTCCGCAGGAGGACATCCGGGAAGGTCTGAGCCTGGCGGTCGAACCGGTGTAGGGGCCATTCGTCGTCGGGGTCCCACACGTCTCGGATCCGGTTCAGGTGTTGACCACCTGAACCTCGATCGTGGTCCCGAGCATCGTGTTGAGTGCGAACAGGTCGCTGGCGTCGATCCCTTCGATGTTCGTGGTGGAGTTGAAGTAGCCGGGGAGGGCCATCAGGGCTTCCTTCACGCGGCCCATGAGGACGGTGCGAGGGTTGTCGGGGTCGAGAGCAGGAGGGGCTGGCGCGGGGCGGATCATCGTTGCCTTGCTAGCGCACCTCGCCGCGTGGACGAATCGGCGGGTGAGCGCAGCCGTTCGATGGCGAGGTCCGCGAAGTGCTCCACCAACTCGGCTGCGTAGCCTTCTCGGCCCGACTCCGCTGCGGCTACTACGCCGCTGCACAATCCGCCGAAGGGCTCCCAGACCACATCTCCGGGCCGGGTTGCAGCCGAGAGAATCCGGTGCATGAACTCCAGCGGCTTCTGGTTGAGGTGAACGGTCGCGTTGCGGCCCGGCCGATGCACCCGCGGCGCTGAGCGCACGCCGTTGCCCTTGAAACGCTCGTCTCCGTTGAGGGGCGGAGCCGTCCAAACATTGGTGATCCCGTGGGTGTGTTGCCAGACGTCACGCAGCGAGGCCCACTCCTCTGCGGTGACCGGCGCGTTGCCGTCCAGCGAGTAGTAGGGGGCGCCGCTGGGTCTGCCGTGCTCGTTCGCGTAGGCCGCCAAGCGCCGCATCATCTCCGGCGGCGGGAAGTACCAGAGCCAATCCTGCGTGAGGTACTTGCGGGTCGCGGCGTTGGCCACCCCGCAGGCCTCGTTCGCGGCTTGCAGACGCAGTCCGGCTCGCTGCCACTCGTAGCGCAGCCACTTCTTGGCCGCCATCACGCCGTCGGGGGTGGGGAACTCAAGGCGGCGGCGGTAGAAGACGCACACTTCCGTCACCACCGGATAGCGCCGGATGGTGTCACCGTTGACGTTGCCTGCGATGTGCGCGATGCCCTTGTCCCACACGATGGTCTGCACGTACTCCCAGCCATGGCGCACGAGCACCGGATGCACGGTCGCCCAGCCCAGTTCGGTGTTCCAGAACCACAGGGTGGACGACGGGCGGGCGTGCTTGGCCCAAGACTCGATGTGGGGCTCGTACCAGTCGGCCAGCCCGTCCGCAGTCCGAGGGTCGCCGGGAAAACCGCCCACACCGTAGGCGCCGTCGGAGATGATGGCAGCGGGAGCAGGCCATTGGGCGTAAGCGTCCAGCGCGTCGCCCCGGAACAGGGTCCACTCGCCTCTGCCGCCGGTCACCTCAGCGGGCACATGCCCTCCCTCGCTGCATCCCAGAGGAAGCCTACGCACCCCAATCACTGGTCTCGGCCATGCTCGTCTGCCCCGGCGCCAGTACCGTTGGGCTGCCAAGATCGGGGACATCGATCCATCCGCCCAACGTAGGCCGGTCCTGTGACACGAAGTATCGACAGGAGTCCGGTAGGCCGACCCAGGCTACAGGGCGACCCTGTGATGGTGGAACTCTCTGAGCCGCGGAACTCGGGCAGTTCCCGCCCGTGGTGACCTACAGCCACAACAACCCCTGGTGTGCGGCCGTGGGGGGCGTGGTCTACCGGGGGAAAGGCCAGCCCGGTGGTCGCCGCTCCATGTGGAGCGGGCCCGGGGCGGCAGTAGCCTCAGCCGGATGGCACTGAACCTGGTGAAGGCCGAGACCGGCCGCGAGCTCGGCACCCGCCCCAGCCGCCGGCTGCGCCGCTCCGGCCGTGTCCCCGCGGTGGTCTACGGCATGGGCTCGGCGCCGCTGACGGTGTCGGTGGACAGGACCGACCTGCGGGTCGCGCTCAACACCGAGGCCGGGCTGAACGCCCTGATCACGCTCGACGTCGAAGGCGGCCGGCAGCTGTCGATCGTCAAGGACCTCCAGCGCCACCCGGTCCGCCGCGACGTGCTCCACGTGGACTTCCTGCGCATAGATCCCGACCAGGAGGTCGAGGTCGACGTTCCTCTCGTCCTCACCGGCGACGCCAAGAAGGTCACCCAGGCCAGCGGGATGGTCGACCAGGTGATGCACCACCTGCCGGTGCTGGCCAAGCCGGCCGACATCCCCGTCGAGGTCACCGCGGACGTCAGCGGCCTGGAGGTCGGATCGTCGCTGCGGGTGAGCGACATCGACCTGCCCGCGGGGGTGACGCCCGCCGGCGACGCCGACGCCACCTTCGCGGTGGGCCTCATCACCCGCTCCACCAAGGAGTACCTGCGCCAGCTGAGGGCCGAGGAGGAGGCGGCGGAGACGCTCATCGTCATGGGCGAGGCCGCCGAACAGGAGGAGGCGGCCGAGGACGCAGCAGAGTCCTGAGCCCGGCCGGCGCCTTCCGAGTGGTGGCCTCACGCGCGCGCTCCGGATCCTGGGCCGGCGCCTCGATCTCGCCGCACGGGGCCGGCGTCTCGACGTGGCCGTAGGCTCGGGCTCGGGATCCTCGGCCGACCTGCTGGTGGTGGGTCTGGGCAACCCGGGCGAGCAGTACGCCCGCACCCGGCACAACGCGGGACGATGGGTGGTGGAGGAGCTCGTGCGGCGCCACGACGGGCGGCTGCGCCGGGCCCGGCGCCAGCAGGCTCTGGTGTGCGAACTGCGCCTGGGTGAGCGGCGCGTCGCCGCGGCCGCCCCGGTGACCTGGATGAACGAGTCGGGCCGGGCGGTCGCGCCGCTGGTGCGCCGGTTCCGGATCAGGGACTTGAGCAGCCTCGTGGTGGTGCACGACGAGTTGGATCTGCCCGTCGGACGCCTCAAGGTCAAGACCGGCGGCGGGATCGCCGGGCACAGGGGACTGCAGTCGATCCGCGCCCACCTGCGCAGCGACGCCTTCACCCGGGTGCGCCTCGGCGTCGGCCGCCCGGACGTCACCCCGAAGGGCGGCGACTATGTGCTCAAACGCCCGGGCCGGGCCGAGAGGGACAGGCTGGAGGAAGTCGTGCAGCGGGCCGCCGACGCGGTCGAGCACTTTCTCGACCAGGGCCTCGAACCCACCATGAACCGGTTCAACGCGCCCTGAGAGCTCCTGTGGCTGCACCGCCCGACGACCGCGGCCTGAGCCGCCTGCTGCCGCGGCTGGCCGCCGATCCCGGGCTGCTGACGCTGCTGGGACGGCGCACCGCGACGTTGGCTGTGCCCACCGCGGCCCGGTCCATGGCGGTGGCCGGGCTGAGCGCCGCGTCCGGGCGGCGGCCGCTGCTGGTGGCCGTGCCGACCCGCACCGAGGCCGAGACACTGGCCTCCGACGTCGCCGCCTTCCTCAGTCCCGGCGAGGTCGAGGAGCTGCCCGCGTGGGAGACGCTGCCCTTCGAGAGGGTCAGCCCCTCGATCGAGACCATGGGCCGCCGGTGCCGGGTGCTGCACCGGATGTCCGGTCCCGCCAGGGCGCCGGCGGTGGTGGTGGTCTCGGCCCGGGCCCTGGCCCAGTTCGTGGACCCGTCCGCGGCGACTCCGCCGATCGCGGTGCGCCTCGGCGACGCCGTCGACCAGGTCGAGCTGGTGAAGCGCCTGTCGGCGTTCGGGTACCGGCGCGAGCACCAGGTGGAGCATCGCGGCGAGATGGCGGTGCGAGGCTCGATCGTCGACGTCCACCCCTCGACGGGCGCAGCGCCGGTTCGCATCGACTTCTGGGGCGACGACGTGGACCGGATCGCGGAGTTCTCGGTGGGCGACCAGCGATCGGTGGCGTCGTTGGAGCAGGTCGAGGTGTACCCGGCCCGGGAGCTGCGCCCCGACGCGGCCATGCGCCGGCGGGCGGCGTCGCTGGTGGCGACCCAGCCGTGGGGCCGCGAGCAGTGGGACCGCCTGGCCGACGGGGCCCTCTTCGAGGGCATGGAGTCGTGGTGGCCGTGGCTGGTCGAGCGGCCCTCGCTGCTGCCCGATCTGGTGCCCGGCGACGGTGCGGTGATCCTCGTAGAGCCGCGGCGCCTGTCCGGCAGGGCCGACGAGATCCTCGCCGAGGAGGAGGACCTCGCAGCCGGGCTGGCCAAGAGCTGGAGCACCGGCGCGGCCGGGATGCCGCGGCTGCACGGCGGCTTCGACGGCCTGCTCGACGGCGTCTCCGCGCCGGTCTGGATGCTGCCCACCGCCCCCGACTCTCCAGGCACTCCGATCCTGGCCGCGTCGGGCTGGGACCGCGGCCACGGGAACGTCGAGCCGCTGGCGGCCCGCCTGCGCGAACTGGCGGCCGGCGGCTACCAGGCTGTGCTGGGCGCGCCCGGCCCGACCGCCGACCGGCTGAGCACGCTGCTGGCCGATCACGGCGCCCGTGTCGAGCCGCTGGACGCGAGCCTCGACCGGGGCGCGGTCCTGGCCGACATCAAGCTGGCCGTGCTGGCCGAGACCGACGTCACCGGCCGGCGCCGCACCCACCGGCCGCCCAGGGTCCGGTCCCGGGACCAGCGCCGCTTCCTCGCCGACCTCGTGCCCGGCGCGTTCGTGGTCCACCACCATCACGGAGTGGCCCGGTTCGAGGGCATGGTCCGCCGGGCCATCGGCGGCCACGAGCGCGAGTACCTGCTGCTGGCGTACCGGGGCGGCGACCGGCTGTACGTGCCCTCCGACCAGATCGACGCGATCCGCCACTACACCGGCGGGGAGGCGCCGACCCTGTCGCGCATGGGGGGCTCGGACTGGACGGCCGCCAAGAACCGGGTCCGGCGGGCTGTGGAGGAGGTGGCCCAGGAGCTGGTCGTGCTCTACCAGAAGCGGATGACCACCGCCGGCCATGCCTTCTCGGTGGACACCGTCTGGCAGGGCGAGCTCGAGGACGCCTTCGAGTACCAGGAGACCCGCGACCAGATGCAGGCCCTGGTCGAGGTGAAGAACGACATGGAGCGGTCCGTGCCGATGGACCGCCTGATCGTGGGCGACGTGGGCTTCGGCAAGACCGAGATAGCGGTGCGGGCCGCGTTCAAGGCGGTGCAGGACGGGCTGCAGGCCGCGGTGCTGGTGCCCACCACGCTTCTGGCCCAGCAGCACACGCAGACGTTCCGCGACCGCTACGCGCCGTTCCCGCTGAGGGTCGAGACCCTGAGCCGCTTCCTGACTCCACCCCAGACCCGGGAGGTGCTGCACCGGCTGGAGTCCGGCGAGGTGGACGTGGTCGTGGGAACCCACCGGATGCTGTCCGCCGACGTGCGCTTCAAGCGCCTCGGGCTGCTGGTCATCGACGAGGAGCAGCGTTTCGGGGTCCGGCACAAGGAGGCCATCAAGTCGATGCGAGCCGGCGTCGACGTCCTCACGCTCACCGCCACGCCGGTGCCGCGGACCCTGGAGATGAGCCTGACCGGCATCCGCGACATGTCGCTGCTGGACACCCCGCCCGCCGACCGGCAGCCGATCCTCACCTACGTCGGGGAGCATGCCGACCGGCCCGTGGCCGAGGCCATCCGGCGCGAGCTGCTGCGGGAGGGGCAGGTCTTCTACGTCCACAACCGGGTGGCCGACATCGAGCACGCCGCCGAGCGGGTGCGCTCGCTGGTGCCCGAGGCCCGGGTGGCGGTGGCCCACGGCCAGATGGACGAGGGCACCCTCGAGCAGGTGGTGCTCGACTTCGCCGACTACCGCTACGACGTGCTGGTGTGCACGACCATCATCGAGTCGGGCATCGACATGCCCACGGTGAACACCCTGGTGGTGGACCGGGCCGACCGGCTGGGCCTCGGGCAGCTCCACCAGATACGGGGCCGCGTGGGCCGATCAGGGCGCAGGGCCTACGCCTACCTGTTCCACCCGACCGACAGCGTGCTCAGCGAGGACGCCTACGAGCGGCTCAAGACCATCGGCGAAGCCACCCAGCTCGGGTCCGGCTACCGGATCGCCATGCGCGACCTCGAGATCCGCGGCGCCGGCAACCTGCTCGGCGAGGCCCAGTCGGGCCACATCGCCGCGGTCGGGTACGACCTGTACTGCCGCCTGGTGAGCGAGGCGGTCGCGGCGCTGCGGGGCGAGCCGGTCCCGGAGCCGCCCGTGGTGAACATCGAGGTTCCCGTGGACGCCCACATCCCGGCCGGCTACATCAGCCGGGAAGCGGCCCGCCTCGAGGCGTACCGGCGGCTGGCCGCGGTGACCGAGCATGCACTCCTGGACGAGATCCGGTCGGAGTGGATCGACCGGTTCGGGCCTGTCCCCGAGCCGGCCGAGTCGCTGCTGTCCATCGGCCGCTTGCGGGTGGAGTGCCTGCGCGCCGGCGTGTCGGAGGTGGTGGTCACCCGCCGCGGCGGCGGGGCGCTGTCGTCGGGGGGCTTCGCAGCCCGCCTCGCGCCGGTGGATCTCCCTTCGAGCCGCCGCGTGCGGCTGCGCCGCCTCTACGGCGACCGGGCCGTCTTGAAGGACGACTCCCGGGAGCTGCACGTCCCGCTTCGGGCCGATGCCGGTCCGGTGATCGACCAGATCGTGACGCTGCTGACCGAAGTGGTGGCGATGCGGGCGCCTGTGATACAGTGACGGGTGGAGCTGAGGGGAATCGAACCCCTTGCGGCTAGGTTTACGGTCTCCCGCAGCCACCAGGCCAGCCCCTCGAAGAGCGAGAGCACTCGGTGCCCCCCACTTCGACGGAGAGCCGGAGGCCAGTCCTCCGGCTCTTCCACGTCGGCACCATACCCATGGCGCCCGCGAGGCGGAGCCAACAGCCGGCGCGGGCCGTAGGGTTCATGGCTCGTGAGCCATGTTCGCACTCTCGCCGCGGCCTGCACCGTCGTGGTGGCCGTCTCGGTCCTGGCGGCCGGCTGCGGGTCTTCCGAGCAGGCGGCCGCGGAGGTCGCCGGCGTGGAGTACGCGGTCGGCGACCTGAACGACTACCTGGCCACCACCGACCCCGGCAACGAGGCCCGGGCGCCGCGTGAGCAGGCCGCCGCCTGGCTGTCCGAGTGGGTGTTCTTCGCGGCCCTGGAACTGGAAATGGCCGAGCGGGGCGTGGCGGTGTCCAACGCCCACGAGGCTCAGGCCGTGGCCGACATGACCCAGGCCGACCCTGCCTTCGTCCCCGGCGCCGGGGGTTCGGACGTCGCCATCCACCAGCGGGCGGTGGTGCTCGCCGCGCTCGAATGGGTGGAGGTCGAGGTGCCCGCCGCCGCGGTCTCCGGGCCACTGCGCCATCTGTGCTCCCGCCACATCCTCGTCGCCTCGCAAGCGGAGGCCGCCGCCGTTCTGGCCCTCCTCGACGCGGGGGAGGACTTCGGGTTCCTGGCCGTCGAGCTGTCGCAGGATCCGGGCAGCGGGTCTCTGGGCGGGGATCTGGGCTGCGTGGTCGAGGGCGCCTTCGTGGCGCCCTTCGAGACGGCCGCCTACGCGGCAGAGCCCGGAGACGTGGTGGTGGCCGAGTCGCAGTTCGGCTTCCATGTGATCGAGGTGATCAGCTCGGGCCCGGCCACCTCCGTGAACCACCCGCAGATCGACGCAGAACGGCTGGCCCTCATGGCCTCCGACGCCGAGCTGGCGGCAGCCGAACGGGCCCAGCTCGCGGTGCAGGACCTGCGCCAGCAGACACTGTTCGAGCTGCAGGACACCGTCTTGGAGCGGTACGCGCCCCTGGTGCGGATCGATGACCGCTACGGGCACTGGGACCCCGAGCAGTTCCGGGTGGTCCTGGATCCGGTCTCCTGACGGGGTCGGTCGGCGTGTCCGGGGACGCTGACGGCGCGGTCGGGCCCGACCGGCTCGACGACGACCTGAGCGTCGCCGTCCTGCGCCTCGACGAGCTGGTGCGGACCCTGCGCGAGCAGTGCCCGTGGGACCGCGAGCAGACCCACACGAGCCTGCGGCGGTACCTCCTGGAGGAGACCTACGAGACGTTGGAGGCCCTCGACGCACGGGCCGATGCCGGAGCCGGCGGAGGCGTCGACATCGAGGATCTCGACCGGCACCTGTGCGAGGAGCTCGGCGACCTGCTCTACCAGGTGTGGTTCCAGGCCCGTCTGGCCTCCGAGCGCGGCGCGTTCGACATAGCGGACGTGGCCCGCGGGGTTCGCCGCAAGCTGGTGGCCCGCCACCCCCACGTCTTCGGGGACGTGGAGGCCTCCGACGCCGACGCGGTGCGGGGCATGTGGGACGCCATCAAGCTCCAGGAGAAGGGGCGCGACTCGGTGATGGACGGCATCCCCCGCACGCTGCCCGCCCTCCTGTCGGCTGTGAAGGTGCAGAAGCGGGCCGCCACGGCCGGGCTGCTTGCCGGTGACGGTGACCACGGCGAGTTCGGCGAGACCGAGCGGGCCCTGGCTGGCGACGGCGCCCGGGGCGAGTTCGGCGAGACCGAGCGGGCCCTGGC
>JAPPLH010000055.1:0-1816 GCA_028819505.1 Acidimicrobiaceae bacterium
ATGACTATCCGCCGGCCCAGCTCCAGCCGCAGCCGCCGGTTCAGCCGTATGACTACTCGCCGGTGCAGCCGCAGCCGCCGGTTCAGCCGTATGACTATCCGCCGGCCCAGCCCCAGCCGCAGCCACCCGCCCACGGATCGTCGTCGCCCGACGCGTCCCAGCCCCGGCCCGCGGCGGCGGAGCCTCCCGCCAGGCCGGATGTCGAGCCCACCGGGTCGTTCCGCGACTGGGCCGCCAAGCTGCACGGATCCAAGGCCGACCACAACACAGCCGAGAACAGAGGCGTGTGAGCACGCAGCGCGGGTCGATGGCGGAGACGACTCCCGGCGCAGAGCTCTTCCAGCGGTCGCACGCGAGGCTGCTCCAGCAGTTCTTGGAGCTCGAGCGCCAGCATCTGCCGGCCGACGTGATCAACCGGCGGCTCACCGAGAGCGCCGAGGCGATCGTCCACGACCACAACACAGCGGCCCTCATGGCCGGCGAGTCGAGGCTCACCGAGGAGGACGAGCGGGAGTTCCTGTCCAACGTCAGGGGGCTGATGGGCGGCGGCGCGCTGGTGCCGCTGCTGGAGCGCGAGGACGTGGAGAACATCCACATCCTCGGCCACGACAAGGTGATCCTGTCGCTGGCCGGCGGCGATCGGGTCCCGGGCCCGCCGCTGGCCCGCAGCGAGGAGGAGCTGGTCATGATGATCCGCCACCTCGCGGCGACCGCCGGGCACACCTCGCGCCGTTTCGACACGGCCGCGCCGATCCTCGACTTGCGGCTGGCGTCGGGGCACCGGCTCTTCGCGGTCACCGCGGTGGCCGAGCGGACCTCGATCGTGATCCGCCGCCACCGGATGCTCCAGGCCTCGCTGGAGCGCCTCGAGCAGTCCGGCACCGTGACCCCCCAGATGACCGCGGTGCTCAGGGCCGCGGTGCGTCCCCCCAACCCGGCCAACATGCTGGTGGTCGGAGGCACCGGCGCGGGGAAGACCACCCTGCTGCGCTCGCTGCTGGCCGAGGTTCCCCAGTCCGAGCTCGTCGTCACCATCGAGGACACCCTCGAGCTGCATCTGCGGTCGTCGGGCCTGCACGAGCGGACGCTGGCGCTCGAGACCCGCACGGTCAACACCGAGGGACTCGGCGAGATCACTATGTACGACCTGTGCAAGGCCGCGCTGCGGATGTCGCCGGACCGGGTCATCGTCGGCGAGGTGCGCGGCGGAGAGGTGATGCAGCTCCTGCAGTCGATGGGCATCGGCAACGACGGGTCGCTGGGCACGATCCATGCGGGCAGCACCCGGGCCGCCATCAACAAGATGCTGATCTACGCGCAGCGCTCGCCCGACTCGCCCACGCCCGACTCGGTGCTGCGCGAGATCTCGGAGGTGCTGCACCTGCTGGTGTACATCCAGAAGCTGCCGGACGGGCGGCGGGCCATCACCTCCATCCGGGAGGTGGTCGGGTACCAGGACGGCGAGGTCGTCACCTCCGAGGTGTTCGCCCCCGGCCCCAACGGCATCGCCGTGTACGTGAGGCCGTTCAATCCCGACGGCGAGCCGCTGGCCCGTCTCGTGGCGTCCGGCTTCGACCCGGCGGTCCTGGGCGCTCCCCACCGCCCGGACGCTCAGACGCCTCCCCCCGGCGGGCATCCCCAGCCGTACATTCCCCGGCTGCGCCCCCAACCGCCGCCGGGCCAGCCGCCGCCCGCCCGTCCTGCGCAACCGGGTCAGCCGTCGCCCCGCCCTGCGCCGTCGGGTCAGCCGTCGCCCCGCCCTGCGCCGTCGGGTCAGCCGTCGCCCGGTCATGCGCCGTCGGGTCAGCCGTCGCCC
>JAPPLH010000055.1:1916-5474 GCA_028819505.1 Acidimicrobiaceae bacterium
TGCGCCGTCGGGTCAGCCGTCGCCCGGTCATGCGCCGTCGGGTCAGCCGTCGCCCCGCCCTGCGCCGCCGGGTGGGCCGGGCTACCAGCCTCAGCCGGCGCCACCCCGCCGGCAGCCCCAGCCGGACCCGGTCGGCGCCCGCAGGCCTCCCGCGGCGGCCGAACGCGCCGGGTAGCCGCGCCGTGATCCCGCTGATGGCCGTCGGGTTGGGCGCCCTGGCCGGCATCGGCCTGTACGCCGCCGTCCTGGGCGTCCAGGAGCGGCCGGAGCGCAGCTCCCGGACCCGGATGCGCGACTTCCGGTCGCGGGTGTCGAGCGTCGACCTGTCGTCGAACGCCAACGACTATCTGCTCATGGCGGCTTTGGGCGCGGCGCTGGGCTTCGGCGCCTGGTACGCCACCGGGTGGGTGGTCGCCGCGGTGCTGGGCGCGACTGCCGGGGTGATGGGGCCGATCATGTGGCGCACGCCCCGCAAGCGGCGGGACTTCATCGAGGAGATCGAGGCCTACTCGCAGTGGACCGAGCAGGTCCGTGACCTGGTGGCGGCCAGCGGCTCGCTGTTCGAGGCGGTGACTCTGTCGGCCAGCCAGGCGCCGCTGCTGCTGCGCCCCCATGTCGAGCACATGGCGTCGATCGCCCGCACCCTGGGACTGCCGCCCGCCCTGGACTGGTTCGCTGCACATATGAAGTCGCCGTTCGCGGACCGGGTGGTGCTCGGAATGAAGATCGCATGGGACTCCGGCGCGAGGGTCACCGAGGCCTTCGACAACACGGCCCGAGCCATGCGCGCCGAGGTCGAGATGCGCAGGCGCAACGAGGTGGCCAACGCCCGGGCCTGGACCCAGGTGGTGTCCATGGTGGGGGTCACGGTGGGCTCGGTGCTGTTGATGTTCGTGTTCAACAAGGGGTTCTTCGATCCGTTCGGCTCGACGGTGGGCCAGACGGTCCTCTTCGCCGTGGGGGTGCTTATCTTCGGGAACGTGTTCTGGGTGCTGAGGCTGTCGCGGTCGGGCATGCCAGTGCGGCTGCTGGCGTCGGGCGCCGGAGCGGACGCCGAGGCCGTGGTGGAGGCCGCCGGAGCGGAAGGGGCGGAGGGGTAGCCGGTGGCGATCCTGCTGGGGGCCGCGGCCGGGCTGGGGATCCTGCTCGCGGTGCTGGGACTGAGGCCGCGGCCGGTGCGGGCGCCGCTCGCGGGCCCCGGCGCCCGCGTGTATGCCTCCGACCGGCTGCATGCCACCACCCGGGGGGCCACCGCGCGGATCGGGCAGGACCTGAACAAGAAGTCGATGCTGCTCCAGGACGCCCGCATGGTGGACCGCGACCTCCAGACCCACGCCCTGCACAAGATGTCGGGACTGGTGATGGGCGGGTTGGGGCTGGCCTTCCTCGGGTTCTTCGCCGGGACGGTGCTGGGACTCAACCTGCCCCCGGTGGTGGTCGTGATAGCAGCCGGTGTGGGGGCGCTGGGCGGCTGGTGGCTCCCCGACTCGATCCTCAGGACCGAGGCCGACAAGGAGCGGATCCTGTTCCAGCAGGTGTCGGAGTCCTGGCTGGAACTGGTGGCCCAGCTGGTGACCGCCGGGGCCGACACCTTCGCGGCCCTCATGAGTGCGGCGTCCTACAGCAAGCAGCCCGGGTTCGTCGTGATCCGCGACGCGCTGAGGGCGGCGGCGGCAGGGGGCGAGCCGCCGTGGACGGCTCTTCGCCGCATGGCCGAGGAGCGCAGGCTCCGATTCCTCTACCCGTTCTGCTCCGCCCTGGAGTTGGCCGGAACCACCGGGGCCGGTTCCCGCCAGGCGATCCTGGCCCAGGTCGACGCGGCCCGCTCCAAGGCCATGCTGGAGGCCGACGCGGCCGCGGCCTCCTCGAGCGAGAAGATGGGCGCGCCCCTGGCGCTGATCGGCGGGGCCTTCATGATCCTGATGGGATACCCGCCCCTGGCCGGCGTCCTCGACACATCGAGCATCGGCGGCCTCTAGCGGTGCGGCGCAGGCTTGATTGATTTCTCGGTCGCCCCGGTAGTATCGGGACTCGTGCCCAAGCGCGTCCCCGTGCATCGCGAGACTCTCTCCAGGGCGGCGAGACCACCTTTCGGCGGCCGGCGGTGAGCCGCTTGTCCGGCAGGGCACTGCGGTACGCCTCGGCGGTCCTCGTGGTCGTCGGCGTGCCGGCGCTGGTGTACGTCCTGTTCGGCGCGCCCGAGCCGGACCTGCCGTCGCGGTGGGCCGACGCCCGCGTCGGCATCGCCGACGGGCGCCTGCCGGCCGGCTATATCGTCGACATCGTCGCCGGTCTGCTCCTGCTCGCCTGGATGGCCGGGCTGGGGCTGCTGACTGCCATGCTCGTCCGCAGGGGCCGCGCCGGCGACGACGCCGGGACCGGCACGACCGCCATGTCCGATCTCGACCCGGCCGGGGGGGCTGCGTCCCCGTACATGGAGTCGGGTTTCGACCCGGCTGGGGGGGCTGCGTCCCCGTACATGGAGTCGGGTTTCGAGTCGGCTGGGGGGGCTGCGTCCCCGTACGCCGAGTCGGGTGCGGCGGTCGGAGCCCCCGGTTTCGAGCCGGCGCTGACCGCTGACGCCCCCGAGACGCCATCCGGCGGGACGCCGGACTTCGAGTCGGGCGCCGCCGGGGACGCCGAGTCCGACGAGCCCTGGTACCGCAGGGGCCCGCCCATATTCGACGAGCCCTTCAGGGACGAACCCCCGCGCGTGATCGTGCCGCCCGACGAGTCGGTGTGGCCGGACGGCGCCATCGCCGACGGTGCCGGATCCGCCGCCGAGACGCTGGCCGCGCCTGTCGCCGACCCCGGGATCGCCGACGCGGAGATCGTCGGGGAACCGGTCGCCGCCTCAGCGGACGATCCGCCCATGATCGTGCCGGTGCGGGCCTACTACTTCACCCGCGCCGAGGACACCCTGCGCAGCATCGCCGCCCAGTTCCTGCAGACGCCCAAGCGCTGGGAGGAGCTCCGGAGCCTGAACGCGGCCAGCCCGGGTGTGTCCAGCATGGGGCCCGACACCCTGCTGCCGGTGGGCACCGCCCTCGCTCTTCCCGGCGACCCCCTGCCGTGGGGCAAGCCGGACCCGGTGTATCTGTGGACGTTGGCCGAGAAATTCCTGTTCACCGCTTGGGGCCGTGAGCCGACGCCCGAGGAGGTGGTCCCCTTCTGGCGGGGCCTGACCAGCGGCCAGCAACTCGAATCGGGCACGCCCGCCGCACCGCCGCTGCACTTGGCGGGACCGCTGGCCGAGGTCCCGGCCGCGACGACCATCCCCGCCCCCGAGCAGGCGGCGCCTGCGGACGCCGCCGACGGGGAGGGCGCTCACACGCCCACGATTCCCGTGCCGCCGGCCACGGATCCGTCGACCGTTCAGGACGGCACGCCGCTGCCGGCCCCGCCCGAGCCCGTACCCGCTCCACCGGCGGTCGAGGAGCCGGTGCCGGTCTACGAGGCAGTCGAGCCTGTGCCGGAGCAGCCTGTGGTCGAGGAGCCGGTGCTCGAGGAGCCGGTGCTTGAGGAGCCTGTGGTCGAGGAGCCGGTGCTTGAGGAGCC
>JAPPLH010000055.1:5574-10081 GCA_028819505.1 Acidimicrobiaceae bacterium
TCGAGGAGCCGGTGCTTGAGGAGCCTGTGGTCGAGGAGCCGGTGCTTGAGGAGCCTGTGGTCGAGGAGCCGGTGCTTGAGGAGCCGGTGCCGGTCTACGAGGCAGTCGAGCCTGTGCCGGAGCAGCCTGTGGTCGAGGAGCCGGTGGTCGAGGCGGTCCCGGTCTACGAGGAGCCGGTGCCGGAGCCGGTGGTCGAGGAGCCGGTGCCGGTCTACGAGGTGGTCGAGGCGGTGCCGGAGCCGGTGGTCGAGGAGCCTGTGCCGGTCTACGAGGCGCCTGTGCCTGTGCCGGAGCCGGTGGTCGAGGCGGTGCCGGTCTATGAGGCGCCGGAGCCCGAGGCGGTGCCTGTCTACGAACTGCCGGAGCCTGCGCCGCCTGCGGCTTACGGCGCGCCGCCAGTGCCGGCGACCCATGAGCCGGCACCGGCGCCGGGCATGCCCGACCTCGGCCCGATCGAGCCCGAGACGCCCCGTGTCGAGGCGGAGGCGCCCCCCATGCCGACGTTCATGCCGTCGCTCACGGGCGCCGACGGCGCGGCCCCTGCGGCGGAGGCCCGGGCGGTCGCCGCCGCGAACCGGAGCCTGGCCGGCACCGCCATCGGCGACGCCATGATGCTGTTCCAGATCTCCCGGCTCCGGCGCCGCCGGGGCGCGGCGGCCGAGCCGGCCCCCATCGAGGAGTCGCTCCAGCAGAGCGCCCGGGTCGACACTCTCAACCTCATCGAGGCGGCGATGCGCCATCTGCGGGCGGTGACTGTCGGGCGCCTGCGGGAGAAGCCCGCCGTGCTGGCTGTCCGGGTCGGCACCTACGGCTTCGAGGTGCTGCTGAGCCGCCCGGTCGGGGCGCCCGAAGGATGGCAGTCGGCGTCGCAGGGCCATGTGCTGGAACTGCAGCCGGAGGTCACCATCGAGGACCTGCACGCCGTCGGGCACGGCCCCTCCCTGTGCCCCGCGCTCGTCCCGGTGGGAGACACCCTGGAGGGTCCCCTGATGTTGAACATCGAGGAGATCGGCTGTCTCATCGTGTCGGGTCCCGGCACTCCGTCCGTCAACCTGCTCAACGCCGTCGTCGGCGCGCTCGGATCCTCCCCGCTCGCCGGCGACATCCGCATCATCACGGTGGGAATGGACGTCCCCTCCGGGATCGTCGGCTGGGAGAGGGTCCACCCCACCAGTTTCGACTCCCCCGAACTGGAGGGCCTCCTCAACACCGCCCAGGCCGGAGGCGGCACCCTGCTCGACGTCCTGGTGGTGGGCCCCGGCAACGACCTGCTGATCCAGCGCGCCGGCCAGACAGCGGCCACCGCGGGGACGCGACTCGCCGTCGTCGGGGCGACCTCGTCGGTGGCGGCCCGATGGCCGTGGCGTATCCATGTGGACGAGACCACGACCGCCGTCGTCCATCCGATCGCCTGCACCATGGTCGCCGCCCAGGTGACCGGCCCGACTATGACCCAGCTGCTGACCGGCGTCCCCGGACCCGCACAGCCCGCTCCGCCGGGATTCTAGATGGGCGACGCCACCCCCGCCGTTCCGGGCCGCGTGAGGCGAGCCCGCGGCGCACGACGGCCTTCGGCGCGGCCAGCGGCCCGCAGCCTCGGGGCCCGGCCCGTGTCCTCGCGGCGCGGCGCACGAAGGCCGCCGAAGCGGTCCGCGGCGGCTCTGGTCGCCTCTCTGGCCGTCTTCTGCGTCATCGCGGCCGCCTGCGGAGGGGGCGACGACGGCGCCACCGCCCTGGAGACGACCGGCCTCGAGGCTGCACCCGTGGGCGCCGAGTCCGCCGGCAGCGCGCTGGCCAACAGGGTCGCCGCGGGGATCGCCGCGGCGGGCGGCGACCCCCAGTCGCTCCAGGGCCCCAATCCGTGCAACCTGCCCGGAGCGGCCGATGCTGAGCCCATCACCGTCGCCTACGTAGGCCCCAACCTCGCCGAACTCGAAGCGGTAGGCCTCGAGACGACCGAGGTGGAGGATCTCAGCCTGATCATCGCGGCCTACGTCAACCAGGTGAACTTCAGCGGCGGGATCAGGGGGCGCTGCGTGGAGTTGCTGACCTACCTGTGGAGCCTGAGCGACCCGACAGCCAGCTTCGCCCATATCTGCAGCGAACTGCCCGAGCGTCGACCGGTCCTCCACTTCGCGTTGACAGTCCCGGAGGCCACGCTCCAATGCGCCACCCTCGACTCGCAGATCACCACAGTCGGCCTGTTCACGGCGGTGCCGGAGGCGACATTGGTCCAGGCCCGCGGACGGCTGTTCGTAGACGACGGCGCGTTCGAGCCGCTGATGCTCGGCAGCCTGCGCGATGCGGCGGCCGCCGGCGTCATCGACCACAGCGACCGCATCGGCTTCCTGCAGGGCTCGAACGCCGCGGTGTCCACGTCCGCCCTTGAGGTCGCGCTGCGCGAGGAGCGGACCGGGCGCTCCATGGCGGCGCCGCCCGCCGCCAATCTCATGTTCCTCGAGGACCGCATACGGCGCCTGGACATCGACGTTGCCGCCAGCGTCATCATCCCGGCGTTGTACGGAGACCTGATGCTGCTGCTGACAGAGAAGCAGATCCGCCTGCTCGAGGCCGACCTGAGCGACGAGGAACTCCAGGAGGCGGCACAGAACCTGGCGACCCTCCCGCCCGCGATGGCGGCGATCTATCTCGACATCGAGGACTTCTACTCTGAGACCGCGGCCCGGTTCCGCGACGACGGCGTCACGGCCGTGGCCGCCATCGCCGGATGGTCCGACCTGCGCCGCATGATGCGGGCCGCGGAGAGGATCGACTGGACGCCGAAGTGGATCGCCAACGACATTCAGCCCGCGACCGTCCTCATGGCCGACATCCCCCGGCGGCAGGCCGAGAACCTCGTGCAGGTGAGCGCCCGGCGAGCCGCCGGCGACGAGATCCCGGAACTGGACGCGGGATGCATCACCCTGCGAAACACGGCGGTCGAAGCCCCCCCGTTCGCCTACCGGCCCCACAGCGACGCCTGGAACCTGGCGACCTCGACCTGCGACTACCTGGACGTGACGTTCGGGGCCATCAGCCGGGCGGATGAGCCGATCACCTCCGATTCGGTCCTGAACGCCCTCGACGACACGGACTATGCCGCCCCCTACGGCGGTCGCATCACCTTCTCTCGCACCGACCGCGGCGGCGCCGAGCGATTCAGGGTTCTGGAGCCCGATGTGGACTGCGTGCTCAACTTCTGGGGATGCATGCGCGCCACGACCGACTGGATCACGCCCCCTGCACCATGAGCGGACCGGACACCATTCACGCGAGCGCACCGACCACAGCCCGCAGAGTCCTCGCGGTGCTGGCCACGGCCGCGGCGCTCGCCGCCTGCGGCGGCGACAGCGGGGCCGCGACGGGCGGGGCCGCGGCCGGCCCGGCGGCGTCGGCGACGGTGAGGATCGATCTTGCGCCCAACCCGATCTGGGAGTGGATCGAGGGCTCGGGGGGGCTGTCCCGATGGTCGCAGCTCCACGACATCAGGGCCGAGGTGACCAACTCCTTCGACCAGTTCGCGGCGTTCGGCAGCGGCCACGCCGACATAGTGGTGACGAACGCGTTGGAGGTGGGGAGCTTCGTCCAGGACTCCGACCGCGAGCCGTTGATCGTCGGCAAGCTGACCACGGACCGGAGCATCCTGGCGGTCAGTCGCAGCACGAGGACGGTGGACACCCTCGAGGACCTGGTGGACCGGCGGATCGCGGTCGAGAACTCGCTGGGGTCCGAGCTGCTGTGGGGGGTCATCGCCGAGGCCCTGTACGGCCTGGAGTTCGAGGACGGCGGCTCGGACTTCGACTTGGTGCTCGTCGACCCGGCCAGCGTCGCCGACCTGGTGCTGCGCGGCGACGTCGACGGCTGCATCTGCCTGCCGGACTACAGCGCCCCCTACCTCGCCGACGGCAGGCTGGTGCCCCTCTACGGCGGCCGGTCCGCCGCGGAGATCTACGCGCAGGAGGTCTTGGAGGACACCGACCCGGATGCGCTGCCCATGCAGCTGGTGTTCATCGTCGACAAGGACTGGCTCGAAGCGAACCTCGTCATCGTGGAGCACGTCTTCGAGCTCTGGGAGACAGGCCTCCGCCAGTGGGCTGCGGGCCGCGGGCAGATCGTGTCCGACTTCCGCCACCTCTTCTCGGCGCAGACCGTCGAGGAGATAGATTGGATGACCCGGCACTTGAACGACCACGACTGGATGGCGCCATCGGTGTACCTCAAGGAGAGCGACGTGGGCAACTTCGCCGAGGTCCAGTTCCGTGTCAAGCGCGCCGGGCTGATCCCGGCGGACGCCGTTGAACCCGGAATGCGGGTCCTGCAATTCCATTCGCACGACGAGGACGAGCACGAGGAAGAGCACGGCGAGCACGAGGAAGAGCAGGGCGAGGAAGAGGAAGAGCACGGCGAGGACGGGGAAGCGACCGGGATGGGGGAGCGAGCAGCATGACGAATGTGGTCGGGTCGGTGACGCCCGAAGCCATGACACAGCTCTCCGTCAGGGAGATGC
>JAPPLH010000055.1:10181-14219 GCA_028819505.1 Acidimicrobiaceae bacterium
GTGGTCGGGTCGGTGACGCCCGAAGCCATGACACAGCTCTCCGTCAGGGAGATGCGGCGGGTGGTCGTGCGCCGCTGGCTGTTCCGGTTCAGCGTCCTCACCGGCTGGATCGCCTTCGTCGCAGCCTGGTACGGCCTCTCCAGCCTGGTCCTCAACACGCAGCAGCTTCCGCCGCCCCACATCGTGGCCCGCGAGGCTTGGAACGTGATCACCGAGTCGGGCTTCGCCGGCCACATTCGAGCCACCCTCACCCGGGTGCTGGGCGGTTTCCTGCTCGCGTCCGTGGCGAGCGCCGGCCTGGGTTGGCTCATCGCCCACAGCGCCTGGTGGCGGACCCTGCTCCGCACCATCGTGCAGCTGATTGTGAGCACTCCCATCGTGGGGCTGGCCGTCGTCACCCTGTTCGTGTTCGGCGTGTCCTCCCGGGGGCCGACCCTCGTGGCCGCGGTGGTAGCGACCTCCTACATGGCGATGAACGTGGCCCAGGGCCTCGCGGGCGTCGAGAAGAACCTCGTCGTGATGAGCGAGTCCTTCGGACGGACCCGCTCCCAGATCACTTGGGGCGTGCTCCTGCCCTCTTCGTTCATCTCGCTGCTCACCGGCGCGCGGCTGGCCTTCGCGGCGGCGTGGCGGGTGGAGCTGCTGACCGAGGTCTTCGCCGCCTCCGACGGGGTGGGATTCAAGATCCGCCGCAGCTTCGAGAGCTACGACGTCCGGGGGATGCTCGCTTGGACCGTGATCTTCGTAGCCTTGATGCTCATCTTCGAGAACCTGGTCTTCCGCCGGATCGACAACCGTCTGCAGGCCCGCACTGGGCAGCGCCCGCAAAGCTGAGGCCGACCACCCCATGACTGAAGCCCCCCCGAACACCCCACGACCGCCGAGGCGGGAGGAGCCTGCGCCCGGCGCCTTCCCGCAGCCGCCGCTTGACGCGCCGCCGCACGCGCCGCCGCCCGGTGCCGCTCCGCAGGTTGCGCCGCCGCCCGGCGCCTTCCCGCAGCCGCCGCAGGTTCCGTTGGAGCATGCGCCGCCGCCCGGCGCCTTTCCTCAGGTTCCGTTGGAGCATGCGCCGCCGCCCGGTGCCTTTCCGCAGCCGCCGCTTGACGCGCCGCCGCCCGGTGCTGCTCCGCAGGTTGCGCCGCCGCCCGGTGCCTTTCCGCAGGTTCCGTTGGAGCACGCGCCGCCGCCCGGTGCTGCTCCGCGGGTTGCGCCGCCGCCCGGTGCCTTTCCGCAGGTTCCGTTGGAGCATGCGCCGCCGCCCGGCGTCCCGTCGCAGGTTCCGCACGCGCCCGCGCTTGACGCTTTTCCGCTGGAGCATGCGCCGCCGCTTGACGCGCCGCAGCATGCGCCTCCAGCCGGTGCTGCTTCGCAGGCGCCGCCGACGCCGCAGGGCCCGACGCCCTATGCCAGCGGGTACCAGGACGTTCCCGAGGTTCCCGAGCCGCGGCGGCGCGGGCCGGCCGGCCTCAGCCTCCCCGCCCCCCGCCGGGTGCTGCGCTGGCCGTGGGTCGTGCAGCTCACGGCCGTCCTGCTCCTGCTCGGCCTCTGGCAGTACCTCGCCGTGGCCAGCGAGAGGGTTCCGAGCATCGATCTGGTCGTGTCGTTCATGGTCACCGAGATCACCGGCGGATCCCACGGCGGCATGCTGCTCGGCGAGTTCTGGGGGCCGCTGGGGCTGAGCCTCCAGCGCTACGTCATCGGCCTGGCCGTCGGCATCCCCGTCGGCGCGGTCCTGGGGCTCATGATCGGCTCCTCCACCTGGGTCCGGGGCCTGCTCAGCGACACCACGCTCGTGCTGCTGGCGCTGCCCGCGGTGGTGTGGGCCTTCCTGGCGTCGCTCTGGTTCGGCCTCACCGACACCGCGCCGATCGCGGCCGTGGCGCTCACCGCCGTCCCCTTCGTGGCCATCAACATGAGCACCGGCGTGCGCAGCATCGACCCCTCGCTCATCGAGATGTCCAAGTCGTACAAGGTCACCCGCCGCAACCGCATCGTGGACCTCCTCCTCGGGGGGACGCTGCCCAGCGCCTTCATCGGCGTGCGGCTGGCGTTCACCACCGGTTGGAACAGCCTGCTGATCGTGGAGTGGTTCGGGGCGACCGACGGGGTCGGATGGCGGGCCCGCTTCTGGTACGACGCTCTGCGCTACCCCGGCTTCGTGGGCTGGGTGTTCCTCTTCGTGCTGCTGATCACCGTGCTCGACCGTCTCGTGCTGCGGCGCCTGGAGCGTCGCTCGCACCAGTGGAACCAGACGCCGACGCTCACTTTCGCGGACGAGTGGGGCGTGTGAGCGCAAGACCGGACCAACGGAGGAAGGACCCATGGCGACAGTCCTGATCGAGAACCTGACCAAGATCTACCCGCCGACCGTCACCCACCCCCACCGGGTGCAGGCCCTCGGCGGGGTGAACATGTCGGTCACCGGCAACGTCTTCGTGGCTGTGCTCGGCCCCTCCGGCAGCGGCAAGACCACGCTGCTCAACATCGTGGCCGGGGTGGCGACGCCCACCTCCGGGACGGTGCAGGCCGTCCAGGACGGCGTGCCCGCCCGGGTCGGCTACGTGTTCCAGGAGCCCCGGCTGCTGCCGTGGCGCACCGTGGTCAACAACATGCTGTACGTGCAGGACCGCAAGTCGGACCGCTCCCGCCGCGAGGCCGAGTTCTACCTGACCATGGTGGGGCTCAGCGAGGTCGCCCACCTCTACCCGTCGCAGCTGTCGGCCGGGATGCAGCAGCGGGTCGGCATCGCCCGGGCCTTCCTGGTGAACCCCGACATCCTGCTGATGGACGAGCCCTTCAGCCACATGGACGCCCTCACCGGCCGGTCGCTGCGCGAGTACCTCCAGAGGGTGTGGCTGCACACCCGCAAGACGGCGCTGTTCGTCACCCACGACGTGTCGGAGGCGGTGGAGCTGGCCGACCGGATCGTGATGCTGCGCCCCGGCGGGGTGGTGTTCGACGACATCCCCATCAACCTGCCCCGGCCCCGCCATCCCGACGACCCCGCGGTGAGGTCGGTGGAGAGCGAGGTGCTGCACCGGTTCGATTCGATGGAGGCCGCGGTCCGTTTCGGCGCCTAGCGGTGCGCTAGCAGCTGTCCGGCAGCGTCTGCGAGCGTTTGACGACCTCGTACCCACAACCCACCACCCGGACCGGCGTCGGCAGGAGGCCCGGCATCGGCACTGGTACCGGCAGCGGCAGTAGGGCCGGCCGCGGCAGGGGCATCGCGCTCGCTCTGGTGGTGGCTCTGGCCGCGGCGGCATGCGCGGGCGGCACGGAAACCGGCGGGGGGACCACTGCCGCCGGGGACGGCGCCCCGGCGCCTGAACGCAGCGCCGGCGCCGACCGTCCCGTGGTGGAGGCGCCCTCCGGGGACGCGCCGGCGGGCTTCCTGGATCCGGACGCGGCCCCCACCAGCGACCTGGGGCGCCTGCGGGCCCGGCACCTGCCGGTGTGGGCGCCCGAGCTCGACTGGGCCTTCCCGCCTGAGGCGTGCGGCACCGCCTGGGAGCTCGACGGCATCGCGGCGCCGGCCGCTGGCGGCCTCGCGGTGCTCGGCGACCCGGCGGCGGCGGCGGCTCTGACGGTGATGCGCTACGAGCACCAGTTCACGGCGGCGCTGGCCGCGCCGGACGCGCTGGGCCAGCTCTGCGTGGCCATCGCCTCGGCGGGCCCGGCGCGCCGGGCCGCCCTCGGTGTGCTGGCGTCGTACCTCGAATCGGGGGTGCACCGCCGCGGGCCCGCCGCCTTCCCGGAGGTGGTGCGGGTGGTGGGGGCGGGCCCGACGGGGGCTCTGGCCGTGGCCTGCCTGGAGCCCGGATACGCCGAGGTGGTGGCGGCCGACGGCTCGCTGGTGGAGGCGCCCCGGGCCCCGGCGCGCCTGCAGGCCTACATCCTGACGCTGGCTCGGGGCCTGGAGGACCGGGTGCCCGACGTGTCGTACCGGGTGTGGGAGGCGAGCCACCGGCCGGCGGTCGACTGCTCCGCGCTGGACGGCTGGACCGCAGAGTGGCTGGCCCTGATGCAGGCCTGGATCGA
>JAPPLH010000083.1 GCA_028819505.1 Acidimicrobiaceae bacterium
GCCGACCGAACTGGCAGCAGAATGCACGCATACCGTGCAAAACGCTGCCAATTCCGGGAGAGGGCGGGGATGAGGCGCATCAGGGCGTCAGCCTCCGTTCGCCAGCAGGCCGACCACCGCCGGGTCGGTCACGTCGAAGATCAGTCCCGGCAGCAGGCCGAACAGCAGGATCCCGACCAGCAGGGGCGCCCAGGCGATCCACTCGGTGCGGGTCACGTCGACGATGTCGTCTCTGCCGGCGAACTCCTCTCGGGGCGCGCCCATAGCGGTGCGCTGCAACAGCCACAGCAGGTAGCCCGCAGCCAGCACCGTCCCGACCGCGGCCACCACCATGTAGGTCCGGAACGTCTCGACCGGCAGGCCCTCCGCCGGCGAGTAGGCCGACAGGATGGCCGGGAACTCGCCCCAGAAGCCGGCCAGGCCGGGCAGGCCCAGCGACGCCATCGAGCAGAACCCCAGGATCCAGCCCATCCGGGGCGCCTGGACCAGCATCCCGCCGAGCCGGCGGATCTCGAGGGTGTGGTAGCGCTCCTTCACCGAGCCGGCCAGGAAGAACAGCATCCCGGTGATGATCCCGTGGGCGACCATCCCGAAGATGGCGGCGTTGATCCCGAAGTCGGTGAGGGTGGCGATCCCGAGCATCACGAAGCCCATGTGGGCCACCGACGAGAACGCGATCAGGCGCTTCATGTCGGTCTGGGCCAGGCATCCCAGAGCGCCGTAGATGATGCCGATCACCGCCAGCAGGCCGATCCACGGCGCCCACGCCTCGGCCCCCTCCGGCAGCATGGGCACCGCGATGCGCACGAAACCGTAGGTGCCGAGCTTCAGGAGCACGGCGGCCAGGATCACCGACCCCACCGTGGGCGCCTCGGTGTGCGCGTCGGGCAGCCAGGTGTGGAACGGGAACATCGGCACCTTCACCCCGAAGCCGATGAACATTCCGGCGAAGATCCAGATCTGGGTGGCGCCCAGGATGCCGGCGCCGGCCACGTCGGTCAGCGCCCGCATGTCGAAGGTGCTCAGCGACTCGCCGGTGGCCGGGTCGGTCGACAGGAAGAACAGCGCCAGGAACGACAGCAGCATCAGCGCCGACCCGAACAGGGTGAACAGGAAGAACTTGATGGAGGCGTAGCGCCGGTTCTCGCCGCCCCACACTGCGATCATGAAGAACATGGGCAGCAGCACGACCTCGAAGAACACGAAGAACAGGATCAGGTCCTGGGCCACGAAGGTGCCCACCATGCCCGTCTCCAGGATGAGCATCAGGATGAAGAACGCCTTGGGGTTGCCGGGCTCGGGTATGTGGTCCCACGAGTAGATGACGCAAAGCGGCACCACCACCAGCGTCAGCGCCATGAGCGGCAGCGAGATCCCGTCCAGACCCAGGATGTAGCGGCTGTTGATGACCTCGATCCAGCGGGCGTCCACCACGTACTGGAGGGCCCCGGCGTTGCCGTAGTCGAAGTCGAGCATCAGCAGCCCGCCGATCACCATCGCGGCCAGCGACGACAGCAGGGCCAGCTGCTTGAGCAGCTTCTCCTCGGCGGCCGGGACCGCCATCATCACCAGCGCCCCGACCAGCGGGACGAAGGTGACACCGGTCAGGCCCCAATCATTGAGAAAGTCGGTCATGGTTCGGTCCTAGAGGCTCCTGGTTTCGGCGGGGGTTTCAGGGTCGGTCACGATCTCGGTCATGAAGGGACCGCGCGTGCAGGTGTCGGCTCTCGGCGGTGCAACGTGCTGTCTCCCGCTCTTGTTCGCTGCGCTCACGGGCCGCTCGGGCCACGGCCTCGCTCGATGTCTCCCGAAGATGCTCACGTATTGCTCCATTCCGCTCGGCCTCCGGGGTCAGATCGACAGCACGAGGATGAACACGCCCGCCAGCACGGTCGCAGCCGCGAACAGGATGGCGGCGTACTGCTGGACCTTGCCGGTCTGCATGGTCCGCAGGCTCTCGCCGGCGCCGTCGGAGGCCCGTCCCGAGCCGTCGACGATGACGCGGTCGATGAGGGTCTGGTCGACGTGGTCGTACACGGCGCGGCCCGCGGCCACCGACTGGCGGCCGGCCTCGTTGACGACGCCGTCGATGACACGCTGGTTGGACCAGTAGACGGCCCTGGCCAGGGGGCCCTTGACCGCCTTGACGATCACGCCGGTGTAGAGGTGGTCGAAGTAGTACTTGTTGACCAGCGCGGTGTGGACCGCCCTGGGCAGCCCGCCCCGCGACACCGGCCCGTCGTCGATCTCGGTCAGAGGCTCCCCTGCGGCCTCGGACCGGGCCTGCACGCCCTTGAAGTAGTAGCGCCAGGCCAGGCCGGCGCCGATGAGGGCCACCAGCACCGAGACGACGGCCAGCGACCAGCTCGGCTTGGCGTGGCCGATGGCCGGGAAGTAGGCCGCCACCGGTTCGACGTAGTGGCCGAAGCGCTCCTGCCAGGCCGCGGGCCACAGCTGGAAGCCCTTGGGCATGTTGAACAGCCCGGACAGGGCCGCGAAGAAGGCCAGCACGTACAGCGGCACCAGGATACGGGGCCCGGATTCGTGGGGATGGCCGTGGCCCCGGTAGGCGCCGAAGAACGTGAGGTACACGACCCGGGTCATGTAGGCGGCGGTCACGGCCGCACCGACCATGCCCATCACCAGCATGAGGGTGTAGTTGCCGTTGCCGTGGGTGCCGCCGAACAGGCCCCAGCCGCCGGTGCCGGCGAGGATCTCGTCCTTGGACCAGAACCCGGCCAGCGGGGGCAGGCCCATCAGCGCGATCGTGGCCACCAGGAACGTGCGGTAGGTGTGGGGCATGACCCTGCGGAGCCCGCCCATGTCGGTCTTCATGTCGAAGCTGTGCACGGCGTGGCTCACCGAGCCCGACCCCAGGAACAGGCACGCCTTGAAGAAGGCGTGGGTGAACAGGTGGAACATGGCCGCGGTCCACGCGCCCACGCCGAGGGCCATCACCATGTAGCCGAGTTGGCTGACGGTGGAGTAGGCCAGCACCTTCTTGATGTCGTTCTGGGTGAACGCCAGCAGCCCGCCGAACAGCAGGGTGACCGCGCCGACCAGCGCCAGCACGTTGATGCTGGAGCCGGCGATCGACATCCCCTCCCAGAACACCGGGTAGAGGCGGGCCACCATGAAGATCCCGGCCACCACCATCGTGGCGGCGTGGATCAGCGCGGAGACAGGGGTGGGCCCGGCCATGGCGTCGGGCAGCCAGGTGTGCAGTATGAACTGGCCCGACTTGGACATCACCGCGGCCAGCAGGCACAGCGACGCCACCACCAGGGCCGTGTGGCTCACCTCGCCGGCGTTGATGCGCTCGGACAGGGTGAGGGTGTCGAAGGTGCGGCCCGCGGCGAAGAACAGGATCGACACGCCCACCAGCAGGCCGACGTCGCCGACCCGGTTGGTGAAGAAGGCCTTGAGGGCGGCGTCGGAGTTGGCCTTGTCCTCCCACCAGTGGCCGATCAGCACGAACGAGCACACACCGACCAGCTCCCAGCCGACGATCATCTGCAGCAGGTTGTCGCTGAGGACGAAGAACAGCATCGCCGCGGTGAACAGGCTCAGGAAGGCGAAGAAGTGGGTGTAGCGGGCGTCGCCGGCCACGTAGTCGGTGCTGTAGACGTGCACCAGCAGCGACACCGCGGTCACCACGAACAGCATCATCACCGACAGGCCGTCGAGGAGGATGCCCGCGTCGTGGGTGATGCCGCCCAAATCGAGCCAGCCCACCGTGCGGTGCACGGCCTGGACACCCTCGTGGGCCTCGTCGCGATGGCCGATCCAGGTGACCACCGCCCCGAGCGACAGCACGAACGAGCCGGCCACCGCGGCGACCCCGAGTGCGGAGCCCTTGCTCCGCATGCGCTTGCCGAACAGCAGGATCCCAGCGAACGACAGGGCGGGCAGCAGCGGCACCAGCCAGGCGAAGTCGAGGAAGAACCCGGCGCTGTCCACTGAGCTGGGTCCGTAGACGACAGTCTCCTCGGCGGCGGCGAGCGCGGCGGCGAGCACGTTCACGGCTAGCGGTCCCTCATAACTCGCGCGGGCAGGTAACGCCGCCTCGCGGTGCGGCGTGGTGTTTCCCGCTCTTGTTCGCTGCGCTCACGGGCCGCTCGGGCCACGGCCTCGCTGAGCGCTTCGCCAGCATGTTCACGTATCGCCTCCCACCCGCTCGGCCTCTAGCCCTTGAGCAGATCGGCCTCGGTGAGGTCGATGCTGCGTCGGTTGCGGTAGATGAGCAGGACGATGGCCAGGCCGATGCCCACCTCGGCCGCGGCCACGGCGATCACGAACAGGGCGAACACCTCGCCGGCCACATGGTCGCGGAAGGCTCCGAACGCCACAAGGTTGATGTTCACCGAGTTGAGGATGATCTCGACCGACATCAGGACCATGATCCCGTTGCGGCGGGCCAGCACGCCGTACACGCCGATGCAGAACAGGATCGCGGCGAGCAGCAGGAACTGGTTGAGGATCACGGCTCGCCGCCTTCACGGACGGGCTCCGCCGAGCGGCGCGCGGCAACCCGGCACAGGACCGGCAGAGCGCGAGCAGGGCAACAGGACTGGGAGATCACGGCCGGCCCCTACTCCTTGCGGGCCACGACGATGGCGCCGATCAGGGCGGCCAGCAGCAGCACCGACACCGCCTCGAAGGCCACAATGTACTGGCTGAAGATGGCGTCGGACACCGCCGCGAAGCGCTGGGGCTCGTCGATCACCACCCGGGTGTCGGAGTAGCTGTCGACGAGGGCGATGCCCATCACCACGGCCAGCAGCACGGCCACCAGGCCGGCCATGAGCCGCTTCTCGCCCGCCACCGAGTCGTCGTCGCCCATCGAGGCCTTGGTGAGCATGATCCCGAACAGGAACAGCACGATGATGGCGCCGATGTAGACGAGCACCTGGGTGACGGCCACGAACTCCGAGCCGAGCAGGATGAACTGGGCCGCCGCCCCGGCCAGAACCAGCACCAGCCACAGGGCAGCGTGCACGACGTTGCGGGTGGTCACGCACCGGATGGCGGACACGATCATCACCAGCGCGATCACGCCGAAGAAGACGTTCTGCGCGACGAACAGGTCGCCGCCCGCGGCGCCCGCGGCCAGCACGCCCGCCGGCGTCATGTCGGCGGCACCCCAGAGGTGCCCAGAGCGTCGCAGGCGACGGGGATCATGCCGGCGGCACCTTGAGTTTCTTGGCCACCGACCCCGACTCGTAGTCCTCGAAGTCGGGAACGGTCTCCATCCACTCGCTGAGCCGCTCCTTGTCGTGGAGCAGGTCGGCGATGCGGGGCTCGGAGAACTCGTACTCGGGGGTCCAGAACAGCGCCTCGAACGGGCACACGTCCACGCAGATGCCGCAGAACATGCACAGCGCGTAGTCGATGTCGAAGCGGTCGAGGATGTTGACCTGGCGGGGCTTGCCGCCGGCCCGGCGGGGCGGGGCCTTCTCCTTGTGGCCCTCGATGTAGATGCACCAGTCGGGACACTCCCGGGCGCACAGCATGCAGGCGGTGCAGTTGCCCTCGTGCAGGGCGATCACGCCCCGGGCCCGGGTGGGGGGCGCCTCCTTGACGTGGGGGTACTGCACGGTTGCCGCGCCCTTGGTCGGCGCGGGCACCAGCGTGCGCATCCCCCGCTTGGGGAACACCGTGCGCACGATGGTTGAGCCGGTCACCACCAGCCCCTTGACCAGACCGGGCACCAGTGCCATCACACCACCATCGGGGGGTCAGCCGTCACTTCGGGCGCCCGCCATAGGGAGCGCGTCAAGCAGCCTGCACACGGGCCGCAAGCCTACCGACCCTCCCGCCGCCGTACACGATGGGACAGGTTCGCCCGCCGCGGTGCGCCCGACCCTCCGGCCGGACGAGCAGCACGGGGTGCCGAGTCGTCAGGTGGTGTCTCGGCGACGGGCTCGAAGCTCGGCGAGCTCTTCCTCGGCGGCCGCGGCCCGAGCCTCGGCAGCCCGCCGGGCAGACGCCTCGTCGGCAGCTTGCGCGGCGAGGTCGTCGGGGTCGGGGAGCCAGACGCCCGCCGAGACATCCCACAGCCGCAGCTTGGGCGGACGCCAACAGAGGTCGAGTCCCAGGACCTCGCTTCGGGCCCGGAGCCCGTCGGGCCCGGCCGCCACCTCGATCGGGACCCAGTTCCCCGACCTACGCCGCTCTCCCTGAAGCGCCGGACGCAGCAGGCGTCCGTCCGTCGGGTCCAGGCGCCAGTACTCCTGCACTCCGAGTTCGGCGTACTTGGACGGCTTCACGTTCAGGTCTGTGCGCACCGTCGTGGGCGACGCGATCTCCAGCGCGAAGCACGGCACCGCGCCCGCCTCCCACACCTTGTAGGTGGTCTGGTTCTCCACTGCGGCGACATCGACTCCGAACGCAACCGCAACATCGGGCGCAACCACCACCCGGGGATCGCCCTCCTTGTAGTACACGTTGATGTCGCAGCACACCCACGCGCCCCCGCTGTCGGCCCGCCCTGCGAACCAGTGCCGCAAGGCGAGCGTCAGCTCCATGCGCCGCCGTGTCTGCGCGTCCCCCTCCGGCATGCTGGGGCCCTCCGGATACTCGACGTCTACCTCGGGAGGACCAGCCACGATCGAGCTCACTTGCGCGCACCTCCGATTCGCTTCAGCAACGCTACCCGCAAGCGCACGTTTCACAACCGATAGCCACAAAAGCACATCACAGCCCCCACTATGGACTCTATGGGTGCCTATCGAGAGGGTCCCTCGGCACCCAGCAAAGGGGCGGTATGCCGTTCATTCAAGCTGATAGCCTTACTCTGACATAGGACACAAGGGACAAATGGTTCAAGTATGGGAGGATTCAAGTCTGTGATCGAGTCGAGCATCACCGTGAAGGGCCAGACCACGCTGCCCAAGGCCGTCCGGGACTCGTTGTCGGTCAAGGCAGGCGACAAGGTGCGCTACGTCATCCTGGAGGAGGGCGTGCTGATTCTGCCGGTGCAGCCCACGAGCCGGCTGTTCCGCAGTCTCAAGTATGACGGCCCCGCCGTGAGCCTGGAAGACATGGATCGTGCCGTCACGGAGGGGGCGACCGAGGGATGACCGCGCTCGACACCAGCGTCATCGTGCGCTACCTCGTCGGCGACGACGCGGCGCAGGCGGCCGCTGCCCGTGCGCTGATGGATCGAACGACGCCCGACGACCCGGGCTTCATCTGCCGCGAGGTGGCCATCGAGGTCGCCTGGGTGCTCGAGAGGAGCTACCGCCTCACTCGGGCCCGGGTGGCGGCGGCATTGATGGATCTGACGGCGTCGGACAGCCTCGTGGTCGAGGATTCCGATGACGTGGCCGCGGCCGCGTACCGCTACGGCCAGGGCGGTCCCGGCTTCTCAGACCTCATGATTCTCTCCGCAGCCGAACGGGCCGGCGCCGCACCCCTATGCACGTTCGACGGCAGACTGGCCCAGACGGCGGGAGCGGCCCTGGTGGAGCACACCACACGAGACGCCTCACCGCGAAGGACGCCGACTATCAAGGCCGGAGCACGACAGTCTTGACCTTCTCGCCAAGGGCACCAGCCCGGTGGTGCCGGCCTACGGAAGGCAATGGTGCTTGCGCAGCTGTGCCTTGCGGTGGGAGGTGAGATCCTTGCGGGCCAGCGTCGAGTAGACCGTCCCCGAGGGATGATCGATCAGACGCTTGTTCTTGAAGTCCCTGTGCAAGTCCTTGTCGTTGGAGAATAACAGCCGCGCTCCACTGATCTGGGCCAGGGCTATGACGTGATGATCGTCGGATTTGCACGAACCGGGGTCACTCGCAGGGACGCTTCTCAATCTTGCTGCTTCACGGTCGACTCGGCTGTCGTCAACTCTTGTCAGCCTGTCCGCGCGGTCTAGCTCTTGGAGCCATCTCGCAGCATTACTTGAACCAAGCTCCTGCCGAAGCTGCCCGCCCACGACCAACCGGCCGTTCGGACCTTCGACCCAGCGGCGAAAACCCTGCCCCGCCGCAGAGCTGCCTTCCTCCCAGAGTTCACCAACTACGTTGGCGTCCACGATTGCGCACATGGCTCACAGGTCGATGGAGCGCTGAAGTTCCTTCAGGAAGAACTGCCGGTAGCCGGGCGGAGCGTCACGCAGGCTGCCCTTTTCGTCCACTCTCAAGTTGTGGATCACCACATCGTGCCCGTTCCGCTCGAAGTACACGATCGAGACGTCCTCGGGTCTCAATCCCCCAACCTGGTCTCGGACCGACATGCGGACGCGGTCGATGATGAAGTCGCTGTGGGTCTCGACTATGAGTCGACGGCCACGCCTCCCGTCGGCGGCGACCTCGCAAAGCAGAGTGCCGAGGGCCGCTTGCGCGCTGGGATGCAAGTGTACTTCGGGCTGCTGAACGAGGAGCGTCTGGGGGCTGTCGTCACGCAGCAGCTCAGCCGCGAGCGGCAAGATCTGGCTCACGCCATAGCCCATATCTGCGAGACTGTGGATCGGTCCCTTAGTCCTTTGGTCGAACTTGCGGACCTGGAGCTGGAACGGATCCGAGGCCGTCCTCCCGAACCGGCGCACCCTGATCTCGTCGAATAGACCCGCGGCGCTCCCGAACTCTTCAAGCCGGTACTTGAGATTCTTCCAGGCGTCGGGCTCGTGGAGCGATAGCCACGCCAGATGGGTCGGCACGTAGTCGCCCTCGGCGTCGGGCGCTGTGCGGGTGGGGTCGTAGGTTCGCCGAGGCCGGGATCGAGTGGGCGCGCTCGCAAAGGGCCTTGCCCGATCATTGGGACGGGATCTGCGCAGGCGGGCTCCCGGGAATTGCCCGATCTGCTGCCGGATCTCCTCGACGACCTCAGCTGTGAATTCCGGGGAGCCGGACAAAGACTCAACATGCGACACCGTCGGCCGGTTCTCGTCTGCGATCCGGCGAAGCTGCCACAACGCCGAGTCCAGCGGTGGCAAGACGTCGGTGGAGGTAGGCGCGAAGAGGCGCGGGCCATCGGGTGCCTCGCGTTTCCATTCGCCCTGTGGGGTACCAAAGCGGATCCTGCCGAAGCCGGCCTCGCTGAGATCCTGCTCTAGCCAGCATCCGTCACGCGACACGCGCCGCCGAACGGGTGTCGGAGCCGCTTGGTGCGGTCCAAACTCAACCTCGTACCGGTATGGCTTCGAGCGGGATCCGCTTCGAAGCGCCCCGGCACGGACCTCGAAACGGGCAGCGAAGTTCGGCGCCCGCGGCCCACGGCCACCGGTGTCATGGAGGATCTCGTCGAAGCTGCCCAGATCGTAGGGCTCCTCCTTGAAGTCGGGCACTCGGTCGGCGTAGACGGCATCCCATAGGGCACGGATCATTGCCATCAGCGAACTCTTGCCGGTGCTGTTCTCTCCCACGAGGAGCGTGATCGGCGCGAGACGGGCCGTCTGCTCCGCTCCGAAGCACCGGTAGTTGCGCACCGTGATGCTGTCCATCGCCTCGCCTCCCAGGATGCCGCATCCCTCACTCGCCAGCCTACGCGGCAGGCCGCGCAGACCCGCATCCAAGGACGAAACCCACAAGCGAGCACCCAGGGGTGGTTGTGACCGCGCACAGGGCGGACGGCCGCGCCTCCTGCGGAGAGATCTCGCGCCGCACTGGCATCGACCGCACCTACGTAGGCAGAATCGCGCACAGGCAGGCCTCAACGACGGCCGACCCGGCAGCCGGCCGCGCTCTATCGACCAAGCAGATCCGTGATTCGCTGCTTCAATCTTTCTCTTCGCGCCTCATAGAAGCTACCGAAGTCAGTGATTGAGTCGGGCACATTACCTAATAGATGCATATTCGCATAGTCGGATGATTCCGACTCCAGCCACTTCCTGGGCATCTTCGCACGCTTCTCGTTGTTTTCGGACCCATGTAGCAGTTGAAGGTTGGCGAGTCTGTTCCGCATGTCTCTGAAGTCCTCAATGACATTCTCATCAACACCAGCTTTCCTAAGTCTGCGCTCAGTGAACCGCGACGATGGGAAGATATGGTCCATATGGAAATGATTTCTGAGATCAACGAAGGGAAACAGTAGGGACAATAATGAGAAAGTTAATCTATTCCCATACTCCATATCTGCCAATTCCTCAATTTCTTCATCATTGAAGTATAGAGCCTTACCGCGTCGCGCCATTGCTTCACGAAGGCGTTCATCCGGAAAGATATCGTGTCCAGCATCTCTAATGGTCTCTCGGAGATCAGTTAGCAACGTGTCCAAGCCACTGCCCCAGACTCCGGACTTCAGCAGGCTTCGGATGAGCCATTCGCGAACACTCTGTCGGTCGCGCTCGAAGTTGCCCTTGGTCAAGTAAACATCCCCCGGACTCCTCTTGTAGAGATAGTATGCAATCGGCAGAATGGAGTTCTGAGATGTCAGATTTCGCCCGTTGAATCCAAACGAAGAGACGAGTCGCACGGTCAAGATCAGCGCACTCTTAATTTCTTCCCAGCGCTCTTCGAGCGTGATCATGTTCTCCCGATTGAAGTTGTCAACCTTGAAACCGACGCTTCCAATTTCGCTAAGCATCAAGCCTGCCTTCAAGACGAGATCCTTCGAGAAGGTGAATCCAATTCCGATACGGTTTAACTCGTCCACCAGATCATGTATCTCTTCTCGCGCATCATGATTATTCCATTGAGCGACAGCAATTGACAGAAGAAGGTCCGAGTGAGAAAGAGGCGTACCTCCGTCGTTCATACGGAGGAATATCTGTAGAGCTTTATCCAGTTCTTGGCTCGTCTCTTCATAGTATGACACAAGACCCTCTGAATGCACAACTTGATGCAACCGTGCAAGAGTGTCGAAGGCGTCATCCACTTGCTCTTGCGGTAGACGTTGGTTGAGCCAACGTGTCATAGCTGACCCTACCTTGTCATAATCGAGTACTTGCTTCACCGGAAACCAGCAAGCATCTCTGTTAACCGGATTTGCATGTCCCTTTGTCAAGAATCGGAACCTATATCTGAGTCCTTCTTCTTCGTTCTCATCTGGTCTCCAAAGTAAATCTAGGTACAGTCTTGTCTTTGGAAAAGCATCAGGGTTGTTCCACCATTTGTAACGCAATTTTCGGGAGACACTACCGTGCAAGCCAATATTGAGAGCCGTCAAACGTTGCTGGCCGTCCAGTACCGCTGTCACCTGTCGATCAAGGATGGTAGAAAGAGGAGCGCAGTGGGGACTGTCACGTTGATGATAATCTCGGACGAAATCGAAGAACTTGAACTTCCCGCTATTCTCGGAAGCTACTCGCCAGTACAAGAACGTGCCGATAGGAAATCCTTGCATGATGCTGTCGAACAAGCGGCAAATCTGCTCAGACTTCCACACGAATTCGCGTTGAATGGCTGGTAGCACAAGATTGTGGCGGTGGATCTCCTCCAGCGTGTTCTTGATCGTGTCTCCGTGCCTATACATCGTGGGCTGGCGCTTCGCGGATCAGACGAGGACTTTGAGCACGCCGGTGACCACGATGTTGGCCAGGGCCAGCGGTACCAGGAACTTCCAGGCCAGGCGCTGGAGCTGGTCCTCACGGAAGCGCGGGAACGTGAACCGGACCCAGAAGACCAAGAACGTCAGGACCACCACCTTGCCGAACAGCACCAGCGGTCCGATCACGTTGAAGAGGTTGTCGGCCGGGTCGAGGCCGGGCACGTACCAGCCGCCGAGGAACAGCACCGCGGCGATGGCTGAGAACACGCCGGCGGTGGCGAACTCGCCGATGAAGAACAGCAGGAACCGCAGGCCGGAGTACTCGGTCATGTAGCCGGTGACCAGCTCCGACTCGGCCACCGGCATGTCGAAGGGGGTCTGGGTGAGCTCGGCCTGCATGGCGATCATGAAGATGATGAAGCCGGCGAACTGGGTGAGGATGAACGGGTTGCCGATCAGCCCCCAACCGAAGATCTCGCCGTTGGCCTGGGCCAGCACGATCTCCTGCAGGTTCATGGTCTCGGCCTGGATGACCACCCCGACCACCGCCAGCAGCAGCGGCAGCTCGTAGGCGATGAGCTGGCCGGTGGCCCGCAGCCCGCCGAGCAGCGAGTACTTCGATGCCGAGCCCCAACCCGCCATGAGGATCCCGATCACCGACACCGAGCCGACGGCCATGGCCAGATAGATCCCGAGGTCGTTGGAGATGAACCATGCGTCCGGACCGCCCGGAAGCACCACCAGCAGCAGGAACGTCGAGGTGAGGACCACGAACGGGGCCGCCTTGAACACGAAGCGGTCGGCCCGGCGGGGAACGATGTCCTCCTTCTGGAGGAACTTGCCGATCTCGGCCATGAGCTGAAGCGAGCCGTAGGGGCCGGCCTCCATCGGGCCCAGCCGGCTCTGCATGAAACTCACCATCTTGAACAGGTGGGCGTAGACCAGCGTGCCGGCCACCAGCAGCACGGCCACCAGGCCCGCTCCCACCCTGATCGAGGTGACCTGCCAGTACGACAGCTCCGCCAGCAGCGCGATCATCGGTCGATGTCTCCGAGGATGAAGTAGAGGCTTCCCAGGATGGTGATGATGTCGGGCACGTAGACGCCCCTGAGCAGCCACGGTGTGATCGAGACGTTGGAGAACGACGCCGAGCGGATCTTCACCCGGAACGGGTTCAGGTCCCCCTTCGACACGACGTAGTAGCCCATCACGCCGAGCGGGTTCTCGGTCTCGACGTAGGCCTCGCCCGCGGGCACCTTGATGATGACGGGCACCTTGGCCATGATCGGCCCCGACGGGATCCCGTCGAGCAGCTGGTCGACGATCTTGGTGGCCTCCCGGGTCTCCTGCAGGCGCACCCAGAACCGGGCGAACGAGTCGCCGTCGGGGTGGGTCCACACCTTCCAGTCGACCTGGTCGTGGACCAGCCCGCACGGGCTGTCCCGGCGCACGTCCCAATTCACGCCGGAGGCCCGGATGTTGGCCCCGGTGAGGCCGTAGGACAGGCCGACGTCGGGCGGGATCACGCCGATGCCGCGGGTGCGGGCCTGGAAGATCTCGTTGCCCTCGACCAGCTCCTCGATCTCGTCGCAGAAGGCGCGGATCTTGCGCATGGCCTGGCGGGTCTCGGCCACCCAGCCGGCCGGGAGGTCGTCCTTGAGGCCGCCGATGCGGTCGAAGTTGGGATGGAAGCGCCCGCCGGTGGCCGCCTCGATCTGGTTGAGGACATGCTCGCGGTCCCGGAAGGCGAAGAACACCGGGGTGATGGCGCCCACCTGCACGGCCATGTCGCCCAGGAACAGCGTGATGTTGGCGATGCGGCTCAGCTCGAACAGGACGGTGCGGATCCACTGGGCCCGGGGCGGGGCCTCCACCTCCATGAGCCGCTCGGCGGCCAGGATGAACGGCACCTCGTTGGCGAAGCTGCCCAGCCAGTCGATGCGGTTGATCAGCGTGGTGACCTGCGGGTAGGTGCGGACCTCGGCCAGCTTCTCGTAGCCCCGGTGCATATAGCCCATGACGGGCTCGGCCGCCACCACCTGCTCGCCGTCGAGCTTGGCCACGATGCGCAGCGTGCCGTGGGTGGCCGGATGCTGGGGACCGATGTTGAGGGTCATGCCCTCGGTCTCGATCTCCAGGTTGACGCGGGCGTCGGCGGCCTGCGCCGCGATGTAGCCGAGCTGCTGGCGCTCGGTGACGGTCACGGCGCTGCACCCTCTCCGGCGTCACCGTCGTCGTCCGTCTCGGGCATCAGCTCGACGTCGACCAGGCCGGGCCAGGGCTTCACCCGGCGGGCCAGCAGCGGGTAGTCCTTGCGCAGCGGGTGCCCCTCGAACTCGCCGGGGAGGTAGATGTGGCGCAGCCCGGGGTGGCCGTCGAAGTCGATCCCGAACATCTCCCAGGCCTCGCGCTCGTGCCAGTCGGCGCCCGGGTAGACGGGCACCAAGCTGGGGGCCCGCAGATCGTCGGTGGGCAGGTCCGCCTTGGCGATCACCGAGCGGCCCGTGGCCACGTCGCCGACCCGGGCCAGCAGCTGGAAGCGGGTGTCGCCGCCGGAGACGCCGGTCCCGGTCGGTGGAGCCTCCTTCGGCTCGGGCGGGTCGAGCGCGTTGTCCACCGCGCTGTCCATGTCGCGGCCGAACGGCGACGGCATCCAGTCGATGGCCGACAGGAAGCTGAAGAAGCCGAAGCCCTCCTCGTCGCGCAACCAGGCCGCCAGATCCGCCCATGACTCGCTCTCGACCCGCAGCCACAACTCTCC
>JAPPLH010000162.1:0-3996 GCA_028819505.1 Acidimicrobiaceae bacterium
CCGGGCCAGGGCCAGGAGGCGGCATGGGCTGGGTACTCACACACAGCCCGGAGCCGCTGGCCGACGCTGGGGCCCGGGCCAGGGCCAAGAGGCGGCATGGGCTGGGTGCTCACACACAGCCCGGAGCCTGCCTACGCAAGGAATTGGCAGCACAATGCACGCTAGACGGGCATCCTGCTGCCAATTCGCTCACACGAGGATTCCGGGAGAGGCAGGGCGCTCTCTAGGGTGGAGCGCTGATGGACCGGTACCTGTGCGACGTGCTCGTCACCATGGACGGACCGGCCGGCGCCGTCCCCGCACCGATCACCGGCGGGGCGGTGGACGTGGACGACGACGGGCGGATCGCCTGGTGCGGCCCCGCCGCCGACGCGCCCGACCCGGCCCCCGGCGCCGCCGTACACCGGACCGGCATCCTCATGCCGAGCCTCGTCAACGCCCACTGCCACACGCCGATGGTGCTGCTGCGGGGCGCCGGCGAGGGGCTGCCGGTCGACCGCTGGCTGCACGAGGTGATGTGGCCCCGGGAGTCGAAGCTCACCGCCGGCGACGTGCGGGCCGGGATGCGGCTCGGCGCGGCCGAACTGCTGGCCAACGGGATCACCACATCGGTCGAGATGTACTTCAGCGGCCAGGCCGTGGCCGAGGGCGCCACCGACGCCGGGATGCGCTGCCTGGTGACCCCCGGTGTGATCGAGGACCCCGACTTCACCCTGACCGGGCCTTGGCCCGAGCAGCTCGACGAGATGGTCGCCCTGCGGGACCGCTGGGCCGGCAGCGACCTGATCGGGGTGGGGATGGCGGCCCATGCCGCCTATTCGGTGTCGGCGGAGTGCCTGACCGCCATCGCCGAGCGGGCCGCCGGCGCCGGGATGCCGGTGCATATCCACCTGGCCGAGCAGCAGTGGGAGGACGCCGCAGTCCGGGAGCGCACCGGCGGGCTGGCCGCCCCCGAGTACCTGGAGTCGCTCGGGCTGCTCGACGGCGACGTGATCGCGGCCCACGGCGTGTGGCTGACCGCCGACGACATCGACGTGCTGGCCCGCAACGACACCGCCGTGGTGCACTGCCCGTGCTCCAACGCCAAGCACGCCTCCGGGGTGGCACCGGTGACCGAGATGCAGGCGGCCGGGCTGCGGCTGGCGATAGGGACCGACGGGCCGGCGTCGCACCACCGCCTCGACCTGTTCGAGGAGATGCGCACCGCCATCCGCACGGCCCGCATCCGCTCGGGCGACGCCCAGACGTTCGGACCGGCCGAGGCGCTGCGCATGACCACCGCGGGAGCGGCCGAGGTGATCGGCCGGAGAGGCGAGTTGGGGCGGCTGGCGCCGGGATGCTGGGCCGACATGATGGCGCTGTCGGCCTCGGAGCCGGCGCTGCACCCGGTGATCGAGGCCGAGGACGACCCGCTGTCGCGGATCGTGTGGTCGGGCTCGCCGGGCGCCATCAGCGCGGTGTGGGTAGCCGGGAGCAAGGTGGTGGACCACGGCCGGCTGCTGACCCTCGACGTGGCCGAAGCGGTAGCCGAAGCCGACACCCGTGCCCGGAGACTGACCGGAGCCGCACCATGAACGCGCTCGCACGCCCATACGACCCCGACGCTCTCGAGCTCGGCGACCCCGACGGACTGGCCGAGACATACCCCGAAGCAGCCGCCGACATCGCCCGCTTCACCCGGAGCACGCCGTGACCACGCTGCCAACGCCCATGTGGCGACCGTCGAAAGCATGAGGAGGGTGTCGTGACTGATCTGTATGAGCGGCTGGAGGGGACTGTGCGCTTGTGCGGTCAGCAAGCGCACACAGCCCAGTGTCGTGACTGATCTGTTTGAGCGGCTGCGGGGGACGGCCCGGGTGCTGGCCGAGCGGACCGGGTGCGAGCGGCACGACGTGTGCGTGGTGCTGGGGTCGGGGCTGGGCGGCTACCCCGACCGGATCGCCGACAAGGCAGCGGTGCCGTACCGGGACCTGCCCGGGTTCCCCATCCCCACCGCCGTCGGCCACGCCGGCACGGCCTACTCGGCGCAGATGGGCGACAACCGGGTGCTGCTGCTGTCGGGGCGGGCCCACGCCTACGAGGGCCACGACCCAGGGGCCATCACGTTCGCGGTGCGGACCGCGGTCACGGCCGGATGCCGGGCGGTGGTGCTCACCAACGCGGCCGGGGCCTGCGGCGAGGGCATGGCCGCCGGCGACCTGGCCGTCATCGCAGACCACGTGAACCTGGCCGGCATCAGCGCGCTGGCCGGCCCGAACGACGAGCGCATCGGACCCCGCTTCACCGACATGACCGACGTGTACACACCTGAGCTCCGGGCCAAAGCCCACGCGGCCGCGGCCCGGCTGGGGCAGACGCTGCGGGAGGGCGTTTACTTCTGGTTCCACGGCCCGATGTTCGAGACCCCGGCCGAGATCCGCCTGGCCCAGGCGCTGGGCGGGTCGATGGTGGGCATGTCGACAGTGCCCGAGGCCACCGCCGCCCGCCACATGGGCGCCCAGGTGCTGGGCATCTCGCTGTGTACCAACCTGGCCGCCGGCATCTCCGACCTGCCCCTGTCTCACAACGAGGTCATCGAGGCTGCAGCCGCTGCGGCCGAGCGCTTCAGCGCCCTCTTCGACGAACTCCTGCCGACACTCTAGCGCACGTCTATTACTAACTTAGTAGACATTAGTAGTAAGTTAGTATGTCATCGATGCAACTCGTCGGCCAACGCTCGAAGCTGATCCGAGAGACCATTGACGGGCCAGAACTCGAACTTCTTGCCCGACTGCACCCTGCGGAGCACGCCCAGGTTCTGCTTCATCCTGTTTGCCCTTCGTTCCAGGCGCCGACAAGTTACTACTAGTCTTGTCAGGATTAGTAGCAACCTGCAACCAATTCGCCGCCCTACAGGTCCGCCCTACAGATCCATGGACCTGCGAGACACGACGCTAGACCCGGCGGTCGAAGGCGGGCAGGACCTGCTCGCCGAACCGGGCCACCTCGGCCGCTCCCTGGTCGGGACGGATGTTGAGGATGGCCAGGTCGACCCCGGCCGCCGCGTAGGACTCCAGCACGGCCACCATCTGCTCGGGCGAACCGGCCACGATCCGGGCCCGGACCTCCTCCTCAGTGCCGCCCCGGATCCTGCGGAACGTCCGGACCAGGCCGTCGGCAGTGGCCGGGTCGCCGGCCAGCTCGGAGAACACGAAGGCGGTGCGCTTGAGGTCGCCGGGACTGCGGCCGTGGCGGGCCAGCATCTCGTCGAGGCCGTCGTTCACCTCGGGCCACTCCCACGGGGCCCAGAAGCCGTTGTACCAGTCGCCCCGGCGGGCCGCGATGCGCCGCAGCCGCGCGCCGCTGCCGCCCACCAGCACCGGCACGCCGCCGGGCCGCACCGGCTTGGGGTCGAAGCAGGCGCCGGCCAGCTGCACGAAGCGCCCGTCGTAGTCGAACGGTCCCTCGGCGGTGCACAGCAGCCCGAACGCTTCCAGCGTCTCGTCCAAGAACGCCATGCGGTCGCCCACACCTGGGTAGTCGAAGCCGTACATGAGGTGCTCGGCCTCGTGCCAGGCCGCGCCCAGACCCAGCAGGGCCCGGCCGGCGGTGACGTGGTCGAGGGTCACCGCCATCTTGGCCAGCAGCACCGGATGGCGGTAGGTGACCCCTGACACCAGCGTGCCCACATCGAGGCGGCTGGTGGCCGCGCCCAGCGCGGCCAGGGTGATCCAACCCTCGAGCTGGGGCCCGTCGGGGACCTCGCCGGGCGCCGACGGCCGGGCGCCGGGATTGAGCGGCACGAAGTGGTCGAATGTGAACCCGGCGGCGAAGCCGAGCCCGTCGGCGGTCTGCCAGATGTCCAGCAGCCGCGAGTAGTCGGTGTGCTCGGGCGGTGTCTGAACGGCGATCTCCATCGAAAGTCTCCTTTGGGGTGGGTGTCCGGGGATCGGTGTCCGGGGGGTGTCCGGGGTCGATGTCCGGGGAGTCAGTATCGGGGGATCATTGTCACCCCCA
>JAPPLH010000162.1:4096-6949 GCA_028819505.1 Acidimicrobiaceae bacterium
GGTGTCCGGGGTCGATGTCCGGGGAGTCAGTATCGGGGGATCATTGTCACCCCCAACGACGCGGCCGCCTCAGGCGACTCCCCGCAGGCCCGCAGCCGCAGGCCGGATAGCGTCGCAGCATGCACGGCGACGGCTGCGGCGAGTGGCGGTGCGGGGAGTATGTGATCTCCGACGACCCGTCGCGGTTCGATGCGGACGCCATGCACGACTTCCTTGAGGCCGAGGGGTACTGGGCGACGGGGCGCAGCCGGGAGCAGACCGCGGCGGGCGCGGCCAACAGCGTGGTGCTGGGGGTTTACGGGCCCGACGGGTCGATGGTGGGCGGGGCTCGCATCGTGACCGACCGGGCCACCTTCGGGTGGCTGACCGACGTGTACGTGCTGGCCAAGCACCGGGGTCTCGGGCTGGGCCGGGCGGTGGTGGCCGCAGCCTGCGAGCACCCGGCGGTGGCCGGGATCAAGCGGATACTGCTGCGGACCGCGGACGCCCACGGGCTGTACCGGTCGTTCGGGTTCACCGAGCCGCCCGCGCCGGAGCGGTGGATGGAGCTGCGACGCGAGCCGGGTGGGACCGAGGCGGCCGCCGCAGCCGCGGGTCCGTCCGTGGTAGCCGCTCCGGCCAGCGCCGCCGCGGGTCCGTCCGCGGTAGCCGCTCCGGCCGGCGCCGCAGCCGCAGGCGGGATGGCCGGCGCCGCAGCCGCAGGCGGGATGGCCGTCGTGGCGCCCGACTCTGCCGCCGGGCCGAGGCCCTACGGGACCTGGCAGGGAGACGGGCTGCCCGATCCCCGCACCGCTGCGGTTTCGGAGGTCGCCACCCGCCTGCTGGAGATCGTGACCGCCGAGGGTCCGGTGACCGCCGACCGGGCCTACCGGCTCTACATCCGGGGGGCGGGATCGTCGAAGGTCACGCAGCGGGCCCGGGCGCCGATGGAGCAGGCGCTCGGTCGGCTGACGCTGAGGGGCCAGGTGGAAGTCGACGAACTCGACAACGCGGGCGAGGTCCAGCAGGTGCATCGGCTGGCCGGGACGCCGCCCGTGGTGGTGCGGGAACTGGGGGAGCGCTCGCTGTACGAGGTGCCACTCAACGAGATCGCCGAGGTGGCGAGGCACAAGCGGCAGGAACTGCTGGGCCGCTCCTGGACCGGCGACCAGCCGGCCCACGCGGTGGCCGGGGTGATTCAGCAGGCCGCGCTGCGCCGGGCCGGCCCCGAGCGTCTCAAGCGGGCCGTGCTCGACGGCTACGGGCTGATCCGCATGACCCAGGCCGCCGAACGGTATCTCGACGCCGCCCTGGCCCTGCTCGACGAGGGCGCCGCCTAGCCGCCGCCCAGAGAATCTCGGCGCGATCCTGCGGACATGCGCCCCATTCCAGACCCGAGATCTCTGGGACCGCAGCGTCCCTGGCGGTCCGCCGAATCGGCCCGGACTTGGAGTCCGATGCTGGAGCGAGCTAATGTATACAGTCGCGGGCGCCGGGGATTCCGACCTCTCCCCGGCGCCCTTCAATCGCAATGACAGTGACCGAGCAACAACGGCCGGAACCGGGGGGATGCGGTGTCTCCCCGGGACCCTCAATCGCAACAGCAGCTGCAGCAGAGACGGCACGGACAGAGAACGCAACCCCAACCTCCAGGAGCAGTCAATGGCCGAGTTGATGTCATCGAGCGAGTTCAGAGTGGCTCTGGAGCAGGCCTTCTCCGGCACGATGGCCAAGGACGCCTCCTTCAGCCGGGCCTGGGCCGCCGGCAAGCTCCACAAGCAGCACTTCGTCCACTGGGCCACCAACCACTACCACTACATCGGCCCGTTCGGCGACTACCTGGGCCTCATGTACGCCAACACGCCCGACCATGCCCGCGACGCCAAGGACTTCCTGCTGCAGAACATGTACGAGGAGGAGTTGAGCGACGACCGCCACACCGACCTGCTGATCCGCTTCGCCGAGGCCTGCGGCGGGACCCGGGCCTACGTGCAGGACCGCAACAACGCCATGCCCTTCGCCAAGGGCATGCAGGGCTGGATGTACTACGTGTCGGGCCGGGAGAACTTCGTGGTGTCGTCGGCCGCGCTGATCGTGGGCCTGGAGTCGCAGGTGCCGTCCATCTACCGCACCCAGTACCCGACGCTGATCAACGAGTACGGGTTCTCCGAGTGGGAGGCGGAGTTCTTCGACCTCCACATCACCTCCGACGAGATCCACGGCGAGCGGGGCTACCAGATCGTGCTCAAATACGCCGACACCCCCGAGCTGCAGCAGCGCTGCGTACACTACGTGCGGGAGGCGGCCGACATGCGCTTCGCCTACACCAAGGCCCTGTACGAGACCTACGTGCGGCCCGACCTCGGCCCCTGGGTGGAGGATGACGAGCGCGAGCCAGCGCTCGCCGGCTGATCCTTCTGCCGGCAGCCGTTCCATCGAGGTTGCAGGTCGGCGTGCCGCGCATCTACTTCAGGACGGCCGACCAGTACGTGGAGTTCGCCGAGGGCGAGGAGGTCAACGTGCTGCGGATGGCCATCCGGGAGGGCATCGACGTGCCGTGGCAGTGCGCCGGCGGCAACTGCGGAACCGACCGCCTGGTGGTCGAGGAGGGGGCCGAGAACCTCGACCCGCCCCGGCGACGGGAGCGGGCCCGGCTGGGCAAGCTGGTGGACGACGGCTACCGCCTGGCCTGCCAGACCTACACCCGGGGCGACGCGACCTTCAGCTGGGATCCCGACCAGGCGGGGCTCGACAACGGGCCCGGCGGCGGCGACGGGGGCGGGTCCCGGACGGGCTGGGCCGGCACCGGCTGAGCTTGAGGACGGGACGGGCCGAGGACGGGACGGGACGGGCCGAGGACGGGACGGGCTGAGC
>JAPPLH010000162.1:7049-13748 GCA_028819505.1 Acidimicrobiaceae bacterium
GTGACCGCCCTGCCCACCGACCCCGCAGACGTGACCGCCCTGCCCACCGACCCCGCAGACGTGACCGCCCTGCCCACCGACCCCGGCTGAGAACCGGACCCGACTCAGTTCGACGAAGTGCTGCTCACGTCCGTCCGGGCCACGGACTCGTCCGAATGGACCAGTCTCGTGTGCCTACCCGACCGGCCCCGAACCGCGGCCCGCCCGGGATGTCAGGCTCGGAACCGGGCCGGGCTCAGGGCGTCCACCGACCCCGGCAACAGGGGCGGCGGCTCGCATTCGTCGGTGATCAGCGCGGCGGCCAGGCGCCCCAGCGCCGGGGCGGTCTTGATGCCGTAGCCGCCCTGTCCGGCGAGCCAGAAGAACCCCGGGCGGTCGGGGTCGAAGCCGGCCACCGGCACCCGGTCGGGAGCGAAGGTGCGCAGGCCGGCCCAACTGCGGCGCACGCCCCGGACCCGGAGCGTGGTGGCCGCCTCGAGCTCCTCGACTCCCAGCGCGATGTCCTCCGTCTCCGGACGGGCGTCGCACGGCTCGCTGGGCGTCTCGTCGACGGGCGACACCAGCAGCAGCGGCCCCTCGGGCTCGAAGTAGAAGCGGTCGCCGATGTCCCAGACCATGGGCCAGCCCGCGGTGGAGACCCCCTCCGGCGGAGGGAACACGAACACCGAGCGGCGCAGCGGCCGCAGCCCCAGCGGCGCCACGCCGGCCAGCCCCGCGACCGCATCGCACCACGCCCCGGCCGCGTTGACGACGACGTCGCAGTCCCAGTGCCGGTCCCCGGCGGTAACCCGCCAGCCGCCGGCCCGGGCCGTGACCGCGCCGATCCCGGCGTCCACATGCAACTCCGCGCCCCGGCGGCGAGCACCACGCAGGAAACCCTGCAGCAGGCCGTCCACATCGATGTTCATGGCTCCGGGCTCGAAGACGCCCGCACCGGCGGCAGCGGGGCGCAGCACGCCGACCAGTTCGCAGCATCGGGAGGAGTCGAGGCGATGGACCTCGACACCGTGAGCCTCGGCGGCGGCCGCCTTCTCCTCCAACCGGTCCCGCTCGGCGGCCCGGGCGATCCACAGCAGGCCCCTGGGCGACAGCAGCGCATGGTCGGCGAACCCCTCGGGCGGATCGACCAGGAACGGGCGGCTGGCCGCAGCCAGCGCGCTCACCACCGGAGCGCCCGACGTCTCGGTGTGGAGGGCGGCGGACCGGCCGGTGGCGTGGGCGCCGGGATGGGCCTCCCGCTCCACGATCACCACCGAGGCGTGGTCGGCCAGGTGCCAGGCCGCCGACGCGCCCGCGATCCCCGCGCCGATCACGACCACTCGCATCGGGTCAGCCTGCCACGCCCACCGAGCGAACGTCGGGGACCCGCCAGCCGGAATTGATGCTGCCGTCGGAGTACGCCCGGGCCGGTCATGTCTACTGCGGCATCGAGCTCTACGAGGGCCGCGAGGTCCACGACTGCGTCGACAGCGTCCTGGGCGACGGGATGCTCATGTACAAGTCGGACTTCCCCCACGCCCAGTGCCGCTTCCCCGACTCGCCGGGTGCGGCGCCGGCCTGGGGCATCGAAGACGACGCCAAACGCGTGAGGCTGTTCTCGGGCAACGCCGCCCGGTTCCTGCGTATGGCGGCCTGACCGTCGCAGCAGCCGAGCGGCGCTTCGGGGCACGCCGGACTCGACAGACAGGACCCAGAAGGAACGGACGATGGCCGAACGAGAGCAGACCCGCCTTGAGCGCCTAGTGGTATGTCGTGAGTTCAACTGCGGAGTTCCGTTCTGCATCGTGCAAGGTCAGAGGTCGAGTGGGTAACGCAACCAAACCTGCGACACACCACTAGTGTCCCGAGGCGTTAGAGACATTGTCCCTCACCCGAGATTCTCCGGACGCCGCCCAGAGACCGGACCCGGATGAAGATCGCCGGCTCGGTGACCGGATCCGCGGGAGTGGCCAGCGGCCACAGGCTCGCCACCCAGGCCGGTATCGAGGCGTTGCAGGCCGGCGGCACCGCGGTGGACGCGGCGTTGGCCGCGGCGTTCACCCAGTGGGTGGTGAACGCCCCGCAGTCCGGTCCCGGCGGCGAGATGGTGGCGCTGGTCGCCGACTCGGGCAGCGACGACGGAGCGGACAGCCGGGTGCGGGTCTACGGCGGGTGGTCGCGGGCTCCTCTGGCCGCGGCCGGCGGTGACAGCGCGGCTCGTGAGGAGGGCCGGCCGGCGACCAGCGGTCCCCGCAACGCGGTGGTGCCGGGCTCGCTCAGGGGCGCGGAGGCCGCGTGGCGGGCCCGCGGAAGGCTCGACTGGACCAACCTCTTCGCCGGGGCTCTGGCGGCCGCGGCCGGTCACACCGTGACGGCGCGCATGGCCGACGTGTACGAGAGGGTCGAGAGCCGGGGCCACACCGCCGCCCTGCGACGGATGCTGGGAGGCGAGCGAGCCCCGAAGGCGGGGGCGACCATCCGGATGCCGGATCTGGCCGCCACCCTCAAGACGATCGCCTTGCAGGGGCCCGACGCCTTCTACCTTGGGAGGCTGGCCGACCGGCTGGTGGAGGCGGCCGAGGCCGAGGGGGCCGCGCTGCGCCACGACGACCTGGCCGCGGTGGAGGCCACCGTCGAGCCGGCTCTTCGACACGACCTCGACGACATGGTGCTGTGGGTGACCGGCGCCCCGAGCCAGGCCGCCGTCACGCCGGCGCTGCTGGCAGCGGCGCCGCCCGGCGCCGACCCGGCCTCACGGGACTTCGCCGAGGCGGTGGCCCCGCTCACCGAGCAGCAACTCACGGAGTTCTGCATGCGCGGTCCGGCCCGCCCGGCGGGAACGGCGGTGGCCACCGCGCTGGACGCCGGCGGCCTGTCGGCGACCGTGGTACACAGCCTGGCCGGAGTGCAGTTCGGCACCGGCTGGGTGGCCGGCGGCACCGGAGTGGCCTTCAGCAACCGGGTGGGCACCGCCCTGTCGGACCGGGCGGACCTGCCCGGGTGCAACCTCCGGGGCGGCGCGGTGCTGCCCCACACGCTCAGCGCGGCCCATGCGCGGCGCCGGCCCGGCCCCGGCTGGATGACGGTGGCCACCCCGGGGGGCGACCGGCAGGTGCAGTGGCTGGCCCAGGCCGTCCAGCGCTTCCGGCGGGGCGCGGCCCCGGCCGACATAGCGGCCGGGTCCCGCTGGTTCGTGTGCCCCGCCGGCGACCGGTTCGGCGTGCCCGCCGGCATCGGCGAGCCGTGGTACGCCTTCGCCGAGCCGGGCATCGCCTGGCGTGACGACGCCCGGCTGGCCGGCTACGAAGTGCGCCGCACCGCCAACGTCGGCGGCGGGCTGCAGCTGGTCGTCGGCGGCCGCGACACGGGGCGCCGCAGCGAGAGAAGCGTCGCCGAACTGGCCAGCGATCCCCGCTCCGGAGGAGCGGCCCTGGCCGTGTGACACCCCCGGCGGCGCACCAGTGCCGAACCGGCCCGCCAGGCCTGGGCTGCGTGGCGCACGAGCGTCTCACCCTCGGCCATCATCTGAGCTCGGAACGCTGGTCGGCGGCCTGCTGGCTCCGACCGGTCTGGGCGGGGAGGAGGCCGCGCGCGAGCCGGCCGTGTCGGTGCGGATCGGTGGGCGCGGCGGCAGGTGCAGCGACGGCGAGCCCTCCCGGGAGCCGTCCAGGTCGACGTTGTGGACGGCGGCGTCGGACTCTTCCTGCAGCCGCTTCCGGGTGATCCCGATGGCGACCTCGTCGATGTCGATGCCGGCCCACTGGCGTCCCAGCCGCTCGGCGGCGACCATCGTGGTGGCACAGCCGCAGAACGGGTCGAGAACCATGTCGCCCGGATCGGACGACGCCGCGATGAAGTGCTCGTAGAGGGCGAGCGGCTTCTGGGTCGGCCAGCCGGTGCGCTCCGTGCCCGCCACCGGAGGGATATGCGTGATGATGTCGCTCGCAGGGTTGCCCCGCTTGGCAGACAGATGGCTCTTGTATCGGGGGATTCCCGCTGCGGTCCAATACAGCAGGTCAGCGTCGTCGAGCGCCTCACACTTGGCGAGGACGTCAAGATGCTCGTAGTCGTCGGGCAGTCTCGCTGCTTTGACGGGCGGGAACTTTCCGCGGCGAGGCGGCGACCAGGCACGCCCCTTCGGCGGTTCCACCCCCTTGAACGGCTCATACGCCAGCGAGCCGCCCGCCTTGCCGCCAGTCAACTGCTCGGTAGCGTACGGTCCCAGCCCATCGTTGTCGTCATGCCGGTAGTTCTTGCGGACATGGTCGGGATCATGGGGCCGGTACTGCTGATTCCAGACGAAGTCGGTAGACGACTTGGTGTAGTAGAGGATCCGGTCGCCGTCGCGGGCGTAGCGTCGGGTTCCGAGCGACTTGGTGCTGGTGCGCTTCCACACGATCTCGTTGCGGAACCGGTCCGGGCCGAAGACGCAGTCGCATAGCTGCTTGAGATAGTGCGAGGCGTGGGGATCGCAGTGCAGGTACAGACCACCAGTGGGGCTCAGCACCCGCCGGACCTCGACGAGGCGCAATGCCATGAACACCATGTACGCATGCATGGCGTCTCCCGCCGACAGCCTCGCGCCGATGACTGTGTGGTACAGGGCAGGGTCGGCGGCGCCGTGCAGTTCCGTCCACTCGGCCTCCATGCCGTCCATCGTCCAGGTGTCGTCGAACCGCGCCCCCGCGGCGTCGGAACCGTGCGGAGCGTTGTAGAGGCGCGTGGAGTTGAAGGGCGGGTCGAGGCAGACGAGATCGACGCACTCCGAGTCGATGCCGCGCAGCACGGGCAGGTTGTCGCCGATCCAGAGGGTCCGGTTGAGGAAGTTCGGCTCGGCCACGACGAGAACTCCAGCGGCGAGGCGCAGGGCCATCGAAGAGTACCTGCGGACCGCCACCGGCGAGATGCAAGCGTGGGGTCCGGGACCGACCCCACCGCGATGCCGTCGACGACGCTGGGCGCGGCGAGTTGGGCGGCGTGGCCTTCGATGAAGCCTCGGAGGTCTCTCATGACGGTGACGGGCACGCCGTCGAAGGCGACTGTGGCGATGTGGGGCCGGTCGTCGTCCTTGTAGGCGGCCCGGGCGGCCGCTGACAGCAGCTTGGCCGCGACCGCTCGCGAGTCGAAGGGTTGCAGGGTCATGAAGTCGAAGTCGTGGCTGTGGCGGTGCCGCAGCACCATGGCCACCGCGGTGCCGCCCATCAGAGCGCAGTCGAGGCCTTCGAGGGCGGCGCCGACGCGGGGCCACGCCGCGATCATGTTGTCGTTGAGGAGATGGCGGCGGCCTACAGCGGGCCGCTGCCGCCGCCGGAGTGGCTGCGACAATACGAAGAGGTCCGCTCCAGCGAATGCCTCACCGAGTACGGTGCACCGCTCTCGGTGGGGCCACTGGGCGACCTCTATAGCAACGCCCCTCGCTGACCGACCCAGCAGCACCCCGGCAGCGCCCCGCAAACTCCAGCGACTGGGGCAAACCCCACAGCCGCCGGGGGCGTGCGGGCGGGCAGCGGTACGCTGATCTCGTGTACGAGCGGATCCACATCGACAACTACAAGTGCCTCGTCGACTTCGATCTGCATCTGAGCGAGACGTCGTTGCTCGTTGGCTCGAACGGCTCCGGCAAGACGGCCGTCCTCGATGTGGTCTTCGGACTCCGGAGGCTGCTCGCCGGTGAGGCCAAGGTCAACGACCGGATCGCGTTTCATCCTTCCACCCTGACGCGCTGGCAGCCCGGTCGCGAGCAGTTGGTCGAGATGGACGTGAGCGCCTGCGGCGAGAGGTATCGCTACCGTCTCAAGGTCGAGCACACACTCGACGAGCGGCAGTCGCGCGTGGTCGAGGAGAGCCTGGTGTCGCATGGCGACACACTGTTCCGGTGCGACCTGGGTGAGGTGAGGCTCTACCGGGACGACGGCTCCGAGGGTCCGGCCTACCGGGCCGACTGGAGCGAATCGGCGCTCGCCCGCGTCGCGCCCCAGCCCGCCAATACTCGGCTGACGACCTTCATGGAACTGGTGCAATCGACGGTGGTGTGCTCGATCAGGCCCGCGCTGCTCGGCGCTGAGTCGGAACGCGAGGCCAAGTACCTCGGCCGTCACGCCGAGAACTTCGTGGACTGGTACCGCCACGCGGTCCAGGAGAATCCTGGCTCGGTCCGGTCCCATGTGGAGGCGTTGCGACCCGTCGTAGACGGGTTCGACAACGTGCATCTCCAACAGGCCGGTCTCGATAAGCGCGCGCTGATGCTGGACTTCCGCGTCAAAGGGGCCGCGCTGGACGGCGGTGCATGGCGGTTCAAGCTCCGTTTCGACGAGCTGTCCGACGGGCAGCGGGCGCTCGTGGTCCTGTACGCGCTACTGCATCTACGCGACGAGGAACTTGGAGCCGTGCTGTTCCTTGACGAGCCCGACAACTTTGTGGCGCTCGCCGAGCTACAGCCCTGGCTCCTCGCCTTGGTCGAACTGTGCGAGGAAACGTCCTCACAAGCCGTCTTGTGCTCGCACCACCCCGAATTGATCGACTACCTGGGACCTGACAGCGGGCTGCTGCTGCACCGAGAAGCATCTGCGGTGACCGTGGCGCCGCTCAGATCGCCCGACTTGCCCGATTGCGGCCTCAAGCTGTCCGAACTGATGGCGCGAGGCTGGGAGCGGTGAGCCGCAGCGTCCGCGTCGTGCTGCTCTGCGAAGACCGTCAGCACGAGACATTCGTGAAGCAATT
>JAPPLH010000143.1:0-4605 GCA_028819505.1 Acidimicrobiaceae bacterium
GTCGCAGTCAGCGTGTCCAACGCATCGGCGAGACGCTGAGAGAGGCTGCGCTTCTCGCCGCCCGGGCTGTTGAGGTCGCACCGTCGCAGCCGCTCGGCCTCCTTCAGGAGCCGCTTGTGCAGTTTGGCGCCGGCTACCGGATCGAGCTCGCCCCGCAGGTGCATCATGCCGTCGACGTCGTCCGTCCAGATACTGAGCCGGCGGCGGGCCCGCTGACGCCGGTAGGCGCCTTCGCCACCGTCATCCTGGCGCTGCACCGCCCACCGGTTCGCCTCCCGCACGAATTGGTCCGGCGACAGCGACGCAGCCTTCTCGAGCAGCTCGCCGTCCTGCCGGACCTGATCAGCGCTGGTCTTCTCCGAGGCCTGAGCGAGGGTCCTGGCGTTGGCCATCGGTATCTCGCCGTCCGTCACCGCATCGCGCAGGCCGGGCATCGACTGCAACTGCTCGACGGTCTTGACCTGCACGGCTGCATCCCTGCGGGCCAGCCCCGCGGCCTGGGCCAGCACCCCGGCCCCGCCGTCGCCGTGCCGCTCGCCAGCAGCCACGAGCGCGGCCGCATCGGCCTGCAACACTGTCACCTGCGCCGCGAACGACTTCGATTCCGACAGCACCCGCCGGGCATCCGTAGTCGATGCGCCCCCGGAGTTGACCAGACGGATCAACTCCGCCAGCCCCTCCCGCACTTGCTGTGCCGCTTCCAACACCATGCACACATCATGCCATAGGGGTGTGACATCTGTCAAGCATTGTCAAGATGTTTCAATATTTGTTATGATGGTCCTGACACAATCTGAGGAGGCAAGCTGATGGCAGGCACGATTCCCTTCGGCCGCGACTCGTGGGTTGCGGTGAATCTGTATTCGATGCGCACCGACGGACGCCAGACCCTGACTCTCGACGGTGTGCCGCCGCCGGACTACAGCCCGCAGCGCACCGTGGACTACCTCGACAGGTACGAGGACGGTCCCCACGAGCTCGGCATCGGCGGGACGTTCTACTTGATCAAGACCAACGAGCCGCCACCGCCGGACCTGGTCTCAGCACTGATAGAGGCCCTCACGGCCAGAGGCCGCGGCCGCTGGCTCAGAGTCGTCCGCGAGCCCGTGCGCGCCCACACATTCCAACTGTGGGACGCAGACGGCCGGCTCCTCGACGAGGAGCGCCCGAAATGCATCTGCGGCGGCGGCATCGCCGTGGACCCCGACACGGTGACCTGCTGGAGCGGCGCCGAGATCTTCGAAGCAACCTGACATTGTCCTGCTCATCTATGCCGCCCCACGTTGGCGTCGTGCCGCTTGGCAAGGATTGGCTCACGCGCTGTGGTTGAGCGTGCGTGTCTGCAACGTTCAGTCCGGGAGAGATTCGGCAACATTGCTACGGTTGTGCCGTGGCAAACAGTGATCGCTCGGCACGGTCGCTGCATGTGCCGTGGGAGAGGCGGCTGAAGCCCTCGCTGGACTCTGTGAGCTTCACTCCGGGCAGCCGCTCGGACTGCTCGACTACAAGAGCATGTTCGAACAGCGTGGTGAAGTTGACCTATCCGCGATCGAGGAGCGAGCGCAGGAAGCGAGCCGGGTCGTAGCTCTATCGCGGCGGCTTCTTGATGCCATGGCCGACCTAACGCGCGACCTTGGACCGTTGACGGCAAGTCAACTGCTCCTAACCATGTACCACCAGGACCGAGATGACCTGCCAACCGCGGCCGATATTGATGAGGTGCTGGCGTCGCTTGCCTCGCCGCTGGTTGGCGCCATCCAGGGTGAAGCCGCAACGGGCTACGTGCTGGCGTGCTCGCCCACGGTGACCGCGGAGCGGCTGCAAATTCTCGGAGAGGCGCTGTCCGACGGCTGAGACTCTCGGTCTCGAGTTGTCCTGGTCAGCTTGGGCGGTAGGCGTGTCGGCGGTGCTGGACCCGGTGGACTATGACGACCGCTTCGCTCTCCAGGATCTCGTAGACGACGCGGTAGTCGCCGCGGCGGGCTGATCGCAATCCCTCGAGTTCGTCGCCGAGCGGCTTGCCGGCCCGATGAGGGTTCTCGGCGATCGGGCCGAAGATCGTCTCCAGCGCGGCCTGACGCACCTTGTCGGGTAGGCGGTTGAGATGGCGGAGGCCTGAGGCCGCGATCTTGATCTCGTACACCGAGCATCCTCAGATGTGATCGCGCAGGCGCAGCAGCTTTCCCTCGGCGGCTTCTCGTCGTGACTCCCGTATCGACTCCATCAGCTCCGGATCGCTCATGATGTCGAGAGTCTCCTCGAGCGATTCGAGGTCGTCGGGACTCATCAGAACGAACGAGGGCCGGCCGTTGCGGGTCACCAAGATGCGATCGTGCTGACGCTCCACCCGATCGGCCATCTCTGAGAGATGAGCCTTCACCTCGGAGAACGGGAGCGTGTCAGTCACGAAGGGGAGCATAGTTCATGATAATGAGTTGACAACCCATGTTATCCGCGGATCTCGGCTAGTTCCCGGCGTAGGTCCTTGATCTCGTCTCGCAGGCGGGCGGCGTACTCGAAGCGCAGCTCGGCGGCGGCCTCGCGCATCTCCTCGTCGAGGGTTCGGATCAGGCGGTCGAGCTCGGCGTCGGGGAGCTCGCCCAGGTCGGGGCCGTCCCGCCGCCGCCGGGCCGCGGCCAGGCCACCCCCCGCCTCTCCCCCGACGTCGCCGTCGGGCACCGGCGCGCCGCCGCGGTCGGGGCGGATCATGGCCAGGATGTCGGTGACCGCCTTGCGGACGGTGGTCGGGTCGATCCCGTGAGCCTCGTTGTGGGCCTCCTGGAGGCCGCGGCGCCGCATCGTCTCCGAGATGGCCCGCCGCATCGAGTCGGTGACCACGTCGGCGTACATCACCACCTGGCCGTCCACGTTTCGGGCCGCCCGCCCGATGGTCTGGATCAGCGACGTCTCGCTGCGCAGGAAGCCCTCCTTGTCGGCGTCGAGGATGGCCACCAGCGACACCTCGGGCAGGTCCAATCCCTCGCGCAGCAGGTTGATCCCCACCAGCACGTCGAACTCCCCCAGCCTCAGGTCCCGCAGGATCTCGATGCGGCGCACCGTGTCCACCTCGCTGTGCAGGTACCGCACCCGCAGCCCGAGCTCCAGCAGGTAGTCGGTGAGGTCCTCGGCCATCTTCTTGGTGAGGGTGGTCACCAGCACCCGCTGGCCCTGCTCCACCCGCTGGCCGATCATCTCGTGCAGGTCGTCGATCTGGCCCTTGGTCGGCTTTACCACCACCTCGGGATCGACCAGCCCGGTGGGGCGCACGATCTGCTCCACCACCTGCTCGGAGACCTGCAGCTCGTAGTCCCCGGGCGTGGCCGACATGAAGATCACCTGGTTGAGCCGGCTCATCACCTCCTCGAAGCGCAGCGGGCGGTTGTCGGCCGCCGACGGCAGCCGGAACCCGTGGTCGATCAGGGTCTCCTTGCGGCTGCGGTCGCCCTCGTACTGGCCGTGGAGCTGGGGCACGGCCACGTGCGACTCGTCGATCACCATCAGGAAGTCGCCGGGGAAGTAGTCGAGCAGCGTGTAGGGCGACTCGCCCGGACCCCGGCCGTCGATGGGCGCGGAGTAGTTCTCGATGCCGTTGCAGTAGCCGAGCTCGGCCATCATCTCGAGGTCGTAGCCGGTGCGCATCTGCAGCCGCTGGGCCTCCAGCAGCTTGCCCTCTCGCTCGAAGTGGGCCAGGCGCGCGGCCAGTTCCACTTCGATGCGCTCGATGGCGGCCTGCATCCGCTCCGCGCTGGTGGCGTAGTGGGTGGCCGGGAACACGACCAGGTCGTCCAGGGTCTCCAGCCGCTCGCCGGTTACCGGGTCGACGACCGTGATGCGGTCCACCTCGTCTCCGAAGAGCTCGATCCGCACTGCGGTCTCGTCGTAGGCCCGGTGGATCTCGATGGTGTCGCCCCTCACCCGGAACCTGCCCCTCGTCAGGTTCATGTCGTTGCGCTCGTACTGGATGTCCACCAGGCGGCGCAGGATCGACCGCTGGTCGTAGGTGGCGCCCCGGTGCAGCACGAGCAGCTGGGTCTCGTACTCCTCGGGGGAGCCGAGCCCGTAGATGGCCGACACCGACGCCACCACGATGGTGTCGCGGCGGGTGAGCAGGGCCGAGGTGGCCGAGTGGCGCAGCCGGTCGATCTCGTCGTTCACCGACGAGTCCTTCTCGATGTAGGTGTCGCTGGCCGGCATGTACGCCTCGGGCTGGTAGTAGTCGTAGTAGCTGACGAAGTACTCCACCCGGTTGTTCGGGAACAGCTCCCGCAGCTCGTTGGCCAGCTGGGCGGCCAGCGACTTGTTGGGGGCCAGCACCAGCGTGGGCCGCTGGGCCCGCTCGATGGTCCAGGCGATGGTGGCGCTCTTGCCCGAGCCGGTGATGCCCAGCAGCGTCTGGAACCGGTGCCCGGCGGCGACGCCGGCGGCCAGGGCCTCGATGGCCTTGGGCTGGTCGCCGGCGGGCTCGAACGGGGCCACCACCTCGAAGGCCTTCCGATCGCTGGGCACGGTCACCGGCGGCATGTCACCCGCTCTTGTTCGCTTCGCTCACGGGCCGCTCGGCCACTGGTCACCCGCTCTTGTTCGCTTCGCTCACGGGCCGCTCGG
>JAPPLH010000143.1:4705-7998 GCA_028819505.1 Acidimicrobiaceae bacterium
CGGCCACTGGTCACCCGCTCTTGTTCGCTTCGCTCACGGGCCGCTCGGGCCCTGGGTCCCGATCGTACCGACGCGGCTCTGGTCCGGGCCATTGACCGGCTCGTTCTTGATGTAGTTGTTCCGCTCTGAGACGGACAACTGCATCAAGTTGCGGCAAGGGTGCCTCACGTTACGGTTCCGCCCCGTGCTGCCGGTGATCGGAGAGCGAGGGCCCTGGGCGGACCCGTCGGCGCTGGAGATGAACCGGCTCGCCATGCATGTCCCGCTGTCGGGGTTCCGCCGCCAGGAACTCGACGGCCTGTGGTCGCTCGAGCTCTTCAACAGCCCCGACGAGGTCCCGGCCGGCGCACTGACCGGCATCCGACCGAACGCCGTGCGGGTGGCCGTGCCCGGCAACTGGACCATGCAGGACCTCTCGAACGCTGATGGCGAGATGTTCGCGGACAAACCCCACTACACCAACGTCCGGATGCCGTTCGACGGCCCGCCGCCGCGACTGCCGGACCGGAACCCGGCCGGGGTCTACCGGCGGACGGTGACGGTGCCCGCCGATTGGCGTGACAAGCGGACCGTCCTTCATGTGGGCGGCGCGGAGAGCGTGCATGCGGTGTACGTCAACGGCCGGTTCGCGGGGTACGGCACCGACAGCCGCCTGCCCAGCGAGTACGAGGTCGGCCGTCTGCTGACCCAGGAGGCCAACGATCTGGCCATTGTCGTGATCCGGTACAGCGCCCACAGCTATATCGAGGACCAGGACCAGTGGTGGATGGCCGGCCTGCACCGCTCGGTGTGGATCGAGTCGCGTCCCAGCGTCCATGTCGGCGACATCCGCGTGGCGACCGACTTCGATCCGGCCACGGGCGCAGGGACGGTCGCGGCGACGGCTGCGGTCGACTTCGGCGGCGACCCGGAGCCGGGCTGGTCGATTCGGTTCGAGCTGCACGATCCCTCCGGTGTCCGGGCAGGTCCCGACACCGATGCGTCGGTGCCGCACGACGGCCATTCACCGGCCACCGGATCCGGGGCGGACGACTCCGGGACGGGCACGCGGCCAGGCTCAGTTCCGGCCGGGGCGACCGGCCCCGGAGCGGGCGCGCGGTGGGACCTCGAACAGGCCGAGGCGTGGAGCGCGGAGACGCCCCGGCTCTACACGCTTGCTGCCGAGTTGGTGGATCCCGGCGGGAGCGTCATCCAGAGCGAGACGCAGCGGGTCGGGCTGCGCAGGGTCGAGGTACGCGACCGGCAGTTGCTGGTGAACGGCCAGCCGATCCGGGTCTTCGGGGTGAACCGCCACGACCATCACCCCGACAGGGGCAAGGCCGTGACCGTCGAGGACGTGCGGGACGACCTGCGGCTGATGCGGCTCCACAACATCAACGCCGTGCGGACGTCGCACTACCCCAACGACGCCGCCTTCTACGCGCTCTGCGACGAGTTGGGCTTCTACGTCGTGGACGAGGCCAACATCGAGGGCCACGCGTACGAGGACTCCATCTGTGACGACGCCGCCTACCGGGACGCCTTCGTGGACCGCGGCGCCCGCATAGTCCAGCGGGACCGCAACCATCCGTCGGTGATCGTGTGGAGCCTCGGCAACGAGACCGGCTGCGGCGCCAACCACGACGCCCTGGCCGGATGGATCCGGGAAGCGGACCCGTCCCGGCCCCTGCACTACGAGCCGGCGATCGACCTCCGGGGCTGGGAGGAAGGCGGCGAGACCGCCACCGACATCGTGTGCCCCATGTACCCGCAGATCGACGCCATCCGCAGCTACGGCGAGGCCGGCACCGGCCGGAGGCCGCTGATCATGTGCGAGTACAGCCACGCCATGGGCAACAGCAACGGCTCGCTGGCCGACTACTGGGACGTGATCGAGGCGACCCCCGGTCTCCAGGGGGGCTTCCTGTGGGAGTGGAAGGACCAGGCCCTGCGCCAGCGCCTCCAGGACGGCACGGTGAGGCTCGCCTACGGCGGCCAGTTCGGAGACGCCCCCCATGACGGCAACTTCGTGGCCGACGGGCTCGTGTCCGCCGACCTGGAGCCCCACCCGGCCATGCGGGAGGTCGCCTGGGTTTACCGGCCGGTCGTGGTCACCGGCGACGGCCGCGGTCTGCGGATCGAGAACCGGCGGGCCTTCACGGGCCTCGCGGACCTGCGGGCCGGCTGGGAGCTGCTCGTGGACGGCGAGGTCGCCGATAGCGGTGTGCTGGCCGTGCCCGAGGTCGCCGGGCACGCATCTGCGACGATCCCCCTCCCGGAGGCCGCGCTCGATCCGGATCCGGACCGCGACGCACATCTCACCGTCCGATGGGAGACCGTTCACGACACCTGGTTCGCGCCGGCGGGCCATGTGGTGTCCTGGGACCAAGTCGAGCTGGCCTGCGCCGGCAACCCGGCGAGGCGACACCCCGATGGCTCGCCGGCCGGCCACCTGGTCTCCCCCACTCTCAACCTGTGGCGAGCCCCGACCGACAACGACGGCTTCAAGCTGATGCCCGAGCTCTCGGAGCGCCTCGGGGTGGGCGGCCAGGCCCTCCGCCGGTGGAGGCAGGTCGGCCTCCACAGCCGGCCGGCCGACGAGCTGGTCGCACACCGTGTGCAGGTCGAGCGCGACGATCACGGCACCATTTACCGGCACACGGTCGAAGTGCCGGAAGCGCTGGCCGACCTTCCCCGGATCGGCGTCCGGTTCGAGCTGCCTCCCCGGTTCCGCGGGCTGCGCTGGTACGGGCGGGGCCCCCACGAGAACTACCCGGACCGGAACCGGAGCGCGACGATGGGCGTCTGGCACGGCCCGCCCGACGAGCTGCCCTACCTGGTGCCTCAGGAGTTCGGGCTGCGCACCGGCTGCCGGTGGCTGGAGATCATCGACCCGGCCGGCGGCGAGGCGGTCCGCATCGACGCCCTGCGACCCAGCACAATGCACTTCTCGGCGATCCATCACCGGGCCTCTGACCTGTTCGAGGCGTCGACCCAGTCCGAGGTCCGGCGCCGCGAGGGCCTGACGGTGTGCCTCGACGCCGCCCACCGGGGCCTGGGCACGGCAAGCTGCGGACCGGGCGTGCTGCCGGAGTACCGGATCGCATCCGGGCGCCACGAGTTCGCCTACCGGGTGAGCGTTTTCCTGGCCTGAGCCGCCGCCTACCGGGTGAGCGCCACACCGGCCTGAGCCGCCGCCTACCGGGTGAGCGCCACACCGGCATGAGCCGCCGCCTACCGGGTGAGCGCCACACCGGCATGAGCCGCCGCCTACCGGGTGAGCGCCACACCGGCCTGAGCCGCCGCCTACCGGG
>JAPPLH010000143.1:8098-13001 GCA_028819505.1 Acidimicrobiaceae bacterium
TGAGCCGCCGCCTACCGGGTGAGCGCCACACCGGCCTGAGCCGCCGCCTACCGGGTGAGCGTCACACCGGCCTGAATCGCCGCCTACCGCTCGGACTTCAGGCGGTGCCGAGGTGGATCAGCGCAGCGGTCTCGGGATGCAGCGGGGGAAGCTGGAGGCCGAGATGGGCCAGCTCATCGCCTCGCAGCACCGCGCCCTTGTCCCACCATGGCGGCGACGAGTGGGTCGGGCCGCTGCGCTCGCCCGGAAGAGGCACCCGCTCGACCCGGTACCGCCGGCCTGGATCGAGTCCTGGAAGCAGCAGGGGCGGAGGGGTCAGGCTTGGCACGGGCGCAATTGCCGCGAAGCTGATCAGCGCCTCCGAGAGGTCGGGCCGGTACACCCCGTGCGCCATGTAGGCGGGCTCGGTGTCGAACCGCACCGCGTCGCCGCTGTGCAGCATGGGCCTGAACCGCTTGTGCACCGAGACGGCCGCGGCGAGGTCGTCCAACTCCGCGTCGGAGAGTGCGAGCAGGTCGCACTCGACACCGAGGTGCCCGAAGAGCGAGGTGGCCGCCCTGAAGGCCAGATCGTGGCGGCGGCCGGTGGTGTGGGAGCGCTCCGGCCCGATATGGGCTCCCATCATCTCGGGCGGGATCAGCATCGACGCGCCCCTCTGGATCGCCTGGCGCTCGAGCGGGTCGGTGCAGTCGCTGGTCCAGACCCGCTCGGTGCGGCGGAGGATCTCGTGGTCGACCCGGGCCCCGCCGGAGGAGCAGCTCTCGATCTCCACTCCGGGATGCCGCTGGCGCAGCGTGTCCATGAGCCGGTACACGGCCACCGTCTGGGCGTGGGTGCCGGCCCTGCTGCCGGCCCCGCCCGCCCCGATGTGGTCGCGGTTCATGTCCCACTTCAGGAAGGTGATGTCGTGGGCGGCGAGCAGCCTGTCGAGCTGGCCCAGAACGTGGTCGAACGCCTCGGGGCGGGCCAGGTCGAGCACGAGCTGGTTGCGGGCCAGCACGGGCTGGTAGCCGTCGTTGGCCAGGGCCCACTCGGGATGGGCCCGGTAGAGGTCGCTGTCGGGGTTGACCATCCCCGGCTCGACCCAGATGCCGAACGTCATTCCCAGACCGGTGACGTGGGCGATCAGGGGATCGAGGCCTTCCGGGTGGGCGTCGGCCGACACCGTCCAGTCGCCGAGGCCCGACGTGTCGTCGCGGCGGGACCCGAACCAGCCGTCGTCGAGCACGAAACGCTCGATCCCGATCCGGGCGGCCCGCTCGGCCAGCGCCAGCAGCCGGTCGAGGTCGTGGTCGAAGTAGGTCGCCTCCCAGGTGTTGAACACGACAGGCCGCGGCGACCGCGGGTGCTCGGGTCGGGCCCGCAGCCGGCGATGGAACTGCTGGGTGGCTGCGGTCAGCCCCGCCTCGCTGTGGACGGCGACCACCTCGGGGCTGCGGTACGACCCTCCGGGCGCGAGCGTGATCTCGCCGGGATGGAGGAGCTCGCCGAGCTGCACGTACCGCCGCCCGTCGGGCAGTCGCTCGGCCAGGAGAGCATGGTTGCCGGTCCAGGCGAGGTGAGCGCCCCACACTGCGCCGGTGCTCTCTCCGAAGCCGGCGGCACCGGCGAACAGCAGCGGCGGATGCTCGTGGGATGTGCGGCCCCGCCGGTTCTCGACGGTGTGCGCGCCCCCGGGCCAGGAGGTCCGCCGCACCTGGAACTCGCGGCCCCAGCGTCCGCCCAGTGTGACTAGCTCGGAGGCCCGAGCCGGGACCGGCAGGGTGATGCTCAGGCCATCGAGCCGGTAGGGCTCATCCGGGCTCAGGTTGGTGACCTCGGCCCGCACCGACAGGGCATGGTCGAGGCTGATCGTCGTGGTCAGGGCGAGGCCGGCGACGTCGTCGAGCGCCTCCACGGTGAGCCGCCCCCCGTCGAGCGCATGCCGGGCGGGCCGGAACCGGGGCGCCCAGCCGCGCCCGTCGGGCCGGGAGCCGAGCAGCCCGGGCCGTCCCGGGAAGCCGGACCCGTGCTCGGGCACGACCGAGACCGGCGCCACCGTGTCCGGGGCGGCGTGTACCCGTGGACGCTCCAGCGCGGCATCGAGAGCCGTGCCGTCGGGCTCGGACAACGGCGCGCCCCAGTGTACTACCTCCGGCGCGCCGTGCGACAGGCCGACCACCACGTCGGTGCCGCGGCCGCGCAAGTGGATCACTCCGGCCCCCGCTTGCCTTGATTCCCGCTCTTGTTCGCTGCGCTCACGGGCCGCTCGGGCCACAGCCTCGCTCGGGCTCGTGCGAAGCTCCTCACGTTGCTCTCGTCCGCTCGGCTTCTCAGCCCTTGCTGGCGCCGAGCGTGAGGCCCGAGATGAACTGCTTCTGCAAGATCAGGTATACGACCAGCGTAGGCAGGGCTATGAGGATGGAAGCGGCTGCGATCAGGTTGAAGTCGCTGGCCCACTGGCCGTTGAGCACCGCGATCGACGAGGTGATGGGGCGTTCGTCGCCCCGGTTGAGCAGCACCGCGCCCCAGAAGAAGTCGTTGTAGAGCCAGGTGAACTCCAGCGTGCCCAGTGCCGCGAGAGCGGGCCGGGTCAGCGGGAGGATGATCTTGAAGAAGCGGCGCCACACTCCGGCCCCGTCGACGGCCGCGGCTTCGTCGATCTCCTTGGGGATGGTCTTCATGTAGTTCGACAGGACGAACGTGCAGAACCCGACCTGGAAGGCGACGTGGATCAGGATGACGGCGATCTTGGTGCCGAGCAGGCTGCCGGTGTCGGTGTCGGAGAGGATGTCGGGCCACGGCATGCGCTTGAAGAACTGGAACAGCGGCTGGAACAGCACCTGCTGGGGCATGAGGTTGCCGGCGGTGAACAGCACCAGGAAGGCGATGTTGAACTTCCAGCTGTAGCGGGTGCAGGCGTAGGCCACCATGGCGGCCAGCAGCAGGGTGAAGAACAGCGCCGGGATCACGATGAAGGCGGTGTTGCCGAACGTCTTGGCCATCTCTCCCACATTCCAGGCGTCCCGGTAGTTGTCGAGGGTGAGCGTCTCGGGCAGCGAGAAGGCCCCGTTGGGCTGGGTGTCGGCCTCCCAGTAGCGGAACGAGTTGTAGACGGCGGTTCCGACGGGCACCAGCCAGGCCAGCGCCATCACGGTCAGGAAGGCGTACAGCAGGAGCCTCATGGGCTTCACGCGGGGCCCCTTGTGCTTGGCGGCGGGGGGCGCGACGACGGCGGTGTCGCTCACAGCTCAGACTCCCGGTAGTGGTTGATCACGTACCAGATGATGAAGCCGAGGCAGAGCAGGAGCATCACCACGCCGTAGGCCGAGCCGAACCCGACCCGCCCGCCGCCCTCGCCCAGCAGGCTCTTGGTGACCAGCGTGCCCATCACGTCGGTGCCCCGGGGCTCGTTGAGGGCGGCGATGATGTCGTAGGCCCGCAGAGCTTCGATGGCGGTGATCACGACCACGATCACGTTGATCGGCTTCAGGGAGGGAAAGATCACCCGCCTGAACGCCTGCCACTCGTTGCAGCCGTCGATGGCGGCCGCTTCCCGCAGAGCCTGATCGACCGCCTTCAGGCCGGCCAGGTACATCACCATGATGTAGCCGATGTGCCGCCAGGCCATGGCCACCAGCAGGGCGGCGAAGTTCTTGGACAGCCCGAGAGCCGGGTCGAGGAACGGCAGGTCGAAGGAGAAGATCTTGGTGCCGTCCCCGACGAAGTCGATCGGCCCTCCCGGCCACAGGGTGTTGAGCAGGCCCCGGTCCCGGGAGAACATCGTCGACTTCCAGATGAAGCCGACGACGGCCAGCGACAGCACCACCGGGAAGTAGTAGACGCTCTGGTAGAAGCGGCTGCCCCGGATGTTCTTGTCCAGCAGGTAGGCGAACAGCATGCCGACGGCCGAGCAGATCGTCAGCCAGATGATCAGCACGAAGTTGTTGAACAGCGCCCCGAACAGGTCGCCCTCGAAGACGGTGAAGATGAACCAGTAGTTGCGGAAGCCGACGTCGCGGATGTCGCTGAGGGGGGCCAGGTTGTCCCACTCGGCGAACGACAGGCCGACCGTCAGCGCGGCCGGTATCCAGACCAGCCCGATGTGCAGGGCGGCGGGCACGCCGACCATCACCCACAGCCAGACGCGGTCGGCGCGGGAGAGAGAGGTCGAGCGACGGCGGCGACGCCCAGATCGGGAGGCCGCCGTCGTCGCTCGCACGGGGGGAACCGTGACTATTTGCCGGGTCTCGCCCGCAGTGGAGCGTGCGATCCGGAGGTCGTCACTCGAAGGTGTAGGTCTGCTTCTTGGCCTCGATGTCGGCGAGGATCGTGCCGATGCTCCCCGGCGTGGCCAGGAAGTCGGCGATGCCGACGCCGGCCACGTTGGCCGCGAAGTCGGGATCGGTGTCGCGGTCGAGGAACTGCGAGATGAACCTGGCCGAGCCGACCGCCTCGGCCGACTTCTTCTGCAGGGCGTTGTAGCCGCTGGTGTCGGCGTTGCTGTTGGCGGCCACGACCGACGGGTCGACCGACAGGTAGGCGTCGATGGCCGCGACCGAGCCGAGGCCGGCGAGCAGGGCCTTGGCCCCCTCCTCGTTGGCCGGCTCGGCCGCCATCATGAAGCCGTCGATCGGCGCCTCGATGGCGTCCTGGCCGTAGGCCGGATCGACCTCGGGGAACAGGAAGAAGTCGATGTCGTCGATGATGTCGGCCTGGGTGTCGCCGTCGAAGTTCGACGTCAGGAACGTGCCGATCAGGTACATGCCCGCCGACTTGTCGCCCAGGGCGTTGGCGGCGTCCTGCCAGGTGCGGCCGTTGGGGTCGGGCTGGTAGTAGGGAAGGATCTCCTCCCAGGTGCTGAAGATGTTCTGCACCCGGGCGTCCTCCCAGTCCTCCCGGCCGCCCATCAGGCTGACGTGGA
>JAPPLH010000066.1:0-1383 GCA_028819505.1 Acidimicrobiaceae bacterium
AGCGCGAGGGCTGCCCCTCACCGCGCCGCGACGCCCGTCAGGGGCTGTCGCCGTCATGGCCTGCACGCTCAGAAGTTCTTGGGGAGGCCGAGTCCCCGGCGGGCGATGATGTTCTTCTGGATCTCCGAGGAGCCGCCGCCGATGGTGTCGATCACGGTGAAGCGGTAGGTCGACTCCGCCCGGCCGTCCATGGGGGCGTCGTTGGTGTGGACCCGCAGCTGCGCCCCGGGCCCGGCGATGTCCATGGACGCGTCGGCCAGACGCTTGGACAGCTCGGTGGCGTAGAGCTTGTACTCCGAGGCGGCCACCGTCGGCGGCTGGAAACCCTCCCTGCCGTCGCGCACCGCCTGCTCGACCTTCACCGCCTCGGCCACGAACTTCAGGCCGAGCACCCGCGCCACCTCGGCCTCGGCGTGCAGGTTGGCGAGACGGGCCCGCACCCGGGGATCGGACCGCACCGCCTCGCCGTCGCGCTCCGCGTCCTTGACCCAATCGGTGAGCAGGTCGAGGCGCTGCTTGATGGGCGAGAACGTGAACATCGTGAAGCGTTCGAGGTCGAGTGCCTGGCTGATGTAGCGGAACCCGTGGTCGACCTCGCCCACCACGTAGTCGTCGGGCACGAACACGTTGTCTAGGAACACCGAGTTGGTGCGCTCGTCGCCCATGGTCCAGATGCCGTCGACGGTGATGCCGGGCTGGTCCATCGGCACCAGCATCAGGGTGATGCCCATGTGCTTGTTGTCGGGGTCGGTGCGGGTCCCGAGCCAGTACCACTCGGCGAAATGGGCGGACGTGGTCCAGATCTTCTGGCCGTTGAGCAGCCAGCCCCCGGTGCCGTCCTCCGCGGTGTGCCGCTCGGCCCGCAGCCGCATGGAGGCGGCGTCGGACCCGGCGTCGGGCTCGGAGTAGCCAACCGCGAACTCCACGTCGTTCTCCAGGATCATGGGCAGGAACTCGGCCTTCAGCTTCTCGGAGCCGTGGGCGATGATCGTCTTGCCCACGATGCCGACCCCCTTGCCGATCTGGGGACCGCCCCGGGCGGCCAGAGCCTCGTTCAGCAGGTACTCGTAGACGCCCTCGCCCTCGCTGCCGCCGTACTCGGCGGGCCAGGTGATGCCCAGCCATCCCTTCCGGCCCATCTCCTTCATGAACGCCCGGCGCTCGGGGGTGTCGACCAGCTGGGCCATGTTCTCGCGGGTCAGGTCGAACACGTCGGGGTCGTGGTTGGCGTCGAGGAAGGCCTCCACCTCGGCCGCGAACGCCTTCTGGTCGTCGGAGAACTCGAAGTCCATGGCGGCTCCTCGGTGCCGGCGGCTGCGGGCGGGCCGGGCGGACGGGGTCAGCGTACCGGCGTCCTGCGGCCCGGTTGGCGGTGCCGGCCGG
>JAPPLH010000066.1:1483-25595 GCA_028819505.1 Acidimicrobiaceae bacterium
GGCGGACGGGGTCAGCGTACCGGCGTCCTGCGGCCCGGTTGGCGGTGCCGGCCGGTCCCGCGGGGTGACGGTGCGTGTCGTCGTGGCCGGGTTGGCGGTGTGCGGCCCGGTTGGCGGTGCCGGCCGGTGCCGCGGGGTGACGGTGCGTGTCGTCGTGGCCGGGATGGCGGTGTGCGGCCCGGTTGGCGGTGCCGGCCGGTCCCGCGGAGCGACGGTGCGTGTCGTCGTGGCCGGGTTGGCGGTGTGCGGCCCGATTGGCGGTGTCGGCTGGCCCCGCGGACCCGTCAGTACATGGAGCTGGAGCGGACCACCGGCTCCTCGCCCCGGGCGCGGCGCAGCTCGTCGTCGAGCGCTCTGGTGAGGGCCACCGTGTCGGAGGTGATGGTGATCATGCGGAAGCCCTGCTCGATGCGGCGCCGGCACAGTTCCGACACCGTGTGGCATCCCGCGATCACGCCGTGGCGGGCGCAGCTCTCGAGGATCCGGGCCACCGCCTCGTCGAAGGCGGGCTCGCCGTCGTTGTTGCCCGGATGCAGACCGAGGCTGACCGACAGGTCCGAGGGCCCCACGTAGATGGCGTCCACTCCCGGCACCGACAGGATGCCGTCGAGGTTCTCCACCGCCTCGGCCGTCTCCACCATCGGGACAACGGCCACGTCCGTGTTGGCGTTGGCGAAGTAGTCGGAGCCCTCCTGGCGCACCACCCGGGTCCCGGCGTAGCTGCGGCTGCCGTCGGGCGCGTACCGGCAGGCTCGCACCGCGGCCTCGGCCTCGGCCCGGGTGTCGACCATGGGAATGATGATCCCCCTGGCACCGGCGTCGAGGCTCTTTCCGATGATACCCGGCTCGTTCCACGGCACCCTAACCAGCGGCGTGCCCGAGCCCAGGTTGATGGCCTGCAGCATCTTCCAAGCGTCGCTGTAGTCGAGGATGCCGTGCTGGATGTCGACGCAGACGTAGTCGAGGTCGCAGCGGGCCACGATCTCTGCGGAGTAGGCGCTGGGAATGCCCAGCCAGCCGCCGAGAGCGGCCTCGCCCGCGGCCCAGCACTCTCGCATGGGGTTTCTTCTCATGGCGGTTTCTTCTATCAGCCGTTTGCCGCCGAGCCGCCATCGGTTGCGTCGTGGCCGCGGCCAAGCGCGGGCGGATCCGGGGCGTCTCGCGGCGGAGTGTTACGATGTCTGCTCTTGTTCGCGGCGACCTGAGGGCCGCTCGGGCCACGGCGTCGCTCAACGGACTCGCTGCACCGACGAGCGGTTCGGGTCTACCGGCTCGGCTCTCGACGGAATCTGCGGAACGGGAAGGTTCGATGGACTACGACACGATCACAGTCAGCGTCGACGGGGCGGTGGGCACCCTGTTGCTGGACAGGCCGGCCAAACTCAACCCACTGTCGGTGGCGTGTATTCGGGAGTTGACCGACGCAGCCGGATGGTTCGACTCCCACGCCGAGGTCAAGGCGGTGATCGTTCGGGGCAACGGGCGGGCCTTCACCGCGGGCGCGGACCTGGCCGCGTTCGCCGACGGTCGCGGACCGGACCGGGCCGGCACCGACGCCGGGCGGGTGATGGCCGAGGCGGTGACGGCCATGCAGGCGGTGACGGTGGCGGCCATACACGGTCATTGCGTGGGCGGCGGCGTGGTGCTGGCCGCGGCCTGCGACCTGCGAGTGGCCGCGGAGGATGCGCGTTTCGTGATACCCGAGGTCGATCTGGGCATACCGCTGGCGTGGGGCGGGATCCCCCGGCTGGTGCGGGAGATCGGCCCCGCGGCCACCCGCGACCTGGTGATGACGTGCCGTCCGTTCGGCTCGGCCGAGGCGCAGGCTCTGGGCTTCGTCAACCGGGTCGTGCCCGCGCCGGAACTGGAGGAGGCCGCCACGGAACTGGCCCGCCTCCTGGCGTCCAAGTCGGCCTACACCCTGCGAGCCACCCTGCGAGCGGTTGACGCGGCCGCGGAGGCCCTGGTTCCCACCGGCGGCGCCTGGAACGACGCCGACTCGCTGGCCGCGGCGAGGCGCGACCCCGAGTCGCGCGAGACGGCTCGCCGCTACCTGGAGTCGCTCGGCCGCTGAGCCCCCCCAGCGTTCTGTGCGCAACAGAGCCGCCTCAGTCGGCATATCTGCTCACAGAACTCGATCCCAGCGTTCTGTGCGCAACGAAGCTGTCCCAGTCGGCATATCTGCTCACAGAACGGAGGAGCGGGCCTCGATGAGGTCCCATAGGGCCTCGACATCGTCGGCGGTGGTCCAGGTGGAGCCGACCGAGATCCGCACGAACCGCCGACCGTCGATCTCCGAGGTCGTGACGTAGAACCGGCCGTCGGCGTTGATGGCTTCGGCCAGGGCGCCGGTGGCCGCGTCGCCGTCGCGGTGTACGAACGACACCAGCGCGAAGTGTACCGGCGCGATGCGCTCCAGCCGGGGGTGGTCGTCGACGCGCTCGGCCAGCTCGCGTGCCCAGCCGACATGGTTGCGGATCATGCGCCGCAGGCCCTCGGCGCCGAAGCCGCGCAGCACGAACCACAGCTTGAGCGCCCGGAACGGCCGCCCCAGTGGGCCGTGCCAGTCCCGGTAGTCGATCACCAGGCCCGACTCCGAGGCCGGGTTGCGCAGGTAGGGGGGCGTGACGCTGAGGGTGTCGATCAGGGGCCGCCGGTCGGCGACCCACATCACCGAGCACTCCAGGTTGGTGGCCAGCCACTTGTGGGGGTTGAACGTGTAGCTGTCGACCAGTTCCAGCCCGTCGTGGTGGTGGCGGAACTCCTCGCAGATCATGGCCGACCCTCCGTAGGCGGCGTCGACGTGGTGCCACATCTGCTCGGCCCGGGCGATCCTGCCGAGGGCGCGCAGCGGATCGACCCCCGCGGTCCCGGTGGTGCCCACGTTCGAGCCCAGGAAGGCCGGTATCAGGCCGTCGCGGCGGTCGGCCTCGATCGCTCCGGTCAGCGCCTCGGGCCGGACCGCGAACTCAGCGTCGACGTCCAGCAGGCGGATGTGGCCGAACCCGGTCAGCTTGGCGCCCTTCTCCAGCGACGAGTGGGCCTGGCTGGACGTGTACGCCACCATCTGCTCGGCCGGTGCCCCGGTGCGCTCGCGGCAGAGCTCGCGGGCCACCATCATGGCGGTGTGGGTGGCGGTCGAGGCGCCGGCCTGCAGCACCCCGCCGCCGGGTCCGGTCGTCTTCCACGATTGGGGCACGTCGAGCAGGTCGACCAGCCAGTCGAGCACGTGGGACTCGAGTTCGGTGGACGCCGGCGAGGTCGCCCACATCATCCCCTGCACGCCGATGCCGGCCGCGGCCAACTCGCCGAGCACCGCCGGCGGCGAGGTCTGGGCCGGGAAGAAGGCGAACCAGCCGGGATGCTGCCAGTGGGCCAGCCCCGGCACCACCACCCGGTCGAGGTCGGCCAGCACCGCGTCGAAGGGCTCGGGCCCCTCGGGTGCTCGGTCGGGCAGCTTGGCCCGCACCTCACCGGGCGCCACCGGCTCGCGGACCGGCCTGGCGCCGAGTCCGGCGAGGTAGTTGGCCACCCAGTCGACCAGGGCGTGGGCGTTGCGGCGGAACGCCTCGAGGTCGAGCGGGTCGGGCGGTGGTGCAGGTTCGGGCGCCATCGGAGGGGATGGTAACGGCGAGCGGTTGTAGCCTCCGGTGTGCATACGGATCATCCGTCACGCACTGATGTGGCGACCCGTCGGGTGCGAGCCTTCCCCCAGCTTCCAAAGGAGACGCAAATGGCTGAGATCACGTTCCGGGGCAATCCCCTCAAGACCGTGGGCGATCTGCCGCCGGTGGGCCAACCCGCCCCCGCCTTCGCCCTGACCGGAGGCGACCTCGACGCGGTGACCTCCGAGGGCCTGCTCGGCGGCCGGGTGGTGTTGAACATCTTCCCGTCGATCGACACCCCGACGTGCGCTCAGAGCGTGCGCACGTTCAACGAGCGGGCCGCCGGTCTGGACGACACGACCGTGGTGTGCGTGTCGGCCGACCTGCCGTTCGCCTCGGGCCGGTTCTGCGGCGCCGAGGGGATCGAGAACGTGACCACCGGCTCGACCTTCCGCAACTCGGAGTTCCTGGACGACTACGGGGTCGGCATCGGGGGCGGCCCGCTAGCCGGACTGTGCGCCCGGGCGGTGGTCGTGATCGACGCCGACGGCAGCGTGCTGCACACCGAGATGGTCTCCGAGATCGCCGACGAGCCGGACTACGACGCCGCTTTGGCCGCCCTGGGCTGAACCTAGCCGGGCCCCGGCGAGTCAGGGGCTCAGAGCGGCGATCTCGCGGCGGTAGGGGGTGGTGTCGGAGTCGTCGGTGGGGGCTTCCAACTCCTCCGCGTAGCGGCGACCGTCCCACACCGCGGCCGCGACAGTCCCGGGGGCCAGGGCGTCTCCCACGGCCCGGACGCTGCGCAGGCCGTTGTCGGCCCACTCGTCGCGGCGGGCCAGCAGATCCTGGACCAGCCCGTCGACGGGCAGGCGGGCAGTGACCAGCAGAGCCGCGTCGGCGCCGATCCGGCGCTCGCGGCCGGTGAAGGCGCACTCGGCTCGCAGCCCGTCGTCGAGCACGGCCGAGACCGCGGTCGACGTGTGCAGTCCGACGCCCGCTTCCATGAGCCGGGCCTGGATGCGGTGCTGCTCCATGGTGTTGACCGTCCACCCCGACACCAGCGGCTCCGGCGTGGCCAGCACCACCTCGTAACCCTCGCCTTGCAGCAGCTCGGCCAGGACGCCGCCCATGTAGTAGTGGTCGTCGTCGTAGACGGCCACCCGAGCACCGGCGGGGGGACGGGTTCCGGCCAGGATGTCGTCGGGCGTGTACACCGGCAGGCCGCCTATGGGCATGGCGCCGGCCCGGGTGTGCCAGCGGGCCACCCCGTCGCGGCGCCAGACCGAGCCTGTGGCCACCGCGATGTGGTCGAAGCCGTAGGCGAGGGACTCCGCGGCGGTCATGTCGCTCTCCAAGTAGTGCTCGACGTTGTCGAGCCGCGAGATCTGGCCCAGTCGGTAGTCCGCCACCCGGATCCACTCGGCCAGCCCCGGCAGGCGGGCCTCGGCCGCCACCCGGCCACCGAGGGTGCGTGACTTCTCGACCAGCACCACCTCGTAGCCCCGCTTGCCCAGCGCCATGGCCGCCTCCAGGCCGGCCGGGCCGGCGCCCACCACCAGCACCTTCTCGGCCGCGTGGCGGGGTCGGTAGTCCTCGGGGTGCCAGCCCCGTCGCCATTCCTCGCCCATCGACGGGTTCTGGGTGCAGCGGATGGGAGACATCGTGTAGTCGCCGGTCACGCAGATGTTGCAGCCGATGCACTCGCGGATGTCCTCCGGCCGGCCCTCCTCGATCTTGAGGGGAAGGTACGGGTCGGCGATGGAGGGCCGGGCCGCGCCGATGAAGTCCAGGATCCCTTGCCGGATCATGCGGACCATGGTGTCGGGGGAGGTGAAGCGGCCGACCCCTACCACCGGCTTGGAGGTCAGGGCCTTCAGGCCCCGCACCCACTGCTCCTCGTGGGCCTCGGCACTGAAGCGCGAGGTGACGCTGTCGTCCTCCCATGTGCCGGGCACGAAGTCCCACAGGTCGGGGATCTCGCCCAGCTCGCCGATCACCTCCTCGATCTCGGCGCGGTCGATGCCGTCGCGGTACATGGTCTCGTCCACGGTGATCCGGCAGGCCACCGCGGCCCGTCCGGCGACCTCGTCGACGGCGTCCTCCAGCAGCTCGCGCAGCAGCCGCATCCGGTTGCGGAGGCTGCCTCCGTACTCGTCGCCGCGGTGGTTGTAGCGCCGCGACAGGAAGTGATGGGTCGCGCCGAGGGAGTGGCCCGAGTACACGTAGACCAGGTCGAAACCGGCCCGCAGCGAGCGGTCCACGGCCTGGCGGTGCCAGCGCCGCAGGTTGGCGATGTCCCGCTTGGTCATGGCCCGGGCCTGGACGGGGTGGCAGGAACCGGAGATCACCGGCAGCGCCGACGGCGCCTGCGGGACCACACGGGAGTGGAGGTTGGTGCCGTCGAGTCCGTTGTAGGCGAGTTCGATGCCGGCCAGCGCCCCGCAGTCGTGGACCCGCTCGGCCATCACCGCCAACGCGGGGATGTCGGCGTCGTCCCAGATGCGGGCCTCGATGTAGGGCGTGACCTCGGACGTGTAGTGGATCTCGGCTTCCTCGGTGCATACCACCGCCCAGCCGCCCTGGGCCTTGACCGCCCGCATCTCGGCGCAGGCTCTGGGGTCCCGGTAGCCCATGCCGTTGCAGTGGGGCACCTGGAAGAACCGGTTCTTGGCCACCAGCGGGCCGATCGGCACCGGCTCGAACAGCACGTCGTAGGCGGGGTCGCGCATGGGCGTCAGGACGCCGAATCGAGGGCTTCGGTGCAGCGCGCCAGGGAGTAGTCGATGAACAGCCGGGCGCCGGCGTCGTCGTACTGCTGGTTGTCGCCCATGGCGCCCGCGGCGTGGCGCACCCGCACGCCCTCGATGATGCAGGCCACCCGCCAGAACTGCAGCGCCACGTACCAGTCCAGCGACGACAGGTCCCGGCCGGATCGCCGGCTGTAGCGCTCCAGCACGTCATCAGGGCTGCCGAAGCCGTCGACGGTGGTGGGCATGTCGGCCAGCCGGCCCTCGCCGGTCTCCGTGTCGCCCCACCAGGTCACCAGCCCGGCTACGTCGATCAGCACGTCGCCTAGGGTGCACAGCTCCCAGTCGAGCACCGCGGCCACCGATCCGTCGGCGGCCATGATGCAGTTGTCGAGGCGGTAGTCGCCGTGCACGATGCCTGTGCCCTGCTGCTCGGGGATCGTCGCCACCAGCCGGTCGTGCAGGGCCCGCACCAGGGGCAGGTCGCGGTCGGAGCCCTCGTCCACCTGGCGCTGCCAGCGTCGCAGTTGGCGGGCGCAGTAGCCCTCGCGGCGGCCGAGGTCGCCCAACTCGACGTCGTCGGGGTCTAGGGAGTGAAGGTCGGCGAGGGTGTCGATGATCGAACGGGCCATCACTGGTCGCAGCGCCTCGTCCACCTCCATCGCGTCGGTCCGGTCGAACACCACCGAGCCGTCCACATGGTCCATGACGTAAAAGTCGGCCCCGTTGACCTCGGGGTCGGTACACAAGCCCAGCGCGGGCGGAACCGGCACCGGGGTGGGGGCCAGAGCCGAGATGACCCGGTGCTCGCGGCCCATGTCGTGGGCGCTGGCCAGCACATGGCCGGTGGGCGGGCGCCTCAGAACGACCCGGCGGCCGGCGGCATCGGTGACCACGAACGTGAGGTTGGAGGCGCCCCCGGCGATGGGATCGAAGTCGAGGGGCGGCACCGTGCCCACTTCGGCCGCCAGCCAGGCAGTGACCGGCTCCGGATCGATTCCCTTCGGCGCTCGGGCCACGGCGCGAGTGTCGCCGGAGCGCACCTTGCTGACGGGGCGGACGGGCGGGAGAGTCATCCGGTGTGCCGGTCAGTCGTTGTCTCTCACCAACAACAGCGTGGGAATTTTGTAGGTCCGGGTTTGACCTCCGGATTCGAACGTGATCCTTATTGCGGCCAGTTCCCATCCTTCTTTCACATAGTCGTTGCATACTCTGATGTCCCATGCCAGATGGATGCTCTTGCCCTCCTTGACCGTTCCCCGCAGGGCGCCGGCTCCCTCGACGGCGGCATCGAATTCCGCATCCTTGCCGAAGGTGCCGTCCACCCAGTCCAACATGACGATGTCGACGCCCGACCCGCAGCTCGTGCCCGCCACGGCCTCGTTGAGATTCCGCAGAATGAGACGCTCGCTGTCCACCGTCCACCCGATTGGAAGAGTGCTCCAGTCAAGTTGGGCGAAGTAGATCGTGTAGTCGACGTCGGCGGTCAGCCCGTACCGCGGCATGCTGAACACGCAGAAGTTGGTGCTGGTGCCTTCGTACAGGAGATAGCCGCTGTTGCATCCTCTGTAGCCCGGTATGATACCGGACAGCGGTGGGTCGTTGTCGTTGACTGTGGTTGTGGCGGTGTCGGGGGTGCCTCGGGTGTAGCCGGCTGCGGTGTTGATGGTGGCGGTGACGGTTCCGGGGTGTTCGTCCCGCCGGTCGTCGACGGTCGGGACGGCTAGTCTGGCGGTGGCGGCACCTTTGGCGATGGTGATGTTGCGGGTTCCGAGGTTGGCGGCGGCGACGTATTCGCCGGTCTGGGTGACGGTGATGTTGACGGTGAGGTCGCTGCCGGGTGCGGGGTCGGCGCGGACAGTGAAGGCGGCGTCGGCTCCTTCGGTGACCGCCGTGGCGTCGGCGGTGACGGTGACGACCTGGTCGTTGTCGTTGACGGTGATTGTGGCGGTGGATGGATTCTTGACGGTGTGGGGGGTGGCGGCTGCGGTCCTGATGGTGGCGGTGACGGTTCCGGCGGGTTCGACGGTGGTGTCGTCGACGGTGGCGACGGCGAGTTTGGCGGTGGTGGTGTTCTTGGTGATGGTGATGCTGCGGGCGCCGAGGGCGGAGGCGGCGGCGTATTGGCCGGTCTGGGTGATGTTGACTCGCACGGTGAGGTCGGCGCTGGGTGCGGGGTCGGCGCGGACGGTGAACGCGGCGTTGTCGCCTTCGGTGACGGCTGGGGTGTCGGCGGTGACGGTGACGGCGGGTTCGTTGTCGTTGACGGTGATTGTGGCGGTGGATGGATTCTTGACGGTGTGGGGGGTGGCGGCTGCGGTCCTGATGGTGGCGGTGACGGTTCCGGCGGGTTCGACGGTGGTGTCGTCGACGGTGGCGACGGCGAGTTTGGCGGTGGTGGTGTTCTTGGTGATGGTGATGCTGCGGGCGCCGAGGGCGGAGGCGGCGGCGTATTGGCCGGTCTGGGTGATGTTGACTCGCACGGTGAGGTCGGCGCTGGGTGCGGGGTCGGCGCGGACGGTGAACGCGGCGTTGTCGCCTTCGGTGACGGCTGGGGTGTCGGCGGTGATGGTGACGGCGGGTTCGTTGTCGTTGACGGCGACGGTTGCGGTGGAGGGCGCGGTGACGGTGTAGTCGGCGTCGGCGGTGACGCTGGTGATTGCAGCGGTGATCGCGCCTGCGGGTTCCGGGGTGGTGTCGTCGATGGTGGCGACGGCGAGTTTGGCTGTCGTGGCGCCCTTGGCGATGGTGGCGCTGCGGGCGCCGGTCTGGCCAGACGCGGCGTATCGGCCGGTCTGGGTGACGTCGACCTGCACGGTGAGGTCGGCGAGGGGCGCGTGCTGGATGGGCACCGACACGGTGAACTCCGCGGTCTGGCCTTCGGTGATGGCCGGGCCGGGCGATACCGACACTGCGGGCCTGTCGTTGTCTTTGACCGACAGTTCTGCCGACCCGGGAACGCCGACGCCATAGCCGGAGGCGACGGTGACGGCTGCGACGGTGGCGGTGATCCGGCTGCCTGCTTCGACTCGGTTGTCGTCGGCGCGGGTCAGCACCGGATGGGTTGCGGTGGTGGTGCCCTTCCTTATGGTGACGGTGTGGGCGCCGGTCTGGCCTGAGCGCAGTTCGCTGCCGGTCTCAGCGATTGTCAGGGTGACTGCGGTGTCCGCGATGGGCGGCTGGTCCGCGGCGACGGTGAACTTCGCCGGGGAGCCCTCATAGACGTCGGGGCCGGCGGCGACGGTCACTTCTGGCAGGTCGTCGTCGAGCACCTGCAGCGAGGCGCTGGCGGGAACGCCCACCGAATACCCCGAGGCGGGCTCGATAACGGAGGTCACGGTGCTGGAGTCCTCGACTCTGTCGTCGGCGGCGACGGCGACGCGCAGCACGGCGGTGGTGGCGCCTTTGGCGATGGTGGCCGTGTGCGCGCCCTCGGCGGCCGCGGCGATCTGGTCGCCGGTCTCCGTGACCGACAGGCTCACCGCGGTGTCTATGACCGGGGCGTGGTCCGCGGTGACGGTGAACACCGCGAACACCGCCGCGTCGCCGGGGTCGGCTTCGGTGACGTCCGCTCCGGCGGTGACGGTGACTTCGGGCACGTCGTCGTCGAGCACGTCCACCGACGCCGATGACGGCACGCCCACGGCATAATCTGGGGCGGCGGTGACAGTGGCGGTGACCGCGCCCGGGGGCTCCGGGGTGCTGTCGTCGACGGTGGCGACGGCGAATCGGGCCGTGGTGGCGCCCTTGTCGATGGTGACGCTGCGGGCGCCGAGTCCTGCGGCGGGGACGTACTGGCCGGTCTGGGTGACGGTGAGGTTGACGGTGAGGTCGGTGAGGGGCGCGTGCTGGGAGGGGACCGACACGGTGAACTCGGTGGCGTCGCCCTCGGTGACGGCGGTCTGCACGCCGGGTGTGGCGGGGTCGTGGTCGGCGGCGGCGACGGTCACGGTGGGCACGTCGTCGTCGAGCACGGTCACCGGCGCCGACGACGGCGCGCCCACGGCGTATGCGGCGTCCGCGGTGATGGCGGCGGTCACGGTGCTGGAGGCCTCGACTCGGTCGTCGGCGGCGACGGGGACGCGGTAGGTGGCTGCAGTGGCGCCCTTGGCGATGGTGACTGTCTTGGGGCCTTCGGCGGCGGCGGCGATCTGGTCGCCGGTCTCAGTGACCGACAGCCGGATGGTGGTGTCCTCGGCGGGCGACTGGTCCGCGGTGACGGTGAACACCGCGTAGACGGCCGGGTCGCCGACGTCGCCCTCGGTGACGGCGGTCTGCACGCCGGGTGTGGCGGGGTCGTGGTCGGCGGCGGCGACGGTCACGGTGGGCACGTCGTCGTCGAGCACGGCGACACGCGCCGGCGCGCCGGGCCGGTAGCCGTCGCCGGCCGCGACCGCCACGGCGGCCTGGACCCAACCGTCTGGCTCCACCGCGCCGTCGTCGACGGTCGGCACCGCGAACCTGTACACCACGCTGTCGGCGGCGTCGTCGGCGCCGACCACGGCGCCGTCGGCGTCCAGCCGGGTGCCGTCACCGAAGTCGATCTTGGGCGCCTCGGTGACCGGGAAGGGGGGCACTGCCAGCGGGTGGCCGCCCAGGTAGCCGCCGTCCACGAAACCGCCGTCCTCGCTCAACGTCACCACCAACTCGAGTGCCCCCGCGGGCGGAGGCGCCACCGTCACCGCGAACTCGGCGTCTGAGCCCTCGGTGACGCCGGAGGAGACGGCGGCGACGGTCACGGAGCGGTCGGGCAGCACAACGACGTGGGTGCCCTCGCCGTAGAAGTCCACCGCCGGGGCGAGACCCCCCAACGGCGCAGCCGCCCCTGCCGCGCGGCACAGCACCCCCACCGACACCGCATCGCCCTGCCGGGAGGCGAGACCCGTCCCGGGCCGCGACGGCGCTGCGCCTCCCACGCACAATTCCCCGAGACCCGGGCGCGCCCCCAGAACCTCCCGAGCCACCGAATCCAGACACTGCGCATCCCCGGCCGCGTCCGCAGGATCACACGCCATCCCCGCCGCCGCAGCCGCCTCCTCCGCGGCGAGATCAGCCACCAGACCCGCACGCCCCCCGGCGCCCGCCCACACCACGAACAACACCAGAGCCGTCAACGCCGGCACCAACAACACCAGCTCCAGCGAAGCCGCCCCGAACTCCCGACCGCGCCCCGAGCCCTCCGGTACCGCCCTCAGGCGCTCGAACCTCCATCGACCCACACCCACCGACCACGATGATGGCATCCCCCGGGCACCCGGTCAAACACTGCCCGAGCGGCGCACCGGGCGCGCTCGCCGGCGCCTGCCGGGCGACTCGCGTGTCGGGCAGGGACTCCTGGAGCGATTCGAGGCCGCCGCGGTCCGGCAGCGGCGCCTGTCTCTCGGCGGTGACGGCCCAGTCGAGCCGCCTGGAACGCTCCGCGGCCGCGGGGCTGTGCGCCCGAGCGGTGGTCGTGATCGGCGCGACGGCACGGTGCTGCACTCGCAGTTCGTGGAGGAGATCGCCGACGAGCCCGACTACGATGCCGCCATGACCGCGCCGGCATAGCGACGCCGCCGAAGCTGCGCCGGCGCAGCTGCCTGGCATGGCTGCTCTGGTTCGAGCGGGCCTGGCATGGCCGCCGCCGAACCGCCGGGAGAGGGGTAGTTCATGAGAGTGGGCTTCATCGGACTGGGCAATGTGGGGTCGAAGCTGGCCGGCAGCCTGCTTCGCAACGGCTTCGAGCTGGTCGTGCGGGATCTGGACCGTACCGCCGCGGCTGCGCTCGAGTCTGCGGGAGCGGGCTGGGCCGACAGCCCCGCGGCGATGGCCGCCACCGCGGAGCTGGTGATCACCTGCCTGCCCAGCCCCGCTGCCAGCGCGGCGGTGATGGAGGCCGGTGACGGCATCCTGGCCGGCCTGGCTGTTCGGGCGGGCCGCGGCGACGATGCTGAGCCGGTCATCTGGGCCGAGATGAGCACCACCGACGAGGCCGAGGTGCGCCGTCTGGGGGAGCTGGTGGCCGCTGCGGGCGGTTCGGCGGTCGACTGTCCCGTGTCGGGTGGCTGTCACCGGGCCGCCACCGGCAACATCTCGATCTTCGCGGGCTGCGACCGGGCGACATTCGAGCGAGCCTTGCCGGTGCTCACCGCCATGGGCCGCAACATCCTCCATGCCGGCCCACTCGGCTCGGCGTCAATCCTCAAGGTAGTGACCAACTATTTGGCCACCGCCAACCTGGTGTCGCTGTGCGAGGCGCTGGTCACGTCGAAGCAGGCCGGGATCGACCTGAACACCGCCTACGAGGCCATCCGCATCTCGTCGGGCAACTCGTTCGTGCATGAGACCGAGAGCCAGGTCATCCTCAACGGCAGCCGCGACATCAACTTCACCATGGATCTGGTGCAGAAGGACCTGTCGCTGTTCGCGGCGGTGGCCGAGCGGGCCGGCGTCCCGCTGGAGTTGTCGCCGGTGCTGATCGACATCTTCGACGACGCCGCGGCCCGTTACGGGTCCCGGGAGTGGTCTCCGCACGTGGTCCGGCGCCTGGAGGAGGCCGTGGGCACGTCGGTGCTGGCTCCCGGGTTCCCGGCCCAGATGATCGACGACGAGCCCGAGCTCCCCGGCCGCGAGGTGATGGTCTCCCGCGGCCGGCTGCCCCAATGAGATGCGGGACGCGTGAGACAGGAGCGCAAATGGATTCAGGTGTGACCCGCTCGGGCTAGCGGGCACGCGCCCGCTCCAAAGTTCCGGGGCGGTCGCTCCCAGCGCTACCCTTGCCCGGTGGTCGTCGGCGAGGAGCACCCGGCGTCACTCGTCCCGAACGTGCTCAGGCCCCGTCGGGTCGGCTGGGCGAGATGTCGGCTGTGAGGTCGGGATCGCCGTCGAAGCAGTCGTCACCCGGGTCTAGCCGGAATTGGCAGCGTTTTGCACGGTATGCGTGCTTTCTGCTGCCAATTCGGGTTAGCCGAAGGCGCCTTCGGTGCGGAGGGCGGCGATCCCGGCCTCGCTGAAGTTCAAGATCTGCTCCATGACTTCGTCGGTGTGCTGGCCTGCTGTGGGGGCTTTGGAGGGGGTGGGGGGCTTGTCGCCGTCGACGAAGACGGGCAGGGGGAGCTGCTCGCAGCCGACCTCTTCGGTGGGCAGGAAGCCGATGCGGGCTTGGAACTGGGGGTCGTCGCCGATGTTGGCGGGCGTGTTGAACGGCGCGATGGGGGTGTCGACCTCATTGCTGAACGCGAGCCACTCGGCGCAGGTCCTGGTGGCGAAGATGGCCTTGAGCTCGTGCTGCAGTTCGGTGTTGCCCCGGGCGTGGTCGGCGTAGGTGGACCCCGGCCAGCGCTCGTACAGGTCCATGCGGCCCACGCCCTCGCAGAAGTTGCGCCAGAAGGCCTGCTCCGACGCCATGAACAGCACGTGGCCGTCGGCCGCGGCGTAGGCCTGGTAGCGCACGCCCTCCCACATCCCGGCAAGCCCCGCAGGGCGGCGCTCGTAGCCGTCGGACGGGTTGCCGGTCACCTCGTCGGCGGGCCGCAGGTAGGCACGCTCGGTCTCGATGCGGTACCAGTCCATGTAGGCCGACGCGTCGGACTGGGCCACCTCGATCTGGCAGCCCTCGCCGGTGTCGCGAGCCTTGATCACCGCGGCCAGCACGGCCAGCGCGGCCAGCATCGGCCCCACGTTGATCCCCACATTGGGCATGTCCGGCGGGATGCGGGTGAAGCCCTCGTCGTCGACGACGGGCTGCACGATCCCCGACCAGGTGTCGTAGGCGATGCCGTGGCTGGGCATGTCCTTGTAGGGGCCGGTGGCCCCGTAGCCCGACAGGGTGGCGAACACGAGGCTCCGGTTGGCCGCGCTGAGCACGTCGTAGCCGAGGCCGAGCCGGGCCAGCGTGCCGGGCCGCATGGCTTCGACCACCACGTCGGCACCCGCGGCCAGGTCGATGTAGAGCTGCCGTCCGGCCGGGTTCTTGAGGTCGAGGGTGATGCTGCGCTTGCCCCGGTGGGTGTGCAGGTGCAGCAGCGACACCCCCTCGACGATGGGCCAGGTCATCTGGCGGATGTAGTCGCCGGCGGGCGACTCGACCTTGATCACGTCCGCGCCCAGGTCGGCCAGGAATGTTCCGAGGTGTCCGGGCCCCAGCAGACTCGACTCGATCACCCGAACCCCGGCCAGCGGGCCCGGCACCCGCTCGTCAGTCACGGCGGTCAGTGTAAGGACCGAGCGGATGGGCCTTCACGGCGGGGATCGCGACGAGATGCCTGAGCGAGGCCGTGGCCCGAGCGGCCCGTGAGCGCGGCGAACATGAGCGCGAAACGACACCTCTGCGACGCGACAGGCTTCCACCTGCTTGCGCCTGCTCCGAAGGACAGGTTCAGGGGTCGATGAGCACGCCGGGGTTGAGGATGCCGTTGGGGTCGAGGCGCTGCTTGACGGCCCGGACGGCTTCGGCGAACAGCTCGGGGCGCTGGCGGTCGTAGCCGCCGGGCCGGTGCATGCGTCCCACCGCGTGGTGGTGGGTGACGGTGCCGCCCGCGTCGACGACCGCCTGGTTGGCGGCGTCCTTGACGATCTGCCACTGGGCGATCTCGCTGCCCACCGCGCCCATGCCCGACCAAGTGTAGTAGGGGGCGGGGCCGTCGGTGTAGACGTGGGTGAACCGGCACGACAGTGAGTGGTGCGGCCCGAACGTGTCGGCGAGGGCGGCGCCCACCCGGGTGCGGATCTCGTTGTCGAAGTCGGGCCAGCGGTCCCAGGTGATGGCGGTCTCGAACGTGTCGTTGATCAGGCCCAGCGAGGTCTCCACGCCGTTGCCCACTCCGATGAAGGCGTTGCGCCAGGCGCCGACCGCGCCGCCGCGGCCGGTGGGCTTGCCCGTCCCGTCGTCTACCCGGATGTCGTCGTCGTCGACGCGGCCGCCGCTGTCGCGGGCGATCTCCACCGCGGCCGCGATGTTGTGGCGCTGGCTGAGCTCGGCCGACTCGAACGACACGATCACCAGCGCCTGCTCGCCGTCGAGCCCCGCGGCCCGGCGAGCCTCGGCGGGGTCGAGGATGCGGAGGTTGGCCGGCCACAGCTTGGCCTGCACGATACGGCGCACGGCATCGCAGCCGGCCCGCCACGACTCGAACGTGACCCCGGCGGTGGCCCGGAAGGTCGGCCGGCGCTGGATCCTCATCCAGGCCTCGGTGATGATGCCGTAGACGCCTTCGGAGCCGATGACCATGCGGTCGGGGCTGGGGCCCGCGCCCGATCCGGGCAGCCGGCGCGACTCCCACCACCCGGCCGGGGTGATCATGCGCACCGACTCGACGAAGTCGTCGATGTGGGTGTGGTTGGTGGCGTAGTGGCCCCCGGAGCGGGTGGCGATCCAGCCGCCGAGGGTGGAGAACCGGAACGACTGCGGGAAGTGTCTGAGGGTGTGGCCGCTGGGGCGGAGCTGGTCCTCGAGGTGCGGCCCGAACACGCCGGCCTGGATGCGGGCCGCCCGGGACACGTCGTCGATCTCCAGCACCCGGTCGAGCCGGTCGAGGGAGACCACCACGGTGGGTCCCAGGTCGTCGTGGGGGGTGACGCCCCACACCACCGAGGATCCGCCGCCGTAGGGGACGGTCACGTAGCCGTTGGCGTCGCACCAGTCGAGGGTGGCCTCCACCTCTGTCTCGTCGCGGGGGTGGGCCACCACGTCGGGCGGGTTGCCGAAGTCGAGGTTGAATGCCCGCACCCGTTCGGTGAAGTGGGCGCCGTAGGCGTGACGGGCCCGGTCGTAGGTGGTGGTCGAGCACCAGCCGGCCACCGGGTCCGGCACCGGGATGCGGGGCGCCCTAAGTTCGGCGTCGTCCAGCGACGGCACCGGCCTGGCGACAATCTCGGTGCCGTACCGCTTCGACAGCTTGGCCGCCAGCGCGGCCCGGTCGGCGTCGGAGGGCTCCTCGGACTCCATACACCAAGCCCAGAACGACTTGCGGTCAGTCAACGGCGCTCCTCGGGCGTCGCGGCGTGCCGGCGCCACGGTAGGCGTGCGGTGCCGGGCCTCGCCAGTCCGGAGCATCTCATCGCGGATCAGGACTGGGGACGTAGGCTCGCCTGATGCCTGAGACTGAACCTGCACCAGCGGCCGGACCTGACACGGGTTCCGGCAGCGATCCGGGCGTCGCCTACACCGAGAACGCGGCCCGGCACTACGGGAGCGGCGCCGCCGAGGTGCGCGCCCTCGACGGCGTTGACGTCTCCTTCGGGACCGGAGAGTTCACGGCCATCATGGGACCGTCGGGGTCGGGCAAGTCGACGCTGATGCACTGCATGGCCGGACTGGACACCCTCACCTCGGGTCGGGTCGTCATCGACGGCGAGGACGTGAGCGAGATGTCGGACCGCGAGCGCACGATGCTGCGGCGCGACAAGCTCGGTTTCGTCTTCCAGGCGTTCAACCTGGTGCCCACCCTCAACGCCCGCGAGAACATCGTGCTGCCCCAGCGCCTCGCCGGGCGCGCCCCCGACGAGGCTTGGCTCGACGAGGTGGTCGCCACCGTCGGCCTGGGCCACCGCCTCGACCACCGGCCCAACGAGCTCTCCGGCGGGCAACAGCAGCGCGTGGCGGTGTCCCGGGCCCTGGTGTCCAAGCCCAAGCTGGTGTTCGCGGACGAGCCCACGGGAAACCTCGACAGCACCACCAGCGACGAGATCCTGACCTTCATGCGCCGCGCGGTGGACGAGCTCTCCCAGACCATCGTGATGGTGACTCACGATCCCTCGGCGGCCGCCTACGCGCACCGGGTGATCTTCCTGGTCGATGGCAAGATCGTCAACGAGATGCTCGACCCCACCAGCGAAGCGGTGCTCGATCACATGAAGACGCTGGGGAACTGATCGGCGATGCTGACCATCGCGCTGCGGGGGATCGCCGGCAACCCCTTCCGCTATGCCGCCACCGCGCTGGCCATCGTGCTGGGCATCGCCTTCTTCACCGCCACGTCGGTGATGACCACGTCGTTCGAGGACTCGCTGAACGACTCCATCGCCGAGGCCTTCGTGGACGTCGACGTCGCGGTGCGCTCAGCCGAGATCATCGAGACGCCGATCATCGACATCCGCGAGCGCATCCCGCCGTCGGTGGCCGACGAGATCGCCGAGGTCGACGGCGTGGCGTGGGTCTTTCCTTTCCTGGCGGGCTATGCGCAGGTGGTCGCGGCGGACGGAAAGACCGTCGGCGGCGCCGACGCCAACGCCCAGGCGATCGCCTGGATCGACGATGACGAGGTCAATCCGCTGACGGTCGTGGCGGGTCGCGCCCCGGTTGCGCCCGATGAGGTGGTCATCGACGTGAACACCTTCGACGATGGCGGCTTCAGTCTGGGCGACTCCGTCCAGGTGCTGCCCCTGGGGCCTCAGCAGCGGTTCGACGTGGTGGGCGCCATCGACGACGGCGGCACCTTCGGCGGCCAGGTCCTCTCGTTGAGCTTCGCCGGCGCGGCGACGGTGTTCGGCGGCAGCGAGGTCGACCAGATCTTCGCCGGGGCGGCCGCGGGGATCACCCCCGACCAGTTGGCGGAGCGGCTCAACCTGCGGATCGGCGCCGACCTCGAGGCCGTGACCGGCGCCACCCTCACCGACGAGTTCCAGGAGGTCGTCGGGACGTTCACCAACATCATCGAGATCGCCCTGCAGGTCTTTGCCGGCGTGGCGCTCTTCGTGGGCGCATTCGTGATCTACAACACGTTCACCATCACCGTGGCCCAGCGCACCCGGGAGATGGCCCTGCTGCGAGCCATCGGCGCCACGGGCCGGCAGGTCGCGGTGAGCGTCGTGGTCGAGTCGGCCGCCATCGGCGTGGTCGCCTCGGCCGTGGGCGCGGCCGCGGGTATCGGGATCGGTTGGGGGCTCCTTCAGTTGCTCGGATCCTTCATCGGGGACCTCGGTCTGAGCCTTTCGGTCCCGGCGGGCGGGCTCATCCAGGGCGTGGTGCTCGGCACGGTGATCACGGTGGCGGCCGCCTACATTCCGGCGCGCCGGGGCGCCAGAGTCGACCCCATCGAGGCCATGCGGGACGCGGCCGCCGAGCCGGGCGGGCCGGCGAGGGGCCGCCTGTACGGGGGGCTGAGTGTGCTGGCCGCCGGTGCCGGGGCCACGGCCTGGTCGTCGGTCTCCGGCGAGGAGCGCATCCTGTACGCGGGTCTGCCGCTGGTCGTGATAGCGGTGGTGCTGCTCGGTCCGACGATCGTGCGGCCCATCAGCCGGCTGCTGGCTGCTCCCGCGGTGCGGCGAGGCTCGATCACCGGCGAGCTGGCCAGCGAGAATGCCTCCCGCAATCCCAAGCGCAGTTCCACCACTTCGTTGACGCTGATGATCGGTGTGGCGTTGGTGGTCACCGCCACGGTCTTCGCGGCCACCCTCAGCGAACTCATCGCCGGCGACCTCGAAGAGGAGCTCCTCGCCGACCATGTGGTGACCGTCAGCGACGCAGTGGCGGGCGCGGGCGGCGGCCTGGATCCCGCCATCGCGGCTTCCATCGGGGGCCTCGGAGGCGTCGACGCGGCGGTCGGCACCCGGACGGCTTTCGCGCAGGTCGGCGACGGCTTCGCGCCGGTCTCCGGCGCGGACACCGCGCGTCTCGCGGCGGTGGCCGATCTCGGGGTGGTGGCGGGCACGGTCTCGGGCCTCGGCCCGGACGAGGTGGCCGTGCGCGAGCCCACTGCCCGGGACGAGGGCCTCAACATCGGCGACACCGTCGACATGCGCTTCCAGCAGGGAGCATCCACCGTGACCGTGGCCGGCATCTTCGACGGGGGATACCAGCTCGTCGGCGAGTGGCTGGTCGACAACTCGTCGCTGGACGCCAGCCTGAGCCGCAGCCTTGATACGAGGATCCTGGTGAGCGCCGACGATGCGGACCAAGCGCTGATCGCCAGCATCAGCGCCGCCCTAGCGGGCGACCCGACCGCCAAGATCAGCACTCGCCAGGAATTCATCGACGATCAGGCGGGCCAGATCACCGATCTGCTGACCCTGCTGTACGCCCTGCTGGGCATGTCGGTCGTGGTGGCTCTAATCGGCATCGTGAACACGATGTCCCTGTCGATCCACGAGCGCACCCGGGAACTGGGTCTGCTGAGGGCGGTAGGAATGACCACCCGCCAGCTGCGGCGGACGGTGCGCTACGAAGCGGCCATCATCGCCCTCATCGGGACGCTGGCCGGCCTGGTGCTGGGCCTGTTCTTCGGATGGGCCGCCTTCGACGCGCTCGGTCTGGCCTACTCGGACTTCGCCATCCCGTGGGCCGCGCTGATCGCCATCGGCGCTGCCGGCCTGGTTGCCGGCCTCCTTTCCGGGGTCCTGCCCGCCCGCCGGGCCGGACGTCTGGAAGTACTGGACGCCATCGCCACCCAGTGAACATGGGCCTGTGCTGGCGACGTCCAGTACCGCTTCGACAGTTTGGCCGCCAGCGCGGCCCGGTCGGCATGGGAGGGCTCCTCGGATTCCATGCACGAAGCCCAGAACGACTTGCGGTCAGCCAACAGATCTCCTCGGGCGCCGTGTCCTGCTCCCAGGACCAGGACTGGTGCCCGAACCGTAGCCGCGAGCGCTATCGAGTCCCATGGATCGACTCGCGCCTCAGCTGGATCCGGACATCTGGATCCGGACATCGACGGCCAGGATCAGGGCCGCGCCCATAAAGAGTTCGAGTCTCGGCAGGGTGATGCCGAGCGCCGTCAGCGCCCGAACGGAGATTGCCAGCCGAGTAGGCTGTGATCGTGGCCACCGCGACCGCCGCGACCGCGTCGGCACCGACTGCCCAAGAGGCTCAGCGAGTTGCTGAGTGTCTGGCTGCGGCTGGTGTGGGACAGGTGCTGTTGTTCGGGTCGGTGGCCCGCGGCAGCGCGAAGGTTGGCAGCGACATCGATTTGGTGGCCATATTCGATGACCTCGACTACCGCGAACGGCTCGGCGTTCGCAGTGCTTTGCGTGCTGCTGCTGAGGGTGTGGTGGACAGTCCCGTGGAGGTGTTCGTTACCGATCGGGCCGAGTGGCGCCGCCGCACCAAGGAGGTGTCGGCGTCGTTTGAGGCCGGGATCGCATCGTCGGCGGTCATGTTGGTGGACTGTCCCGCCGGGGCGGTGCGATGGGACAAGGAGATCGGTTTGGCTGACAACAACACTGACGAGGCCCTAGGCCGCCTGGACGAGGCCAGCAAGGCGCTGCATTCGATGCGAGCCCGGATGCTGCCCGAAGACTGGGAGGCCTTGGAGCCCCCCAACGACCACGCGACCCGCTGGCGGCTGATCGATGTCTGCGCAGCCGGCGCGATGGCTGCCGAGACCGCCCTGAAGGCCCTGGCGGCTTCCCAGGGAACCCCGGCACCGCACAAGCATCGCATCGACTTGCTGGTGCCGCTGGCGGGCCCCCGCACCGATGACGTCCACAGCGCGCTGGCCGACCTGGAGACCAACACCGTCGCCCGCGGCGACGAGCCCTATGGAGATCTCAGTATCTGGCGCGCTGCCGGCACCTACATCGCAGACCGTCCCGACATCGACCTGGACACCGTCGCGGCGATGGCGCCGCGCATCGCGCAGGCCGCGACATCGGTGACAGCCATCGCTGCTGGCGAACTCGATGCCTTGGCGCCAGGAGCCCCAGAGGTCACACGAGCCCGACACATCGTCGAACTCGCCGTCGGCACCGTCGCCGTCCATGACCTGCGCACCGGCACCAGGATCCACCCCGGCCGGGAAGCCGACACTAGTGGTATGTCGGAGAAACCGTGATCCGCATGACGGATGCGTTCAGCTGCCCGGATCCGTGGAGCTAAGGGGAATTGAACCCCTGACCTCTTCCATGCCATGGAAGCGCTCTACCAACTGAGCTATAGCCCCGAGGGTGCCTACAGGCTAGCGGTCGGGCGTGGGCGAAGCCACCGAGGGGCCTAGGCGGCCTTGATCTCCTCGATGATGGGCCCCCAGCGGTCCTTGTCCCTCACGCCGGCGTAGAACTGGAGCCGGTCGAGCCTGCCGCCGAAGCGCTCGGCGATGCGCTCCGGCACCTCGTGGGGCTCGGCCACGACAGCGAAGGCGCCGAGCATGCCGTCGTCGATCACGTTGCCCATCTCGACCCACTGACCCCGCTTCGACAGGCGGTTGAGCTCGGTCTGGGCTTCGCCCCAGCCGTGGTGCTCCAGCACGCCCCGGTAGGCGGGCGTCGATCCGTAGAAGGCGATCTGCTGGCGGGTCCGGGCCGCCTGGGCGGCGACCTCCTCCTCGTGGAATCCCGACACCACGAACACCGGCATCGAGATCTGGAAGCCGGACCGGTCCCGCCCCGCCTCGGCCAGCCCGGCACGCACGTTCGGCATCGTCACGTCCCGCAGGTACTCGGCCGTCTGGAAGGCGTGGCACACCAGCCCGTCCGCGGCCCGGCCCGCCACCCTGGTCATGAGCGGCCCCACCGCCGAGATCAGGATGGGCGGCGGCGGCGCGTCGATGGGTCCGGGGCTGAACATGGGGGTCATCAGGGTGTGGCGGTAGAACTCGCCCCGGAAGTCGAGGCGCTCCCCGGTCTGCCATGCGTCCCAGATGGCCCGGATCGCCTGGATCATCTCCTCCATGCGGGCCGCCGGACGCGACCACGGCATCGAGAAGCGCTTGGTGATGTGGGCCTGGATCTGGCTGCCCAGCCCGAGCAGGAACCGCCCCCCGCGACAGCGCCTGCAGGTCCCAGGCGACGTGCGCCAGCACCATCGGGTTGCGGGCGAAGCCCACCGCGACGGCGGTCATCAACTCGATCCGCTCGGTGTGCTGGGCCGCCAGCGCCAGGGGCAGGAAGGGGTCGTGGCTGGTCTCGGCCGACAGCAGCCCGCTGTAGCCGTCCTGCTCCATCATCCGGGCCCGGCCGCCGACGGCGGCGAGCTCGTGGCTGCTGGACGCCTCGGGGAGTCCGATCCAGGCGTCGATCTTCATGGTCGCCTCCGGGTGTGGGGGTGGCTGAATTGGCGGTGGGCTGAATCCGGCGCGGTGGCCGATACGTTGCGATGACGATGGCCGACGTTACCGACGCCACGTTCCAAGCCCAAGTGGTCGACCGGTCCCGGGCCGTCCCGGTGATCGTGGACCTCTGGGCCTCCTGGTGCGAGCCGTGCCGGCAGCTGACCCCGCTGCTCGAGAGGGTGGTGGCCGAGACCCGGGGCGCGGTCGAGTTGGCCAAGGTGGACATCGAGAAGAACCCGGGCGTGGCCCAGGCGTTCCGGGTCCAGTCGATCCCGGCCGTCTACGCCATGGTGGACGGCCAGGTGGCCGACGGCTTCCTCGGCGCCCAGGGCGAGGCCGCGGTGCGCGAGTTCGTGCAGCGGCTGCTGCCCACGCCGGAGACGACCGAGATGGAGGGGCTGATCGCCGCCGGGGACGAGGCGTCCCTGCGGGCCGCCCTCGAGATCGAGGCCGACAACGCGGCCGCGGTGACTGCCCTGGCCGCGCTCCTCGTCGACGACGGCCGCGCCGCCGAGGCGGTCGGGCTGCTGGAACGGGTCCCCGAGACGCCGGAGACCCGTCGCTTGATCGCCCTCGCCCGGGTTCAGGAGTCGGGCGATGCTCCGGCCGGCGGCGCACCGGAGATCGAGGACGAGCTGGCCGGGCTGCTGGCCGCCGTCAAGGCCGACGAGGACGCTCGGCGGCGTTTCGTCGACTTGCTGGAGGTGCTCGGGCCCGACGACCCCCGCACCTCGGCCTGGCGCAAGCGGCTCTCGACAGCCCTGTTCTGAACTTCAATGGGTTGACCACCTCAGGGGTGGTTAAGTCATTGAAGTTCGGCCGCATGGCCGGAGGCCACGAGTCGCCCTGTGCTGGTCTGCGCCGGGGAGCGCTATTCTCACTGTCGGCTAGCCGGCCGCCTTAGTTGTGTCGGCCTGATTGCAGGCGACGTGGGGACAGGCAATGGGTACGCCACCCGTCGGCGGCCGCGGCCGCCGGCTCGCGGTGCCATCCCCGGGAGCGCTGGCCGATCGGCTGGGCGTGTCCCCGGTGACGGTGGTCCTCGGCGCGCTCGCGGTGGCTGCCGCCGCGCTCGGGGGCTGGTGGGCGCTGCGCCCGCCTGCCGGCCCGGACCCGGCCGAGATCCTGCCGATGGCCGGCTCGGTGGAGATCCCCGTGCCGGGTCCGTCGCCGGTGGCGGACCCGGCACGCATAGCGGTGGACGTCGTCGGGGCGGTGGTCCGGCCCGGCCTGCACGAGCTGCCCGCCACCAGCCGCGTCGCCGACGCGGTCGAGGCCGCGGGCGGGCTGACCGCCGAGGCCGACCGGATGCGGCTCAACCTGGCCGAGCCGCTGAGCGACGGAGCGCGCCTGTGGGTGCCGGCAGTCGGGGAGTCGGCGGGACCCGAGGTCGTCTCGGCCAGCGCAGGAGCGGGCGGCGGCGCCGGAGCGGGAGGCGCCGGAGCGGGAGGCGGACGGGCGGGCGCACCGCTGAACGTCAACACCGCCGACGCTGCCGCGCTGCAAGAGTTGCCGGGCATCGGCCCTGCGCTGGCGGCCGCCATAGTCGAGCACCGCCGGCAGTCAGGCCCGTTCACCACGGTTGACGAGCTGGTCGAGGTCTCCGGCATCGGCCCGGCCAAGCTCGATCAGATCCGCCCCTTGGCCACGGTGGGCAGCCCGTGAGGTCGGGGCGAGGTCGGGGATCGGGCGGCGGTGGGCGATCAGATCCGTCCTCTGGCCACGGTGGGCGGCCCGTGAGGGCGGGGCGAGGTCGGGGATCGGGCGGCGGTGGGCGATCAGATCCGTCCTCTGGCCA
>JAPPLH010000066.1:25695-30959 GCA_028819505.1 Acidimicrobiaceae bacterium
CGGGGCGAGGTCGGGGATCGGGCGGCGGTGGGCGATCAGATCCGTCCTCTGGCCACGGTGGGCGGCCCGTGAGGGCGGGGCGAGGTCGGGGATCGGGCGGCGGTGGGCGATCCTCGACCGTCGAGCGGCTCCGCCGGAGTTGGGGCGGGGCGGCGATGCCCTACGCGGCCGCGGCCGGCGCCGCGCTGGGGTCGTGGCTGCTGGTGGGAGTTCCCCCGGCTGTGGCGGTGGTGCTCGCCGGGGCCTGCCTGTGGCGGCCGAGCCCGCTTCTCGTGCTGGTCGCCTTCGCGGCTTTCGCCGGCTTCTTCGGTTCCAAGGCGCTGGACGGGCTCGCCGATCCGCCCGACGGTCCGCTGGAGGGGTGGGTCACCCTGCTCGACGATCCCAGGCCGCTGGCCGCCCACGGGATCCGGGTAACGGTCCGCCACGGCGACGCCCGCGTCGAGGCCCGGGCGTACGGAGCGGTGGCCGCCCGGCTGGACGACGCCCTGGCCGGCGAGCGTGTGTACGTCTCGGGCGCCGCCCGGCCCGCCGCCGGCGACTGGCACCGCTGGCGGCACGTGGCCGCGACCCTGAACGTCGACGCCGTCGGAGACCGGGCCGGCGCCGCGCCCCTGGGAGCGTTCACCAACCGCGTGCGGCGGCTGCTGGAGTCGGGCGCCGCCGGCCTGCCCCACGACAGCCGGGCCATGTTCGCGGGGATGGTCTACGGCGACGACCGCAGCCAGTCGCCCCGCCTCTACGACGACTTCCGCGCCGCCGGGCTGGGGCACCTGCTGGTGGTGTCGGGCCAGAACGTGGCCTTCGTGCTGGCGCTGGCGTCGCCGCTGGCCGTGCGGGTCCGTCCCGGTGTCCGCCTGATCGTGCTGCTGGCGCTGCTGGCGGTGTTCGCGGTGCTGACCCGCTTCGAGCCGTCGGTGCTGCGGGCGGTGACCATGGCGGGGGTGGCCGTAACCAGCGCGGCGCTCGGACAGCCCGAGACCGGACGGCGGACCCTGGCCTGGGCGGTGGCCGCGGTGCTGGTGGCCGACCCCTTCCTGATACGCGTCCTGGCCTTCCAGCTCTCGGTCTGCGCCACCTGCGGGCTGCTCTGGATCACGCCCCCGCTGGCCGAGATGCTGCCCGGCCCCCGCCCGCTGCGACTGGCCGCGGCCACTACCGCCGGGGCCCAGCTGGCGGTGATGCCACTGCTGGTGGCTGTGTTCGGCGTCGTTCCCGTGGCTTCGTTGCCTGCCAACGTGATCGCGGGACCCGCGACCGCGCCGGTGATGATGTGGGGCCTCACCGGCGGGCTGGGCGCCGGTCTGGCCGGCGAGCCGGTCGCATGGCTGATTCACCGGCCCACCGCCGCGCTGCTGTGGTGGGTGCGAAGCGTCGCCGCGGCCGCCGCGGCCGCGCCCCCCGCGATGCTCGGTGCGGGCAGCGCTGCCTTGGTGGGAGCCGGGGTGGCTCTGGTGTTGGTGTCCCGCAGGCTGGAGCGAGCCGGGCCGCTGGGTGCCGGGGGTGCGGTGATGGTGACGGTCGTCATGGCGGTCAGCGTGCTGGCGGCGGCGTCGCCCCCGCTGGGCTGGTCGGAGGCCGGCGGTGCTCGGCTGTTCCGGCACGAGTCCGCGGTGGTGGTCGTCCTCGACGAGCAGGCCCGGCCCCGGGATCTGTTGCAGTCGCTTCGGCTCGCGGGCGTGCGGCGCGTCGACCTGGTGGTGGCCTCCCGCGGCGGCGCGTCCGACGCCCACGCGGTGCTGGCGCTCACGGACCGCTACCGGACGGCCGCGGTGGTGGCCCCGCCCATGCACCGGGTGCCGGGAGCGCGCACCGTCCGGGCGGGCGACACTGTCCGGGTCGGCGCAGTGCATGTGGAGGTCGTGTCCGACGCTCCCGGACTGGTTGTCGAGATCACCCGCGGCGGCGGGCCGGGTGGCCGTATCATCCGGCCACTATGAGCGTCCGACTCGTCACCGGCGACGACCCCGTGCTGGTGGCCGAGGCGGTGGCGAGGATCGTCAAGGAGACCCTGGGCGACGAGGACCGCAGCCTGGCCTTGGAACAGATCGACGAGGCCGGCCTCCGGGACCCCGACGGCGGGTGGCGTCTCGCCCCGCTGGTGGACGCGGCCCAGACGCAGCCGTTCCTGACCTCCCGCCGGGTGGTGGTGGGACGCCATCTGACCCGGTTCGCCCGCTCCCGCGACTGCGACGGATTGGTGCGCTTGCTCGGGACGCTGCCCGCCACCACCGATCTGGTGCTGGTGTGGGAGCGGGGTGTGGACCCCGTGATGGGCGGCCGCCTGCCGGCGGTGCCCAAGGCGCTCAAGGACGCCGTGCAGGCGGCCGGGGGCGTCTCGCTGGACGTGACCCCGCCCAGGGGCCGGTCCGAGGCCCACAAATGGCTCAAGAATCAGCTGGAGCAGTCGGGCCTGAGCTTCGAGCCCGCCGCGGCGGCCGCCGTCGACGATCTCGTGGGGGCCGACCGCGGCAACATCGTCGGGCTGCTGCGGACCTTGGAGGGCGCGCTGGGCCCGGGAGCGGCCGTAACCGCCGGCGACGTGGCCCTCTACGGCGGGGATCCGGGCTCCGTGCTGCCCTGGGATCTCGACGACGCCGTCGACCGCGGCGACATCGCCGGGGCGCTGAGGGTGCTGCACCGCCTGCTGCCGTCGCGCCATCCTCTCCAGCTGCTGGCCGCGCTGCACGGCCGCTACCAGAGGATGCTGCGCCTCGACGGCGCGGGCGCGGCCGACGAGCGCCAGGCCGCGGAGATCCTCGGCATGAAGGGATCGACGTTCCCGGCCCGCAAGATCTTGGGCCAGACCCGCAGGCTGGGCTCGGAGGGGATCGCCCGGGCCGTCCGGCTGCTGGCCGCTGCCGACCTCGCCCTCAGGGGAACGGTCGACTGGCCCGACGAACTGGTGCTGGAGGTTCTGGTCGCCCGGCTGGCGCAGCTGTCGGCCCGCTGACCGGCGGCCGTCGAGCGCCGGGGCTGGCGACGGATCGGGCGCCGGCGGCCCGTCGGGTCGCCAGACTCGGGGAGGTCAGCCCTCCTCGGACCGGAGGCGCTCTATCTGCCGCACCAGGCGGCTCTTGCGGCGGGCGGCGGTGTTCCTGTGGATGACGCCCTTGGCCGCGGCCTTGTCGATCCGCTTGACGGCGAGCCGCAGCGTCTCATCCGCGCCCTCGTCGTCGTGCTCGACCGCGGCCAGAGCCGCCTTGGTCCGGGTGTTCACCTCGGAACGGACCGTGCGATTGCGCAGGCGGCGCTTCTCGTTCTGCCGGTTGCGCTTTATCTGGGACTTGATGTTGGCCACAATCACCTGCCGGTCGTCTCGGGCCTCCGGCTGCCTTGGGGCTGCCGGTCGTCTCGGGCCGTAGGGCCGGCGGTCGAGGCTAGCGTTGCGGGGCCGTCGCCCCACCGTTTCCTGCCGCCGCGTCCCGCCTGCGGGCGCCGGCCGAGAGCCCCAGCAAGAGCCCCATGGACCTGCACCGCATCCGCAACACGTCGATCATCGCCCACATCGACCACGGCAAGTCCACGCTGGCCGACCGGATGCTGGAGCTGACCGGCGCGGTGGAGGCCCGCGAGATGCGCGAGCAGTACCTCGACTCGATGGACCTCGAGCGCGAGCGGGGCATCACCATCAAGCTCCAGTCGGTCCGCCTGAACTGGCGCGACCACGTCGTCAACCTGATCGACACGCCCGGCCACGTGGACTTCAGCTACGAGGTCAGCCGGTCGCTGGCCGCCTGCGAGTCGGTGATCCTGGTGGTGGACGCGGCCCAGGGGATCGAGGCCCAGACCCTGGCCAACTGCTACCAGGCCATCGAGAGCGACCTCGACGTGGTGGCCGCCGTCAACAAGATCGACCTGCCCGCGGCCGACCCGGACCGCTGCGCGGAGGAGATGGAGCGGGTGCTCGGCATCGACGCCGCCGACATCCTCCGGATCTCGGCCAAGACCGGCGACGGCGTGGCCGACCTGCTCGACGCGGTGCTGGAGCGCACCCCGCCCCCGCAGGGGTCGGCCGACGCGCCGCTCCAGGCGCTGATATTCGACTCCCACTTCGACCAGTACCGGGGGGTGGTGTCTTCGGTGCGGGTGGTCAACGGCGTGCTGGCGGCCGATTCCCGGGTGCGGTTCATGCAGGCCGGGACGGTACACGGTGCCGACGAGGTCGGCGTGCGCACCCCGGCCGACGAGGTCGTCGGCCGCCTCGGCCCCGGCGAGACCGGGTACCTGATCGCCGGGATCAAGGACGTCGGCGAGGCCCGCTCGGGCGAGACCGTCACCGACGAGGCCCGGCCGGCTTCCGAGCCGCTGGAGGGCTACTCGGAGCCGAAGCCGATGGTGTTCTCGGGCCTCTACCCGACCGACGGCGACGACTTCACCAGCCTGCGGGCAGCCCTGTCCAAGCTGCGCCTCAACGACGCCGGGTTCAACTACGAGCCCGAGACCTCCGGCGCGCTCGGCTTCGGCTTCCGCTGCGGCTTCCTGGGCCTGCTGCACATGGAGATCGTCCGGGAGCGCCTAGAGCGCGAGTTCGACCTGTCGCTGATCTCGACCGCCCCGTCGGTGGAGTACCGGGTGACCATGACCAGCGGCGAAGTCGTGGCGGTGTCCAACCCCTCGGAGATGCCGGAGGCCGGCCAGATCTCCGATGTCGCCGAGCCCATGCTGGCCGCCGCGCTGATCACGCCCGCCGGCTACACCGGCACGCTGATGGAGCTGTGCCAGTCGCGCCGGGGCGAGCTGGTGCGCATGGAGTACCTGTCGCCGGAGCGGGTCGAGCTGCGCTACCGGCTGCCGCTGGCCGAGGTGGTGATCGACTTCTTCGACCAGCTCAAGAGCCGCACCCAGGGCTACGCCAGCCTCGACTACGAGACCGACGGCTACGCGGCGGCCGACCTCGTGAAGGTCGACGTGCTGCTGCAGGGGGTGGCGGTGGACGCCTTCTCCGCCGTCGTACACCGCGACAAGGCCTACGCCTACGGCCGGGCCATGGTCGGGCGCCTGCGGGAGTTGATACCGCGCCAGCAGTTCGAGGTGCCCATCCAGGCCGCCATCGGCGGGCGGATCATCGCCCGTGAGACGGTCAAGGCCTACCGCAAGGACGTCACCGCCAAGCTCTACGGCGGCGACGTCACCCGCAAGCGCAAGCTGCTCGAGAAGCAGAAGGCGGGCAAGAAGCGCATGAAGAGCATCGGTCGGGTCGACATCCCCCAGGAGGCCTTCATCTCGGCCCTCACGCTGGACGGGTAGCATCTCGGCCCTCG
>JAPPLH010000066.1:31059-85228 GCA_028819505.1 Acidimicrobiaceae bacterium
CCCAGGAGGCCTTCATCTCGGCCCTCACGCTGGACGGGTAGCATCTCGGCCCTCGTGCAGGGGCTGCCGGGCATCTCGGGCCCTCGTGCAGGGGCTGCCGGGCATCTCGGCCCTCGCGTTGGACGGGTAGCATCTTCACCCATGCTCGACGACCGCAAGGCCGCCATCCTCTACACCGTCGTTCAGGAGTACATCCGCACCGCCCAGCCGGTCGGTTCGGGCCGCGTGGCGCGCTCGCAGGGCATCGACGCTTCGCCGGCCACGGTGCGGAGCGATATGGCCGCGCTGTCCGACCAGCAGTACCTGGTCCAGCCCCACACCAGCGCCGGACGGGTGCCCACCGCCAAGGGCTACCGCTTCTTCGTCGACCAGTGGCGCCGGCGCTCGCCTTCGCCCACCCTCGATCCCGCCGACCGCCTCCAGGTCAACGACTTCTTCTCGGTCTCCCACGGCGGGTTCGAGTCGATCCTCAGCGACACCACCGGGCTGCTGTCGGATCTCACCGACTGGACCGCGGTGGTGGTCGCGCCCAGCCCCGCGGCGGCCACCGTGCGCTCGGCCCAGTTGGTGGAACTGTCGGCCGGCACGGTCATGGTGGTGGCGGTCATGTCCAACGGCGTGATCGAGAAGCGCACCCTCGACGTGCCCTCCGACACCTCGCCGGAGGTGGTGGCCGACGCGTCGGGGCGGCTGGCCCGCCGGGTGGTGGGCCGGACCCTGGCCGACATCGACGACTGCGATCAGCCCGACGACAGGCTGCTGGCCGCGGCCATCGCCGCGCTGCGGGAGGCCCGCGCCCACCACGAGGTGTTCGTGGGCGGCACGTCCAAGCTGGCCGCCGCCTTCGACGCGGTGGAGCATCTCCGCGAGGTGCTGGGCCTGCTGGAGCAGCAGCTGGCAGTGGTGACGCTGATGCGCAGGGTGATCGACGGGGGCCGCAGGGTGGCCATCGGCGAGGAGACCGGCATGCCCTCGCTGGCCGAGTGCTCGCTCGTGCTGGCCCCTTACAGCACCGGGGGCGCCGGCGGCGGGACGATCGGCGTCATCGGACCCACCCGGATGGACTACCCGCAGGCGCTGTCGGCAGTGGCGGCGGTGAGCCGGCGCCTCGGCCCGGCCCTGAACGAGGTCTGAGATGGCCGGTCGCTGGGAGCCGCGGCCGGCTCTGAGCGAGCATGGGGTCGAACTCCGCGAGTGCAACGAGCACGTTGAACGTGTCCGGCTCGCGTCCCAGAAGACCTAGCTGCTGTAGATGGCCGACCACTACGAGACGCTGGGGGTGGAGCGCGGCGCCACCGACGAGGAGCTCAAGCGGGCCTACCGCAAGATGGCCCGCCAGTACCATCCCGACGCCAATCCCGACGATCCGACCGCAGAGGGCCGCTTCAAGGAGGTGAGGGCGGCCTACGAGGTGCTGTCGGATCCGGAGCGGCGCTCGCTGTATGACCGCTTCGGCACCGACGACGTCAGGGCGGCCGGCATGGCCGACCCGTTCAGCGGCGGCCTGGGCAGCATCTTCGACGCGTTCTTCGGCGGCGACTCGCCCTTCGGAGGCTTCGGCTCGGCGCGCCCTCAGGGCCCGCCGCCCGGCGAGGACCTGGAGGCCCACGTCGACCTCGATCTTCACGATGTGGTGTTCGGCGCCGAGCGGGAGGTGACGGTGCGCACCGCGGTGCGCTGCGAGTCGTGCGACGGCAGCGGCGCCGAGGCGGGCACCTCGCCGGTGAGGTGCTCCCAGTGCGGCGGCTCGGGGCAGGTCCGCAGGGTGCGCCAGTCGATGCTCGGCCAGATGGTCACCGCCGCGCCCTGCGACCTCTGCGGGGGTCTGGGCGAGATGATCGAGCAGGTGTGCGGCGACTGCGAGGGGCACGGCCGCAAGCTGGAGCAGCGCACCTACAGCGTGCAGGTGCCGGTGGGGGTGGACGACGGCACGACGCTGCGGTTGAGCGGCAGGGGAGCGGCCGGTCCCCGCGGCGGCGCCCACGGCGACCTCTACGTGCACACCAGGGTCCGTCCCCATCCGCGGTTCCACCGCAACGGCAGCGACCTGGTCCACGAGTTGCACGTGCCGTTCACCCAGGCGGCGCTGGGGGCCCGGCTGGAGTACGAGACCCTCGACGGCGCCGAGAGCATCGTGGTCCCCAAGGGGACCGAGACGGGCGCGGTGGTGCGGCTGAGGGGCCGCGGCGTGCCCCACGTTCGCAGCCGGGGCCGCGGCGATCTGCTCGTGCAGCTGGTGGTGGACGTGCCCGACGATCTCACCGGCGAGCAGGAGGATCTGGTGCGCCGGCTGGCCGAGTTGCGGGGCGAGGAGGTCGCCGCGCCGAGCGAGGGCCTGCTGGGCCGGATCCGCACCGCGTTCCGGTGAGCCGCACGCCTGCGTGGCGCTCGGGCCGGACTCGTGGAGTGACTCCACAAGAGGCACCCGACGACTCGGGGGCGGGTGTGGCGGCGCCGGTGGCGGCGGCCGGGTGAGCGGCCCGGAGCCGGCCGCTGGCGACGCCCGGTCGGGCCCGCATGTGCTGGTCTCCGACGTGGATGCGCCGGTGCTGGCCGGCGACGACCGCCATCACCTCGAGCGGGTCCTGCGCCTGCGCCCCGGCGACCCTCTGACCGTCGGCGACGGAGCCGGCCGGTGGCGGCCGTGCCGCTTCTCCGGCGGGGTCGAGCCGGTCGGCGGGGTTGTGGCGGTGGCTGCCCCGAGGCCGGTGCTTGCTGTCGGCTTCGCGGTGCTGAAGGGCGGGCGCTCCGAGACGGTCGTGCAGAAGCTCACCGAGTTGGGGGTGGACCGGATCGTGCCGTTCGTGGCCGCTCGGTCGGTGGTGCGCTGGGACGGGGTCAAGTCGGCCCGGCGCCTGCAGCGGTGGCGGCGGGTGGCTCGCGAGGCGGTGATGCAGTGCCGCCGTCTGTGGCTGCCGGAGGTCGAGCCGGTGCGTGACTTCGGTGCGCTCGACCTGGGCGGGGCTGTGCTGGCGCTGTCAGCCGGTAGGCGACTGAGGGCGGATGAGAACTTCGTGCTGATCGGTCCCGAGGGCGGATGGACGGAGGCGGAGACGGCCGCGGTGCCGCGCCATGTGGTTCTCGGCCCGCACATCATGCGAGCCGAGACGGCGGCCATCGCTGCGGCGGCCGTGCTGGCCGCCCGCCGCAGCGGCCACCTGCCCGGGGCGGGGACTGTCAGCGGGGGTTGATGCCGCCGACCTCGCCCGGTGCGTCGTCTGCGTCGTCTGTGTTCGCCGGTGCGTCGTCTGGGTCGTCCGCGTCGTCTGTTGCTCGCCGGTGCGTCGTCTGCGTCGTCTGGGTCGTCTGTGTTCAGCGGTGTGTCGTCTGCGTCGGGGGCGTGGCTGTCGGGGTCGGGACGGCGCCGATGTCGCTGATCTTGAACCCGGTCGCCGGCGCGGGGCCGATCTCAGTGATCGCGTAGGGGGCGGCGCCGGACGAGGCCGATGCTGTGCCGGCGGCGGCGGTCGCTGCCAGCAGGGCCGCCAGCCAGGCGCCGGCCAGCAGCCGGCGCAGGCCTGCCGGGATGATCCTGGGGCCCGAGGCCGGGCGTCCTGCCGCGCGTGCTGCGCCGGTGGAGTCGGTCATGACGACTCGCCGGGGTTGAGGAGCTTGGAGCCTGCTGTGGTGTAGACCCTCAGCAGATCGCACCGGCCGTGGGCGACCGCGTCGGCGCCGGTAGGGGAGTCCACGCTCCAGCGCTCCGGCAGCGAGATGGTCTCGCCCGGGTCCGGCCAGGCGTCGAACAGCACGACCCCGCCGGTGCTGGGACGTACGATCGCCGCGGTGGCCTGCCCGTCGCAGTCCCAGTCGCCGACCTCCACGAAGTCGCCGGTGGCGCCTATGGCGTAGCGGCGCCCGCCGTGCTCGACGACGGCGGCCGCCTCCCGCACCGACACGGCGGTCCGACCCGGTCCGGCGGTCGGGCCTGGCAGGCCTGCCGGGCCGGGAACCGGCTCGGTGATCGGGTCTGGCAGGGCGACCGGGCCCGGCTCGGCGACCGGGCCAGGATCGGTGACCGGGTTCCGCCCCCGGGGCGGCCCGGACTCGGCGGGACGGCTCGTTCCGTCGACCGGGTCGTGCCCCTCGGTCCGTTGTCGACTCGCGCCGGCGACCTCGCCAGGGGCCTCGTCCTGTGCCGGTGCCGGGTCCGGCAGGGGTGGCTCCGGGTCTCCGCCACGGGCCCCGATCACGAAGGCCGCGCAGACTGCGGCCGCTGCCGCGGCGGCCCTGAGGAGCAGCTTGGGCCGGCAGAGCCGCCTGACGCCATCGAGGACGCCACCGCCCGCGACCCGGACCGGCGCGGCTCGGGCCGGTCGCCTGGTCGCGAGCGTGTCGAGCCGCCGGGACAGTTCGCGGGCGCTGAGCGTTCCAGTCCGAGCCGCGTCGGCCAGTGAGAACAGCTTCCCGGCGAGTGCTCCCCTGCCCAGCGCCGGGTCGTGGCAGAGGTCGGCCAGCGCGGCCAGGTCGGCGTCGCGGTTCTCGGGGGTGGCGTCGGCCGCCGAGGCCAGACCGCACAGCACGGGGAGATCGTTCTCGCCGTGCAGGATGTGGGGCGGGGTGAGCTGGAGGTGGGCGACGCCCAGCTGGTGGAGGTCGGCCACCACCGCGGCCAGGGCGGCCATACCCGCGGCCCGTTCGGCCGGGTCGGTCAGCGGCCGGGAGGCCCAGGTGTCGGAGTTGACGAACTCGGTGTGGAGCGCCCGGCCGCCGTCCGCGGTGTCGACGAGGTCGACGAACCGCACCAGGCCCGGATGGTCCAGTCGCTTCAGAAGATCCGCCTCCCGCTGGATCTCTGCGGCCCGTTCCACCGGGACCTGCTTGACCGCGATCAGCCCCCGCTCGGACCGGCTGACCGTCACCGCGGCCACGGCCCGCCCCAGTCTCTCCCGACTTCCGTGTCGTAGTCCCGCAGTAGACCTTCAATCATGCACATAGCAGTAAAATACACGACATGGAACGATGTTGCAACTGAGGTGCTGCGAAATGTGGTGACGGCACTGCTGGGCCGGGCCCGGCCGGTAGCCTTGGACGGTGGCCGGACCGCAGATCGTGGCTGTCGCGTCGGGATCTCCGGCCGAGCGGGCGGGGCTGAGGCCCGGAGACGAGGTCGCGGCCATCGCCGGGGAGGCGCCCCGCGACGTGATCCGCTGGCAGCTTCTGAGCGACGGGGCCGAGGTCCCCCTCGAAGTGCGGCGCGGCGGCGGGAGATTCACCGTCGTGGTGGCCAAGCAGGAGGGCGAGCCTCTCGGAGCGGAGGTCGACTCGGCCGTGTTCGACGGGGTGCAGACCTGCGACAACCACTGCGAGTTCTGCTTCGTGCACCAGATGCCGCGGGGCATGCGCCGCTCGCTGTACCTCAAGGACGACGACTACCGGCTGTCGTTCCTCTACGGGAACTTCACCACCCTCACCCGGTTCACCGAGCTCGACTACGAGCGGGTGGTGACCGAGCGGCTGTCGCCGCTGTACGTGTCGATCCACTCCACCGACCCCGACGTGCGGGCCGCGATCCTCCAGAACCGCCGCGGCGCGGTGTCGCTGCGCTGGCTGCGGCTCCTGCTCGACGCCGGCATCGAGGTTCACGGCCAGGTGGTGGTGTGCCCCGGGGTCAACGACGGCGACGTGCTGGCCGACACCCTCGCGGGCGTGCTCGACCGCTTCCCGGAGCTGCGAACGCTGTGCGTGGTGCCCCTAGGGCTGTCGAGGTTCAACCGCCAGCCGAGGATGCGGCGCCACACCCGGGCCGAGGCGGCCGCCGTCGTCGACCTCGTAGAGGGCTGGCAGGCCGTGTTCCTGCGGCTGCTCGGTCGCCGCCTGGCTTTCGTGGCCGACGAGTACTACCTCATGTGCGGGCGCAGCTTCCCGGCCGCGGAGCACTACGAGGGCTTCGACATGCACGAGGACGGCATCGGCATGGCCCGAGCCTTCGAGATCGAGTTCTCGGAGGTGGGCCACGCGCCCACCCCGCCGCGTCCGGGCTTCTTCGCCTGGGTGGACGGCGCGCCGGCCGACGGCTACCGCGCTCCCCGCCAGGGCTCGCCCGCCGAGGTGGTGGCCGGTCCGGGCGGCTCGCCCGTGCAGGTGTCGCTCGGTCCGCGCCGCGCCGGCCGGACCGCGCCCGTGGCGGTGCTCACCGGCACCCTGGGCGCGGCGGTGGTGTCGCCGCTGGTGGAGTCGCTGGGCCGCAGCGACGCGCGCGTGGTACCGGTCGAGAACCGCTTCTTCGGCGGCAACATCGGCGTGACCGGGCTGATGGTGGGCGAGGACGCGGCCCGGGCCCTGGCCGGCGAGCCCGAGGGCCACCGCTACCTGCTGCCCGACGTGTGCCTCAGCCGGGGCCGCTTCCTCGACGGGATGACCACGCAGGAGCTTCCCCGCCCGGTGGAGGTGGTCGCCACCCACGGGCGGGCGCTGCGACAGGCGCTGGACCAGAGGCCGAGCGGGTAGGGGCCAGTGGGGAGGAGTGCGGCGGGGCGCCCGGCGAGGCCGTGGCCCGAGCGGCCCGCGAGCGAAGCGAACAGGAGCGGGGAACACGGCGCCGGGGCGCGGGCCGGCGCCGTCCGCCGGAGATGTCCGGCGCCGTCGTGAACCCGGTGGTGGCCGTGGTCGGCCGGCCCAACGTCGGCAAGTCGACGCTGGTGAACCGCATCCTGGGTCGCCGCGAGGCGATCGTCGAGGAGCGCCCCGGCGTCACACGGGACCGCAAGGCGGTCGACGCCGAGTGGCAGGGCCGCTGCTTCACGCTGCTCGACACGGGCGGCTGGAGCGCCTCCCGCGACGACCTCGACGCCAAGGTCAGCGCCCAGGCGGAGCGGGCGGTGCGCGAGGCCGACGCGGTGCTGTTCGTGGTGGACGCGTCGGTGGGGCCGACCGCCGACGACGAGCAGGTCGCCCGGGTGCTGCACTCCGCCGACGTGCCGGTGATGGTGGTGGCCAACAAGGTCGACCACGCGGCGCAGGCCGATTCGGTGTGGGAACTGCTGGGGCTCGGTCTCGGCACGCCCCACCAGGTCAGCGCGCTGCACGGCCGCGGCACCGGCGACCTGCTGGAGGAGCTAGTCGCCCGCCTCGACGCGGCCGGTGCCTCGACCGCGCCGGACGCGCCGCCCGGACCGGCCGCCGACCCGGCCGGCGGGGGCCTGGCGGCCGCTGCGGCCGAGGCGTTCTCGGTGGTGCTGGTGGGCCGGCCCAACGCCGGGAAGTCGACGCTGTTCAACCGGCTGACAGGCGAGGACCGCGCCGTCGTGCACGACCTGCCGGGCACCACCCGCGACGCCATCGACACTCTCGTCGAGACCGACGAGGGACCGGTCCGGTTCATCGACACCGCCGGGATGCGCCGCCGGGCCCGGATCGACTCCGGCACCGAGTACTACTCGCTGGTGAGGGCCCTGCGGGCGGTCGACACCGCGGACGTGGCCCTGCTGGTGATCGACTCGTCGGTGGGTGTGACCCATCAGGACCAGCGCCTGGCCGAGCGGGTCGACGCCGCGGGCTGCCCGGTCGTGATCCTGCTCAACAAGTGGGATCTGGCCGACACCGGGACCCGCCTCGACCTGGGCCGCGACGTCCAGGACCGGCTGGGCTTCCTGGGCGACCCGCCGGTGCTGCGCATCAGCGCCCTCAGCGGCAAGGGCGTGTCCCGGCTGTGGCCGTCGCTGAGCGCGGCGGTGGCCGGGTACCGCACCCGCATCCCCACCAGGAGGGTCAACGACGCGGTGCGGGCCGCCCAGAGCGCCCAGCCCGCGCCGGCGGGGGCCCGCATCCTGTACGCCACGCAGGTGGCCACCGACCCGCCGACGTTCACGCTGTTCGCCAACCGCGCCCTGCCCCGCACGTACCTGCGCTACATCGAGCGCAGGCTGCGCGAGAGCTTCGACCTGGGCGCCACCGCGCTGAAGTTCCGGGTCCGCCGCCGCGACGAGTAGCCCGCCGTCCGGGGCCGGTCGGCGGCCCGGGCGGAGTCCTGAGCGGGTTCCGCACCCCTGGCGTCGCTCCGAGGCGGTACGATGGGAGCGGCAGTGGGCCACGAGACCGAGGGGAGGGGCGCCCGTGGTGACGATCGTTCTCGATCTTCTGGCCCTGAGCTGCGCCCTGGCCACGGTGTTCTACGTCCGCTCGTCCCGCCACCGCCAGCGGTTCGTCCGCCTGATCGAGGGCGACGCCGGCACCCACCCCGAGGCGCTGGCCCTGGCCGAGGCCGGCTACCGCAAGGACGTCCACGGCGCCGTCGTCTACGGCCTGCTGGTGCCGGTGGCGCTGCTGGTGGGCCGGGCGGGCCTCGACAACATCACCGTCGTGCTGGGCGTGCTGGGAGTGCCCGCGGTGATGTCGGTGTGGTGGGGGCGCTCCGCGCTCGAAGAGGTCCGCATGGCCCGCAACCGCTACGCGCTGGAGCGCCGGGCCGAGCAGGCCCTCGAGCAGGAGCAGCTGGCGCCCAAGGCGTGGGCGGCCCGGCTGGCGCCCGAGGAGGTGCCGGACTTCAGCGGGTTCGAGATCGGCCGGGTCTACCAGGCGGGCTCGGGGCTGATGGCGGGCGACTTCTTCGACGTGCACCGGGTGGGGCGCCACCGGGTGGCCGCGGTCATCGGAGACGTGGCCGGCCACGGCATCGAGTCGTCGATCACCGCGTTCCAGGCCAAGTACCTGCTGAGGGTGTTCCTGCGCCAGTTCCGCGACCCGGCCCAGGCCTTCGAGGAGATCAACGCGCAGCTGTCGGCGGGAGACCGCAACGAGGAGTTCATATCGGCGTGCGTGGTGGTGTTCGACACCGAGGCCGGGACGCTGCGCTACTCGTCGGCGGGGCACCCGGCCGCGTTCCTGTTCCATGGGGAGGGCACCAGGCCGCTGCGCTCCACCGGCCCCCTGCTGATGCTCGACCCGCGGGCGACGTACTTCTCGCGGGAGATCCCGATGGCGTCGGGCGATCTGGTGGTGATGTACACCGACGGCCTGGCCGAGGCCCGCGCCGGTCGCCAGATGTTCGGCGAGAACCGGATCATCCGCTCGGTGGAGCGCGACCTCAACGCGGCCCCCGACGTGCTGTGCAAGTCGCTGCTGGACGCGGCCAAGGACTTCGCGGGCGGCTCGATCGGCGACGACACCGCCATCATGGCCATCCGCCGAGACTGAGCCCATGGCCTGGTGCCGGTCCTGCGAGCGGTACCTGACTCCGGCCACGCTCACCGCCGAGGGCGGGTGCCCGGCCTGCGGCCGCGAGGTCCAGCACCCGGATGAGCGCCAGGCGGCGGCCGCGGAGCGCATCCCGTGGCACTTCTGGCTGCTTGTGGGCGGCGCCGCGGTCTACCTCGTGTGGCGGGCGGTGCAGGGTGTCGCCCTCCTGCTGTAGCCGCTAACCTCGCCTCTGCGGGCTGTGGCGCAGCTTGGTTAGCGCGTCGGTCTGGGGGACCGAAGGTCGGGAGTTCAAATCTCCCCAGCCCGACAAAAAAAAACCTAGGTCAGAGCACATTTCTGATCTAGGCTTACCTGTGGATAACTCTCAGATCGGCCAAGCTTATAACGAAAATTCTAACGGACGATCCGTGAAGCTTCGTTATCCGACATGTCAGAACGGTTCTGAGAAGGCCATCGCGACGAGGCTGCGAGCGATCCGGCGCGAACGACCGTCGGGCCAACTTTTTGCCGTGAGAAGCAGCATTGGCCGGCTGGTGGCTCGTGATGTCGATGCTTTGGCGAAGGGAATCAACCGAAACGCCTGAATCGCTAAGGTGGATCTGACACTGGTGTAGTTACACTCCTGTCACCGCATTGGCGGGCCGGAGATCTCAGTCGGGCGCGCCGCTGCTGCCAGGAGATAGCCCATGGACCAGTTGTTCAACCCAGACTCACCACCAATGGCGAAGGAGTGGGAGCGGCGCACCGTCTTCGACCGAGCAGCATCGGTCATCGAACGTCTTGAACAGGGCTACCGCAAAGGAGGGGCGAAGGCGTGGACCGATGTCTACGCGGCACTGCGGGCCAATGCTGACCACTACCGGAATCTTGGGATGACGCAATTCGCGGAACAACTTGATCTGTTGGCGGCTAGGGCCCGCGCAGTTGTTGCCAGGCACCAATTCCATGGACCGCCCCTACCGCAGACGCTGCATCGCTTATCAGAGGCGTTGTAGTGAAGCACGCGAACGACAGGGGGTGCCGCGTCTCCCAAGAATTGTGCTCAGCGTGCGAGGCGAATCGGCGAAGCCGGATGTCTGGAGTGTCCTGAGAGATGAGCCTGTTCGAGTCGGGAAGGACTTCGTTTCGGATCGCAGCTGATGGCTGGCGAGCTCCGCAGCGTGGAGCACTCGGTGCGCTTCTAGCTCATTGGACATTGACGCCCGCTGAACCTGCTCTCATCTCCCTACCAACGGGCACCGGCAAGACTGGCGTAGCCCTCGCAGCGCCCTTCGTGACACCGGAGCCCCCGAAGCGTGTCCTAGTGCTGGTCCCGTCGAGGGCGCTGCGAGAACAGACCGTTCCTCAGTTCGCGGACTTGGATCTTCTGCGGAGCATTGGCGCCCTTCCCCACAGGCGTCGTCGTCCGAGGCTTCGAGTTCATAAGGTCACCGGGACCTCGACCGACTGGGACGCAGCGGCTGCTGCGGATGTCGTTGTTGCCATCCCGCAGTCAGTTAGTCCAGCCTCCGCTGCCGACGTGTCTGTCCCTCCGAGCGGGATGTTCGATCTTGTGATCGTGGACGAGGCTCATCACGTTCCCTCGCTGACTTGGAGCGCGATTCTTGAGCATCTCGACTCTCGCTCTGCGTTGCTTCTGACAGCCACCCCGTTCAGGCTCGACAATAAACGTCTGCCAGGAACGAACATCTTCCACTTCCCGCTTCGGCAGGCAATCGATCAGAGCTTCTACAGGCCCGTACGGCCACTTGTCCTTCCGCGGCCCGAGCCCCTTACGCACGAGACGAAGGACCGAATGATCCTCGATGAGGTCGTGCGGATCGCGGCGCGGCCTGAACATCGATCAAGTGCTCTGATGGTCCGCGCCTCTTCCATCCAGCGGGCACGTGAGCTTGCTGATCTGTATCGAGAGGCAGGTATCAACATCGAGCCGCTGACCCAGAAGACATCTTACTCCGACTACGAGTCGATTACAGGGAGGCTCAAGGACGGATCTCTGCAGGCGGTCAGCGTCGTGGGGATGCTCGGTGAGGGATACGACCTACCACGTCTCCGCCTGGTTGCATACCACGACAAGCACAAGTCGTTGCCTGCGACCGTTCAACTGGTCGGTCGCCTCGCCCGGGTTAGTGAGGAATACCCCCAAGAGTCCGTCCTAGTGACCGTTGACGATGGAGATGTGTATCCGGAACTTCAGTCGGTCGTGCGCGACCTCTATAAGGAGGATGCAGACTGGGCAACGATCCTGCCGGGGATCGTCGACGCTGAGATTGAGGCGGACAAGGCGGTTCGTGACTTCGCTGATGCGCTTGAACTCAGGCAGGGGCGCATCGATCCCATGCATCTTCAGCCGATGCCAACGCCCACGGTCTTCGAGGTAGCTGAACCGCTCTGGAAGCCCGTCGCCGAAGGTACCTCGTTACCGGCCGAGCTTGATGTAGGGCGCTCTCTCGGCGGCGCTGAGATACTCACGGCACTCGTCGCCGACCACGGCAGACTCATTGTGCTGGTAACTCGCCGTCGCTCAACGCCAAGGTGGTGCATCGACCCATCGGTCGAGTCGATCGAGTACGGCCTGACCGTGATTTCGTATCGAGCGGCTCCTCGAATCGGTCTGCCAGCGCTTCTCTTCGTCGACGCGGAGGACAAACGCATCGGGGACGCAGTCGTCAAGATTCTTAACGCCCCGGATAACGCCTCCGTTGTCGATCCTGAGCGACTCGACGGCTATCTCCAGAGTCTCCCGCGGATATCGGTGTCGTCGATTGGAATGCGGAACATCCTTGCAGGCACGAGAGGTACGGCCTACAAGACCAGAGCGGGCAGCAGCACTGATATCGATCTCGGCTCAATCGAGACAACTCAAACGGCCCTAGGGCACGTGATGATGCAGATCCGCGTGAGTCAGGGTTCGACGACCGTTGGGGCCGCCTTGGAGAAGGGCAAGATTTGGCAGCGTCGATACAAGACTCTGGTCGATTACGCCGCGTGGGTGACCGAGGCTGCGGAACTGCTCTGGTTCCCCCGAAGCGGCGACGGCTCGCCGCTCCTGCCTCAAGTCCCGCGGGGGAGAGCGATTAGCGAATGGCCGCTATCGATCCCCATCGCAGTCGAGATGAACCAAGCGGTCGCTGTTGGGGGCTTACAGTTGGTGACACCGTTGAACACGCTCATCGGTTCTGTGGAGGACCTTGAACTTCACGCTGGCGTCGATCCCACAGGCGGGTTGACCCTGCCGAATACCACCGCTCGGGAACTCCCCATTGTCGCACTGATGACAGATCGAAGCCTCGGCACTCAGACCGTGTGTTGGACGGGAGTGCTGATCTGTGGCGGGGGAGCCGAGGAGCGTGGGACAGGAATCCGCGTCAAGCACGGATACAGCGAAGATTTTGCTTTCACGGAGTTCCTGGACCGCTACCCACCGATGGTCTATTTTGCTTCGGGCGAAGCGGTCCAGGGCCGCGAGATTTTCGATGTGAACGGAGGGAATGCGGGCCGCTTCGATCATCGAGACATCGAGACGATCAATTGGAAGGCTCGGGGCGTAGACATCGAGTCGGAGACCCGCGAGACCGCCGCGCGCAAGGGGCTCGGTGTCTCAATTCACGAGGGCGTCGAGGAGTACCTGCGACAGCAACCTCGTCGCGCTGAGCACCGCTGGATCCTGTACAACGATGGCTCTGGAGAGATCGCCGATCACATTGTCATCGAGCACACGCCAGGCGGAGTAGTGCACCTGTCGCTCTGGCACTCTAAAGCAGCTGGTGGCGCTCCGTCTCTGAGGGTGAATGACCTTCAGGTTGTCGTCGGCCAAGCTCTCCGCAGTCGGTCTCGCTACCACGACCCGCAACTCTGGGCGAGTCTCCGCCGTCGCCTGACCGGCCAAGAGTCCCCCGCCGCGACCCTGGTCGACGGGAGCGATGGTCTCGCGCGGCTGTTGGTCTACCTCGGCGCACAACGTTCGGGGATGAAGCGTCGAGGGCTTAGCTGGGAGCGCAGGCCAGCCTTGATGCACGGAGAGATCGGTATCGTGCAACCAGGTCTGTCGTCCTCTGCCCTAGCACACCCAACGTCCGCTCAGAGGAGCACGGCGGAGTCCATACATCAGTTGCTCGCGGTGTTCGCCGACACAGTTGCGACGACGGGTAGCCGTGCCCTTGTGCTTGCAAGCTGAGCCCAGCGCGTGGTCTACTCGTCGTCGATCAACTGCTGCTCGTCATCGGTCGAAGCGAACCTATAGACGCGGGTCGTAGCGTCGCGCAGTCCCGAGAGGGTGATTGCACCTCGGTCGGTCGGCCGCAACTGCTCCAGGGGATCGATCACAACGCGGATGGTGGGCTGGGCTTCATCGCTCTCCTCAACGTTGGATACGACTACGAGAAAGAAGTCAGGCGTGGTGAGTGCTCGCTGTACTTCGGAGTCCGTTAGTGTCACTCGGTCCGGTTCGGCACCAGCGAAGACCTTTAGTTCGTAGTACTTCTTCAGCTGATCGATGGCATCGGCACCGACCCCACGCTGGGTGCGCAGGTCGACGAGTTCGTCCTGGTCCGTGCCCAACAGCACTTGCAGAAGCTCGAATCCTATGTTTTCCTTGTCCAGGTCGGAGTAGCCGCGCAAGGCAGACCTATTCTGCGGTCTGCGGGAGCTGCCCTTAGGTTCCTTGAGAACGCGGTCGGAAGTTGCGCTCTCACCGGTGCGGTTCTCGATATCGGAGGATCCATGGTCAGTGCGTCCCTTCGGGTCGACAAGCATGAGTGCTTGAGGGTCCACGAGTACTCGGAGAGCGGTCCCGGGTGAAGACTGCCCTCGCTTTTCGTGCTTGTCTGCTCCAGAGCCGGATTGAGGAGCCTTGTTTGTCCTCTCTCCGGCGGGACCTTGAGGCGAGTGGTGCTTCTTCGCGACGTTCTCTCCCCACTCCGCAAGTCGAGCATCAAGTTCCGCCCTTTCCCGCGCAGCGAGTTCGCTGGCGAGCGCAACGCGTCGCGCCTTGATCCCTTCCTCGGCTTGATCGCACGCGGCTCGCCATGCTTGTGCGACGAGCCGCGCTTCGCCCTCGAAGAGCGCTGCTAACGCTCTGCCTCCCCCATCCACGCGAGAGAGCGCCGCTGGTTCTCTGACGAAGACCGTGGCACAGGTGGTATCGACCTTGGCGGTCACCTCGCAGTCGTATTCTCGTCCTGCAGCGCTAATCTCGAGCGAAAGAGACGGGAGTACTTTGACGGCGTACAGCGCCAGCCTGTCCCATGGCACGGTGAGGCCCTGGCCGAGTGCTGGGTCGTGGCGTTGTAGGTCGTCGTGCAGCAGTTCAAGCGACTCGCGAAAAAGCTCCGTTAAGTCCTGTTTTTCTTCCGCAAGTTCAGGATCGATCACTCGGGCTTCGTCGGCTCGGATTCTCGTGACGCGCAACGGTACGAGCAGCGAACGGAACTGTTCAATCCCGCCGCCCGGTCGCCAAATGGGAAGGCGATCACCGAGCCCGGCGGCGAGGACCGGGTCGTCGGTCGCGTAAACAGGGCGGGCACGCGTCCACCCTGCGCTCGTCCACAGAGCCAATCTTGTCAGCTTCCGGCGCTCGATTGTGTTCTGTTTCGCGAGGTGCGTGGCGAGTGTGCGCAGCGTCTCAAGCAGAATCGCCTCCTCGGCACGATCAGGTGCGTCTCGGCGACGGTATGCGATCTTCGCGAGGACCTCCAGGCAGTCGCTCGCGGAGGGTCGCCGCAGACGCAGCGCGAGCCACAGCGGCCCGCAATCCGAAATTGCGGGGGCGAACGCGCGATAATGTCCAAAGATCGGTGGCCCTGCGAGCACATTCTGGGGAGACAACCAGCCGAGATTCGTTAGTACGAGACGATGACGCGTGAATTCAGCTCTCAGTTGACTTGCGTTCAGGTCAGCGTCGCTGTCCGCATCGTTGAGGCCTCGTGCGATCGCCCGGTAGATGAGCGCAGCGTCGCGTCGCAGGTCCTCAGAAGAGATCTCGTCCTCGTCTGAGGCACTGCGAAGTTCCCGAAGCCGTGCTACGAGTTCGGATCGACTGGGATCACTTGAGACTCCAAGCGCCGTCAAGACCACGCGACGAATTGGCTGATCGAGGTCAGCATGCAGGTAGTCCCGGGAGTTGGGGCCATAGATTGCCTCGGTACCCGGCGTTCGAACGCGTAACTCAGCTGGCTTGCGTGGGGTGCCGCTCTCATCATCGAGCCAAGCAACATCTCCCGCCTGCGCAAGCCAGAAGGCAGGAACCCTCCCTTTACGTTTCCAACCGAAACTGTCATCTGCGGAATCGACTTCGGCGAATTCACTTAGGCGGCGGTCCCACGCTCGACCGAGTGCCGCCAATACGGCTCCTGCCCTCGTGCGTCGCAGCCTGACCCGGCGTTCCCGCGAGATGTCCGTGATTACTGCAATGAGATCGGGGCTCTCGATGTCCTCGAGTGTGTAGGTGGCGCCCCGCTCGCTCATGGCCGAAGCGCGAGCTTCTGGCCCATTCTCAACCTGCCGGGGCAGGCCACGCTCAGTCTTGCTTGGGTACCGTCGTCTCAGCTGTTCGTGCGGTTGCAGTCGAGGTGTTGTTTCGGCTCCCAACAATCGAAGGAAACGGAGAGCGCCGAGTCCCTCTCGTCCTGCTTGCGACCGGAGGGCCTTTGCGTAATGGTCGCTCAGCCATTCAAGTGCTGTCGTCTCGCCAGCTGCAACGGCGAAACTGTCCGGCTCCTTGTCAATCGCCCGTGGCAGGTATGCGTCGATAGGCCGAGTAGAGCCCGTGTCTACTTCACGATTCCGCCGTGATCGTGTGCGGGTCCTGTCACGTACATCTGCGGGCCGGGCAGTGCCAGTTCTGCCCCGACGCCGTGAGCCGTACCGGTACGACCTAAGCAGGACTGCACGGCCGACGTCGGGTCCAAGAGCCGCCCTGTCAACCGGGGCAATGTGCTCGAAGGCATCCCGGAGTGCTCGCAGCTGTTCATCTGTGAGGCTTGAGTCAATGCAGTGGCCCGAACGCCCCGCCTGGGCGATCCGGCGCACCACTTCATCGCTGTCGGAACTGTCGAGTAGAGCTCCGCATTCCCGTAGCCAAACGAGAACATCAGGAGCACCGTTCGTACCGGCCAAGTGAGCCGGGTGAAGCAACGTCGCAATGCCTAGCTGCTCAGCGAGAGGAGTTGTCTCCGCTGAGACCGATGTCATGGAGTCGCCGGCTGGAGGAAGGATCCGACGTCCGTCGCGCGCGATTACACACGGGAGGTGGAGCAGCCTGTCGTCTAGACCCTCCTGGAGTGCCGCAGCAACCAGGGCAATCGTCGACTCGACTGGCCGTGTTACATCTTCGAGAAGATCAAGCGCCTGTTCGGCACGTACAGGCTCGGGAAGGCCAGCTCCGTGGCTCCGCCAGTCCTCGAGCACTGAACGCCATCTTCCGGCTTGATCCCTAACGCCGAAGGGGAGCGTCGCTCTAAGGCCGGCAAGCTTGGCGATCTCACCTTCTTGGAGGACTCCCTCAAGCCGCGATGTCTCCACAGCCAGCCGCGACAGGGCTACGAGTCCCTGTTCGGGCACGGGGAACGACAACCGGGCTGCAACTGCGTGTCTCGCCTTGTCGACAACGGCGGCCTCAAGGGCTCCGACGACAGGCGATGGACCCTTCTCTTCCTCAGCAGGCGGCAGTGGTATTGCCTGCCAGGTTGCTTGAGGATCGCGTTTGAAGCAGTCGAACACCGCCTGCGACCACACTTCCGCAACGAGGTCCACGAGAGCGGCGTTCCACGAGGTGTCGGCGAAGTCTGCCCGACTGGTGAGCGGGTCAAACTGGGCGTTTACGAAGAGTGGAGCACTTGTCGGAATCACGGGTAGACCCGCGTAGGTCTGACCGACCTCTGCGCGACGAAGCGGGATCGCTACCGAGACTGGAGTCGTGCGCTCTGTCGCCTTTCTTGCACGCTCAACCCCGGCTGGAGTGAACATATCGGCGCGGTAGACGGCCCACGAGCGTCCGTCGTTCGCAATGGCGAACTCCCTCGACACCTCGGCTGGCCCTGAGCCTGGCTGCACGCTTTCGTCTTGGTGCCGTGAGATCTTGAGCTGGCGAATCGATTGGCTGTCGGGATTCCGTAGGGTCACACGCTCCACATGCCGGAGGAATAGCAACGCTGAGTCATCCCAGTCGTCGAGCCACGCCTCCAGATCCGCAGAACTCAGGGCCCCAGACTGCAAAGGAATCCGCAGCGTGGTCCATCCCGGCTCACGAAACCAGGTCGGCAGAGTGGGTGGTTCCACTGGGGCAATCGTCGGATCGCCGATTCGGACGTGATACGGGGCGCAGTGAACCTCAAGTGTCGTTGACAACGACTGCAGGGCAGAGAGTCCGACGCCGAAACGCCCGATGGTGCTTGCATCGCCCGCCTTAGTGCTCAACCACGGCGTTGCGAAGCCGAGTACGTGGGGAAGGCGTACCGGAGTGCCATCGTGGCTTACTAGCAACTCGGTCGGTCGGAGCAGGAAGCATACCTGCGAGGCCTTCACATCGTCGGCGTTCTGGACAATCTCGGCGAGACCCTGAAGTCGATCGCTTGAGAGCAGACTTCCACTGCTTCTAGCCCCATCGAGTGCCTCTACGATCGAGCCTGGGAGTTCCTCAAACAACTCGCCCAGGCGCTGGACTGCTGCTTGGGCTTCGTTGATATTCGTCGGCTCAAAGGCGGGACCCGAAGGGGCACGCCTTGGATCGAAGACTTGCTCAGCAGCCTCGACGGCATCCGCGATACGCGCTTCAGTCACTTCACACGTAGAACTGGACTGGAATTGGACAATCCCTCGCAGCGAGGCAAGCGCGATCTGCGGCACGCGACTGACGCCCGCTGGTTACTTCAGCCGTTGTGCTCTTACTGACACCCCCAAGCGCTGGAGTCGTCATGGGGTGTCGCCGAAGATGGCGGTTCCGAAGGTGGCGGCGGCTTGGGCTTGCATGTCGGGTAGGACGTGTTGGTAGACGTCCATGGTGAAGGAGACGCTGGCGTGGCCGAGGCGTTCGCTGACGACTTTGGGGTTGACGCCCTGTTGCAGCAGGATCGTGGCGTGGGTGTGGCGCAGGTCGTGTAGGCGGATGCTGGGCAGGTCGATCTTGGCGAGGAGGCGTTCGAAGGTCTGGCTGATGAGGTCGGGGTGGATGGGCGATCCGTCGGGTTTGGCGAAAACGTAGCCGCCTTTGTGGCGGCGGCCGGTGCCCATGCGGTCTTCGAGCTGGTGGCGCCGGTGCAGCCGCAGCTGTGCGACGGTGTGGGGGTCGAGGTCGATGGTGCGGCGGCTGGTGGGGGTCTTGAGGTCGCTCTCGATGAGCTTGTACTCCACCGACAGCAGCTGCTGGCTGACGGTGAGCCGCGCGGTGTCGAGGTCGACGTTGCGCCATACCAGCCCGGCGATCTCTGCTCTGCGCATGCCGGTAGTCGCGGCCAGCAGAAACAGCGGATACAGGTAGTGGTCACAGATGGCGTCGAGGAAGGCGCGCAGCTCGTCGCTGGTCCACACGCTCATGGTCGGGCTGTTGCGGCTGGTGGTGGGCGTATCGGCGAGGTCGGCGACATTGCGCACCACGGTGCCCTTGCGTTCGGCATCGGAGAGCGCGCCCTGGATGGTGATGTGGACGTTGCGTACGGTCTGGGCCGACAGACCGCCTCCTGAGCCGTTGCGCTTGCCCTCGGTGAGCAGCCGGGCATAGAGCGTGTCGAGGTCTTCGGGCCGCAGCTTCTGTACGGGGATGTGTCCGATGTTGGGGTTGATGTGCAGGCGGATGATGCGCTCGTATGACTCGGCGGTGGACGGCTTGAGCCGGGCCCGCTTCGCCGGCAGCCACCGCTTGAGCATGTAATCGCCAAGGGTGATCTTGTCGGGGGAGCGGTAGTCGCCGTCGTGGACGCGCTTGATCAGATCTGCGAGGACCCTCTCGGCGTCCTTGCGGTTGTCGCCGGCGGCGTGCCAGCGCCGCTTGTCCTTGCCGGTGGCGGGGTCGACGCCCTCGTAGATGACGGCGTAGTAGCGGTTGCCCTTCTTGGCGATGTGGCCGCGCATCGGTACCGTCCCTACGCCTGTGTTGCCGCGGCGACTACAGCGGCGTTGTCGATGTCGGCGTTAGTTGGGTTGTCAAGTTCCCGGCTTTCCTCGGGGGCCTCGTCGCTCCCTGTGTCGATAGGTGGCGCGGGATCAGATGTGGCTTCGGGTAGGTCGCGACCGGGCCCCAGCAAGCTGGGGTTGTTGGTCAAAGCTGCGATCATGCCTTTGACGGTCGTCTTGTCCAGCCGATCGAAGAAGGACTTCCACAGCGGGACGGAGTTGTCGAGGGCTTCGGCCATCTCGTGCAGGATCTGTGCGAGCATCCGTTCTCGGAGTTCGCGTATGACCTGAGGAGTCATCACGTCGGGATGACCGGTGAGAATCCGGCTGATCTCCTCCTCGGCCGTGTTCTCCCGCAGGCCGATCTCGCGCAGCCGTTCCTCGATGCAGGGAAGATGCTCGGCTCGGCCAACCAGCAGATCGATGAGGGCGAACAGCTGTCGGCCCGTGTTCTTGATCTCGCGTCGGTCGCCGGGCGGGGGCAGGAAGAACCATATGACCGGCACGTTTAGCGCCACAGCGAAGTCGACGAGTTCCTGGGCATCGAACTCTCGGTGCCTTCCGCCCTCCCATGCTCGCTCCAGGGCGGAGACACTCGCCTGGGTTGGTCTGCGGCCGGTGACGACCTCAAGACGGTCGGCGAACTGCTCCTGGGTCCAGCCGTTCTGCTCCCGAGCGATGCGCAAGTTGTACGACACGACGGCGTTCACGTCGACCGCGTCCCGCGGATCGCTCGGAGCGGGTTCGGGCTCAGTCGGTCGGGGCACAGGTACGAGCATAGTCAACTCTGCCGTCGGGCTATACCAGCATTGACAGGAAGCCATGGCTTGATACTATCTGCAAACGTTGGTAGCAATGTGCAGAGGAAGTGTCCAATGAGCGAGGTGCCCGAACTCCTTACCATTGACGAGACCGCTCGAGTCATGGGGGTCAGCAAGAACACGGTCTACGCGGACGCTAGGCGGTATCGGACCACCAACGGCGAGGAGGGGTTAGAAGTCGTGGACGCCTGCGGACAGATGCGAGTGCCACGTCGACGTCTGGAGGAGAAGCTGGAGATCAGCATCGACCACATCCCGCCGCCAAGGGTGCGCAAGGCCCAGGGTGGCCCAGAGCCACAGACCGGAGTTTGGCGGGTTGGCGGGGGTTCGGTGACAGCAGATGGCCTCTGACGTGGGGTTTTGTGTCGCTGGGCGGTGTTTCGACAGGGATTTGTAGGGGCGACATATGGTTGACAGGCTGAAGGGTTGGCACTATTGTTGTGGTGTGTTCGTGAAGACGACCCGCCGCCGCAGGGGCGACAAAGTGTACGAGTACCTGTCTTTGGTGGAGTCGGTACGCGACGGTGCCAAGGTCGGCCACAACACGCTGTTGCGCCTCGGGGAGGTGACCGCTTTGCGCGAGTCGGGCCAGCTGGAGCGGATCGTGGCATCGCTGGAGTCGCATCTGCGCCGCGAGCGTGTCGACGCTGGCTCTTTGGCCGCGGTCGGGGCGCCCGCGGTCGGGGGTGTGGCCGCGGTGGCGGCGGTCTGGCAGCGGCTGGGGCTCGGCGGCTGGTTCGGCGAGGTCGGCGACCGGCGCGGCGCTCAGGCGCTGGGGCATGCGGTGTTCGCGATGGTGGCGAACCGGTTGGTTGCGCCTTGCTCGAAGCGGCGCCTGCCGGAGTGGGCGGCGTGCGATGTGGTGATGCCCGAGTGGTGGTCCGCTCCGTCGTCGGACCAGTACTACCGGGCCCTCGACGCGGTCGCCCGCGTTCCCGTGATCGACCCCTGACAGAAGCGAGTCCGGCTACACAGACTGACACCGCCGAAGACTGCTGCCGGGATCGGTGGCCAGGATCATCAGCGGCGTTCGCCGGCGCCCGACCCGCTTGCACCGTAGGCAGTGTTCTTGGCCCCGGTATTCGACTGGATGGGCAGAGAGCGTCTCGAGGCCCCTAGATGGCGGAGAGTCCGCCTGGGTCATTTCGCTCGCGCTCCAGTTCTTGGAGTTCCCGGGCTGCCGATCTTGCGAAGGCGACCAGTTCGTCGTAGGCCGCGTCGTCTAGATCGAAGGTGTGGCGACGGAGTTCATCGATGTAGTCCAGCGCGTCGGCCAGCAGGGAGGGCTTGAACCCGTCGTCCTTGGAGGCGGCCAGGTCGCACAGTTCAGTGAGGCTGAATCTCTGGGCCAGCGCTCGGAAGTCGATGTAATCGCGGGGCTCGGCTCGGCTGAAGAGGGCGAGGGTCTTGTTCGCGGCGAGTTCCTGGTCCGCAAGGATCAAGCCATCGGCGGTCTTGAGCGCGGGCATCATCTGGTAGTCGGTGGCCAGATCCACATGAGTGGAGTCGCTGTCGGACTCGATCAGCAAACGCGCGTAGGTGTCTGAGACCCTTAGCCGGGTCACCCGCAGCCCCGCTTGCTGCATTGCGGTCTCGAACGTGTCGAGCATCGGGGCCACTGGCTGCGGGTGGGCAGCGAAGAAGTCGAGATCGTCAGTCCCACGGTGCACCACACCGGTGACGATCAGCGCGCTGCCGCCTGCGAGCGCTACAGCAGCACCCTCGGGCAAACTCGCCACAATGCTGCGCACGCGGCGCTGCAGGTCGGTGAGCACTGCCGCGCTAGTCGATGAGGCTTCGGTCGCGCAGCCACGCGCCCCAGGCGTCGCGCACGTGCGGCGTCAGCCACATCTCGTCCCACACTTCCAGGAGCCGGTCGAGGTCGATGTAGAAGCGCACGTCGTCGTCGAGGCCCTCAGTCATCACCCGCGCGTAGCAGGCTCTCAAGTCCTTGCGATCATCAAGGTCGTAGCTGTAGGGGAAGCTCCAGGCGACATGGCGCGGCAGGGTGACCCAGCCGCCGGCCTTCGGCAGCGAACGGTCCTCCATGTCGTCGGGGATGCACACAGGCCGCCCCGTCAAGGCCTTGGGATGCATGCCCACATTGTACGGCTGCCTGTGATTGGGAGTTGAACTGCTCATGGGTTGGGGCGTGGTTAGGGTCTTGGCGTGGCGGACTTCGTTGTTGCCCGCAACCCCGACGATGCGTCGTCGTTGCCGTTCCTGGTGAGGCTGCCGCTGCGGTCCGGGCCAGTCGTGTTGAAGGTGCGCGACACCTGGCCCCGGACCTCGAAGGTGTACTGCCATCCCTCACATGACTGGCCGGCGGAGCCCTCTATCATCGAGCGGGTCGGGGTGCGGTCCTGTGTGCGCAGGGGCGCGACCATCGATCTGGTGCTGGATCGGGGAAGGGAGAACCGGTCCCAGTTCGTGTTCACCACGGCCAGGAACCGCCAGGTGGTGTTCTGGCAGTCGGCCCGCACCCGTAGCCAGGCCCGCCCCAACGTGTCGCTGCCGACTGCTCGGGCCTCGGGGGTCAAGAGCCTCGAGATCATCGTCGACAGCCATGAGCGGTACGCCTGGAAGTTCTCCCACCAGCAGGCCACCACCACTAGGCGGGCCCTGCATGCCGGCGACTACGCCGTCGAGTGCGACGGCCGGATCCTGGCCGCAGTCGAGCGCAAGAGTCTCGCAGATCTGGTGGCCACTATCACCGGGGGCAAACTGTGGTATCTGCTGGCCGGTCTGGGCTCGCTGGAGCGGGCCGCGTCGGGGTACTTGCCGCGCATCGCCCGGAACCGTTCGAGGGCCTCGCTGCGGCTGAGGCCGCGGCCGCTGGCGGTCATGGGTGCCACTGTAGGGGCCCGGCCGCAGCCGGAGTTCAGCTGGTGAGGCCGAACGCGGCGGCGGCTTCGGGGCCTTCGAGGATGGCGGCGGCGGCTTCGAGGGCCTGTTGTTCGCTGGGTGCTGCTGCGGCCGCGGCGACGGCCTCCGCGAAGCGGGGGTGGGGCACGTGGAGGTCGGGGTCGGCCGGGCCCCAGTATTCGGCCTGGTGTAGCGCGAGGCACGCGAGCCGCACCGCGGCGGTCTCAGGGGTTGGGCCGCCGGTGATCTCGAGGCGTGCCGTCGAGTCGCGCTTGAACAGTTCTTGCAGCTCAGCGCGGCTCATTTGCGCGACGTAGGGGTCCTCGGAGTGTTCCGCGGGGGTGAAGACCAGAGTGCCGTCGTCGTCTTCGGTCACGACGTAGGCGCGGTGGTCGTCGCGGCCGACGCCGTTGAGCTCGGCCTGGCGGCTCTTGTCGAGGTGAACGAGCCGGCCGGTGCGGGTGGTGGTCATCGGGAAGCTCTGGTTTTCGGTGGGGTTGTTGAAACCACGGTAGCAAATCCACAGGCCGGTGCGATAGCGGAACGATTCTCGGCGTCTGAGCGGCCTGTGTGGCGCTGCATGTTGCGCGTAGTCCGGGCGCCTCGGGGGAGGCCAGTAGAATGCGGTGTTGGCATGCGTGTAATTCGCTCTGCGAAGGCGTCGGCGGCGATCGACAGACTGCGGATGAAGGGCCGCGGGCGTCTCGCTATATGCACTATCTGATCGAGCCGTTCAAGGACGTGTCCCTCCACCCAGCCCAGACCAGCATCCCCGAAGGGTCGCCGAACTCCTCCTCTACGCCACGCCACCATGTTGAAGGTGAGGCAGAAGCATGGCCCTACCGCATCAAGCGCTCAAGGCCGTGTTGAGTGTTGTCTCCAGCCGAATTCGGACGGATTGTGCACTAGGCCCGACAAGAACTGCCAGGTTGGAGGCGTGAACGAGACTCCAGAGTTCTTCGCCTGCCATGCAAGCAGCTCCGAAGTGACCCCGAATCTCGATCGGAGCGACCGAGCGGCACGCTCTTCGTTGCCTTCGTGGTCCAAGAACGCCTGACCAGCCATCTGCCGTGGCAAGAGCAACTCAGCTGCGAAGGCGCGAGCCCGCTGCTCAATGTGTTCGGCTGTCCTGCCGCCGAGAACTTCCACGAGCGGCAGAGCGCTCCTGCGATCAACCAGCAGGTGACAGATCTCGTGTGCCAGCGTCGCTCGCCTTCGGCCTGAGCTCGAGGCGTACCGTGCATCCAAGTTGACTAGCACCGCGGGACCGTGCCGCGGGCCCCAGCAGCCGATTGCGTCAATGTCCCCAAGCCCGAGATTGACATCAATGATTGGCACGCCCCAGGACTCAATGATCCTGTCGGGGTTCGCGCCCCCACCGCGGCGAACAGTCTCCGGCTTCGACCGCAGCCACTTCGCCAACTCGTGTCCCTGCGCGTACGGCCGTTCGTCATATAGGTCGGCGATTACCGCCAGCGCTTCGTCAGAGACGCGATCCAGCGCCGAACTGTCGGACAGTTGGACTTCCCGGACCGCATCGAGAATGGGCCCCAGCGTGGTAGACGGTTGAGGACCGACGAGTCTGGCAGCAGCCAGAAGCTCATCGGATCGAGGCGCGCTCCAGTCGCGCTCGTCTTCGGCGTAGAAGGCAGACTCGATCTCAGCCACGAGTTCCGGCGGGTAACCGGTGGCTGCTTCGATCACTTTGAGTCGGTCGTGGGCTTCGCGTGTTAGCCACGACTCGACCGCCGTGCGCGACCGTTCGTCAGCTAGTCCGTCGAGCCGTGACGCAATGGCGTCTCCGACTTCGCTCAAGACACCCAGCAGCTCGTCAAACGGCGCTCTTGCCGTCGACGCCGTTGAGGCCGCCCAGCCGGAGTTGCCAGCTTTCACTATCCAAAGCGGCGGCATCACCGCTCCCTGCACGGCCTCCGCTAGGTCATGGGTCGTGCGATAAGCCTCAAGCTGTTGGTGCTCTATGTCGGAGCCCGGGGAGGGTCCTGAATCGATCGTCGCCTCGGCGGCTGCAAGCATCCGGGGGGCTGTGTCCAGAGCGACGCCGAGAGGAGCCCCGTCCTCGATCGCGAGGTACAGCCAGGACTCCGCGAGGAACTCGAGGAGTTCGACCCACGTCCATTCGAATCCAGCGTCCTCGTCCAAGCCGTGCCAGACGGCTCTACCCCGCAGGCTGACCCGTAGGCGCGCCCTAGTCGCTTCGGCCGCGATTGCCGTTGAGCGCCCAGGCTGCCAGGTCAGCGCGAACTCGATATCGCCGTCGCCCGACCGGGCTACCAGTTCATCCATTGCCGCACCTCCCTCTCGCATCCTTGCCGTGCGGCGCGCTCCAACAGTTGTCGCTTGACGTTCCTCGCGTTGCCAGCGCGCGGGAACGTCTGCGGGTGTTCTGGAAACCCATGGTACGAGGTCCCCGGGTTCGTGGGTGCAGCTCGGTAGACCACGCCGTCGCTGACTGCGTACAGCCGCTTGGGGTAGGGCCGGTCCCAGCGGGGAGGGGAGTAGGGGATCGCTTCTTCGAGGAGCGCCTGCGCGCTGGAGGCATCCATCGTCGAAGGGCACTTGCCCACCCGGATCCGCCCGACCGTGACGAACCCGGCGTGCTGCCTGTCCCAGTGGTGCTTGCGCTTCGGGTTCTCGTCCGGCTCGTACCGCCAAGTCATTCTCGGTCTGTTCGTCGCGTCGGCACCGGCCATGAAGCTGAGCCTATGGCACCGGTGCGATAGGCAGTTGGTCCGGGATGCGTTGAGGCGTCCATGACAGCGGCCGTGCGCGTCTCACCTTTGCGCCCTGCGTTGGCCGGTACGGTGGTTGCCTGTGACCGACCCGGCGTACCGGCCGAAGTTGATTGAGGTGGCGTTGCCGTTGGGGGCGATCAACCGCGAGGCGGCGCGGGAGAAGTCGATTCGGCATGGGCATCCGTCGACGCTGCATCTGTGGTGGGCCCGGCGGCCGCTGGCGGCGGCCCGGGCGGTGATCTGGGCGTCGTTGGTCGATGATCCCTCGGGGGACCCGTCATTGACGTCTGAGGAGCAGGAGGTCGAGCGCCGCCGGCTGTTCGACATCCTGGAGCGGCTCGTCAAGTGGGAGAACACCAACAACCCGGATGTGCTGGCCGAGGCCAGAGCCGAGATCGACCGGTGCTGGCCCGACGGTCCGCCGCCGATCCTGGACCCTTTCGCCGGTGGAGGGGCCATTCCGCTGGAGGCCCAGCGGCTCGGACTCACCGCGCTCGCCGGGGACCTCAACCCCGTGGCGGTGCTGATCAACAAGGCCATGATCGAGATCCCGCCCCGTTTCGCCGGGATGCCGCCGGTGCATCCCGATGTCGACAAGACCCTCACCACTTGGCAGCGGGCTCAGGGTCTCGCCGCCGACATCGAGACCTACGGACAGTGGATGCGCGACGAGGCCCAGAAGCGGATTGAACATCTGTATCCCGACGCTGAGGGGCCCGACGGCGAGATGCTGACCCCCATCGCGTGGATCTGGGCCCGCACCGTGGAATCACCTGATCCGAGCTGGTCGGGCCATGTGCCGCTCGTGGCGTCATGGACCCTCGCCAAACGCCCCGGCAAGCCCAAAGTGTGGATCGAGCCCGTCGTCGACCGCTGCGCCCAGACCACCAGCTACGAGATCCGACAAGGCGGCGAGCCTGCCAATGAGCGGACTGTGACCCGCGGCAACGGCGTATGCATCGCGACCGGCGCCGCCATCGACGGCGGCTACATCAAGTCCGAGGCCCGAGCCGGACGCATGGGAGCGCAGCTGATGGCCGTCGTAGCGGAAGGTGAGCGAGGCCGGGTTTACCTCCCGGCCACCCCCGGCGATGAGGCCGCTGCCGACTGCCATGAGCCTGCCTGGAAGCCGGAGGGAAGCAATCCCGAGAAGCTGACGGGCGGCACCGTATTCGTGTACGGGCTCGATGAGTGGTGGAAGCTGTTCACGCCGAGGCAGCTCGTCGCGTTGACGACGTTCTCGGATCTGCTCGGCGAGGTTGCTGGGCGGGTGCGAGCCGACGCTGCCGCGGCAGGGATGGCGACCGATGGGCTGCGGCTGCGCGACGGCGGCAGTGGTGCTGACGCTTACGCGGACGCGGTGGTGACCTATCTGGCGTTGGGAGTCAGCAGGCTCGCTGACATGTGCAACACCCTGTGCCGGTGGGAATCCTCACGAACGCAGGTCCGCAATCTGTTCGGCCGTCAAGCGATACCAATGGTGTGGGACTTCGCGGAGAACAATCTGTTCAACGACGCTGGCGGCGATTTTCGGACGTCTCTTAGAAGCGTCGCCCGAGCGCTGGAGCGGCTTCCCGCGGCTGGCACTGGCATCGGTCGGGTCGCTCAGCGGGACGCTCGGGCTCGTGTTCAGGAGTCTGCAGGAGCTGTGATCTCGACGGATCCGCCGTATTACGACAACATCTCATATGCGGATCTGTCGGATTTCTTCTATGTGTGGCTGCGACGGAATCTGGCCGACGTGTGGCCTGATGAGTGCTCGACGCTGTTGACGCCCAAGGGCGAGGAGTTGATCGCCAACCGGTATCGGGCGGGTTCGAGGGCGCAGGCCGAGTGGCACTTCGAGTCCGGCATGGCCGAGTTCATGGCTGATGTGGCCAAGCACCAGCCTGATGGCGTTCCGGCCACGATCTATTACGCCTACAAGGCGACCGAGACGAAGGAAGGCGAGGTCCGAACAACCGGCTGGGACACGTTCCTGCAAGCCGTCATCGACGCTGGCCTGGAGGTGAACGCCACATGGCCGATGCGCACCGAGTTGGGCAACCGCCTTGTTGCCTCCGGCACCAACGCGTTGGCGTCGTCGATTGTTCTTGCTTGCCGGCCGCGGCGCAAGACTGCGGCGCTCGCTACGCGCGGTGAGTTCGTTGCTGCGCTGCGCCAGGAACTGCCCGAGGCGGTGCGTGTCCTGCAGTCGGGGAACATCGCTCCGGTGGACATGGCGCAGTCGACTATCGGGCCCGGGATCAAGGTGTTCTCCCGCTATGCGCGGGTGGTGGAGGCCGATGGGTCGTCGATGCCGGTGTCGGCTGCGCTGGCGATCATCAACGACGTGTTGGGCGAGGTGCTCGACGGCGAGGAGGCCGAGCTCGACGCCGATACCCGGTTCGCGCTCACCTGGTTCGCCGAGCATGGCTACAGCCCCGGTCCCTCGGGCGACGCCGACAGTGTGGCCCGGGCCAAGAACACCTCGCTGGCCGGCATCGAGACGGCTGGCATCGGTGAGGCCCGCGCCGGCAAGTTCCGCCTCTACGAGCGCAGCGAACTCGCCTCCGACTGGTCGCCGCTGCACGACGACCGGCTCACGGTGTGGGAGGCCACCCAGCACTTGGCCGCTGCCCTGGAGCGCTCGGAGTCGGAGGCGGCCGAGTTGCTGCACGCCCTCGGCGGTCACGGCGACCGGGCCCGCCAGCTCGCCTACCTGCTGTACCAAGAGGCCAACGACCGAGGCTGGGCATCGGAGGCCGGCGCCTACAACGGCCTCATCGCGGCCTGGCCCAGCCTGCGCACCGGCGCCGCCACCATCGCAGCCACTGCCGCGGCGCCGACCCAGCAGACCCTCGTGTAGCCGACGGCGTAGCGTGAACTTCAATGAGAAACCCACCTATGGGGTGGGCAACTGCTTGAAGTTCCGACCGCATCCCGGCAGCGACACCACGGCACCGCGGCTTAGCGGGGCGCGATCCGGACCACAGACTCGTGACCCAGCTCCCCACGATTGCGTCGCGTAAGCGTCCGGCATCGGAGCCTGTCAGCGGGATGTGGACATCGCTAGCGGGGTCGACCGCTCGGCTGACTCGAATGTTCGGGAAGGCACCCAACATGCCTTGACCGCCGCTCGTGGCCTTGGCCTGAAGGTGAAGCCTTGACCTCCCTGAACGCCGGGTGGGGCTGAGGCGAATCATGGGGAGTTCGACCGGGACACGAGAGCGGTCCATGGCCGCAGGGACATGGACCCAGCCTGATACAGCTGTCGGCTGCTCATCCTCGTCTGGCTCGATTGTGCCGCCTGGGCTCGTTGGTTCGGGCCCGGCGGCAGCGTTCTGGGTGTCATCCGCTTGCGTGACGTCGTTGTCCTCTTCGGACTCTTGGGCCAGTTTCGCGCGCCGAGGGCCTCCGAATCTCCTGTCCCTCGACCTTGACGTGGCGAAGCAGAGGCAGGCGCCACACGACGACCCGTCCCGTCTCGGCTTGTACGCTGGTCCGCAGGCTGAGCCCGAAGCTCAGCAGGGCTAGAGCTGCGGCTACAAGGATGGCGATATCGCGGACCGCGGCGGCGTACTGGCCCAGAATGGCGGTCACGCCTCGAGAGCCGGCACGAGCGGAGATGTCGCCTTTGGCGGGGCGTACAGCGCAGCGACATGCTTTCGCATGCGCTCCGGCACCGATGCCTGAACCCACCGCTGAGCGGCCACTTGGCCCTCCGACAGCGACTCGTAGCTTCCAACATCGTTGAGGACCACGCTCTCGGCGCCGTCCAACCGCAGATGCCTGCCGCTCCTGACCACCGTGCAGACGTCGGTAACGATGCTCAACGACGCGTGACCTCTCGGTGCCACCCGGTCATCGACGATCAGCCCCGCCACCCACCACTCCTCGCCCGGCTTCGCCCAGGGCAGAAGCTGCGCAGACCGCCAGGAGGGGCCGGCCAGCACGGCCAGCGCGTGCTCGGAGTCTCCAATTTCGACTGGGCCCAAAGCCCAGAGGTCCTCCTGGTCCTTCACGGGCAGAAGCCTGAGATGCCCGTCCGGTGCGGTGTGACGATGCTGCCACCAAATGTCGGTCATCTCGCTCCTGTGGTCAAGCGGATCCGATGTCCAATCTATCCGGCTGGGTCTAGCGCGGTGACGGCGTGGCGTGAGTCCCGCGCCATCGTGGGGTCAGTTCCGGCCGCATCCCGGCAGCGACACCACGTCACCGCCGCGGGGGTGGCTAGCCGGGGCGCACCTTCACGGGCAGCAGGCGCCGGTTCACGGGGTCGGCGGCGAGGTTCAGGCCCTCCAGCGTGTAGGCGCCGAGCAGCACAAGGCAGTCGTCGCCGCTGAACACCACCCGCGTGACGTCCTGTATTTCATGTCAACTGAGGATGTGCGCCGTGAGCCAGTGCGCGATCTCGGGCTGGCGGCCGGTCCAGTAGGACTGCACGGCATCGAGGGTGGCGTCGGTCCGGTCCAGCCCCTGCAACGACTCGGCCAGCCACGGGTCGTCGGCCACATCGGCGAACGACCCGATGGCGCGCACGATGTGGGGGACGCTCGGGTGGTCCATCGCGATGCCGTAGCGCCGGACGTACAGGCGTAGCGCGGTCTCCATCATCACTCCGGCGTCGGTCTCGATGCGCATCAGGTCGTAGTAGTCGCGCAGCTCGCCGCGGTCGCCGACCACCTTGAGCTTGGTCGCGGCCACGTCCAGGAGCGAGCCGACGCTCAGGCCGTCGACACTCTGGCCCTCCTCGAGCGGAGTCTGGCCCCGCGCCCAGAGGAACTGGACGCCGACCCCGTCCACGCTGGCGCTGAGAGTCCCGGCCGCGATGTCGTCGACGGCCACCAGAGCGTCTCGCCGGAGTCTTCCGAGCACCGCTTCCGGCTCGAACCGCTCGTGGACGAACACGTCGAGGTCGCGGCTGCGGCGGTGCCGGAGATGCATCGCGAGGGCCGTGCCGCCCATGAGCACGCTGGAGGCGGGCGCCGCGGAGGCGACCTTCGGCCAGCAGGCGCGGGTGGCGCCGTCAACCACATCCGACCAGTGCTCGATCGAATCGTGCTCGGGGATCACTGCGGCTGCGTCCTCCGGTGAGCCAGGGCGTTGACGATCAGGTCTCGGGTGTGCCGCTTGGTGGAGCGCAGCTCCAGGCAGGCTCGCAGTGCCTCCGACGGCAGATGGGCCGAAGCCCACAGTGCCGCCAGAGCCGACGGGCCGTTGAGGAGCCGGTTGGCGATGTAGCGGGCGTCGTCGGGCAATCGCAGCCCGGAGGGGTCGGGATGGTTCCAGAACAGCGACCAGAACCGGGGCGGGAGCCCGCCCGTGTACACCGTGGGCGCAGGCCTGTCCGGGATCATCACACGCCGACTGTGGGCCGCCACCGCCCGGCAGGCCGGGGAGAGCACCTCCAGCGTCCAGACTCGCCGCTCCCGGACCGCTCGCCGCCATGTCTCCGTCCAGGTCTGTCGGCGGATCGCGCCGAGAGCCTCGAGGTCGTCCAGCGCTCCGCGGGCCGAGGCCCACGACAGGCCCGACGCCCGGGCCACGGCCGCCACGCTGTCGAGCCCGAGGTGCTCCGAGACAGCGGCCAGTACCCGTCGCTGCGAGCGGGTGAGACGCCCGTCTTCCGAGAGCGTCCGATCCGGGCTGCAGCGGCTCGCGGCCGCGGCGCGCACGAACTCTGCCACCGTCTCGCCCGAGGCTGCCGCGGTCGCCCGAATCCGTCGCATCTCCTCGTCGCTGACCCGCAGGCACAGCTGGTTCGTGCGCCGCTGCGGTGCCATGGCAGGATCGTACCGTCCAGGCAAGCTTCTCGCGTTTATACAGCATTTCGCGAATGAGAGGCCGAGCGGACAGGCGAGCGTGACCGGCGCATACGACGCTGGAGGCCAAGGCGGCCTCTCTGCTGTCGGTGGCCGGTGCATGGGTGCAGGCGCCGAGTGACGCCCGAATCATCCCCACCCCGATCCTCGTGCTATACGTGATCCTGAACAAGCGCGTGCTCGCCGGGTTCACACGCTTGTCGGTCGCTGGCGCCGAACGATGACGGGCGCGATCGAAGACCACGACCGTCTCGGTGGGAGTATCTGATGGCTGAAGTCCTCAAGGAAGCCACCTCCAAGGGCGCGCATGGTGCTGATCCGGCGCTGGCTGAGCGGGTTCGCGCCCTGATCTCGGATGTGGCTGAGCGCGGCGAGCAGGCGGTGCGCGAGATGTCGGTGACGTTCGACGACTGGGCGCCGGAGCGGTTCCGGTTGAGTGCGGAGCGAGTCGGCGAGATCGTGGCCGGCGTCGATCCCGCCACGGTGGAGGACATCTGCTTCGCGCAGTCCCAGATCCGCGACTTCGCGCAGGCCCAGCTCGATTCGATGGGCGATGTGGAGGTCGAGACCCTGCCGGGGGTGACGCTGGGCCACAAGCACATCCCGGTGTCCTCTGTGGGGGCCTACGTCCCGGGCGGCCGCTACCCGATGGTGGCGTCGGCGCACATGAGCGTGCTGACGGCCAAGGTCGCGGGCGTGCCGCGCGTCGCTGCCTGCACCCCGCCCATCGGCGGCAGTGTGCCGGCCGAGACGGTGGCGGCGATGCACTTGGCGGGCGCAGATGAGATCTACCTGCTGGGCGGGGTGCAGGCGGTCGCCTCGTTGGCGCTGGGGACCGAGTTCGTCGACCGGGTGGACGTGCTGGTCGGTCCGGGCAACGCGTTCGTGGCCGAGGCCAAACGCCAGCTCTACGGGCGGGTGGGAATCGATCTGCTCGCCGGCCCCACCGAGACCCTCCTGCTGGCCGACGACACCGTCGACGGCGAGATCTGCGCCACCGACCTGCTGGGCCAGGCCGAGCACGGGCCCACGTCGCCGGCGGTGCTGCTCACGACGTCTCGCCAACTCGGGGTGGACACCCTCGCGGAGGTGCAGCGGCAGCTGGAGACCTTGGCCACTGCCGACGTCGCCTCGGTGTCCTGGGAGGACTATGGCCGGGTCGTCGTCTGTGAGGACAATGCAGAGATGCTCGCGCTCGCCGACGAGTTGGCGTTCGAGCATGTGCAGGTCATGACCGGCGACGACGACTTCTTCCTGGAGAACCTGAAGAACTACGGGGCGCTGTTCCTGGGTCCGATGACCAACGTGTCCTACGGCGACAAGGTGATCGGAACCAACCACACCCTCCCGACGCAGGCGGCGGCCCGCTACACGGGCGGCCTGTGGGTCGGGAAGTTCCTCAAGACCGTCACATACCAGCGGATCACCGACCCGGCGTCGAGCGCCCTGATCGGGGAGTACTGCAGCCGGCTCTGCGCGATAGAGAACTTCGCCGGCCATCAGGCACAGGCCGACATCCGGGTGCGACGCTACGGCCGGGAGGCGGCTCTCGGCCGTGCGCTCGGATGAGAACGGCAGTTGTCACCGGCGCCAGCGGCGGGATCGGCTCTGCGATCGCGCGACGCCTGGCGTCCGACGGCTCGACCATCATCGCGGGCTACCACTCGGCCGCGGACCGCGCCGGGCGCCTCGTCGCCGATCTGCCCGGCGCCGGCCATCGCGCCATGCGGATCTCCGTGCTGGAACCCGGCTCGCTCGCCGGGCTCGCTGATCACATCTCCTCCACTTGGGGCTGCCTCGATGTGCTCGTCAATTGCGCCGGCGTAACCCGACCCGTGCCCCACAACGACCTCGACGCCCTCGACGACGACCTCATCGACCACATCTTCGCCACGAACTGGCGCGGCCCCTTCGCGGCGGTCAGGGCGCTGCGCGGCCTCCTCGAGAACTCCAGCGGTTCGGTCGTGGTCAACGTCTCGTCGATCGCTGCGGTCACGGGCCAGGGATCCAACGTCGCCTACTGCGCGTCCAAGGCCGCCCTCGACAGCATGACCCGGTCGCTGGCCCGGGCTCTTGCGCCGCGAGTGCGGGTTGTCTCGGTGTCGCCGGGCTGGGTGCTGGGCGAGTACGCCGATCGCATGCCCGCAGCAGCACTCGAATCGCAGCGGGACGCGACCCCGCTGGGACGGCTGGCGACCCCGGAGGATGTGGCCGCCGCGGTGAGTGCGGCTGTCAGCCATCTGCCGTTCACGACCGGCGCGGTGATCCCCGTCGACGGCGGCCGGCCACTCGGTGCCCTGTGAGTGGTCGCAGGCGTCTCTGACCTCGACGTCGGAGCCCAGGGAAGGCTCGGGTCGCGATGCGGTCGGCGAGCGCGGCAGCGCGTGCCGACGGCTTCAACAGGGCCGGGAAGGTCTCGTCGACGTCGACCGCGACCACCAGAGTGACCGCGGCAGGCGGGCTAGCCAAGCGCCGCCCGCGGCCGCCCCGGCCCGCCCGATACGAGCCGCCCCAACCCCGAACACCGCGCCCGCACCGCCCCCGCCCCCCGAACACGCCACCAGCAACCCGGCTGCCCGACACTCTCCTAGAATACTGAGCCCGACCCAAGGAGTCGCATGCCTTCACAGCTTCCCGACTACGGCAACTCGGTGCGCGCTGCCGTTGCTGACTACTGGGAGGTACGGCGGTCGCAGGCTGACGAGTCCGAGAGCAGGGGTGTCGTCAACACGGGTATCCGGGCTGAAGTGACGGGAGGGCGCCACCTGGACGCTCTCCACGAGTTGGTAGTGAGCGTCTTCGTGGACGCTGGCATACCGGCTCGGTTGATCGATGTGAAGAGGCGCCCGATCGCCGGTTACTTCCGTCGTGACAAGAATTGGGACATCGTGGTGACGGTGGCGGATCGGGTGGTCGGCATCGTTGAGTTGAAGTCGATGGCGGGCAACAGCGGCAAGAATTACAACAACCGCACCGACGAGGCGCTCGGCCAGGCCGTCGACGTTTGGAAGGCGGTCGAGCGTGAGATCATCCGTCCGCTGCGACCGTGGCTGGGTTACTTCATGCTGCTGGAGGACAACGAGGCCTTCACCAAACCGGTCGCCCCGCGCAAGGCGGTGTGGGAGCCGGATCCGGCTTTCGATGGTGCCAGCTACGCGGATCGGTATGTGATCTTCTTCGAGCGGATGGTCCGTGAGCGACTGCTTGACGCGGCGTGTGTCGTCCTGGCTGACAAGGACTCTGCTGCGGTGACGTTCCCGTCGGAGTCAGTGAGCTTTCAGGCCTTTGCCGCGGCCATCCACGGCCGGTGTCTCCAGTTCATGGCCACGAACCCGGAGATCGACTGGTCAGCGGGGTAGCGGCCGCAACCCGAGGGACGGCCGTCGAAGGGTCTAGGCCACGGCGGCGAGGAGGTCGGACCGGCTGATCCCGTACAGCTCTGCGGCTACGGCACTGGCTGCGGCCCGGTCTCGGCGTCTGAACGCCGCGGCGAGGGCAGCCGCGGCCGCCGCAGCGATTGCGTCGGGGGCAGGGACTCGTATCTTTCGGAGGTACTGGGCCTGGAATCGGTAGGCGCCGCCGCGCATCTTCACGCAGTAGGCGCCGACGAACAGGTTGGCAATGTCCGACAACAGCAGTCCCCCCAGAACCTCTAGGTCCCATTTGTCGGACACTACGTAGTAGAGGTTGTGATGGGGGCAGAAGCCTCCTTCGTCGAGCACGGGGTGAGCTGTCGCCTTGATGTCGGGAAGCAGCAGCTTCGGTCGTGCCTGCAGTTCGAGATCGACCCGGTCGATCGTGCGGTACCAGGAGGCCGGCTGGCTGCGGGCCACGTACCGCTGTCTGATCCTGGTGCCGTGGCGCTGCAGATATGAGGCGAGGCCGGGGTACTCCTCGAGATCAACAAGGCAACCGTCCTCCCACGGGTTCACGAGGAACCGTCCGCTCCATTGCGGCGCACCCGAGGAGATGTCACGAGCGGTCAGCATCGGCAGCAGACGGCAGCGCTCCACTCCGGGAGCGTCCTTGACCACGAAGACATCGTCGCAGCCGGTGGCCAAGCCGATACCGACGCGGGTGCCTGTCTGCCAGTCCTCCAAAGGACCGAATCGCTGCTCGATGTCCGCTATCAGCTCCAGCGTGCCAGGCGAGCCCGTTGGCCAGTGGTTGCTGCCGGTGAACCACCCTTGGAGCGTCGCGGCGTCGAAGTGGCCTCCAACGAGCGCGGGTTCGCTGCGCTCGGCGAGCCACTGCGCGACGGTGCGGGCGTCGCTTTCGTCGAAGCCGTCTGCGGTTTCGACGACACGGGCTGGGCCCTGGGAGCCGTTGCGTAGCACGGTGATCGCCGGATAGGCCGACACCGTGTCCTCGAATGCGTCCACGCCGTGCATCACCACGACTGTGTCCACTGCGTACTCGGAAGCGACCAGTGCCCGTAGCCGCTCGCCGTACTGATTGTGCATCCAGCGGTCAGCGCAGATGAACGCCAGCCTTCCTTCGGGGCCGAGCATCGACAGGCCCTTCTCGAAGAAGCCCACATACAGGTCCGCTCGGCCCCGCATGGTGGCGCACTCGGACCGGTAGGCCTCGCTGACCTCTGCTGGAACGTCTTCGAGCCTGACATAGGGCGGGTTGCCGACCACGAAGCCGGCCTGCCGGGACCCGTCGAGTCCCGCGCCCAGCAGGAAGTCCCCTCGACTGACCCACTCCGAGCTGAGGCTCTCGGCCAAATCGGCCGGTTGGCCGAGTTCGACGAGCCGCGCGGCTACCGACCCGCGGGCGACATCGACGTTGCGGTCGAGCAGATCGAATGCCCTGACGGCCGGCCCCAGGTCGGAAATCGATCGGCCATGCCGGTCGCAGGACTCCACCAGCCGCTCAACGATCGGAACCAGGAACGAACCGGTACCGCAAGCAGGCTCCACGATCACCGAAGCTCCCAGGTCAGCAGAGGCTTCGTAGCCAGCCAGGTCCAGGATCAAGTCGACCACCCAGCGGCGGGTGAACACCTCACCGTGCGTTCCATCGGGATCGACGTTCCAAGTCGGCATCGCCCTGACGGCCTCCATCAACTTCGGCTGGCGGTACTGAGTCATCGACACCGCCCCGGCGCCACTCAAGCTACACATGTTCCACTTCACGGAGGAGCACCCTAAGGACGCCATGTGACAGGGGATGCACACGGGCCGTCCGTCGGGTCCTGGGGATGGGTGCCCGGACCTGTTCGACGAGCGGGCGCTGGCGGCCAGTCTGTCCGGTCCCGCCGCCAACGACGAGGACGTTTGGGCCATGAACTGATCGGCGTCGTCGCGGAAGGTAAGAGGCCGCCGGGACCCCGCGGCGACGATGCGGTCCATGACCTCCTCCACCTCGACCGGGTCGCGGAAGGTGAGAGGCCGCCGGGACGCCGCGGGCCGCGGTGCGTGCGTGCGATGTCACAGTGTGGTGGCATGGTGGGCGCTCAGGCGGCGACGCCGGGCACAGTCCACAGACTTCGGCAGCGGGAGGATCCGACATGCTGAACAAACTTCGCAAACTCTTCGGGGATCCCGAGGCGGCAGCCCGCCTCGAGCAGCAGCGGGCCCAGGCGGCGGCCGCGGCCGTCCGCCGCGAGTGGGAGCAGGACTGCGCCGCGCTCGAGTCGGAGATCGAGGCGTGCCGGTCCTATGAGGATCTCGCCGACGAGTTCGACCCGGACTGCCCGATCGTCACCAAGCGGGGCGAGGAGGTGCTGCTGATCGGACGCGGGGCCGCGCTCGTCGAGACCCGCCGCGCCCCCAAGACCCGCTACGGGGGCCACTCCCACGGGCTGTCGGTGCGGGTCACCAAGGGCGTCTACTACCGGCCCAGCGTGCATCGGGGCACGATAGAGGCCGCCCCCGAGGAGACCGCGGTGATCGACGGCGAGGACGGCGACGGCGTGTTCGTGGCGACCAACAAGCGCGGGGTGTTCCGCGGCAGCCTCCACACCCGCGAGTTCCGCTGGGACAAGCTGGTGTCGGCCACCCCCGAGCTGGTCGGCCGCTACTACGCGGTGATGATGCCGGTGGAGAACCGCCAGCGGGTGTCGGGGGTGCTCGTCGGGAGCGGCTCCGACGCCGACTTCGTGCTGCGCCGGATCATGTTCGGGGTGGCGCTGCACCAGGACCGCGGCGACGCCTTCATCGCCCGGATGGAGGCCGAACTGGCCGAACTCAGAGCCGCCGAGCCGCCTCCACTCTGACCGGCCCGCCGCGACGGCTGGCTTGGCCCTGAGCCCTATGGGGCGTTCGTCCCTCACGGCATCCGCGACTGGAAGCTGCATCCTGACGAGTCGTCCGTCGAGCGGGTAGGGGAGGCCGCTGACCGGCTCGGGCGCCTGCAGCAGCGGGTGGTGCTCTCGCCACACCGCGCCCCGGCCCCCGCCACACCGCACAGACCCCCGGGGCCCGGCCGCGATCGCGTCCCAGGCGACAGCGACCCGCTTCCTGAAGGTCCGAGCGCGTCAGCCCGCTCGCGCGAGGTCGCCCTCTACTTCAAGCGCCTTGATTGCGATCCAGAGCCGGGCCTGGTCCGCGAACTCACTCAGGTCATGGTCGGTCAGTCGCTCTATCTGTGAGATGCGGTATCGCATCGAGTTGCGATGAAGGTGCAGCTTCTTGGCAGCCTCGGCCGCCGAGGCCGAGCATTCAAGGTAGGTGGCCAGCGTGTTGAGCAGGTCCGATCCGCGGCTGCGATCGTGCTCCAACAGGGGAGCAAGGAGACCAAGGGCCATCTCGCGAATCGGAAGCTCACGATTCACCAGCAGGAGCGTCGACAGGTTCAACGGCTCGCAGTCGCTGACGCCGGGGCCGTGAGTCGCAGCCTCCTTGGCCTCGAAGTAGCTGAGCCGCAGCCCGTTCGGCCCGGTGTGCGAGCCGCCGATGCCGACACGCACCGCTGGATCGAAGGTGCCGAGACGCTCACGGGTGGCACGGGCGATCTCGTGAACCGGAGCCGACGACGGGACGATCGTGATGAGCTCGTCCCCGACCAGGGCCCTCACCCTCGGGTTGTCTTCACGGTCAACCAGTTCCTGGGGACCCCAGGGCAGCGTCCTGATGCGGTTGTCCGGGTCGGTGAGCGCGGCCACGATGACGGTCGCGGCCGTATCGAGGTCCACGCCGAAGGCTTCCAGGCGCCGGGTCGCATCCTCGTCCCTGAGGCGCTGCGCGAGCAGGTCCTCGACCACCTGGCCCACAAGCTCGCGTCGCCCGGTGAGCTCTGCTTGACGGCGAGCGAGTTCGAGACCGATGAGCGTCGCGGCGTAGGGAATCGCGTGCAGGTTGTACGTCGTGTCGCTGACCCGTACGCACAAGAACGCCACGACCTCCTCGGCGACCGCGATGGGGGACACCGACAGGTCTGAGTCTTCGTCGCTCTCGGGAGGCGAGCGAAGGTGAAGGACCTCCTCGATCGGCCAGAAGGCGGACTCGGGCGCACTTGAGAGCACGCGGCCATGAGAATCGATCACCGCCGCCGATCCGTGGATGAGGTTGCACAGGCTCTCGATCATCGGTCGCAGCCCGGCGCCGCTGAGCAGTACGGAGGCGAGGGCCTCGTGGATCTCGAGGCCTCGCTTGAGCAGCTCGTACCGTTCGGCGATCGCCGATTCGGCGACCACGCGTGAGATCTCCGTGAACGGCGTTCCGTAGGGAACCTCGATGAGGGGAAGAGCCCGACGGCTGGCCGCTACAAGCATCTGCGGCGGAACGAACGGGTGGCTCATGCCGGTGCCGAAGCCGATTGCCGCCGCGTCTGCGTCCGCCAGGCGCTCGACGAACTCCTCATACCGGTCATGGGGTCCTTCGAGGAGTCCGATCCCGGTCGTCAGGATCAGCTCCTTGCCCACGACGAAGGGGGTCGGGTCCGCGAGTTCTGTGGGCGCGACCCAGTCGATGGTGCGGCTGAGAGCAATGTCGTGCTGTGCCGTGTGCAAGGTCAGACCGTCACCGAAGGCTCTCAAGAGTTCGCGGAGTGTCAGCGCCATGAATTGAATTGTACATCTGCACATCAATCAAGTCAAACACTGTGCACTACGGCCCTATCGCCGGTTGCGAAGCTATTCATAGCATCGCCTCTCGCGAATTCCCAGGGAGGGACGACCATGTCCACAAGACGACCCGTGGCGCTGAGAGTGCTCTCGGTGCTGCTGGCGACGCAGATCGTCGCCGCAGCATGCGGCGACGACGATGACGACTCGGCTGTCGCGCCGCAGACGACCCAACAGGCTGACAGCACGGCCGCGGCGCCCGATGATGCGGCAGCGGCGGCTGATGAGCCGTCCGAGGAGCCTGAGCCGGCCGCTGCCCCTGATGACGAGGCAGCGGCGGCTGATGAGGTTGCCGCGCCCGATGATGCGGCAGCGGCGGCTGATGAGCCGTCCGAGGAGCCTGGGCCGGCCGCTGCCGCTGATGACGAGGCCGCGCCTGCCGATTGGGCGCCGTACCCGGTTGAGGTCTGGAGCGTTCCCGGTGACGCGACCAGCCCCAGAACCGTGATGGACTACGTTCCAGTCGCAGCGACGCAGGCGTGGAACATCTGCGTTTCGTTCCCGCACATGAAGGACGCCTACTGGCTCGCAGTGGACTACGGCGCCGTGGAGGAGTCTCGACGCCAGGGCGTGAGCATGACGCTGGTCGAGGCCGGCGGCTACACCAACCTGGACACGCAGATCTCGCAGATCGAGGACTGTGTGCAGGGTGGCGCCGACGCGGTCGTCGTCGGTGCGATCTCCTTCGACGGGCTGAACAACCTGGTCGATGAGATCGCTGCGCAAGGAATCCCGGTCATCGATGTGATCAACGGGATGTCCTCGGAGAATCTGACGGCGAAGTCCCTCGTCTCGTTCGGTGAGATGGGCGCCAACGCGTGCTCATGGCTGGCGAATCATGTGGGCGATGAGGCCACATCCATTGCTTGGTTCCCCGGTCCGGCCGGTGCTGGCTGGGTCGAGGCCGGCAATGCGGGGTGTGTGGGTGCCCTCGAGGGGACGTCGGTCACGATTGTTGACACGAAGTTCGGCGACACCGGCAAGGAGGCCCAGAGCATCCTGATCGAAGACGCCCTGGCCGCGAACCCGGACGTCGACTTCATCGTCGGCACGGCCGTGACGGCGGAGGCCGCGACCTCCATCTTGCGCGACCGTGGCCTCGACGACGAGATCGGCGTGGTCTCGTACTACTTCACACCGGGGATCTTCGAGGGTCTCCAGAGTGGACGCATACTCGCCGCTCCGACCGACTCGCCTGTCATCCAGGCTCGCATCGCCATCGACCAGGCGGTTCGAGCCCTCGAAGGACTCGACTTCGAGGAGCACGTCGGACCGGCATTGTTCGTCGTCGATGTCGACACCATCGACACGTTCGACTCGACCTCGACGTTGGCGCCCCCGGGCTTCGATCCCGTCTTCAGCGTCGGCTGACCACGCGAGCGGTGACGCCCGGGAAATGCAACGTTCCACTACTCGGATTCCCTCCACAGCCGGCATCGACGGTGATGTCCTGCTGGAACTCAGGAACGTCTCGAAGCGTTTCCCGGGCGTCTGCGCTCTCGATCAGGTCGACTTCGATCTCAGGGCCGGCGAGGTCCATGCCCTGTTCGGGGAGAACGGCGCGGGCAAGTCCACGCTGATCTCGATCGTCGCCGGAGCGCTCCGACCGACGGAGGGCGCCCTCGTCGTCGGTGGCGAGCCGGTCGAACTGCATTCTGTGCGGGATGCGCGCGGGCTCGGCATCAGCGCGGTCTTCCAGGAGTTCTCGCTGGTTCCTACGCTGACGGTGGCCGACAACCTGCTGCTCGGCTCCGAGCCGGGCACGCGAGGCCTCATCGATCGCCGGACGCTCCGAGCTGACGCTGACCGGCTGCTCCGCGACCTCGGATTCCCGCTGAAGCCCTCACAGCAGGTCAGTCGACTGTCGCGTGCGCAACAACAGATGGTCGAGATCGCAAAGGCGTTCCGATCCGACCTGCGTGTCCTGATACTCGACGAGCCGACCGCTTCCCTGACCGAGACCGAGGCGAGCCGACTGTTCGAGCTCGTCTGGGAGGCGCGGGGCCGCGGGCTCGGCGTCGTCTACGTCACTCACCGCCTCAAGGAGCTCTACCGATTGGCGGATCGAGTCACAGTGCTCCGGGACGGGCAGCGCGTGGACACCCTCGACCAGTCAGACGTCAGCGAGGATCGACTGCTTCGGCTCATGACCGGTCGCGTGATCGAGCAGGTGTTCCCCGACGTCGACACAACCCCCGAGGAGGTGGTGCTCCGAGTCCGCGATCTGACCACAGCGACGCGGTCCATTCTCAATGTGGACTTCGAAGTGCGAGCCGGTGAGATCGTGGGTTTCGCGGGGCTTGTCGGGTCCGGCAAGAGCAGCGCAGCCCGGGCCTGCTTCGGTGCCGAAGCCGTGCTGTCGGGCGCGATCGAACTTCACCGTCGCGATGTCACCGGCTCGACGCCGCGCCAGATGCTGCGCCGGGGGATGTTCTACGTGCCCTCCGACCGCAAGACCGACGGACTGCTGATGATGCGGAGCGTGCGCGAGAACGTCGCCCTGCCGTGCCTGTCTCTCGACCGTTTCTCGAAGCTGACACTGCTGCGAAGAGCCGCCGAACGCGAGGTCACCGACGAGGTGACCCGACGCGTCCGGCTCTACCCGCACGCCCTCGAGCGACCGGTGGAGCATTTCTCCGGAGGCAATCAGCAGAAGGTCCTGCTCGCGAAGGCCCTCGCACGCGACGTGGACGTGTTTGTGTTCGACGAACCGACGGTCGGCGTGGATGTCGGAACACGCGTGGCGATCTACAACCTCATGGCCGAACTCTGCGCAAAGGGCGCAGCGGTGGTCCTGGTGTCGTCGGACTTGCCCGAGATCCTCCACCTGACGCACAGGGCGTACGTGTTCCACCACGGGCGGATCGTCGACCATCTCGTCGGCGACGAGATAACCGAGGAGAACGTCCTTCGGAACTTCCTCGACAAGGGCGCGGCATGAACGAGACCCTTCAGGACGAGGCGCCCGACCCGAGGACCGCTGAGAGCCGCGTCAAGCGGACACCGCTCGAATGGATCGAGTACGGGTTCGTCAAGATCGGCGTACTGCCCCCTCTGCTGCTCATCGCGGTCGTCGTGTTCTCCCAGATGTCCGAGAACTTCCTGGATCTCGGCAACTTCGAGAATGTCCTGCGCCAGCACACCTTCCTCATCATCGTCTCGCTCGGGCAGATGCTGGTGCTCGTCACCGGCGGCTTCGACCTGTCGGTCGGCACAGGCACCGCTCTGGTCTCGGTCGTGACCGCGACCGTGATGGCCGACGTCTATGCCGGCGGATCCGGCTCCGTGACCTCCGCCGTCGCTGCCGGGATGATCCTTGGAGTTCTCGCCGGCGGCGGTCTGGGGCTTGTGAACGGCATCGGCGTCTCGATGTTCCGGGTATCGCCGTTCATCATGACGCTCGGCACTGCATCCGTCGCCCTCGGGCTCGCCCTCTACATGACGAGCGGCGTCCCGGTGAGAGGGATACCGCCGAAGTTCTCCGACATTTTCGGCTTCGGGGAGTGGGCCGGCTTCGCGACGCCGATCTGGGTCACCGCGGCCGTCGTCGTCGTCGTCAGCGTGATCATGACCTGGACGCGGCTCGGTCGGTACTTCTATGCCATCGGCGGCAACGCCAACGCCGCGGTTCTGTCCGGCGTGAAGGTGAGACTGAATCTCACCTCTGCCTATGTCATCGCCGGTCTGTTGATGGGCCTGAGCGCAGTCCTGTTGACGGCGAGGCTCGAGACGGGCGAGGCCAACATCGGCACGAACCTGCCGCTCCAATCGATAGCCGCATGTGTGATCGGCGGCGTCTCGCTACGGGGCGGTATCGGGCGCACGTCGAGCGTCGTGCTGGGCGCACTGTTCATCGGGCTGGTGCAGAACGGCATGAACCTCGCCCGCATCCAGTCGTTCATGCAGATGATCGTCCTCGGCTCGCTGCTGATTGTGGCCGTCATCTCCGACCAGATCCGCCAGCGCTCGGTTGCCCGACTGGCATCCGCGGGAGTGCTGGGATGACCGAGAGGAGCAAAGAAAGCGTGACTCCAACGACAACGATCGGTGTCAACTGCGACATGGGCGAGTCCTTCGGCATCTACACGCTCGGCTGCGATGAGGAGCTGATGTCTCACATCACAGCCGCCAATGTCGCCTGCGGCTTCCATGCCGGCGACCCCAGCGTGATGGCGGAGACCATCGCCGCCGCGAAGCGTCACGGCGTCGCGGTCGGAGCGCACCCGTCTCTGCCGGACCGGCAAGGGTTCGGGCGGCGCGAGATGAAGCTCCGCCCCGACGAGTTGGAGAGCCTCCTCACCTACCAGGTCGGGGCCCTCACCGGCTTCCTCGCCGCAGCGGGCATGGAGCTCCATCACCTCAAGGTGCATGGAGCGCTCTACGGGATGACGGCGCGGCAGTCCGACCTTGCGCTGACCGTCTGCGCGGTAGCGGCCGCCTACGACGTTCCCGTCTACGGAATGGCGGGAACGATGCACGAGGAGTGCGCCCGACGCGCCGGCGTCGGATTCGTCTCCGAGTACTACTCGGACCTCGACTACGCCGACGACGGGACGCTGATCATCAGCCGCACCCACGGCGCGGCCGAGCCTGAGTTGGCGGCTGAGCGAGCGCGCCGTGCGATCCGGGAGGGACTCGTGGAGTCGGTCGGCGGGGTTGATGTGGCAGTGCGGGCCGACACAGTGTGTCTGCACTCGGACACGCCCAACGCGGTCGAGCTCGCGGCAGCCGTCAGCTCAGTCGTAGCCGAAGAGAACGCCAGCCGACAGCCGGCGCCCCAAGGAGGACTTCAGCGATGAGTCACGAGATCCGCTCGCCCATTCCGGGTGTCTTCTACCGACGGCCTGCGCCGGACCAGGACCCCTATGTTGTGATCGGAAGCCGAATCGAGGAAGATACGCAGGTCGCTCTCGTCGAGGTCATGAAGAACTTCCACCCCGTCGTCGCTGGAGTGGTCGGCGTCATCGCGTCGATCGAGGTGGAGGACGGCGGCATGGTTGGACCAGGTGACGTCCTGATGACGGTGGACGAGGCCCCGGGCGAAGGTGCCGTGCCGTGAAGCTCCTGGTCGCGAATCGCGGGGAGATCGCCACGCGCGTCATCCGGGCAGCCACGGAGCTCGGCGTCGAGACAGTAGCGGTCTACTCCGAGGCGGACGCCGGCGCGCGGCATGTCGTGATCGCCACCGAGTCGGTTCTCATCGGGCCGCCGCCGGCGACTCAGAGCTACCTGAACATGGACGCGATCGTCGCCGCGGCGCACGCCAGCGGCGCTGATGCCATTCACCCCGGCTACGGGTTCCTGGCCGAGAACGCCGCCTTCGCCCAGCGGTGCATCGACGAAGGCATCAGGTTCGTGGGCCCCGACGCGAGGGCGATCTCCCTCATGGGCGACAAGGCGGCCGCCCGCGGGACCGCCGTGTCGGCCGGGGTTCCCGTCGTGCCGGGAACCGAAGGCGGCGTCGCGAGCGTTGCTGAAGCCGAGCGTGCTTCGGAACGTATCGGGTTCCCTCTCCTCATCAAGGCGGCAGCCGGCGGGGGCGGCCGGGGGATCAAGATCGTGCATGACGCCGCGAGCCTCGCTGACGAGATGACCATGGCCCAGACGGAGGCCAGGGCCGCCTTCGGTGACGACGCCGTGTACCTCGAGAAGTTCATCGCGCCGGCACGACACATCGAGGTGCAGGTCTTCGGGGATGGCTTGGATGCTGTCCACTTGTACGAGCGGGAGTGTTCGCTGCAGCGTCGCCGCCAGAAGCTGATAGAGGAGGCGCTGGCGCCCGGCCTCCCGGAAGATGTGCGGCGGGAGATGTACAGCGCGGCCGTCGCTCTGTCGCAGGCCGTCTCCTACGAGGGCGCCGGCACAGTCGAGTTCCTCGTCGACCAGAACACCAACGAGTTCTTCTTCATCGAGATGAACACGAGGATCCAGGTCGAGCACCCGGTCACGGAACTGGTGTGCGGCGTGGATCTCGTCCGGGAGCAACTCCATCAAGCGAATGGCCGGAACAGGAGTCTCGACCAGATGACTTCGACCCCTCGCGGGGCCGCCATCGAGATGCGCATCAACGCCGAGGATCCCGACAACGACTTCTTCCCCTCGCCCGGAACGATCACCGGCATGGAACTGCCGATGGGGCCCGGCGTCCGGATCTCGACCGCCGTGACGGCCGGGTCCGAGGTCTCGCCCTACTACGACTCGCTCATCGCCAAGATCATCGTGTGGGACGTCGACCGGCCCGCCGCGGTACGACGCGCGAAGCGAGCCATGGGCGAACTCCTAGTCGAGGGCGTCAAGACCACCGCACCGTTGATTGTCGACCTGCTCCAGACGCCAGAGATGGCCGACGGCGTCTACGACACCGGGTTCGTCGAACGCTGGCTGGACAGCCGACAGGAAGGACCCCAACCATGACCGGCACGGCCTCAGCGCGTTACAGCTTCGGCGGGGATGACCACGTATTCGTCGAACTCGACGGGGAGATGAGCCTCACCGCCAACTTCAAGGCGATGGCCATCACCCAGGCGCTGGAAGAACGGCGACTCGACGGGGTCATCGACATCTGTCCCGCCAACGCCTCCTACCAGATCCGCTTCGACCCACTGGTGCTTCCACCGACCGATCTTGTGGAACTCCTGAAGCAGATCGAGTCGGATGTCGGCGACGCGACCGACATCCAGCTCGACACCTCCATCGTCGAGGTCCCGGTTCTGTACAATGACCCGTGGACGCACGAGACCCTGATGCGCTTCCGGACCCACCATCAGACCCCCGACTCGACCGATCTCGAATACGCCGCCGAGATCAACGGCTACACGAGCGTCGACTCGTTCGTCGAAGCGCACTCGGGATCGCCCTGGTTCACTTCGATGGTCGGGTTCGTGGCCGGGCTGCCGTTCCTGTTCCAGATGGTGCCGCGCGAGCGCCAGCTGCAGGTCCCGAAGTACCCGCGGCCGCGGACGGACACTCCGAAGCAGGCGATCGGCTACGGCGGGTGCTTCACTGCGATCTACAGCGTGCGCGGCGCCGGCGGCTACCAGCTGTTCGGGATCACTCCAGCGCCCATCTACGACCCGACACAGCAGCACCCCGACTTCGAGGACTTCATGGTGTTCTTCAAGCCCGGCACGATTGCGAAGCTCGAACCCATCGATCGCGCTGCCTACGACCGGATCGTCGAGCAGGTCGAAGCCAGGGCCTTCCGATTCAAGCAACGGCCAGTCAGGTTCTCACTAGGCGAGTTCCTGAACGATCCCGACGCCTACAACGCCGGACTGCTGGAGGTGCTCCGTGGGAGTTAGAGTCCTGAAGCCCGGGATGTCGACCACGATCCAGGATCGTGGCCGCTACGGCTACTACAGCGTCGGCATCCCGCCATCCGGGTCGCTCGACCAGTTCTCGTCGTTCGCCGCGAACCTCCTCGTGGGCAACCCCGATGAGGCTGCCGTTCTCGAGTGCACCTACCTGGGCCCGCAACTGCTGTTCGAGGCGCCCTGCGTCGTCGCCGTGACCGGGGCGGACCTCCCGCCGTTGGTCAACAGAGTCCCGAGACCCCTGTGGGAGAGCTTCGAGGTGTCCGAGGGCGACGTGTTGTCTTTCGACTATCTGACCGCAGGTGCCCGCGCCTACATCGCCTTCTCCGGGGGGATCGACGTGCCCGAGGTGTTGGGCAGCCGCTCGACCTACACGCTGGGCAGCATGGGCGGGATCAACGGCCGCGTTCTCGCAGAGGGAGACTGGATCGCTCTCGGACCGGTTGACGGATCACGCGTCGGACGCGCCGTGCCTGAGGCTCTCCGGCCCACTCACCCGTATCAGCGCGAGATCCGAGTGATGATGGGCCTGTTCGACCATCGCCTGACGGCCACCGGGCGCGAGACCTTCCTCGGCACCGACTGGCGCCTCACCCCGGTCGCGGACCGGACCGGCTTCCGCTACCAGGGCGCCGAACTCGAGTTCAAGGATCGGACGCCGCCGTTCGGGGCTGGAAGCGACCCGTCCAACATCGTGGACGCTCCGTACCCCATCGGATCGATTCAGGTGCCCAGCGGCATCGAACCGATAGTCCTCCACCGTGATGCCGTGTCCGGAGGCGGATACTGCATGGTGGCCACGGTCATCGGCGCCGACATGGACGACGTCGGCCAGTCTCCACCGAACATCACGACACGGTTCGTGGAGGTGGACCTCGAGACAGCCCTCCAGGCTCGGCGAGACCGGGAGGCGCGGTTCGCCCGCTTGCGTGAAGAGCTGGCATGAAGGCGGCGACCGTGACGTCCAGCAACTACCGCACGATGTTGCGCCAAGCCGAATCTGCGCTGATCGACGAGCGCCGGATGCTGACCGCTCCGGAGCTGTCCCGCCTGGCGGACGTCGAGGACGACGGTGTGCCCGCGCTGGCGTCGCTTGCGCACGAAGTGCGGCTCGAATGGTGCGGCCCGACCGTGGAGGTCGAGGGCATCCTCTCAGTGAAGACCGGCGGGTGTCCCGAGGACTGTCATTTCTGCTCCCAGTCCGCGCGTTTCGAAGAGGCAATGCCCGCGACGCCCTTTCTGGACGCCGACGAGGTACTCGCAGCCGCCCGCGAGACTGTCGGCACCGGAGCGTCGGAGTTCTGCATCGTGCTCGCTGTGCGCGGCCCCGATGAGAGGATGATGACCAGGATCCTGGAGATGGTTCCCATGGTCCAGGAGGAGACTGGCCTCAACGTGGCGGTCTCGGCCGGGATACTGGATCGCGACCAGGCCGAGCGGTTCGCGGCCGGTGGCGTGCATCGGTACAACCACAACCTCGAGACGGCCAGGTCGTTCTTTCCGGCGATCGCGACTACCCACACCTGGGACGACCGCTACCGGACATGCGAACTCGTCCGGGAGACCGGCATGGAGCTGTGCTGCGGCGCGCTCCTGGGCATGGGCGAGAGCGTCGAACAGCGAGTCGAGCTGTTGCTTCAGTTGCAGTCGCTGGACCCGACAGAGGTTCCTCTCAATTTCCTCAATCCTCGCCCCGGGACTCCGCTGATGCTCAGGCGACCCATGCGCCCCCTCGAGGCCATCCGCTGGATCGCCCTGTTCCGGCTCGGGCTGCCGGGTGTCATCCTGCGGTACGCGGGCGGCCGCGAAGTGACGCTGCGCGAGCTCCAGGCCATTGGGATGACGGCCGGGATCAACGCTCTCATCGTTGGCAACTACCTCACGACGCTCGGCAGGCATCCCGACGAGGACCTGAGGATGCTCGAGGATCTCGGCATGCCGGTCGGGGCACTGACAGGGATCATCTGAAGGTGGGGGCACGGTGTGCAGGCTGCGGGCAGCCGTCCTGCGCTGGATGCCTCGCCCCGCTCGAGACGCCGAGGTACTGCGGAGCCTGCGGTGCGCTACTTCGGGTGCAGGTCTCGCCGTTGGGTTGGAACACGTCCTGTCGCCGGTGCCGAGCATCGGAGTCGTCGTGACGCATGTCTCGGCCCAAGCTGATCGAGGTGGCCTTGCCGCTGGCGGCCATCAACCGTGAGGCAGTTCGGGAGAAGTCGATCCGGCACGGGCATCCGTCGACGCTGCATCTGTGGTGGGCGCGGGCCAAGCTTCAATTGGCAGCAGGACGCCCCCTATAGGGGCCATTCTGCTGCCAGTTCGTGTGTCCGGGGTACTTGCGGGGAGCGGTCGGGGACGCGGGCGAGCACTGAGCGGGCCTGGCGCACCACTGCGGCGTCGATGAATTTGCCGTCCAGCGCGGCCACTCCCCGTCCCTCGGCGGTGGCCGCCTCCAGTTCGGCAATCACCGCCTCGGCGTGGGCGACCTCTGCCGCCGTCGGGGTGAACGCCGCGTTCACTGCGGCCACCTGCTTGGGGTGGATCACCGACCGCCCGCCGAAGCCGAGGCGGCGCAGCGACTCGCTGGTGGCGGCCAGCCCCTCGTCGTCGTCGAGGTTCGTGAACACCGGCCCGCACGGCGCAATCAGCCCGACGCCCGCTGACGCCACCACCACGCGGGTGCGGATCGGCCACATCTCCATCCCGTCGGGCGACGGCTTCATGTCCAGGTCGGCGGCCAGGTCGGCCTCGCCCAGGGCCAGGCGCACCACCCCGGGAACCGAGGCGACCTCGTACACCTTGAACACGCCCTCGGCCGACTCGATGAGCGCCATGACCGGGCATCCGCCGAAGTCGGCGGCACAGGCGTCGGGGTCGGCTTTGGGCACCACCACCCCGGCCGGACCGATGCCGTCGGCCAACAGCGACCGGATCATCGCTGCGTCGATGTCGAGGAGGTCGGGACGGTTGTTGACCCGCACCCACACCGGCGCGCCGGGGCTGGCCCGCAGCCAGCTCGCCACCGCCTCCCGGGCGGCCGGCTTGGCCGCCTCGGCGACGGCGTCCTCCAGGTCGCAGATGACCTCATCGGCCCCTGAGGCAAGGGCCTTGTCGAAGCGCTCCGGGGTATCGCCGGGAACGTACAGCGAAGTGCGGGTCATGGCGGTATCGGCTCCTCGCGATCGGCTCCTCGCGGCCTGCAGACCGCGAGGCTATGGACACTTTGGGTCACCTGGGCCGACTGAGGTCTCTGTGCATGGGTACGGTCGGTGGCTGTGGACGTACCGCAGGAAGCCGTCGAGGCGCTCCGTGGGGTCGTCTCGGCGATGCCGGGCGGCGGGGAGAGCCGGCCCGGCCAGTTCGAGATGTGCGAGGCGGTCGCGTCCGCCTTGGACCGGGACCGGCATCTGGTGGTGGCGGCCGGCACCGGCACCGGCAAGTCGATGGCCTACCTGGCGCCGCTGGCAGCGGGCGGGAGGAAGGCGGTCGTGGCCACCGCCACCAAGGCCCTCCAGGACCAGCTCGTGGACAAGGATCTTCCCCTGCTCGCGGAGGCGCTGGGCTTGCCGCTCAAGTTCGGCGTGCTAAAGGGCAGGTCGAACTACGTCTGCCGCAAGAAGCTCGCCGATCTGGCCGCGGCGGCCGGCAGCGGGCAGCAGCAGTTGATCGCCGCGGACTCCGCCGCCGAGGCCGGGCGCATCCGCGAGGAGATCAGCCGGTTGGCTACGTGGGCCGATGCGACCGCCGACGGCGACCGGGCCGGGCTCGACTTCGAGCCGTCGGTGCGGGCCTGGGAGGCGGTGAGCGTGTCCGGTCGGGAGTGCCCGGGCGCGGCGAACTGCCCGTCGGGGCCGGAGTGCTTCGCCGAGCAGGCCCGCGACAGGGCTGCTGAGGCGGATGTGCTGGTGGTGAACCACGCCCTCTACTGCCTGCACGTGTTCACCGAGGCGGAGATCCTGCCGCCCCACGATGCGGTCGTGCTCGACGAGGCCCACACGCTCGAGGACATCGCAGCCGGCGCCGCCGGCGTGTCGATCACCGGCGGCCGGTTCAGGCACGCGGCCCGGGCGGTGAGGGCCGTGGTGGGGCGCTCGGCGGCGGCCGACGGCGTGGAGGAGGCCGGCGACATTCTGCGGGACGCTCTCGACCCGCACCGCGACACGCTGCTGACGTCGCTTCCCGACGACCTGGTCGAGACGGTCGCGCTGTGCCGGGGACGGCTGGGCGCGGCCGGCGCCGAGGCCCGCGATGCGGAGGGCGACGAGACGCGGCGGAGGATGGCCCGGCGGCTCCTCGACGCCCTCGCCGGGGATCTCGCCCGAGCGTCCGACCCCGACAGCGAGGACGCCGTCTGGGTGGAGGGCTCCACCAGGAATCCGGTCTGGCGGACCGCGCCCGTCGATGTCGGCCCGATGCTGGAGGAGCGGCTGTGGACGCGCACTCCGGCGGTGCTGACCAGCGCGACCGTCCCCGTCAACCTGGCCGGCAGGCTCGGGCTGCCCGACGACGGCCACGACAGCCTCGACGTGGGCAGCCCGTTCGACTACCGCAGCCTCGGCCTGCTCTACTGCGCGAAGCATCTGCCCGGCCCCAGAGCCCCCGGATGGGCGCAGGCCGTGCAGCGGGAGATCGCCCGGATGGCTGTCGCAGCCGGTGGGCGCACTCTGGCGCTGTTCACCAGCTATGGGGCCATGAGGGGCGCCGTCGAGGCTGTGCGGGAGGCGACGGGGCTGCGGATCTACTGCCAGGGCGACCTACCCAATCGCGAGCTGATCGGCCGGTTCGCGGCGGAGGAGGAGAGCTGCCTGTTCGCCACGATGACCATGTGGCAGGGCGTGGACGTGCCGGGCCGGTCGCTGTCGCTTGTGGTGGTGGACCGCATCCCGTTCCCGCGGCCCGACGAGCCGCTGATGGTCGCCCGTCGCAAGCGGCTCGGGCCGCGCTGGTTCGGCGAGATCGACGTCCCCCGGGCGGCCACGCTGCTGGCCCAGGGCGCCGGGAGGCTCATTCGCTCCGCTCAGGACCGGGGCGTCGTGGCGGTGCTCGACTCGCGGCTGGCGACTGCCCGTTACCGCCAGGACCTCCTCCGGGGCCTGCCGCCGCTGCGCCGCACCATCGACCTCGCCGAAGTCGAGGAGTTCCTCTCCGACATCCGCCACTCCGCCGAAGCCCCCCGCCCATCACGGTGAAGCGCTAGCAGTTCGCCTGAGGCCCGCCCGGGAGGAGAAGGGGGCTCAGGCCTATGTGGGCTTATGCGGGTTCTGGAGCTGGGGTGACGATCTGGATCAGGTTTCCGCAGGTGTCATCGAAGACGGCCATCACGACGGTGCCGACGTCGGTGGGCGGCAGGGTGAATCCGACGCCGGCGGCGCTCAGCCGCTCGTGCTCGGCATGGACGTCGTCGACGGTGAACTGTGCTGATGGGATCCCGTCGGCGGTGAGGGCGTCGCGTGATGTCTTGGCGGCCGGGTGTGCGGCGGGTTCCAGGAGCAGCTCCGGCCCGTCGGGCTGCTCCGGGGAGACCACGGTGAGCCACGAGTAGTCCCCGACGGGCATGTCGTGGTGCTTCTGGAATCCGAGGACCTCGGTGTAGAAGGCGAGGGCCTTGGCCTGGTCGTCGACGATGACGTTGGTCAATGTGATCCGCATGTGCGCAGACTCTAGTGAGCGACGCTGTCGGTGGGCGCTCGACCATGCGAGTCGTACCGCCTAGCTGTCGCTGGGAGGGGTTGGTCAGGACGCCTCGGCTTGAAGAGTTCGGTCGACGGCGCGGCGGATCCAGGATGAGACGGATCGGTCGTCGGCGTCGGCGGCGGCCTTGACCCGTTCGAGCATCTCGGGCGGGAACCGCACCGGCACAGGATCGGTCATCCGCTGCCTCCGCCGCCGGGCAGGCCCCTGTGGCTCCTGGTTCTCAGGCTTGCTGTAGAATTCGTGTTCCTCTTCGGGGGTCATCTCTGGATGGTTCATCGGTCCTCCAGGTAGCGGGCTGCCAGGTGGGTTGAGGCGACATAGCAGCCGATGGGCCTGCACTTGGCCGGGTTGCCGGACTGAGCGGGCGAGAGGGGCACCACCAGCACCGTGCCGCTGACGCGTGCGACCATCAGCCAGTGCGCCGGGGGCTTGGCCGGGTAGAACAGCGGATCGCTGCGCCACACGTCGAACACGTCGTCGACCCCCAGCGAGCCGTGCTTGTACAAGTGTGCGATCTGGCTGGTGATCTCGAAGGGGTCATCGTCGTCGAGGAGGTCTGGATCGAGCGGGTTCGAGGTCATGGTACTGTATTACAAACAACTACACAAGGGACGGGGGAGAGCGGCCCCCGGAGGGGCGACTCTCCCCGGGTAGAAGGTGGACATGAGTCCTGACCGCACGTTAGCGCCAGCCAGGGGCCCTCGTGTGTTCGGAGGTGCCGAGGATCAGGCCGATGCGAGACCACGAGGTTCCAGCCTCTAGCGCTGCTGCAACAGCCCCGGTGACGTCTTGCTCGCTTCTGTCCCTCTCTCGCACCGTCGTCTGCCTTGTCATGACATCACAATCTCAAGACATCAATTCTCACCGCAACCAGCACCAGGCCTCATCCACGGGGCAGCGGGAGTTCGTCGCGGCCACAACGGTGTCTCTGAGATGTGCTGGACACCGGGGTCAGAGGTCTAGCAGGCTTAGCCCCATGAGCGCAGCGGCCCGTCCTGATCGTCCTATTCCGAACAGCTATTGGGTTCGGGAGGGGCGGTTCGCGGCGGGGGAGTATCCGGGGGCGTTGGACCCGCGGGAGGCGGCGGCCAAGGTGCGGGCGCTGATGGAGGCCGGCGTCGACTGCTTCATCGACTTGACGCAGCGGCGCGACGGGCTGGCCCCGTACGAGCAGGTCGCGCTCGCGCAGGCGCGGGCTCTGGGCCGGTCGGTGCGGCGGGAGAGCCATCCGATCACCGACATGTCGGTGCCGCGCCGGGCCGCGGAGATGGCGGCCATCCTCGACGCCGTCGACGACGCCCTCGGTGAGGGTCGCACGGTGTATGTGCACTGCTGGGGCGGGATCGGCCGCACCGGGACGGTGGTCGGCTGCTGGCTGGTCCGCCACGGGCTCACCGGCCAGGGGGCCCTCGATCAGATCGCGGTGTGGTGGCAGCATGTGGAGAAGAGCCGGTGGTACCGCAAGTCGCCCCAGACCCTCGATCAGCGGGCGTTCGTGGAGCGGTGGGCCGAGCCCGGCCGCCGCTAGCCTGCGTCGCAGGACCGGAGCGACGCCGGTGGGCGGGGTGAGCGCCAGGGACCGTTTCGGGGGCTGTCTGGTGGGGCT
>JAPPLH010000095.1:0-5868 GCA_028819505.1 Acidimicrobiaceae bacterium
TCCGCCCTCTCCAGCAGCCATCCGGCGGGAAGCGACCCGGCCGCGGTGGAGAGTCGGAGTTCGCGGCACCGTTCTGTGGACGCCGACACCTGGTGCCAGAGGGCCGCGTTCAGGTCCGGCGCCCATCCGTTGATGGGATGCGGAACATACGCTCGGAACACTGCCCGCGGAGGGTCGCTCGACTCTGCGGCCCTCGACGTGTAGGTGCGGCTGTCAACGGCCCCATGGGAGTCTCCTTCCTCTCTTGCGTCGCTCGACTCTGCGGCCCTCGACGTGTAGGTGCGGCTGTCCCAGTGCCGGTCGACCGTCCTGCCCATGGCTGGCGACCCCTCCGTGCTTGCCGCTAGACGCATTGTACGGCAAGCTCAGCGTACAGCGCATGATGAGATTGCTGCACAAGCGGGGCTGGGCGACCTCAGGATGCCGCCCGGCCCTGCCCCGCGCCGACGCCGCCAGCGGTCGGCCTCGCTATGGCCAGTCCTCGGGCCGACGGTCAGCGAACTCGGGCGGCGGGGGCGGGAACCACACGCCCCGGGGCCCGTCCGGCAGGTCGAGCCGGTCGAGCCAGAAGTTGCAGGCCCGCTCGGCCTCGACCACCAGCTCCTGCTCGTCCACCAGCGTGGAGGCGCCGTCGGCCACCACCAGACGCCCGTCAACCAGCACATGGCGCACCATCGGACCATGGGTCTGATGCACCAGCGCATGCAGCGGATCGAGCAGCGGCGCCTGGAGCAGCGAACGGGCCGGGACCAGCACGATGTCGGCCGCGCAGCCCGGCGACAGCTCTCCCAGCGCCACCCGGTGGCCGGCGGCGGCCGGGAAGCGGGTGTCGGCGGGAGCGGCCGAATCGGGGAAGGCGGCGGACGCGCCCCGCCAGGTGGCCATCTGCAGCACGTCGCGGGACGACAGCACCGCGGGATCACCCCGATGAAGCGACTGCATCTGGAGCTCGGCCCGCATCTCCGAGAAGATGTCGGTCATCATGTCGACCCCCAGGGCCACGTTCACCCCGGCGGCGAGCAGGTCGGGCACCCGGGTCACGCCCTTGGCCAGCTTCATGTTGTTGGACGGGCAGTGGACCACGTGGGCGCCGCGGGCGGCCAGGAGCTCGATCTCGTCGTCGTCGAGGATCACGCAATGGGCCAGCACCGCGCGCTCGGAGAGGAAGCCGGCCCGGTCGAGGGCCATGATCGGGGTGGCGTTCGCTTCCTGCAGCCAGGTCTCGCGTTCGGCTGGTGTCTCCGAGGCGTGGGTGTAGGTGCCGGCGCCCAACTCAGCGGCCAGGGCCGCGCTGCGCTCGAACTCTTCGGGGGTGGCCTGGCGGATGCTGACCGGGGCCACGAACAGGCGGTCGGGGGTCGCCGTGGTGTTGGCCAGCAGGGCCCGGATGTTGTCGGCGGCCTGCTCGAACGTCTCGCACACCGGCTCGTAGGGGCGGGTCATGATGCCCCGGGCGCAGGCCCAGCGGATCCCCGACGACTCGTAGGCATCGACGCAGGCCTCGTCCAGGTCGGGCTCGTGGAACGTGTAGGCGTGGTCTACGACGGTGGTGACGCCGCACCTCAGGCGCTGGAGGGCGCCCAGCAGCACGGCCACCTCGTACTCCTGGGGGCCCATGCGCGCCTGGGTGGCCCACTGGACCTTCAGGAACTCGTCGAGGGGGAGGCCCTCGGCCACCGGCAGGCCGGGGGCCAGGACCCGCAGGTGGTCGTGGACGTCGGCCATGCCGGGGACCGCGATCATGTCCTTGCCGTCGATGGTGACAGGTGCGTACCGCTCGAGCAGGTCCTCGGCGGGCGGCGGGGCGGCGGCCAGCGGGGTGGTGTCGGCGGTGGCCGCCACGATGGCCGCGATCAGGCCGTCGCGTATGTAAATGTGGCAGCGCAGGGGCTCCAGGTCGCGGCCGACCAGGGCGGTGACGTTGGTGATGGCGTTCACGGCCGGGGCCAGGAACCGTATGTTCGCGCCGTCGCGAAGCTCAGGGGCCCCGTGGTCGGTGCGGGCGCCGCCGACGGTCACGAGAACACCCCGGTACGGACGCCGCCGACCGTCACGAGAACACCCCCGTGCGGGCTGGGCCGGACGCCGCCGACGGTCACGAGAACACCCCGGTACGGACGCCGCCGACGGTCACGAGAACACCCCCGTGCGGGCTGGGCCGGACGCCGCCAACCATCACGAGAACACCCCCGTGCGGGCACCGTCGACCGTTACGAGAACACCCCGGTACGGGCTGGGCCGGACGCCGCCAACCATCACGAGAACACCCCGGTGCCGGCTGGGCCGGACGCCGCCGACGGTCACGGGAACACCCCCGTGCGGGCGAAGCCGACCAGGCCGGCGGCGTCGAGCCCGTCGAGGCCCAGCGTGGCCAGCGTGCGGCCCTCGGCCCGGAAGTCCCGGCCCAGCATCGACGACGCTATGTCCACCAGCCCGTCCACCACCGGGGTCGGCACGCCCGTCGCCTCGCCCAGCGACGACGCCAGCACCAGCGCATAGGGCACGTCCTCGGTGACATAGCGGGTGCCGAGGCCGCCGGCGTCGCCCGTCGGCGCGTACGACACCACCAGCTTCGAGGCCCTCACCGTGTCGAACAGGGTGGCGCCGGGGCCGAGGTCGGGAGCGAAGCCCTGGGCCACCAGGAAGTCCTGGTAGCGGCGGGGCTCCTCCGAGTCGAGCGCCCGGCGCAGGGCCAGCAGCTCGCTGTCGACCGTCTCGATCACATTCACCACCGCAGGCGTGGCGCCCTCGCCCCACAACAACATCCCGCCCGTGCGGTTCTGGAGAGTGCCCGCGTTGGCGATCATCGCGGCCACGTGGTCTATGGCGTTGTAATTGGCCAGCACCGTGTTCCACACCGTGTCGGTGGCGGTGGCGTAGGGCCAGACGTCCTCGACCAGTCGGGTGGCCTGGGCGGTGGCCTGGGGGGTCGCCGGCAGGGCGGCGACCAGCACGCCGCCCAGCTTGCGGAAGGCGGTGACCGAGCCGGGGCCGGTCGGGCGGGCCAGGTAGGGCAGGGTGTTGGCCTCGGCAATGACCGTCGGCTGCGGGATCGCCCGGCGGGCCACGATGGCGCCGCTGCCCTCGCCCAGGAACAGCACCGTCTGGTCGGCCGTCACGTGGGGGGCGATGGCCTCCACCCAGCGGTCGTGGGCGAAGCACGGGACGACGGTGACGATCAGGGCCGCGCCGTCGAGGGCTTCACCGATGCTGCCGGCGACGGTGACGGGATGGGTCTCGGGGCCGTGCCAGTCGTTGGTGACCGTGACTCCTCTGTTGGCCGCGACGGGCTCGAGGTTGGACCCGAAGTCGTCGAAGTCGGCCAGCGTCGTGTCACGGCCGTGGCGGGACATGTCGGCGGCCACCGCTAGGGCGCCGCCGCCTGAACCAAGAACAGCCACCTTCATCGCCATGGGGTCTTCTCCTTATACATGTGCGGATGCATCGGTGCATGGGGCCTTTCTATACGACCGAAACCTACGGACCCGACTTGTAGAACACCGATAACCACATGTAGTATTGTGTAATCTAAATCAGAATGGAGGCCGGTCATCAACCGAACCACCGAGATCAGACTACTAGCTAACTAGGTTTACAGATCAGATGACCCCCATGGTTCAGCCGCCTACCTCTGCGCCATGAAGGCCGACCGCGACGCCCACGCCCGATCCTCGAGTTCCGGCCCGCCCGGCTCAGCCACCTGGTTCCGCCAAGCCGACTGGTTCAACGGCACCACCGCCTACCACCTCCCGGAGACCCACATCGCCTACCCGTTCTCAACCATGACCATCCAGCGCGGCCTGCGAGAACTCCGCGACGAAGGCCTCATCGAAACCCACCGAACCATCCGCAACCCCCTCACAGGCGGCCGCTTCACCACCGGGCCCCGAATGATCTACACCAACCAATTCCACAAACTGCCCACCCACAGCGTGCCCTTCTCCTGAAACCCGCTCGATCCACCGAACTGAAGAACCCAGCCGATGCCCACCAACCAGCGCAGCACGCGAATGCTCTACCTCGACGACTCCGGCGCCATCTCACTCAACCACTCCTCCGGCGCCGTAGTCATCGGAGGGCTCTCCATCTCATCAGCGAGAGTCCCTACGCTGACCCGCCGAATCTCCGGCGCGAAGGCCCACCACTTCCCCGAGCGCGACCGGCCCTCCTCATGGGAGCTGAAATCCACCGAACTGCTCACACCCAGGGGCTGGAGGAACCGAAGGAACCGGGCGCTAGTGCTGGAGGTAGCCCGAATCCTCGGAGGCCTCGACTGCACCGTCTACACCGCCAGCATCGACAAGGCCAGGATGCATCACTCGATGGCGACCAAGACGTCGCTGCCGATGCAGATGCAGAGGCTCGTCGAACACTTCGCGGTCGAGTGCGTGCACCGCAAAGAGATCGGCCTCGTTGTCATGGACCGCTCCAACGACCGGCTCGACGCCCATGTGAGCCACTGCGTCGCGAGCTACGTCACATCCAAGAACCTGCCGCTGCATCCTGTGGTCCACTACGTCGACTCCAAGACCTCGGAGCCGACCCAGGTCGCGGACCTGATCTCCGCGGCCCGGCGCCGCACGATTGAGGGCACCTCCGGCATGCGCGTCCTCAACACCCAGCTAGCGAGCCTGCGGGCCCAGGGCCTCACCGCCAAACGCACACACACCCACCGGCCCTGGACCAACCAAGTCGTCGTCATTTGACACAAGTTTCGTTTGCAACCGCGGTGGCAAGCGGCCTATCATCAAGGCGGCCTGACGGCTCCGGTTAGTAGGCTTTCGGCTGAACACGACCGTACGCCCCAGGTGTCGGGGACCCCGGAACGCACGGGGTCCCTTTTCTTGCCCCTGTGGACCCCCCTTTACGTTGTTGAGCGGTCCCGGCGTGGCAGTGTCGGGGCTGGTTGCTCGCCGCGGCGGGTAGGGCTGTAGCCCCCTGTCACCCTGCACAGAGGTCTGCGTCCCACGTCCGCTCCGATAATTTGGAGTGGGCGGGTTGGTGTGGCCGCTAGCGGTCGAGGAAGGCAAGCATCGTCTCCCCCACCGATGCGATCTCGTCGTCGCTGACGCCCGGGCCGAAGCTCAGGATGACCTCGCTCACGCCCGCCGACCGCAGGGCGTCGATCCGGTCGGCGGCCCGGTCCACCGAGCCGCAGATCGAGAAGGCGTCCACCATGCCGTCGGTGATGAGCTCGTGGGCCTCGGGGTCGTTGGCCCGCACCGCTTGCCGCACCTTCATCACCTCGGCGGGGTCGAGGCCGTACAGCGGGATCATGCTCGGGTCGAACTCGCCGCCCACCATGTACCGGCAACGGGGACGCAGCACCTCGCGGGCATGGGCGAGGTCGTCGTGCAAGAAGATCTCCAGCCAGACCGCAATAGAGCAGTCGGAGGGTCGGCGGGATGCGTCGGCGGCGTCGGGAGGCGCTGCGGGGGCGGCGGCAGTCGCGGCTCGCTGGGCGGCCGGGGCGGCGGCGCCGACAGGAGGGGTGGAGGCGGCGGCGACTCGCTGGGCGCCGAGCTCTACCCGCTCGACCACGTGCTCTATGAACGGCAGCGACAGGCTGTGGGTGATCAGGCCGTCGGCCAGCTCGCCGGCCAGCGACATCATGCGAGGGCCCCGGGCCGCCAAGTACAGGGGTATGGGCTGGGGAGGAGTGAAGTCGAGCCGGGCCCCCGTGAGCGGAAACCTGGTCGTGGTGCCTGTGGGCGCGGTGGGGGCCCCAGAAATCTCGGGGCGATAATGGGTACTCCAGCCACCCGAATCGTCCCGAGAAATGGCGGCAGGGGCGGCCCCAGAAATCTCGGGGCGATAATGGGTACTCCAGCCACCCGAATCGTCCCGAGAAATGGCGGCAGGGGCGGC
>JAPPLH010000095.1:5968-9097 GCA_028819505.1 Acidimicrobiaceae bacterium
GATAATGGGTACTCCAGCCACCCGAATCGTCCCGAGAAATGGCGGCAGGGGCGGCGGCGGGGGCCGCGGCGGGGCGGCCCTTCAGGAGGTCGGCCAGCAGCAGGGCGGTCTCACGGGTGACGGAGAGGGGCCGGGGCTCGCGGATGCCGAGTTGGGTGGGCAGCTCCCAGCCGCCGGGACCGATGCCGGCCACGATGCGGCCCGGGGCGATCTCGGCCAGCGAGGCGAACAGCGACGCCAGGGCACCCGGATGGCGCAGCAGCGGGCTGGTGACGGCGGTGCCGAGGCGCACCCGGTCGGTGGCCAGGGCGCAGGCGGTGAGGGTGGCGCCGACGTCGCGGTGCATGTAATGGTCGGGCCACCACACGTCGTCGAAGCCGGTGCGCTCGGCACAGGCGGCCAGGCGGGCCAGGCCGGCCACGTCCCGGTCGGCCCACAAAGTGATCCCCAATCGCATGTCACCCATCGTGTGCCATGATGGTGGGGGACTGAAGCTGCTCCGCTGCAGTCATGTACTCACCTGCCTCTGCACCAGCAGGTCGATGTCGAGGTCGGTGCGGAGGCGGTCGGCGAGATCGTCGGAGCCGGCAGCCTCGTGCGTGACGGCGGCTCGGAGGGACACGGGCTTGCGGCCCCGAGCGGCGGACGTCTCCAGCAGTTGGTCGCAATGCTCGGGGGTGCCGCACAGCACGGTGGTCCCGATGCGGTCCATTTGTTCCCAGGCGTCGTCGGGCTGCCAGGACTTGAGGAGGCCCGCGGTGGCGCCCCGCATCAGGGCCGGGAGGATGCTGGCCTCGAGATGGAACGGCTGGGCCAGCGGCGCCGGGCACAGGGTGGCGTCGTCCGGCGTGAGGTCGAGGCGGGCGGCCACGGCGGCGGCGGCTTCGATCAGATCACCATGGGTGCGGGCGGTGGCCGAGGCAGGGGCGGTGAGCGCGATCGCATTGGCTGCTGTGGCGTTGGCGGCGGTGCCAGCCGCGGCGGTGCCAGCCGCGGCGGTGCCAGCCGCGGCGGTGCCAGCCGCGGCGGTGCCAGCCGCGGCGGTGTCGGCGGGCAGGAGCCGCTCGACCATGGGTGTGGCCTCGGCCAGGGCGGCCAGCCAGCCGACCGTGCCAGACTGGGGACCGTCCATGCCCGCGAAGACGGTGGGGCTGTCACCGCTGCCGAGGGCGGCCAGCGTGGGTCGGACATAGTCGAAGTGGTCGTTCGTGTAGACCACGGCGTGGGGGGCGGCCGCGGTCATCAGCTCGTGGAAGCGGTCCTTGTCAGCCAAGTCCACCATCACGGCCGTCGCTCCCAGCCGCCAGGCGCCCAGCAGGGCCACCACGTAGTCGAGCCCCGGATGGGCGAACAAGCCGACCCGACCGCCGGGAGCCACGCTGAAACCGGACAGCGCCGCCGCAGCCCGTCCCATGGCGTCGACAGCTTCCTCATATGTGAGCGCGCGGTCACGGTCGACCCAGTGGACGGCGGTGTCGCCGGCAGCAGTGCCGGGCCGCGCCGCGACAGCGTCGCTCAGCAGGTCAGCCGCGTTCATGGTGTCGATGCGGTCCACAGTCCTCGGAAGCTAGTGCGACCGGCTTCCGGAGCGGCCAATGGGCGATCGGGGTCGGGGATCGGGGTCGGGGATCGATCGGACATCTGACTCACTGACAATCAATGTCATACCCCTGTGCCAGAGTCTGTGAATGGTCGTTTCCCAAGCTCAGCGGGCTGAAACCGCCGACCCAGGCCCCGTCCCGGAGCCGCCGCCCCACCTCCCGGCGTAGGAGTCGATCGCGGCGGAGCTAGCGACCCATCGGCAACCGTTTCTTGACAATCCAACCCCAGGCGTCAACACCTAGGCCGTGACATCGGCAAGGGCGGGACGCTATCGGCAGGGACCGGGACGCCCGGCTGAGCACCAGGGCCCAGGGACTAACCGGCGGCGCGGTGGGCTAGGCCCAGGCGGTCGGCCTTGCCGCTGAAGGTGCGGGGCATGGCGTCCAACTCGGTCATCGTGGACGGCAGGAGGGCGGCCGGCACGGTGGCGCCGGCGTGGGCGATCAGCTCGTCGGGGGCGACCGGATGGCCGGAGCGGACCTCGTAGAAGCCGGCCAGGTCGCCGTCGCCCCGATCCACCACCGCGGCGTGGAGCACCGCCGGGTGGCCGTAGAGGGCGTCCTCCAGCTCGCGCAGGAACCCGCCCCGGGCGGCGGCGGACGCGGCCTCGTTGGTGCGGCCCAGCACCTTTATGTGACCGTCGGCGTCGGCCACGGCCAGGTCGCCGGTGTGGAGCACGCCGCCCTGGGTGGTGTCGGCGAAGCGGTCGGGCTTGTTGCGGTACTCCGGGAAGAAGCCGTGAGCCACCAGCACCTCGCCGACCTCGCCCGCGGGCAGTTCGTCGAAGGGCTCGACGACGCCGGCCACGTAGGCGGCACGGTCGGGCAGGGGGCGGCCCACCCAGCCCTCCAGCGCCCGCTCGCCGTCGGCCGGGCTGCCCATGGCCATGAACCCGCCCATCTCGCTCTGGCCGTAGCTCTCCAGCAGCGAGATGCCCAGCGTCGACAGGTAGTCGCGCTTGATGCGGGGGGCCAGCGGCGAGCCGCCCGACAGGGCCACCCGGAACGGCGGATCGTCGGCCGCGTCGGGGGCGTTCACTATGTCGGCCAGGGTGAGCGGGTAGGCGACCAGCACGGTGGCGCGGTTGTCGCGGGCCACCTGCCACATCTCGGCCACCGGCCGGCCCGCCACCAGGGCCACCGCGGCGCCGGTGTGGACCGCCGGCATCAGGGCGGCGACCAGCTGGAAGCTGCTGGGGATCGGGGTGGTGGCCAGCAACACGTCGTCGTGGCGGAGTCCGAGGCGGTCGGCGATGCACGACGTGGCCCGGGTCACGTCGGCCGAGCGCAGCACCACACCCTTCGGCAGGCCGGTCGTGCCCGAGGTGTAGCTCAGGTACAGGGGCGCGTCCGGCCCGTGCCGGTCGACGGGGTCTGGAGCCTGGGCCGAGCCTGGAGCCTGGGCCGAGCCTGGAGCCTGGGCGGTGGCTGGAGCCTGGGCCGAGCCTGGAGCCTGGGCCGAGCCTGGAGCCCGGGCCGAGCCTGGAGCCTGGGCCGAGCCTGGAGCCTGGGCGGTGGCTGGAGCCTG
>JAPPLH010000095.1:9197-12699 GCA_028819505.1 Acidimicrobiaceae bacterium
CTGGAGCCAGCTCGTCGAGGTCGATCACCGAGCGGGCGCCCGCTGCTCGAAGGACCTCGTGGCGCTCGACGGCGGCGGCAACCACCGGCGCATCGACGTCGCCGACGAAGTAGGGCAGGGCGTCGGCGCTGAGCTGGGCGTCGAGCAGGCCCGGCAGGGCGCCGGCCTTCCAGGCGGCGATGATGCCGAGCCACAACGACACACAGTCCGGCGCGCAGAAGCCGACTGTGTCACCCGGCGACACGCCCCGGTCGACCAACTCGGCCGCGGCGGTGTCGGTGAGCTCCTCGGCCTGGGCGTAGGTCACCGACGACTGGCTGTCGATCAGGAACGGGCGGCCGCCGTGACGGCGCGCCGTCCGGCGGAACACGGAGATGATGTCGGATCGGTACATGACGCGGAAGCTACCGCGGCAGACCCCGCACCCGGCCAACCGAGCCGGCCCTCAGCCCCACACGACCGCCGACCCGAACCCCGCCACCGGCACCACATCGCCGCAACCCCAAGACAACCGCCGACCCGAACCCCGCCACCGGCACCGGACCTGCCTGCCGCCAGCCGAGCCGGGCCTAGCCTCGGGGCATGGACGAAGTGGTCGTGCGGCTCGCCACCCTCGACGACGCCGAGGAGATCCGGCGCATCTACAACTACGAGGTCGAGCACACCACCCACACGTTCGACCTGGTGCCCCGCACCCTCGAGGACCAGCAGGCATGGCTGCAGGAACGGGCCGGCGCGCTCGGCGTGCTGGTGGCCGAACTCGGCGGGCGGGTGGTCGGCTTCTCGTCGCTCAGCGAGTACCGGCCCCGGGCCGCCTACCGGACCTCGGTGGAGTCCAGCGTCTACGTCGACGAGACCGTGCGGGGCCGGGGGGTCGGCCGGCGGCTCATGCGGGAACTGGTCGGCCTGGCCCAGGCCCGGGGCTTCCACACCATGATCGCCCGCATCGCCGGAGGCCACCAGGCGTCGGTCCAGCTGCACGAGGCCGTCGGGTTCACCACCGTCGGCACCGAGCGGGAGGTCGGCCGGAAGTTCGGCGGCTGGCTCGACGTGGCGGTGATGCAGCGCATGCTCGTGGCGGACGAGACTCCGCCCCGAGCATGACCCCGGCAGTGTGTGTATTGACCTAGCCCATTCCCCTGACCTCAGGGTGCGCGGGCCTCTCTAGCAGTCCGCCGCAGTTCGGAGCGCAGCGCAGGCCAGGGAGAGGCGCCCGGGCCGAAGCGTGCAGATGTGGTCGACAAGGTTCGCTCTTGGCACCACCCTGAGGTTGTCGAAGCTTGCGACGCAGTCCGCGGGCATGCCGTCTTCAGGACCGAGTGGCAGTTCTGTGGGAATCCCTCTGATGGTGCGAGTGACGGGAGCAGCGAGAACGCTGTTCAGCACGGGAATGGCGGCGTCGCGGCTCATGACGAGGAAAGGGCGCCGGCCGGCTTCCTCAATCTCGCCCCACCAGACTTGCCCGCGCTGAAGGTCGGTCACCACGGCTCTTCGAGGATCGCCTCGCTCAGCGAGACGATCGCCGCGTGATCCTCGGCCTCTGTCGGTGGCAGCCGCGAGTAGCCGTCGACGATGGCGCGATCAATCCGGCGCCGCTGCTCAACTTCCGCGATGGCTTCTATGCCTGCTCGCACCACGGCGGCTCGGCTCTCGTATGCACCGCTCTCGACGAGGTCGTCAAGCCTCGCTAGAAGTGGCGCAGCCAAACGGACAGCAACCTGTTGGGTGCCCATGGTCCGAGCATACCAAATCGGTATGCGAGTTGGTAGACGTAAGCGCGGATCCGTTGACAGGTGATTTGTGTGGGCCGGGGAGGATTCGAACCTCCGTAGGCTCAGCCGACGGGTTTACAGCCCGTTCCCTTTGGCCGCTCGGGCACCGACCCAGACGGGCCAGCACGATATCATCAGGAGCCCCATGCCCGTCCCCCCGGCCCCCGGGAATCGAGACCAATGCCCACCTTCGACGTAGTCAGCCGGCTCGACATGCAGGAAGTCCGCAACGCCGTGGACCAGGCGGCACGGGAGGTCGGCACCCGATACGACTTCCGCAACACCGGCACATCGGTGGTGCTCGGCGACGGCCTCATCACGATGAACTCCTCCACCGAGGACCGGCTGGCCGCCGCCCGCATCGTGCTCGAGGAGAAGCTGGTGCGGCGCAAGGTGTCGCTCAAGGCCCTCGACTACGGCAAGGTCCAGGAAGCAGCCGGGGCCACCGTGCGGCAGGTGGCCGCCCTGCGGGCCGGCATCTCGTCGGACCGGTCCCGGGAGCTCAACAAGTTCATCAAGGGCCTCGGCATCAAAGGCGTGCAGTCGTCCACCCAGGGCGACCAGCTGCGAGTGCAGTCCAAGAAGCGAGACGACCTCCAAGCCGTGATCGCCGCACTCAAGGAAGCCGACTTCGACCTCCCCCTCCAATACGTCAACTTCCGCGACTAGCGGTCGACTTCCGCTAGCCAGGGCTGCCAGCCGGCGGGGACTACTCCCAGTCGCGGGACTGTAGGCGGCGGATGCGCTCGGCGGTGGGCGGGTGCGTCGAGAACATGCGGCCGAAGCCTCCCCCGCCGCCGCGGGCCTGGGCCTTCAGCGGGTCGATGATGTAGTTCGAGGCCTGGCTCGGGTTCACGCCCGACGGGATCCGCTGCGAGTACGCCTCCAGACGCTCCAGCGCCCGGGCCAGGGGACGGCCGTCGCCGATCAGCCTCGCCGCCGACGCGTCGGCCTGGAACTCGCGGCTGCGGCTGATGGCCGCCTGGATCATCGTGGCCGCGATCGGGGCCAGGATGGCCAGGGCCAGCTGCCCGAACACGTTGCCGTGGCGGTCGTCGCGCCCGCCGGCGAACATCGCCCCCCACATGGCCATGTTGGCGACGAACGTCACCGCCATGCCCACCGCCGCGGCCACCGAGCCGATCAGGATGTCGCGGTTGCGGATATGGGCCAGCTCATGGGCCAGCACACCCCGGATCTCGTCCCAGCCCATCGCCTGGGTCAGGCCCTGAGTGATGCACACCGCCGCGTTGTTGGGGTTGCGTCCCGTGGCGAAGGCGTTGGGCTGCGGGTTCGGCGAGATGTACAGCTTCGGCATCGGCATCTGCGCCCTCATGCACAAGTCGACCATGATCTCGTGGTACTGGGGCATGTCGGCCGCGGTCACCGGCTGGGCCCGGGCCGAGGAGATGGCCAGCCTGTCGCTGAACCAGTAGCTGCCGCCCGCGATGGCGATGCCCAGGATCAGGCCCAGCACCAGGCCGGGCCGGCCGCCGAGAGCGCCCCCGATCACAATGCACAGGCCGCCCAGCAGGGCCAGCAGCGTGAACGTCTTCGCCGCGTTGAACATCGTCCGTCACCTCCGCTTGCGCCCCCAACCTACCCGCCCGAAGGCAAGAGCCGGTTGGGGCGCCCGGCACACAACTCCACGCCACCGCGCACCACTCCGCGAGAGACTCGCAACAGTGGACGTAGAGGGCGAACACCACCCCGCTCTACAGGGTCCGCGC
>JAPPLH010000163.1 GCA_028819505.1 Acidimicrobiaceae bacterium
CACCGACAGACTGGTCGGGTTCGCAGCCGGCGCCGAGGTCACCCCACCACCCTAGAACGGCTCGCCGACCGGTCAACGTCAGCTTGGTGGTGTTGAAAATATATTTTCATGATTTTACATTGCAATGAATGGCTGGGCATGGTACCATGGCGATGTGGCGGCATCGGAAGCGCTCAGCGTTCAGGGCGAGAGCCCGGCAGCCGGGGCCGCGCCAGCGGCCGGACCGGCAGCGGCCGCAGTGCATGCGTCGAGCGACGCATCGCCGCGCTGGCCACAGCTCATCCCCCTCGCACAACTGGTCGCGGTCGTTTCTGGGAGTGTTGGCGATCATTTGGAACCAGCAGCAGACCACCGACAACCTGCGCACCGAGCTGCGCGCCGACATCATCCGCCTCGAGACCGAACTGCGCGCCGAGTTCTCCAACGAGATCGACGGGCTGCGAACCGAGATGGGCGAACTGCGCGCAGAGATCGGCGAACTGCGCGTCCAGGTGGTCGAGAACGGTCAGCGCCTGGCCCGCATCGAGGGCTTCCTCGGGATCGGAATCCCGGACTCAGCGCCGCAGGGAGACGACCGCGGCTGGTAGGGGCTCGACGACGCCTAGCAGGCACAGCCCGCACGTCTTGACCTGATCGCAGACACAGGTGTCCGACGCAAGATGGTCGAGCAACTCGACCGCCACCACCTCCACCTAGTCGGCCACGCCGAGCGGGCCTCCAGGCTCAGGATCGGGTCTGGTGCGACCCGGGAGTTGGCCGATCTTTGGGAGGCTCTGGAGCGCGGACATGATGCCCTTGTCGGAGTATGTGATCGTCAGCGTTTCTGTGGCCCGGGTGACCGCCACGTACAGCAGCCGCCGTTGGTCCTCGGCGAGCGTCTCTGGAGAGGTCGGGCGCACCCAGATGTGATTGGCGCCTCCGACTATCACATGGCGGAACTCGAGGCCCTTAAGCAATCCCAGAGTTGCCACTCGGACTTTGCCCCCGACATCGAAGATCTTGTCGCGGTTGCGTCCGGCCTTCGTGTCGAAGGCATCGGGCACCAAGCGCACAACATCGTGGCGCAGGTCCTCCGTGCCGAGTAGCACCGCGATTTGATCTGAGGGCGCGCCTCCTGCGCGCAGTTCCTGCACCCTCTTGGCGATCGCCTCCGCCTCGCCGCGGAGATCGGAGCAGTGCAATGACAATGGCGGCCGCCCGGTCCGGACGGCCTGGTCCGGCTCTACTAGCACGTCCAAGTCGTCGGGCTGGTGGGTGTCCGGTTTCCGACCGAGTCTGATCAACAACTCCCGGCCGAGATCGAGGATCTCGCGGGTGTTGCGGTAGTTGACATCCAGAATGGTGGTGCGGCCCCGAGCCGTGAGGCCGGGAGGATTCCACGCCATGCGGCGCCGGTAGATCATCTGGGCACCGTCCAGGGCCATCACAAAATGGTCCCGTCCCGGCTTGAGCATCGCCCACGCCAGGTCGAGGCCGGCCTCGTCGAGGTCCTGCGCTTCGTCCACGAGGACCATGTCGAACAGCTTGGACTTGTCGAGGTCGCTCACCGCCGGGACGGCAGCGCGGCGCCGGCGATCAAAGTCTGGCCTGTCCTCATCGTCCGGCGTGCGGCCGGTCGTCGCCAACACGCGCCGTGCCAGCGCATCCACCGTGCAAACCCGGACGCAGTCATGCTCCGCCACTTGGTGGGCCAGCGCCAGCGACAACGCCTTGTTGAAGCAGAGCAGGAGGATGTGCCAGTGGGGGAAATGCCTGGCCATGTGCCGGGCCCGGTAGGTGAGCACCAGTGTCTTGCCACTGCCGGCGACTCCCCTGATGAGGCGGTAGCCGGGGCCGAGGCCGTGGGCCAGGCGCTCCTGCTTGCGGTCCAGCGTACGAAGGATCTCGTCGTCGCTCTCACGCTGCGGAGCGAACAGCTGTCCCTGCGTTCCCCGGATGACGATGCCGGGGTTGACCGCGGCCCGTGCTGCGGACTCCTCCTGCTGGGGCACAGGGACACGGCGACCGCCGGCGATCTCCTGAAGCGCCGGTCTCAAGGCTTCGCTCAGAAAGTCTTGCGCACACAGCAACGGAACGTCGGCTCGAATCCCGGCTGCTTCCTGAGCCTGCAGGTCCGGATAGGCCGCCGCCACCGCCACGGGCAGCCGGGCCACGTTCCGCGCGTCGAGACTGCGGCGCAAGTCCGATGCCCGCCGCGCCGTCAGGTCCCCCAGCCGATCACGGTCGATTCTTCTGCGCCGGCCGCGCCGCTTGCCGGATCGTGTCCTCTCGGGAGCCTCCAGGATGACGATCCCGCACGACGGGTCGAGCACCACCAAGTACGCATCGCCCCGCTCACCAGCCGCGTCGAGTCCCTCGAGTCGCTGCTGCTCGAACGCCCTGTGAAGGGCCCGACCCTCACCGTCGCCGGTCCACTCCAGCCAGACTGTGACCTCATCGGGCAAGAACTCTCGCAGGCACTTGGCCACTGTCTGCAGTCGGGCGGGCACATCGTTGCGGCTCGGAATGTTGGCGGGCTGCAGGAAAGCCATACGGGCCTGCGACTCTAATGCAGTAGTTTCTGATACAGCAGTCGCACCGCGGCTGGATCTCTCGGCCGTAGCCCGCTAGATCGGGCGGCCCCGGCTACTCGGTCCCCCTCAGGTGTGCCCGGCCCTCGTCGGTTATCTCAAGGCGCTCGTAGTTGGTGCAGTCAAACTCGGCCGCAACCGCGCGGACCAGGCCGTCGGCGATGAGGTCGTCGATCTGGGCCGCGACGGCCGGAGCACCCAGGAAGGTGAGGCGCCCGGCGAGATGGTGGCGGGCGAGTCGCCGGGGCAGGGAGTGATCGGCCGATCTCAGGCGCCCGACCAGAGTCAACTCGATGTTGCGGCGCGAGTAGCCGGTGCCCCTGGTGTCGTCCAGCAGTTGCAGCACGATCCTGCGGGCTGGCAGCGACTCCAAGAGTCCCTCTCGGCTGATGTGGCTGGCTGACCACGGGCGATCCAGGTCGGTACAGAGGTCGCACTGGTCGCACACTTCGAGAGCCTCCGCGCCGAAGTACTCCAGCATGGTGCGCACGCGGCAGCCGGTGCTCTGCTGTGCGTACCGCTTGGCCTGCTCCGACTTGGCGCCCACCTCGGCGCGCCGCTGCTCCGCCTGGTCCTCGATGACGGTCCAGCGGGGCTCTGCGTCCGGCTTGCGCTCCAACACCCAGGCGTGCTTCCACACTGAGAATCCCACGATGTCGCGCCGGTCGAGTTCCAGCAGATCGGCGGCGACCTCGGCCGCCGGGCGTTGGAGAAGGCGACTCCACTCCGCGGCTCGGTACTCGTCACTTGTGAGGTGTTCGGTCAGTTCGACCACGCGCCTGCCCCGCGCTGCCAACTCAGGCTCGGCGGTTCTCAGTTCCTCGAGTCGCTGGCGGGTGTCGGCCATCACCGAGACCCGGCCGCGCCAGGGCGTGTCGAGCTGGCGAGCAACCGCGCCGGATTGCTGCAGGTAGTGAACGGCCAGTGCTGCCGCCACCGACTCCCGGTCGGTTCCGTCGTCGTCGCTGGCGTCTAGTACGTCCGGGTCGTAGGCGTGGATTCCTTCTTGCAGGCGCAACCAGATCCGGTGGACCTGTTCAATGCCGGGAGCGGCACCGCGGACGAAGACGCGGTGGATCGTGCAGTCGCGGGGGCTGCTCAGCAGCACCGCGGTGCCGACGGACGGTCCCTTGCCTTCGACCGCGCCTCTGGCGGCCCGCCCGGTCTCCTGGACGTACTCCTCGATGGTGGCGGGCATCTCCAGATGCACGATCAGCGCGATGTCGGGCTTGTCGATCCCCATGCCGAAGGCCTTGGTGGCCACGACGACGTCGAGTTCGCCGTGGCGGAAGGCATCCTCGGTGTGGAGGCGCTCGTTGTCGTCCATCGCCCCGTGATAGGGCCGCGCCACGTGGCCGGCGGCGCGGAGCAGCCCGGCGACTCGGGCCGTGTCCCGGCGCGTCGGGACGTACACGATGGCTGGCTGGGACCGGAATGCCTCCACGATCTGAACGACCCTGACATCGCGGTCGGCCCGATCGTGGCACTTCTCGACGAAGTACCGGATCTCGGGCCGGCCCGGCGACAACGAGACCGGGGCGCCAGCCAACCTCAGGCCGAGGAGCTTCACGATGTCGCGGCGCACGGACTCGGTGGCCGTTGCGGTCACGGCAAGAACCGGAGGGCGGGCGTCGCCCGACGCGATGCGTCTCAACGCATCGGGGATGGCGGCATATTCCGGCCGGAACGAGTGACCCCACTGCGAGATGCAGTGAGCCTCGTCCACTGCCACGCGGGCCGCGCCCATCCCGGCCAGCGCGCCGACGAACTCCTGTGACCACAGCCGCTCCGGGCTGACGTAGAGCAGCTTGTAGTCGCCCCGCGCCGCGCCGCGCAGGATGTCGCGCCACTCCGCTTGGCCCACACCGCTGTGAATGGCGGCCACCCTGGTGATCCCCCGGGAGCGGAGGTTCTCCACCTGGTCGTTCATCAGCGCCTTCAGCGGCGAGACCACCAGCGTGACGCCGGGCGACAGCAGTGCCGGGATCTGGAAGGTGATCGACTTTCCCGAGCCTGTGGGCAGCACAGCCAGGAAGTCCGATCCCTCGATGAAGCGGCTCATGGTCTCAAGTTGGCCGGGCCGCCAGCGCCGGAATCCGAACATTTGCCGCACCCGCTCAAGCCGCGCCGCCACGACATCCGGGCGACGTGCGTCTGCCTCGCTCAGATCCAGATCCGCGAGTCCTGCCCAGCCGTCGGCACTGTCGACAGAGCGGAGGCGCTCCAGCATCCTGCCGTCCAATTCGATGTCGCCGAGATGCTCGGCGATGAGGCGGTAGGCATCCTCGGCCCGATTGGCCCGGACCTGCCGGGGTGGGCCGGGAAGCGAGCCGAGGATCGCGTCGCGGTAGGGAACCGCCCGGCAGAGACGGCTGTCGAGCACCACGGTGACACCCCGGTCGTGTTCGGTGCGTATGAGCCTCCCGACACCCTGGGCGAAGCGCAGCGCCGCCCGCGGAACCAGATATTCGGCGTAGGGGTCCTTCCCCCGCATCTCGATGGCCTCCATGCGGGCGCCGGCCACGGGGTCCGCTGGCGAGTCGAAGGGGATCTTCTCGATCATCAACAAGCTGAGAGCCGCTCCGGGTATATCCACTCCCTCCCAGAACGAGCGGAGAGCGATGAGGCTGGTGGCTGTCTCGGTCCTCATCCGCTCCACCAGCGCCGCAGCCGCGTCGTCGCCCTGCGAGAGCAGCGGGATGCCCTCGGCGTCAAGGATCGGCCGGGCGTGGTCGCGCACGAACTCCAACCGAGAGCGCGCCGCCATGAGGACCATCCCTCTCCCCGCGGTGAGCATCAGCAGCCTGGGGATCTCGGCCGCGGCGGAAACCTTGAACTCCTCCATCAGCCGGCTGCGGGGCGCCGGCAGGTAGTCGGTCAGCAGTAGCAGGTGGTTGTCACCAATCCAGGGGAACGGGCTTCCCAGAACGGATGTCTGAACGGGACCGATCCCGAGGCTGTCGATCATGTAGTCGAAGCTCCCACCCGCCCTCAGCGTCGCCGAGGTGAGCACAGCCGACTCAAGCGACTCCCACACGCTGGAGAGCGGTCCGGCCACCGACCTCGGCGATCGGCGCAGTTCCCACGCCCAGCTTCGGAAGTCGGTCTCGTAGGAGATCGCTGCGATTGCGATCAGCCTCTCGGCGTCGGTCACCCAAAGCACGTCCCCGACGGTGCGGGCGGCGTCGCGCGCGGCCCTTCCGAGCCTGCCCACCTCTGCTTCGAGGCGGCTGCGCCGATAGCGGCCAGACAGTTCCTCGGGAAGGTTCACCTCATTGAGCGAATTGGCAAGCCAGCGCAGCGCCTGTACCAGGTGCTGTCCGTTGGTGAGAACCTCGCGGTAGTCGGGGTGCTGGGTGTCGTGGCCGCGCCTGATCCGGTGGGTCGCGGGATACCTGTCCTCGACACTCGCTCCAGTACGGATGCGCAGGTAGTGCACGAGGGTCACCCCGAAACGCTCCGACCGTTCTCTCAGAAGATCCACGGCGCGACGAATGGCGCCGAGGGGCTCGTAGACGCGCGCCGACGACTCCCCGTCGAGGCTCCCGTCCTCGCCCAATCCCTCGGCGGCCCCGACAGCAGCTTCTTCAAGCGGGTTGCCGGTGTCGAGGACGGTCCGGTTCGCGGTATCGCGGCGCAACGACCATCCGGTGGCATCCGAAAGGCGGCTCACGGTCCCGCTCCGACGCTGCGGATCCCACAACGCGTCGCATAGCGCGGCAAGGTCGTCGCGAGACACCGCTTCGGTGAGAGCGTCGGTGGCGGCGTCCTCGAGATTGTGGGCCTCATCGAGGACCAGGTGCCTGGAGTGGTGGATCCATTCGTGGTCCGACACCACCAGCGCATGGTTGAGCACCCCAACATGAGCGTTGCGCAGACCCTCACGCGCCCGGCGATGGAAGTCGAGCCCGTCCAGCGCGGTCATCGGCGGACCCGTCGCATCCTGTCGGCTCAGCACGCGGCGCAGGTCGCTGAGTGCGGTCCGTCCGCCCTCCAACGCCCCGGCCCTCAGGTCGTCCCAGTCTCCCGTTGCAGTCTCGGCCACCCAGCCGCACACCATCGCCAGCGCAAAGGCGCCATCAGGCGTGAACGCGCTCGGACTCTCCGCCAGTGCGTCAAGCTCGCCGGCTAGAGACTCCAGGTCGACATAGTTGTTGCGTCCCTTCACGAGCACCCACGCGAATGGCTCCACTTCCTCCGAGAGATTCTCCAAGGTGGCCATTACCTGGTCCTGGAGCACCTTCGAGTGCGGAGCGACGACAACCGTGCCGCCGGTGGCGCGTGCGTGCTCGATGGCCGGTACGAGATACGCCAGCGTCTTGCCGGTGCCGGTGGGCGCCTCGATGAGAAGGCTGCCGCCTCCCTGCAGTGTCTCGGCGGTCCGGACGGCCATCTCCATCTGCTGTCGCCGCGGCTGGCGGGCATGGCCCATCAAGATGCCCCCCTCGCCGAACATCGCGGCCACCTCCCGAGGGTTGAGACCGCCGGTGACAGGATCCCGACGCGGCACAGCCGGCTCCAGCACCACATCCTCCAGCGGCACCGGCTCGGACTCTTCGACGAGAAACCCCGACCACGGATGGCGCCCGGTTCCCAGAACCCAGCGCTGCAGCCGTCGAACCGGTCCCGAGCCACCGACTTGCCTCAGCAGCCGGGGCAGAACACGCAGCAGCAACCGGGAATCGTCCAGCGCCCGGTGCGAGTTCCGCGCTTGCTCCCTCAGCAGGTAGTGGGCCAGTACGTCGAGGCTGCGCCCCGCAGGCGGTCTGCTGCCGTCCACGTTGCGGACGATGCCCTCACCAGCCCGGGGGAACGCCAGATGCGCCAGCTCCAGGGTGTCGAGCCTGACAACCTCGGGCGCAAGAACTCCGACTTCGGCGCCAGCCGAGTCCAGCAACCGAAAGTCATAGCGCAAGCCATTGTGAGCGACCATGGGCCGGTTCCCCACAAACCGGTAGAAGTCGCGAAGCGCTACGGCCGGCACCGGAGCGGTGGCAAGCTCTTCGTCGGTCAAGCCCGTCAACTCGCAGGTGAAGTCACGCAGACCCCGAGTCGGACGCACCAGGGTCTCGAATGCGTCGACCTCGACCCCGCCGCAGACCAGAACCGCACCGATCTCAATGATCTCGTGCGCAGGAGGATCAGACCGGTCGGCGTTGGCCTCAAGGTCGAAGACGATGAACTCTCCGTTGGCCCAACTCAAACTCCGAACCTCAACGCCGTGACCGGTTTACTCCAAACGTAAGGTACCTGGAATGTCAGCAAGCAATCCGCAGATCAAACCCGCTGAGTCTGGAGCGGGACGCCGCCCGCCCGGCGAGCGGGATGCTCTGCGAGGGGCGCCGGAGGGCCGCTGAGAGGGTCGCGTCCTGGCTGTTCGGTGTTGCGTTCCTATGCGTTCCTGGTTGCTGGTTGCCCGGGTTCATGATCGGACGTCGGGGCTGGGCTGGCCGGCGTCCGAGATCGTTCGACATCGTCTTGGCCGGTGAGCGTTCCTGTGGCCCCTTGGGCGACAATCCGTAGGCGGCCCGCGGCAGTCCTGCGGCGGCAGTCCCTATAGAGCTTCCAGCCAAGCCACGACCTCGTCGCGCAGCCAGCCGGGGGCGAGAACCTCGGCGTGCTCGAGGAACTCCACCACGAACGACCTCAGCGCCGCGGCATCGCGCACCTGGAGGGTGAGCACGACCGAGCCGTCGGGCCGGCGCTCGCCGTCGACGCCGGCGCGGTGGCAGGCCCAGCCAGCCTGGTCGGCGTCCACCAGCACCCGGACCTCGACCGGCCGGCCCGCGCCGAACTCCCAGGGCCTGAGCGTGCGCGGATCGGGCCCCTCCCCCACCGGGTGGGACGCATCGCCCACCTCGGTGACCTCGCTGCCGATGCGGTCCACCCGGAACATGCGCTCGGTGCCGTGGCCGGCGTCCCAACCCACCAGGTACCAGTGGCCCCGGTGGAACGACAGGCGCCACGGCTCGACGCGCCGCTCGGCCCCGCGATAGGCGAATGCGACCTCCCGGCGCCCGATCGCGGCCGCCACCAGCTTCCCCAGCGAATCATGGAAGGGCAGCTCGCCCACCTCCTCGACCGACCCGGCGGCACCGGCGGACGCCGCGCCGCCCAGCCGGGCCAAACCCGCGCCGGAGCCCCCCTCGAGCCGGACCAGGTTGGTGGCCAGGTGCAGCGCGGCGAGCTCGTCGGGGTCGAAGCGCACGTCGCGCCCGACGTAGGCCCGGGCCGGTATGCGGTAGCCCTCCACCGGCGGGTCCAGCCGGTAGAGGGTCGTGACCTCTATGGGCACGCCGATCGCCCTCAGATCGGCCTTGTCACGCTCGAACATCCGCCGGAAGGCCGCCAGGTCCTCCGAGTAGGCGCCGGCCATTCGCTCGCGCAGCTCGCTCGCGCTGAGCGGCTGCGCGGTGTGGAGCAGCGCGGCGGTCAGGTTCAGGAGCCGCTCGAACTTGTCCATGGCGTCAACCTAACCGGGTTCTGTGAGCAGACATGCCGACTGGAGCGGCTTCGTTGCACACAGAATCGCGGCGGCCGGCTACAGGGAGGCGATCAGCTTCTCCACCCGCTCGTCGTGGGACTTGAACGGATCCTTGCACAGCACGGTCCGCTGGGACTGGTCGTTGAGCTTCAGGTGGACCCAGTCGACGGTGTAGTCCCTGCGGCGCTCCTTGGCCCGGCGGATGAACTCGCCCCGCAGGCGGGCCCGGGTGGTGGACGGCGGGTTCTCCACGGCGTGGTGTATCTCGGCCTCGGTCACCAGCGTCTCGACCATCCCCCGATGCTGCATGGTGTAGTAGAGGCCGCGGCTCTGGCTGACGTCGTGGTACTGCAGGTCCACCAGGGCCACCCGGGGATCGGCCAGGCCCAGCCCGTGCCGCTCGCGGTACGCCTCCACCAGGTGGTGCTTGACGACCCAGTCGATCTCGCGGTCGAGCTGGAGCGGGTCCTGCTCGATGGCGGTCAGGCAGTACTCCCACATGGTGAGAGCCTTCTTCTCCTCGTCGGAGAGGTCGTGGTGCTCGGCGTAGCGCAGGGCCCGGTTCAGGTACTCGGACTGGATCTCGAGCGCGCTGACCTCGCGGCCGGTGGCGAGGCGCACCCGCCGCCGGCAGGTGGTGTCGTGGCTGATCTCGCGGATGGCGCGGATCGGGTTCTCCAGCGTCATGTCCCGCAGCACCACCCGGGGGTCCTCCAGCATCCGCAGCATCAGCGCGCACGCCCCGACCTTGAGGAACGTCGTGTACTCGCTCATGTTGGAGTCGCCCACGATCACGTGCAGCCGCCGGAAGCGCTCGGCGTCGGCGTGGGGCTCGTCGCGGGTGTTGATGATCGGGCGCGACCGGGTGGTGGCCGACGACACCCCCTCCCAGATGTGCTCGGCCCGCTGGCTGATGCAGTACATGGCGCCCCGTGCGGTCTGCAGCACCTTGCCCGCGCCGGCGTATATCTGGCGGCTGACCAGGAACGGGATCAGCACCTCGGCGTAGTCGCTCAGGTCGTCGCGGCGGCTGGTGAGGTAGTTCTCGTGGCAGCCGTAGCTGTTGCCGGCGGAGTCGGTGTTGTTCTTGAACAGGAAGACGTCGCCGCGGATGCCCTCCTCGGCGAGGCGCTCCTCGGCGTCGCCCAGCAGCCGCTCGACGATGCGCTCCCCCGCCTTGTCGTGCACCACCAGGTCGTGGGCCGAGTCGCACTCCGGGGTGGCGTACTCGGGATGGCTGCCGACGTCGAGGTACAGCCGGGAGCCGTTGCCCAGGAACACGTTGCTGCTGCGCCCCCACGACACCACCTTGCGGAACAGGTAGCGGGCCACCTCGTCGGGGCTCAGGCGGCGCTGGCCCCGCAGCGTGCAGGTGACGCCGTACTCGTTCTCGATGCCGAAGATGCGCCGCTGCACCCCGCCACCGTACCCCCCGCAACCCCGCCACAACGGATCGGCCCGCTCGGCGATCGATCGCCTAGACAGACTGCGCGCGCCCTCAGAGGCCGCGAAAATGGGCGGACCAAGCCGGCCCATACGGGGCGCGGCCGTGGCCCGAGCGGCCCTCAGGTCGCGAGCGAACAAGAGCGGGAATGGCCACCCCGCGGCGCGAGGCGCTGTCACCGGTTTGCGAGCGCCCTCAGTCGCGCGCCAGGCCTGGTGCGGGCTCGGCGCGGCGTGGTGCTGCCCGCCTGGCTGCGGTCTCGGCGATCTGCTCGCAGCGTCGTGCCCGCTGGGCCTGCTCGGTGATGTAGTCGGCGACGATTGGCCGGGCCTGGTCTGCTGCGGGCAGCGATGCCGCCGTCTGGTGCAGCGCGTCGGGCAGCACGGCAGCGAGCTCTTCGGCGCGGCGTGCGGTGGCGAGCTTGCCGAGACCCAGCGCGTCGGCCAGCCGGATGAGGGCCTCGGCACGGTCCGCTGTGCTGATGCGGTAGTCGCTCCCGATCTTCATGGCGGTGCGCAGCTTCGGGATCGGGGTGCGGCGCCGGTACGGCAGCCAGGTGCAGGCGTCGTACAGCGGGGCGAGTGCCCGGTTGCCGCCAGCGAGCAGGATCGAGAAGTTCTTGGCGTGGGCGTCGGCATGGACCACCAACCACTGCAGGACCAGCAGGTCGCGCAACTGATCGACGGCCGCGGCGGCTCCGGATGCCCCGACTACCCGTCTCAATAGCGATGCCGCTTCTGTTGGGGAGGGGCCCCCGTCGCGCTGGTACCTGTAGTCGGGATGCAGCCCGGACGCCTGGCAGAGGTCCTCTTGATGGATACGCATCAGCCGCCCGCCACGAATAGCCCTGTCATATCGAGTGACCACGATCGCTTCGAGATCGCCGCTACGGATCACCCCGGTGGAGGGAGCCCGCACGCCGAGACGGCTGGCCGTGGCCATCGTCACATGCTCCATCAGCGCTTCGTGCGCGTATGCCTTGCCTTGGTGGCCGTGGTCCACGGCCAGACGGCCCAGCAGCATTGCCGGCAGCGGGTCGGGCTGGCTGCGCGCCGCGCGGCCGGTGGCCTCGGTACGGGCTATGACCGCGGTGCTCGATGCATAGAACGCCACGACGCGGTCGTCGTGGGTGACCACCCATGTGCGGCTCGCTCCTTCCCGCTGGTTGCGGGGCGCTCTGCGGCGCAGCCACTCGTTGAGAGTCTCGTCGCCGCAGTCGAAGCGGGCTGTGTCGTGGTCCGCGGTGAGTAGTTCCGGTCCGCGGTACGCGCTCACTCGGCGTCCAGCACCGACGGCTCGGCCAGCAGCGCCGCGATCCTCGGCTTGGGCGCCGGTGGCCGGTCAAGGATCTGGTGGAGTTCGTCCCACGCCTCAGATGACAGCGCGAAGACCCGCCGGTCTGCCAGGTCGTCGATGGCGGCGGCGACGGCATGGCTGACCACGTACTCGTTCAAGGACATCCCTGCATCGGCGAGAACCCGGCGCACGACGGTGTCCTCAGCCGGGGTGACTCGTATCGACCAGCGCTGAGTCTTGGTATCCACGCCGCCATTGTACGTCGATTAGGCATACACAACGCTGGCTTCGATTAGATGCGACGGCAAGGACCGTGAAGGGGGCATGTTGTTGAAATGAGACTACGCCACTGTGTTCTATCCCAAGAACGCCCGCATGGCCGCCAGGACCCGCTCGGGCGCCTCCTCAGCGACGAAGTGGCCACAGTCGGCGAACTCGTGCACCACGGCGTGGGTGAGTTCTGATCGCCAGCGGTCGAGTTCCTTCGTCCGGAAGGCGATGTCCTTGGCGCCCCAGAGGACGAGTGCCGGTCTGGTGCAGAAGGCGGCGCGGTCCTGCCAGATCTCCTGGAGCCAGTCGGTGGCACCGACGATGTGACCCGGCAGCGCGGCGTTGGCGGCGCGCGCCGCCGCGCTCTTGA
>JAPPLH010000020.1 GCA_028819505.1 Acidimicrobiaceae bacterium
GTGGCTCGTGGACAACGGCAACGAGGGCCTGGTGGTGGCCGGAACCACCGGGGAGAGCCCGACCCTCACCCACTCCGAGCAGGCCGACCTGGTGGCAGCGGTGGTGGCCGCGGTCGATGTGCCCGTGGTGGCGGGCGCCGGCAGCAACGACACCCGCGCCGCCATCGACCTGACCGAGCGGTGCACCCGCGCCGGGGCCGTCGGGATCCTGCACGTGGCCGGCTACTACAACCGGCCGTCCCAAGCCGGGTTGGACGCGCACTTCCGCCACTGCGCGGCCGCGACGGACCTGCCGGTGATCGTCTACGACATACCCGGCCGCACCGGACGCAAGGTCGCCGCCGAGACCCTGGTCCGGCTCGCGCACGAGGTCCCCAACATCGTCGGGCTGAAGGACGCGGCCGGTTCGCCTGCAGACACGGCCCGGCTGCTGGAGATGGCGCCGGACGGCTTCGAGGTGTACTCGGGCGACGACTCGCTCACCCTGCCGCTGATGTCGATCGGCGCGGCAGGCGTCATCGGTGTGGCCACCCACTGGGCGGGGCGGGAGATGGCGGCCATGTTCGACGCGTTCGAGAGCGGCCGGGTGGCCGAGGCGGCAGCCGTCAACCGGCGGCTGCTCGACTCCTACGACTTCGAGACCGGCGACGCGGCGCCCAATCCCGTGCCCACCAAGTGCATGATGCGGGTGCTGGGGCTGCCGGCGGGGCCGTGCCGCCTGCCGATGGGACCGGAGCCCCCCGGCCTGGAGGACCGGGCCCGGGAGGTCCTCGCCGCACTGCGCGGCTCCGAGCCGGGACCCGAGCAGCCGGCGGGGGCGGCCGCCGGGGCGCTCGCCGGGCCGGCGCCGGCCGGTACGGGCTGACCGCCGCCCGCACGCAAGTGGCTGCACCCGTCGCCGTCACCTTTCTGGGCGGCCTGGGTGAGATCGGACGGAACTGCGCGGTCATCGAGACCGCGGGCCGCCGGGTGATGCTCGACTGCGGACGCATGTTCGCGGGCGACGACCTGCCCGGCGTCGACTCCGTGCTGCCCGACTTCGAATGGCTTCTGGACAGCGGGGGAGTGGAGGCGTGCGTCGCCACGCACGCCCACGAGGATCACATCGGAGCGCTCCCGCACCTGCTCGAGCACCTGTCGTTCCCCGTCTACGGGTCGGCGTTCACGCTCGGACTGGTGACGCACAAGCTCGCCGAGGCGGGCCTGCTCGACCGGGCCGAGCTGCGCGAGGTCCGCGACGGCGACTCCTTCCGCGCCGGACCTTTCCGATGCGAGGCGATGCCCGTCACCCATTCGGTGCCGGGAGGATTCATCACCGCCTTCTCCACACCGCAGGGAGTGATCCTGCACTCCGGCGACTTCAAGCTCGACCTCACGCCGGTGGACGGCCGGCGCACCGCGCTCTCGCGCATCGGGGCGCTGGCCGACGGTCCGGGGGTGAGGCTGCTGCTGGCCGACTCGACCAACGCCGACGCGCCCGGATCGTCGCGCTCGGAGAGAGACGTGGGCGACGTCCTGCGCGATGTGATCGCCCAGCAGGAGGGTCGCCGGGTGATCGTCGGGTCGTTCGCCAGCCACATCCACCGGATCCAGCAGGTGATGGACGCGGCCGTCGCCGCGGGCCGCACGGTGGCGACGCTGGGCCTGTCCATGCAGCGCAATGTCGGGCTGGCCCGCGAGCTGGGCCTGCTGCGGGTCCCCGATCACGCCCTGCGCGACATCGCCGACATCGAGGGGCTCGATCCGACGCGGGTGCTGATCGTGTGCACCGGCTCGCAGGGCGAGCCCCGGGCCGCCCTGACCCAGATGGCCGAGGGCACCAGCCACTGGGTCGAGGTCGGCGCCGGGGACACGGTGATCTTCAGTTCGCACCCGATCCCCGGCAACGAGGCCGCGGTCGGCGCGGTGCGCAGCGGGCTGGCCCGCAGGGGGGCGCTGGTGCTCCACACCGGCAACCTCGACGTTCACACCTCCGGCCACGGCAAGCAGCAGGAGCTCAGGGTGCTGCACTCGGTGGCATCGCCGGAGTGGTTCGTGCCCGTCCACGGCGAGTACGAGCACCTGGTGGCGCACGCCCGTCTCGCCCGCGGGATGGGCATGCCCGCCGAGCGGGTGGTGCTGTGCCGCGACGGCGACCGGATCGAGCTGACCGACGACGGCCTGGACCCGGCCGGATCGGTGGGCGGCGACCATCTCTACGTCGACGGGACGGTCGGCGACCTCGGCTCGACCATTCTCGACGAGCGCCGGAAACTCGGCGCCGTCGGTTTCGTGGCGGTGGTGGTGAGCGTCGACCTGGAGCTGGGCGTGCTGGCCTCCAGTCCCGAGATCGTGACGCGGGGATGGGTCGAGCATCCGGCCCTGGCAGGCCACGAGGCAGCGGTGGCCGACGGCGTCGAGACGGCGGTGAGGGCTGCCTTGGCCGCCGGCGGCCGCGACCGCGAGGCGCTGGCTGACCTGGTGCTGCGGACCGCCCGGCGCATCTCGCGGGAGCGCACCCGCCGCCGCCCTGTCATCGTGCCGGTGATCATCGTCTGAGAGTGCTGGAGGCCGGGCGGGCAGGCGGGCGAATCCGCCGCTCACGGGCGAGGCCGCGGCCCGAGCGGCCCTCCGGTCGCAGCGGACGAGGGCGGCAGACGCCCCGCCCCTGCGTGACAGGTCCGCACCCGCCGGCGCACCTGCTCGGAACGGTTCACGGGGCGGTCGGGCGTCACTGGTAGCGTCACCCTTCATGGCGACCAAGGGCGCCGACCCCGGAAATCGAGCGGCGAAGGGGCCGTCGGCGGGCAGGCGGGCCTCCCGGCGGGGCTCGGCTGCGGTCGGTTCGGTGGTGGGCCGCCATCGCCGCGACATCTGGGGTCTGGCCGCTGTGGTCGCCGGCCTGCTGGTGGCCGGGAGCGTCTGGTTCTCGGCGGCCGGACCGGTGGGCGAGGGCGTGGACGGCGCCCTCGCCGCCTGCTTCGGCCTGGTGCGCATGGCCCTCCCCGTCGGGCTGGCCGCGACAGGGGCCGCGGCGCTGTGGGGCGGGCGCCGCGGCGGCGGCGCGGTGGACCGCGCAGACGACGTCGACGACCGCGCCGAGGGCGACCCGCCCGCCGGCCGCGCCCAGGTCGAGCGGTCCGACTCGGCGGTCAGGATGGTGCTGGGCGGCGTGCTGCTCGTGGTGTCCTCCACCGGTCTGCTGCATCTGTCGAGGGGCCGCCCCGGCCTGGGCGACGGGGTCGACGAGTTGGGCGCCGCCGGCGGCGCCCTCGGAGTCGGCGTCGGCGGCTTCCTGCATGCATGGACGGCTGCCTGGGGGTCGGTGCTGCTGCTGGTGTTCGTGGGACTGGTCGGCGTCATCGTCGTCACCGGGCTCACCGTGGGATCGGCGTCGGCAGCTCTGGCCGCTGCTCTGAGCCCGCTGTGGCGGCTGCTGCGGACCGCGGTCGTGAACCTGTTCAGCGACATCAAGGAGGGCCCGGCCGGTCCCGGGCCGCCGGACCCGCATCCCCACGGGCAGCCCCATGCCGGTCCGCCCGGCGCGGACGAGGGCTCGGGCCGGCTGGGCACCGATGTCGAGCCGTCGACGCCTGAGATCGCGCCGGCGGCGTTCGCGGAGGACACGCCCGTGGTGCCCGCTGGAGCAACAGGAGGCAAGGTCCGACGTACCGGGGCAAGCGGCAAGGTTCGCGGCCAACGGTCCAAGTGGAAGCTCCCGAAGATCGACATGCTGGCTGCGACCCCGTCGCGGGAGATCGACAAGGCCGAGGTGGCCGAGCGCGGCCAGCTCCTGCAGGCCACGCTGGCCCGATTCGACGTGCCCACCATCCTGCTGGAGCCAGTGGTGGGGCCGACCGTCACCCGCTTCGTGCTGGAGTTGGGCGAGGGAGTGCGGGTGTCGAAGCTCGAGAGCCTGCGCAAGGACATCGCCCTGGCCATGGCCTCGCCCGACGTGCGCATCCTGTCGCCCATACCCGGCCGCCGCGCCATCGGTGTGGAGGTCCCCAACCTCGACCGCCAGATCGTGCGCCTCGGCGACGTGCTGCGCTCGCGGGAGGCGGCCGCCGCCGACCACCCCCTGGAGGCGGCCGTCGGCCGGGACATCAACGGGCACGCCATCATGATGAACCTGGCGACCACGCCGCACCTGCTGATCGCGGGCGCCACCGGCGCCGGGAAGTCGTCGTGCCTCAACTCGTTGATCACGTCGGTGCTGATGCGCTCCACCCCCGAGGACGTGCGCATGATCCTTGTGGACCCCAAGCGGGTGGAGATGGGCCAGTACGACCGCGTCCCGCACCTGCTCACCGCGCCGGTCACCGATCCCCGCAAGGCGGCCAACGCGCTGAGCTGGGCGGTGCGGGAGATGGAGCGGCGCTACGACCTGCTCCACGAGACCAGCTTCCGCGACATCGCCGGCTACAACGCGGCGGTCGACGCCGACACCCTCGCACCGCCCGCCGGGGCGAGGGACGCCGGCGGCGAGCCTCTGCGGTACCAGCGCCTGCCGTTCGTGCTCGTGGTGGTGGACGAGCTCGCCGACCTGATGATGGTGGCCGCACGCGACGTCGAGGAGTCGATCGCCCGCATCGCCCAGATGGCCCGCGCCGTCGGGATCCATCTGGTCATCGCCACGCAGCGGCCGTCGGTGAACGTCATCACCGGCGTGATCAAGGCCAACATCCCGGCCAGGCTGGCGTTCGCGGTCTCCAGCCTGACCGACTCGCGGGTGATCCTCGACCAGCCCGGCGCCGAGCGGCTCGTCGGCCAGGGCGACATGCTCTTTCTCGGCCCCTCGTCGTCGACGCCCCACCGGATCCAGGGATGCTGGGTCACCGAGGAGGAGGTGCGCTCCGTGGTGTCCCACTGGGTGGAGCAGGCCCCCGACTTCCGCGACGACCCCTCGGTCTCCACCGAGGATCCCCCCGGGACCGGGCCCGCCGCGGCCCCGCCGCCGGACCTGGGTGGAGCGCCGATCATGCCGTCGAGCATCACCGACGCCCCCCCGCCCGCCAGCACCGACGACGGCGACGAGCTGCTGGACGCCGCCATGGCGCTGGTGGTCGAGACGCAGCTCGGCTCCACGTCCATGCTCCAGCGCCGGCTGCGAGTGGGGTTCGCCAGGGCAGGGCGGATCATGGACCTGCTCGAGCAGCGGGGCGTCGTCGGCCCTTCCACCGGCTCGAAGGCCCGGGAGGTTCTCATCACCCCCGAGGAACTCGAGAACAGGCGGGACCGCTGACATGACCAGCCGCCGAGTCCCGCGGTCGCAGTAGATGCTGGTCGGCCTCGTCCTCTCCGCAGTCGGGCTGGTCGTGCTGTCCCTGGCCGCCGATCAGTTCGTGCGGGGGGCCGCTCGGCTGGCCGTCGTCCTGCGGATGGCCCCCATTGTGGTGGGGGCCGTCGTGGTGGGGTTCGGCACCAGCGCGCCGGAGATGCTGGTGTCGACGGTGGCCGCGGCCAACGGCCGGCTGGACATCGGCGTCGGGAACATCATCGGCTCCAACGTGGCCAACGTCTCCCTGGTGCTGGGCGCGGCCTCGTTCGTGGCCGTGGTCCCGGTGGGCTCCGGCGTGGTGCGCCGCGACGCGGCCGTGTCGGTAGCGGCGGTCGCGCTGTTCGCCCTGTTGGTGCAGGGCGACCTCGGGCGCATCGAGGGGCTGGTGCTGGTTGCTGCGCTGGGCGCCTGGTTCGTGCTGGTGCTGCGCGGGTCCCGCACCGCCGACGCCGACATGGACGACCTCGCCGAGCTCGTGGGGGAGCATCCTCCCGCGCTCGGCGTCGAGGCCGTGCGCACCGTCGTGTCTCTCGCCCTGGTCGCCGGATCGGCCTACGTCCTCGTCGAGGGCGCCGAGCGGGTGGCCGAGGCGCTCAACCTGTCGGGCGGCTTCGTCGGCTACACGTTGGTCGCAGTGGGCACGTCGGCGCCAGAGCTCGTCACCGCGGCGGCCGCTGCCCGCCAGCGCGAGACCGAGCTGCTGGTCGGCAATCTGCTGGGCAGCAACGTGTTCAACTCGCTGGCGGTGGGCGGCGCCATCGGCTTGGTGGGGCCGGGACCGGTCGGCGACGCGACTCTTCAGACTCTGGGCTCGTTGATGATGGTGGTGATCTGCGTGGTGAGCTGGGTAGCGATGACCGTCGGCCTCAAGGTCAGCCGCATCGACGGCGTTGTGCTGCTGGGGCTGTGGGTGGCGAGCATCGCGCTGCTGGCCGGTTGACGGTGACGCGGCCCGGCGCCCTGCTGTGCGCTCTGGTGGGAGCAGGTGTCCTAGTCGCAGGCTGCGCGGCGGACTCGCAGTCAGGGAGCGCACCGGCAGCCGCCGACCCGCCTGCCCGCTCTCCTGAGCCGTCGGGCTCGCCGAGCGATGCCCAGCCCTCCGCCACTGCGGCGCGGGCGCCCTCGACTACGACCCTGGCTCCCTCGACTACGGCGCGGGCGCCCTCGACAACGGTGCCGGCTCCCTCGACAACGGCGGCGGCTCCCCCTGCCACGGCGGCGGCGCCCTCGACTACGGCGCTGGCGCCCCCTGCCACGGATCAGATCGACCAGCGAGTGGAGGCTTCGGTGTTCCCGCTCGCGGGCGGCGGCGGCGGGGTGGCTCGTTGGACCGTCGACGTCATCGAGTGGACTCCGCACGATCCCGAGGCATTCACCCAGGGGCTCGAGATCGCCGACGGCATCATGTACGAGAGCACCGGACTGTGGGGGCAGTCGTCGCTCCGGGCTGTGAATCCGGCCACCGGCGAGGTCACAGCCCGGGTCGACCTGCCCGAGGAGTTCTTCGGCGAGGGCGTCACCGTGGCCGGTGACGAGATCGTCCAGCTCACCTGGCAGAGCGGCGCCGCTCTGGTGTACGACCGCGCCACCCTCGAGCGTCTGGGGGCGCACAGCTATGAGGGCGAGGGCTGGGGCCTCTGCGAGATGGGCGGCGAGCTGATCATGTCGGACGGCTCGGACCGGCTGGCCCGCAGGGATCCGCAGACCTTCGAACTGCTGGGAACGGTGACCGTGACCGCTGCCGGCTACGGCGGGCGGCTGGACTACTTGAACGAGCTCGAGTGCGTGCAGGGCCTGGTCGTCGCCAACGTGTGGCAGACCGACCGGCTGCTGGTGATCGATCCGGCCACGGGACGGGTGGTGGCCGCCATCGACGCCGGACCTCTCGTCGCCGACGTGGTCCAGGCCTCCGCAGGCAGCCAGATCGATGTGCTCAACGGGGTTGCAGCGGACGAGGAGACCGCCACCCTGTGGATGACCGGCAAGCTCTGGCCCCGGATGTACAGGGTCCGGGTAGTGGAGGCTCAGTAGGTGCTGTCGAGGAAGGTCGCGTTGCGGGGATGCGCGGTGCTTGCGGCCGCGGTGCTGGCGTCGGCCTGCGCGGAGGGCCCCAGGGTGCGGTCGTCGACAGGGGCGACGCCGACGCTGCCGCCCGAGACCACCGCGCCGGCGCCGCCGCCTGCGCCGACCACCGCCGCCCGGAGCACCACCACCACCGAGTCCACCCGAGCCTGGACGCTGCTGGCCGGCGGCGACGTCCTGATGGAGCGGTCCGAGCGGCTGGGCCTGGACCCCTTCGAGTCCATCGAGCCACCCCTCGGCTCCTCGGACCTCTCGGCAGTGAACGTGGAGATGGCGATCAGCGACCGGGGCACGCCCCACTGGAAGGAGTACGTGTTCCGGGCCCCGCCTGCAGCGGCCGGGCGGATAGCGGCCGGAGGCGTGCGGGTCGCCAACCTGGCCAACAACCACGCCATGGACTACGGCGGCGACGCCCTGGCCGACACCATCGACCTGCTGGAGGGCGCCGGGGTGGCGGCCGTCGGCGCGGGCCGCAACATCGACGAGGCCTACCGCTACCGGATCCTGACGACAGACGGCGGCGTGAGCGTGGCCTTCGTCGGCGCCTCCCTCATCGTTCCCTCCAATTTCGCGGCCGGCTCCTCCACGCCGGGCGTAGCGTCGGCGCACCCGCCCGACCTGGCACGGGTGCTCGACACCGTGCGGGCCGCGGTGGCGGCAGCCGATGCGGTGGTCGTCATGGTCCACTGGGGCATCGAGCGCGACCCCTGCCCGGACGACGCCCAGCGGTTGCTCGCCCAGCAATTCTTCGACGCGGGCGCCGACGCGGTCATCGGCCACCATCCCCACGTGCTGCAGCCGGTGATGCACACCGGCGGCAAGCTGGTGGCATTCTCGCTGGGAAACTTCATCTGGGAGCCCCGCTGGCACATGAGCGGGGAGACGGGCGTCCTGCAGGTCGACTTCGACGGCGACAGGGTCGTCGGCTGGGCGTTCCATCCCCACCTGCTCGACGGCGACGGCGTTCCCGTCCCGGCCGGCGCCGGCCCCCGGGTCGAGCGCATCCGCGACATCCTGTCCGGGAACTGCGGCCCCCACAGGCCCCCGCCGACCACCTCGACCACCACGACCACCTCGACCACCTCGCTGCCTCCGCCTGCCGGCACCGCGGGGTTCTAGGCTGGCGACCCCTCCATGCCCCACAGGCCCAGATCCTTCGTCGTTCACACCCTGGGGTGCCCCAAGAACCAGGTCGATTCCGACAAGCTCGCCGGACTGCTGGTCGCCGACGGCCTGACGCCAGCCGCCGACCCGTCCGAAGCCGACATGGTGGTCGTCAACACCTGCGCCTTCGTGGAGGAGGCCCGCCAGGAGTCGATCGACACGATCCTGGCCCTCTCGGAGACCAAGGCGCCCGGCGCGTCGCTGGTGGTCACCGGCTGCCTCGCGGAGCGCTACGGAGACGAGTTGGCCGAGGCCCTGCCGGAGGCCGACCGCATCGCCGGGTTCGGTATGGACCTGGCGGCAGGTCCGGCGGCGTCGCCCCGACCCGGCGGCGTGCCCGCGGAGTCCGGTGTGCGGGTGGAGTTGGGCCGGCGGACCGCCCGCCCGGTTCCGGCGTTCGATCTGTTGAACCTGCCCCGGCCGCCCTCGCCCCGCCCGTGGGCCTATGTGAAGATCGCTGAGGGATGCGACCGCGCCTGCGGATTCTGCGCCATCCCCAGCTTCCGCGGCCCCCAGCGCAGCCGCACCCCCGAGCAGATCCTGGCGGAGGTCGAGCAGCTCGACGCGGCCGAGATCGTGCTGGTGGCCCAGGACCTCGCCTCCTACGGCCGGGACCGGGGCTCCGGAGAGCGCGGCATCGTGCCGCTGGTTGAGGCCGTGTCGGCGCGCACCGCCCGCACCCGCCTGCTGTACCTGTACCCGTCGGACCTCAACGACGCCCTCACAGACGCGATCTGCGCCACCGGCGTCCCCTACTTCGACCTGTCGCTCCAGCACGTCTCGGCTCCCCTGCTGCGCCGCATGCGCCGGTGGGGCGACGGCCAGCGGTTCCTGGCCCGGATCGAGGCGATCCGCCGGCGCGAGCCGGAGGCGGCCTTCCGGTCGAACTTCATCGTCGGCTACCCGAGCGAGACCGAGGAGGACCACGACCGGCTGCTGCGCTTCGTAGAGGACGCCCAGCTCGACTGGTGCGGGTTCTTCGCCTACTCCGAGGAGGATGGCACCTACTCGGCCGGCCTGGAGGGCAAGGTGGACGGGGGTCTGCGCTCCGAGCGGCTGGCCGAGCTCGGCGAGCTGCAGGACGCCATCACCGCCCGGCGCCGCGACCTGCTGGTCGGCCGGCGGGTGGAGGTGCTCGTGGACGAGCCTGGCACAGGCCGCACCCACCGCGAGGCCCCCGAGATCGACGGCGTCGTCCACGTGCCCGCCGGCCTCGCCGCGGGTACCTTCGCGAGGGTGACCGTCACCGCCGCGACCGGCTGCGACCTGGAGGCGGCGTGAGCGCTCCGGGCGGCGCCGAGGCGCCCGGGCAGGCCGGCCTGCTGCATCCCGCCAACCTGCTGACGCTCGCCCGCCTGCTGTTCGCGCCGGTGCTGTTCCTGCTGATCCTCCAGGCAGAGCAGAGCCGGGGGGCGTCGTGGGCTGCGTTCGGCCTGGGGGTCGCCATGGCCGGCACCGACTTCTTCGACGGGCGGGTGGCCCGCCGGGCCAACGTCACCAGCCGCAGCGGCGCGTTCCTCGATCCGCTGGCCGACAAGGTCGTGGTGCTCGGAGCGGCCTTCTGCCTGGTGGCTGTGGAGCGCTACTGGTGGGTGCCGGTGACGATCATGGCCTTCCGCGAGCTGGGCATGACCGCGTGGAGGTCCCGGCGGGCCGGCGAAGGCGTGTCCATCCCGGCCCGGCGCTCCGCCAAGTACAAGACTTCCGTGCAGGCGTTGGCCCTGGCGATGGCGGTCATGCCGACCCTGGAGGACGCGGACCTGGTGCTGGCGGTCGCGCTGTGGGTGGCGGTGGCGTTCACGGTGGTCACCGGAGTGCAGTACATGCTCGACAGCCGCTCGGCGCGGGCGCGGCCGCGTTCGAGGAACCAGGCGTGACTCGGCCGTGAGGTGCGAGGTGGTGGCGGTGGGGACCGAGCTGCTGCTCGGACAGATAGTCGACACCAACTCGTCGTGGATCGGAGAGCAGCTCGCGCTGGCCGGAATCGACAGCCACTTCCAGACCAAGGTCGGCGACAACCTCGGCCGGATCACCGCCGCGCTCGAGCTGGCGCTGGACCGCAGCGACGCCGTCATCGTGTGCGGGGGTCTCGGCCCCACCCCCGACGACATCACCCGCGAGGCGATAGCGGCCGTGATGGGCGTGGAGCTGCACCGGGACGACGCCGTCGTCGAGCGGATCAGATCGATGTTCTACCGCCGCGACCGGCAGATGCCCGCCAACAACCTCCAGCAGGCCGACGTGCCTGCCGGCGCCCGGGTGATGGACGTGCAGCCCGGCACCGCGCCGGGACTGATCTGCCCGGTGAGGCGAGCAGGCGGGTCCGCGGGCCCCGCGGCCGGCGGCGCGGCCGGCGCCGACGAGAAGGTGATATACGCCGTTCCCGGCGTGCCCTGGGAGATGCAGAGGATGGTCAGCGAGTGCGTGCTGGCCGACCTGCAGGCCCGGGCGGGCGAGCGGAGCGTGATCCGCAGCCGGACGCTGCGCACCTGGGGCTGCTCGGAATCGGGTCTGGCCGAGATGCTGGCGCCGGAGATGAGCCGCCTCGACGCCACCGGCGAGGCCACCATCGCCTTCCTGGCCAGCGGCATGGAGGGTCTCAAGGTTCGCATCACCGCCAAGGCGGCCGACGACGAGACCGCTCAGAGGGTGCTGTCGGGAGTCGAGACGAGGGCGCGGGCCGTCATCGGCGAGGCGGTGTTCGGGGCCGACGACGACACCATGGAGTCGGTGGTGCTGGCGCTGATGCGCACGCGGGGCCTCACCCTGGGACTGGCGGAGTCGGTGACCGGAGGGCTGATCGCCGCCCGCCTGACTGAGGTGCCCGGCGCGAGCGACGTGCTGAAGGGGGCGGTCGTGCCCTACGACCGTGCGCTCAAGACAGGCGTGCTGGGCGCGCCCGACGTCAACGCGGTCAGCGAGGAGATGGCGCTGGCCATGGCGGCAGGCGCCTGCCGGGTGCTGGGCGCCGACGTGGGCTTGGCCACAACCGGTGCGGCCGGCCCCGAGAGCCATGAGGGCGCCGAGCCGGGCACAGTCTGGATTGGCCTGCGGCTCGACGGCGGCGGGGAGGCGGTCAGGGTGCGCTTCAACATGGCCCGGACCATGGTCCGCCAACTCTCGACCATCACCGCGTTGAACCTGTTGCGGACCCGCCTCTCGGCCCCCGCCGGCTGACGGAGCGCGCGAGCACGCGGCACGCAGACGGGCCGAAGCGTCGGTAGCCTCCACCAGTGGCGACGACAGAGGCTGCGGTGGCACTATGAGCGGGGGCCTTCATCGATGACTTGGAAGCACTGGACGGCGATGGGCGGCGGCTTGCTCGTCGGTTTGGTGGTGCTCGCCTACGCGCTCGACTTGCCCCCGTTGTTCGACGACGCGCCCGAGGCCGCCGGCCCCGCGCCGGGCGCCGCCCCGCCCACCACCGAGCCCCCTCCGCCGGACACCGCGCCGACCACCACAGCCAGGACCGTCGTAGGCGTGCCGCCGTCCGAGAGCACCACCACCACGACCACCACGACCACTACAACCACTACGACCGTGCCCCCGGCGGACGAGGATTCCGAGCCGGCAGAGCTCGCCGAAGACTCCGGTGCCGTCGAGGATGTGCCGTGCTGGAGCGTCACCGAGGGCGCCGACGTGTTCAGCGACTTCGTGCTGGTGGAGAACATCTGCGTGCTCGACGACGACTCGGATGGCGACGGAGACCTGCCGGGCTCGGACGGCCTGTCCGGCGAGGACGGCCTGCCCGAGGGTCAGGCGTCGGGCCAGGAAGGCCTGGTCGGTGATGACGGCCTCTTGGACGACAGCGGCGGCCTGCCGGGAGTGGACCCCTCCGCCGGGGACCCGTTCGCCGATCCGTTCGCCGACCCGTTGGCCGGGGACCCGTTCG
>JAPPLH010000087.1 GCA_028819505.1 Acidimicrobiaceae bacterium
GAGGCCGAGCGTGCGAGGCCGTGGCCCGAGCGGCCCGTGAGCGCAGCGAACAAGAGCGGGAACCAGAGGCCGAGCGTACAGACCGCCGGTCCAGGTGGGGCTCGGCGGGTGGACCTCGACGGTCCCAGCAACTTCCGCGACCTCGGCGGCCTGCCCGTCGCCGGCGGGGGGTCGACGCGGTCGGGCCTGGTGTACCGAGCCGACCGGCTCTGCACGCTCAGCGACGCCGACCTGCGCCGCCTGGAGAAGATCGGCATCCGCCACGTGTTCGACCTGCGTTCTGAGACTGAGGCGGCCGACTTCCCCGACCGGCTGCCGGCGGGGGCCTGCTACGTGAGGCTGTCGATGACGAGCGACCGGACGCCGCAGGCCCGCACCGTCTACGAGCGCATCGTCGACGGCGAGATCGAGTCCTACGGCGAGGCCGAGATGGTGGCGGGCTACCTGCGCATGCTGCAGAACTTCGGCCCGTCCTGGGCGCGCATCGTCCGGCAGGTGGGGCGGGGCGAGCCCACCGTCGTCCACTGCACCGCGGGCAAGGACCGCACCGGTGTGGCCTCCATGCTCCTGCTGGACCTCGCCGGGGTCGCGGCCGATCACATCGTGGCCGACTACGCGCTGTCGTCGGAGCGGCGTCCCAGCCTCCAGCACGACCAGACCGAGGCCCGGTCGCTGGTCCCCGTGCTCGAGGACTACGGCCTCGACCCGGCCGGGTTCGCGCCGTTGTGGGAGGCCCGTCCCGCGGTGATGGCGGCCACCCTGGAGGGCCTGCACGACCGCTGGGGCGGAGCGGCGGGATACCTGGCCGCCGCGGGCATGGAGGATTCGGAGCTTGAGGCCGTCCGCGCCTGCCTGCGGACCTGAGTTCACCGCCCGGGCGGGGTCGCAACGCCTCGGGCTGCACGGCTGAGCGCGACGGGCGGCTACGGGTGCTGCAGAGTGCCGCGAGGCATTCTCTGCTGTCGAGATGCCAGCGACGCGACCCTCGCCTCCTCATGCGCTGCCGGCCGGGCTCTTGAATCCTGCTGCAACGAGGACATACGATGCGAATAGTGGACTGTTCCAGGCACCCGCACGTCTCGGGCGGCCCGGACGACGACAAGCTGCGCGGCGGCGACCAAGCGGACCGCGTCTACGGCGGATCGGGCGACGACGCCCTCTACGGCGGCTCCGGAGCCGACTACCTCCACGGCGGCCCAGGCGGCGAGGCCACCGCAGGCTGCGAGCACGCCGGCCGCCCGTGAACCGCCGCGAAGCGATGGCTCCTGCGGGCTTCTGGAAGCGTGCCGCGGCGCGAGCCGTCGACGCGTTCCTCTCGGTACTGCTCGCGGCCTTGCTGACGATTGTCGCTAGCCTCATCGCGGCCGCCGTGGCTCAACCCGACCTGGTCTTCGGCAACGAGAACTGGGACAGCTTCTACCAGCTGTTGGTGCTGCTGCTGGTGCTGGCCTTGATTCTGGTGATTCGCTACGAGGTCGCGGCCACGACTCGGCGAGGCCGAACCGTGGGCAAGAAGAGCATGGGGATCCGAGTCGTTCACTGCGACGACCGGCACGGCTCCTCCAGCGACTCCAGCGACTGGGAGTACCCTGAACCGCTGTACAGCCTGTTTCGCTGGGCGATCCCCCATGGCGCCGCCGCGTTCGCCGCGCTCGTGGCGGGCGTGGCGGCGGTCCCGCGGATCGGCGGGTTCGGCGTGCTTCTCGGCGCCGGTCTGGGGCTGGCCGCATGGACCGTCGTCTACCTGTCGTCGTTGTTCGACAGGAACGGCCGGGGCTGGCACGACAAGGCCGCGGGCACGGTCGTCGTGGAAGCGTCAGGCCTCCCCGAGAAGCCCTCTCGGCAGGATCCGCAGCCGCAGCAGTCAGACTCGCCCGGGCCGGCCCGTCCGGCGCCAGGGGACTCGCAGCAGAGTTCGGCCGGCAGCCCATAGCAGCCCGCACGGACGCGGCCGGCACCGTCAGCTACGGTCGTCGGCTGACCGGATCGCCGGGGTGGTTGCGGCCCGCTCCGCCGCGCGCTAGCCTTCCCGCCACCGTGGTCGTCTGTGCGCGCTGGGAGGCGGCTCCCGTGGCTAATCCCTCTTTCGTCGCACACGCGCGCGCGACCGCGTGAGATCAGATCAGCCGGCCCTCGGGAGTATCAGGTGACCGCACGCGCCGCTTCACGCGAACGCTACTCGTTCGGGAATCTCGAGGAGATCCTCGAACTTCCCGACCTCATCGCCATCCAGCGGGAGAGCTTCTCCTGGCTGATGACCGAGGGGCTGGCCCGCACCTTCAGGGACATCTCGCCGATCTCGGACTACAGCGAGACGCTGCGCCTCGAGCTGGAGTTCGATCCCGACGACGAGGAGCTCCATCCGCCGCCCAAGTTCACGGTGGACGACTGCAAGGAGAAGGACATGACCTACTCCGCGCCGATCTTCGTCCGGGCCCGGTTCCTCAACGCCGGCACCGGCGAGATCAAGGAGCAGATCGTCTTCATGGGCGACTTCCCCATGATGACCGGCAAGGGCACCTTCATCATCAACGGCACCGAGCGGGTGGTCGTCTCCCAGCTGGTCCGCTCGCCCGGCGTGATCTTCCAGCCCGGCGAGCGCTACCGCCTGCGGAACCTGGCCAAGTACCAGCTGGTGACGGGCACGATCCATCCCTACCGGGGCGAGTGGATCGAGTTCGACGTCGAGCAGAAGCCCCGCAAGGAGATCACTGCGGGGGTGCGGGTCGCCCGCAAGCGCCGCCTGCCGCTGTTCACGCTGCTCCGGGCTCTCGGCTACGACGAGGAGCGCCACCCGGGCTTCCTCGATCGCTTCGTGGAGCACTTCGACTTCCTCGCCGAGCAGTGGGAGAAGCAGGGGCATCTGGCCCCCACCCGCGACGAGTCGCTCATCGAGATCTACAAGCGGGTGCGCCCCGGCGACCCGGCCACCGCGGAGACGGCCCGCTCGTACTTCGAGGGCTCGTTCTTCAGCGGCCGACGCTACGACCTGTCCCGGGTGGGCCGGCACAAGCTCAATCGCAAGCTCGGCCCGGAGTTCGACTTCCTCGAGCAGGCCTTCGGACTGGAGATCGAGCGGCCCGACCCCGACCAGCCGCTGCTGTCGCCGTGCGAGATGCTGGCCGCGGCCACCTACCTGCTCAACCTGGCCAAGGGCGTGCCCGGCTACCGGCTCGACGACCAGGACCACTTCGCCAACCGCCGCATCCGCAGCGTCGGCGAGCTGATCCAGAACCAGGTGCGCATCGGCCTGTCGCGCATGGAGCGGCAGGTGCGGGAGCGCATGACCACCCAGGACGTGGAGGCGATCACGCCGCAGACGCTGATCAACATCCGTCCCGTGGTGGCGTCCATCAAGGAGTTCTTCGGCACGTCGCAGCTGTCGCAGTTCATGGACCAGGTCAACTCGCTGTCGGGCCTCACCCACCGGCGGCGGCTCTCCGCGCTCGGGCCGGGGGGCCTCAGCCGGGAGCGGGCCGGGTTCGAGGTGCGCGACGTCCACTTCTCCCACTACGGCCGCATGTGCCCCATCGAGACGCCCGAGGGTCCCAACATCGGACTCATCGGCGGTCTGGCCTCCTTCGCCCGGGTCAACGAGTTCGGCTTCATCGAGTCGCCCTACCGGCTGGTGCCCGACGCCGTCATCACCGAGAAGAAGGGGGACGAGAGGACGGTCACGTCCGTGGTCGACCATCTCGTCGAGAGGGGCAAGGAGATCGTCGAGGTGCCCGACGGGAGCAGGATCGTCTACCTCTCCGCCGACGAGGAGGAGGACTACGTCATCGCCCAGGCGAACGCCCCCACCGACGCCGACGGGCGCTTCGTCAACCCGCGGGTGCTGGTGCGGCGCTCGCCGCAGGCGGCGTCGCTCGAGGACCTGAAGGTCCAGCTCGAGCGGGAGGTCTTCTTCGGCGCCACCACCGAGATCTCCTTCGTGCCTCCCGACGAGGTGCATCTGATGGACATCTCGCCCAAGCAGATCGTCTCGGTGGCCACCGCCCTGATCCCCTTCCTCGAGCACGACGACGCCAACCGCGCCCTCATGGGCGCCAACATGCAGCGCCAGGCGGTGCCGCTCGTCCGCACCGAGGCGCCCTACATCGGCACCGGGGTGGAGGGCCGGGCGGCGCGCGACGCGGCCGACATGGTGATCGCGTCCGCCGACGGCACCGTCGTCGAGGTGGACGGCGACCGCATCGTCGTGGACTACGCGGGCTCGGGACCGACCGCGGTCCCGCTGCGCAAGTTCGAGCGGTCCAACCAGGACACCTGCATCAGCCAGAAGCCGCTCGTCCGCCACGGCGACAGGGTCTCCGCCGGCGACGTGCTGGCCGACGGCCCGTCCACCGACCACGGGGAGCTGGCACTGGGCAAGAACCTGCTGGTGGCCTTCATGTCCTGGGAGGGCTACAACTTCGAGGACGCCATCATCCTGTCGGAGCGCCTGGTGCGCGACGACGTGCTCACGTCCATCCACATCCACGAGCATGAGATCGACGCCCGCGACACCAAGCTGGGCTCCGAGGAGATCACCCGGGACATCCCCAACCTCTCCGACGACATCCTCGCCGACCTCGACCACCGCGGCATCATCCGCGTCGGTGCCGAGGTCGGACCGGGCGACGTGCTGGTGGGCAAGGTCACGCCCAAGGGCGAGACCGAGCTGACGCCGGAGGAGAGGCTGCTGAGGGCCATCTTCGGCGAGAAGGCCAGGGAGGTGCGCGACACCTCCCTCAAGGTCCCCCACGGCGAGTCCGGCAAGGTGATCGACGTCAAGGTGTTCGACCGCGACGACCCCGACGCCGGCGAGCTCCCGCCCGGCGTGAACCAGCTGGTGCGGGTGTACGTGGCCCAGAACCGCAAGATCAGCGTCGGCGACAAGCTGGCCGGCCGCCACGGCAACAAGGGCGTCATCTCGCGGATCCTGCCCGTGGAGGACATGCCCTTCACCGCGGACGGCACGCCGGTCGACATCATCCTGAACCCGTTGGGCGTGCCGTCGCGCATGAACGTCGGCCAGGTGCTGGAGGCCCATCTCGGCTACTGCGCCCGGTACGGCTGGGAGATCGGCGGCGAGCGGGTCGGCGGCGAGCCCGTCAGGGGGATCGAGCGCAAGACCCGCACGGTCACCCCGCCCGCGGTCCATGTGGCCACCCCCGTCTTCGACGGCGCCACCTGGGACGAGCGGGCTCTGGCTCAGGGGAAGCCGACCATCGTCGACATCCTCGGCAACCTCAACCCGGAGGGGCCCGAGGGCCGCAGGCTGATCAGCGTCGACGGCAAGCAGGCGCTCTACAACGGGCGCACCGGCGAGCCCTACGACAACCCGGTGACCACCGGCCACGTCTACATGATGAAGCTGGCCCACCTCGTCGACGACAAGATCCACGCCCGCTCCACCGGCCCGTACTCGATGATCACCCAGCAGCCGCTGGGCGGCAAGGCGCAGTTCGGCGGCCAGCGCTTCGGCGAGATGGAGGTGTGGGCGCTGGAGGCCTACGGCGCGGCGTTCTGCCTGCAGGAGCTGCTGACCGTGAAGTCGGACGACGTGCTCGGCCGGGCCAAGGCCTACGAGGCCATCGTCAAGGGCGAGAACGTCCCCGATCCCGGCATCCCGGAGAGCTTCAAGGTGCTCATCAAGGAGATGCAGTCGCTGTGCATCAACGTCGAGGTCCTCTCCGCGGCGGGCGAGCACATCGAGATGCGCGAGCTGGACGAGGAGAGCCTCCGCACGGTGGAGGCCCTCGGGATCGACCTGCAGCGCCCCGAGCGCGGCAGCGACGAGGAAGACCTGGCCCGCGCCGCCCGCGCCGCCCGCCGCTGAGCCGGCAGGCGCCGCGCAGGACCGGCAGAACGCAACCACTCAACGCTACGAGAAGCACGACAAGACCTACGACAACTCCCGCATTGAAGCACTGCGGAGACGCACGACTGGAGACGGCATGCTCGACGTCAACGATTTCAGCGACCTGAAGATCGGCCTTGCCAGCGCCGACTCGATCCGCACCTGGTCGAACGGGGAGGTCAAGAAGCCGGAGACGATCAACTACCGCACGCTCAAGCCCGAGAAGGACGGCCTGTTCTGCGAGAAGATCTTCGGGCCCACCCGCGACTGGGAGTGCTCGTGCGGCAAGTACAAGCGGGTGCGCTTCAAGGGCATCATCTGCGAGCGCTGCAACGTGGAGGTGACCCGCTCGAAGGTGCGGCGCGAGCGCATGGGCCACATCGAGCTGGCCGCCCCGGCCGTTCACATCTGGTACCTGCGGGGCACCAGGTCGTGGCTGGCCTACCTGCTGATGGGCACCCAGCCCAAGGAGGAGCTCAAGGCCAAGCAGCTCGAGAAGGTGATCTACTTCGGGGCGAACCTCGTGATCAGCGTGGACGAGGGCCGGCGCCATGACGACAAGCCCGAGCTGGAGATGGAGATCCGCCGCGAGCTGGAGGCCATAGAGGCCGACAGGCGCCTGGCGCTCACGCAGCGCTCCGAGCAGCTCGAGAGTGATCTGGCCGAAGCCGAGTCGGCCGGGGCCAAGGACTCCGAGATGCGGGCCCTGCAGCGTCAGGCCGACAAGGACGTCGATGACATCGGCGAGCGCTTCGAGGCCGACCGCGAGCGGCTCGAGAGGGCCTGGGAGGTCTTCTCGGGCCTGTTCGGCCGCCAGATCGTCGAGGACGAGGAGCTATGGCGCGAGCTGGTCGACCGGTGGGGCGACTACTTCGAGGGCGGCCAGGGCGCCGACGCGATCGCCCGGCTCATCGCGGCGCTCGACTTCGACGCCGAGGAGGAGACGCTGCGCAGCCAGATCAATCCCCCGGAGGGCCAGCGCCCGCTGTCGGCCCAGCGCAAGCAGAAGGCCGTCAAGCGGCTGCGGATCCTGGCCGCGTTCAACCGGCGCGACAACTACGGCCGGCGCATCAACGACCCGAGGGCCATGATCCTCGACGTCGTGCCGGTGATCCCGCCGGAGCTGCGCCCCATGGTGCAGCTCGACGGCGGCCGCTTCGCCACCTCGGACCTGAACGACCTCTACCGCCGCGTGATCAACCGCAACAACCGCCTCAAGCGCCTGCTGGACCTGGCCGCCCCCGACATCATCGTCAACAACGAGAAGCGGATGCTGCAGGAAGCGGTGGACGCCCTGTTCGACAACGGGCGCAGGGGCCGGCCGGTGACCGGACCGGGGAACCGGGCGCTCAAGTCGCTGTCGGACATGCTCAAGGGCAAGCAGGGGAGGTTCCGCCAGAACCTGCTCGGCAAGCGGGTGGACTACTCGGGCCGCTCCGTGATCGTGGCCGGGCCGACGCTGCGGTTCCACCAGTGCGGCCTCCCCAAGATCATGGCCTTGGAGCTGTTCAAGCCCTTCGTGATGAAGAAGCTGGTGGACGTGGAGCTGGCCCCCAACATCAAGTCGGCCAAGCGCATGGTCGAGCGCCGCCGTCCCCAGGTGTGGGACGTGCTCGAGGACGTGATCCGGGAGCATCCGGTGCTGCTGAACCGGGCGCCGACGCTGCACCGGCTGGGCATCCAGGCCTTCGAGCCGGTGCTGGTGGAGGGCAAGGCGATCCAGATCCACCCGCTGGTGTGCGCCGCGTTCAACGCCGACTTCGACGGTGACCAGATGGCGGTGCATCTGCCGCTGTCGGCCGAGGCGCAGGCCGAGGCCCGGGTGCTGATGCTGTCGGCCAACAACGTGCTCAGCCCGGCCCACGGCCGGCCGCTGGTGACGCCCACCCAGGACATGATCATCGGGGCGCACTACCTCACCGAGATGGTCGCCGACGCTCCCGGCGCCGGCCGGACCTTCCGCAACATCGACGAGGTCCGCCTCGCCTGCGAGAACGGCAGCCTGTCGCTCCACGCGTCCATCGAGTACCGGGGCGCGCCCGACCTGCTGGTGGCGCCGGCCAACGGCGAGGCGGCCCGCTACGAGCCCACGACCGCGGGGCGGGTGTTCTTCAACGACGCCCTGCCCGCCGGCTTCGGCTATGTCAACGAGGTCGTCGGCCAGCGCCGGATGGGCGAGCTCGTCGACCGGCTGGCCCGCGGCTTCCAGGTCGCGGAGGTGGCCCGGAGCCTCGACGAGATCAAGGACATCTGCTTCGAGTACGCCTCGCGGTCGGGCCTGACCATCTCGATCGACGACGTGCGCACGCCGAGGCAGAAGACCGAGATCCTCGACCGCTACGAGAAGCAGGCCGACAAGATCGAGCGCCAGTTCCGGCGGGGGATCATCACCGACGGCGAGCGCCGGCAGCTCGAGGTGGAGGTGTGGTCCGAGGCCACCGAGGAGGTCACCGGGCGGATGAAGGACGAGCTCGAGTCCGACGCGTTCAACCCGGTCAACATGATGGTCTCCTCCGGCGCCCGGGGCAACATGATGCAGATCCGCCAGATCGCCGGCATGCGGGGCCTGGTGGCCAACCCCCGCGGCGACATGATCCCCCGGCCGATCAAGAGCAACTTCCGCGAGGGCCTGCGGGTGCTCGAGTACTTCATCGCCACGCCCGGCGCCCGCAAGGGCCTCGTCGACACCGCGCTGCGGACGGCCGACTCGGGCTACCTGACCCGGCGCCTGGTCGACGTCGCCCAGGAGGTCATCATCAACAGCGACGACCCCTTCGCGGCCGGCACCTACGTGAAGGGCATCTGGCTGGACGACGTCCAGCCGGACTCGCCCCACCGGCGCACCTATCTCGAGACCAGGCTCTTCGGGCGGGTGCTGGCCGCCGACGTGGCACTGAGCGACGGCTCGGTCGTCCTGGCCGGCACGATGGTCGGCGACGCCGAACTGGCCGCGCTGCGCGACGACCCCGATGTGACCAGGGTGCGGGTGCTGTCGCCGCTGAGCGACGATTCCGCCTCGGGGATCACGGCGGCCTCCTACGGCATGTCGCTGGCGACGGGCAAGCTGATCGAGCAGGGCGAGGCGGTGGGAGTGATCGCCGCCCAGTCCATCGGCGAGCCCGGCACGCAGCTCACGATGCGCACCTTCCACACGGGCGGCGTGGCGGGCGCCCAGGACATCGCGGGCGGCCTGCCCAGAGTGGTGGAGCTCTTCGAGGCCCGCACGCCCAAGGGCAAGGCGACCCTGGCCCGCCAGGCCGGCGTGGTCCGCATCCGCGGCGAGGCCGGCGACCGCACGGTGGTGATCGTGGAGAACGACGGCACCGAGCACGACTGCAGGATCGGGACCGAGTACCGCCTCGAGGTCCGCGACGGCGACGAGGTGGAGCCCGGCGACGCGCTGGTGGAGGGGCCGCGCGACCCGAAGGAGTTGCTGGAGATCCGGGGCATCGACGCCACCCAGCGCTACCTGGTGTCCGAGGTGCAGAAGGTGTACCGCGACCAGGGCGTTTCGATCCACGACAAGCACATCGAGCTGATCGTGCGCCAGATGACCAAGAGGGTCGCCATCGGCGAGCCCGGCGACACGAATTTCCTGCCCGACGAGCGCGTCGACAAGGCCGTCTTCGAGCAGACCAACCGGGAGGTCGTGCGCGACGGCGGCAGGCCGGCGTCGGGGCGGCGCGAGATCATGGGCATCACCAAGGCCTCCCTGGCCACGGAGTCGTGGCTGTCGGCGGCCTCCTTCCAGGAGACGACGAGGGTCCTCACCGAGGCGGCCATCGAATCCAAGCGTGACACGCTGGTCGGCCTCAAGGAGAACATCATCATCGGCAAGCTCATCCCGGCGGGCACCGGCACGGCCCGTTATCGCGAGACGTACCAGACCCACGCCCCCGACCACACCCCGATGGACTACTACAGCTCCGAGGACGACCTCGCCGACCTGCTGGCGCAGCGCAGCCACGACATGGCGGGCGCCGAGGTGCTCGACTACCCCGTGGGCGAGTCCGCCGACCCGGCAACCGAGGCGGGTTGACGGAACCAGGCCTAGGCGACCCTAGAATGCGCCGTCCCATTACGACCGAGAAACGACCCCAGTAATGCCCACGATCCAGCAGCTGGTCCGCAAGGGCCGCCAATCGAAGCGCCGCAAGGAGTCGACGCCCGCGCTGCAGGGCGCGCCGCAGCGGCGGGGCGTGTGTACCAGGGTCTACACGGCCACCCCCAAGAAGCCGAACTCCGCGCTGCGCAAGGTGGCCCGTGTCCGGCTCACCACCGGCGTGGAGATAACCGCCTACATCCCGGGGGAGGGCCACAACCTCCAGGAGCACTCCATCGTGCTGGTCCGGGGCGGCCGGGTGCGGGACCTGCCCGGCGTGCGCTACAAGGTGGTGCGGGGCACCCTCGACACCGCCGGCGTGCGCGAGCGCCGCAAGGCCCGCAGCCGCTACGGCGTCAAGAAGGAGTCCTGAGATGCCGCGCGGGCTGGTCGGCCGTCGCCACACGAGCAGGAGCGCCTGAGATGCCGCGCAAGGGACCTGCGGCGCGCCGCGAGCTGCAGCCCGACCCGATCTACCGCTCGCTGCTGGTGACGCAGGTGATCAACAAGGTGCTGCAGCGGGGCAAGCGCACCCTGGCCGAGCGCATCGTGTACGACGCGATGTCCATCGTCGAGGACAAGACGGGCGCGGAGCCCGTGTCCACCCTCAAGCGGGCCGTGGACAACGTCCGCCCGCAGTTGGAGGTGCGGAGCCGGCGGGTGGGCGGCGCCACCTACCAGGTGCCGGTGGAGGTCAGACCCCGCCGGGCCACCACGCTCGCGGTCCGCTGGATCGTCTCGTACGCCCGCGGCCGCCGGGAGCACACCATGGCCGAGCGCCTGGCCAACGAGCTGCTCGACGCAGGCAACGGCGTGGGCGCGTCGGTGAAGCGCCGCGAGGACCTGCAGAAGATGGCCGAGTCGAACAAGGCCTTCGCCCACTACCGCTGGTAGCCGCACCGCCCGGCCGGCGAACCGAACGCCGCATTGCCGCAGCACGATGCACCACGACCGACTCTCCCGCTCCCAAGGGGCCGCGCGGAAAGGCGCGAGCGCCTCGCGTCGCGAGCAGCCTTGGTCAGCATGACTGCCTCCTCCTCGGACGGTGCCGCGCGGATAGGCGCAAGCGCCTCGCGTCGCGAGGGGGTGTTGCCTGCTCTTGTTCGCTTGCGCTCACGGGCCGCTCGGGCTACGGCCCCCGCCCCGTATGGGCCGGTCTCGCTCACCTATTCGCTCGGCCTCTGAGCGGCGTGCCTCCCGTCGAGGGCGGCGAGGTGGGCACTGAACTGTGCGAGGGGCACTGCTGTGGCATCGCTGCGCGCCTGCGGCTGGTCGCCGCCGTAGACGATGGCGGCGGCGGCGACGGCGGGGATGGTTCGCTGGATGCGCCGCAGCGCGGCGAACCAGGCGCCGGTGAGGGTGGTGCCGGATTTGATCTCGATGGCGACGAGACCGGCGGGAGTCGGGTACAGCAGGTCGCATTCGAGGCCGTCGGCGGTTCGGAAGAACGACAGTTCGGCGTAGCGGGCGTGGTTGTGTGAGTGCTTGACCGCCTCGGCGACAGCGGCGTTCTCGAACAGCGGGCCGCGCAGGGGGTGGGCGGCGAGCTGCTCGGAACTGCGAATGCCGATCAGGTAGCTCGCCAGGCCGACATCGACGAAGTAGAGCTTCGGGGCTTTGATGAGGCGCTTGCGGATGTTGGTGTGGTGGGGCGTCAGAAGGAACACGATGTCGCTTGCCTCGAGGACGTTCAGCCATTGGCGGGCCGTGGGCTGAGAGACGCCGGCGTCCGCTCCGAGGCTGGACAGGTTCACGAGTCGTCCGACCCGGCCGGCGCACAGCCGGACGAATCGGCGGAAGGCGGCGAGATCGCGGATCCCGCCGATGCGCTGGGTGTCGCGCTCCACGTAGGTCACCAGGTAGTCGGCGAGCGCCTGTGTCGGGTTGAGCCGCTGGTCGTGGATCCGGGGATAGCCCCCCGTGTACAGGATTTCGTCGACGGCGCCCGATGCCCCTGCGAGCCGGCACTCGGCGAGGGTGAACGGCAGCAGGCGCAGCAGCGCCGTGCGACCGGCGAGCGACTGGCTGATCGTCGACGTCAGGCCGAACTGCTCGCTGCCCGTGAGCACGAACTGGCCGTTTCGACGGTCCTCGTCGACGATCACCTGGATGTAGGACAGCAGACTCGGCACCCGCTGGATCTCGTCGAGCACCGCGCCGTCACCGAATTGCGCCAAGAAGCGCCGGGGGTCAGACTCGGCGAACTCGCGGGCGTCTGGGTCCTCGAGATTGGCGTAGGCCAAGTCCGGGAAGGCGCTGCGGCAGAGCGTCGTCTTGCCGGACTGGCGCGGGCCGGTGACCGTGACAATCGGGTACTGTCCAAACAAGCCTAGGAGATGCGGCGCTATCTCTCGCTCGATCACCGCCCCAGCATACCAGTGCCCCGTAAATCCAAAATACTGTCTTGAGATAGCTGTCTAAA
>JAPPLH010000151.1:0-58046 GCA_028819505.1 Acidimicrobiaceae bacterium
CTTTTCCGCGGACCCGCAACCACCGCAGCCGCACCTTCGTGAACGATCAGGGCTAGTTGTAGGTTCACGTGAGGTTGCTGGCGCGTGATGCCGGTGGGCCGCCTATGGCGGTGTGGCGTCGGCGATGGTTGTAGTCGTGGACCCAGCGTCGGAGGCGGATGCGGCGCTCGGACTCGGATCTGAACCGGGACGTAGGCGACCCGGGAGTAGTCGTCGATCGCGATGTGCAGGTACCCACCGGCTGGCGCTTGCGCTTGGTCTCGGGGCTGCACGGCCGTGCACGCGTCAGCCGCCTCCTTGGGGGATCTGGCGCACGTCTTAACGTCGAGGTGGACCAAGCTCGCCCGGCGAGCTGCGCTCTTAGTAGGGTGCTGAAATTTGGGGGTTTGGGTGGTTTGGCTGTGCTGGGGCGGGGTTTGGGCCTGGTTCGGGTCTGTTGTGGGGGTTCTGGGGGCTGGTGCCGGGGTCGGGGTCGGGTGATGTGGGGCTCTGGGCGGGGCTGTGGCGGCTCCGGGGGCCCCGGCCGGGGGTTCGGCCGGGGCGGGTTCAGGCTGTGGGCGTGTCGAGTCGGGCTATGCGCACGAGGTTGTAGGTGGCGGCGGCGATGAGGAACCAGGACCGGTTGCGTTGTCGTCCCTTGTGGCGGAGTTTTCGTCCTCCGGCGATGGTCTTGATCCATCCGAAGGGCTCCTCGACGCGTTTTCGGGCCTGCTGGGAGATCGTGTATCCGACATGTCGGGTGGTGCGCCGGTCGATCGCCGATCGGCGTCCGGTGGTGTTCTGGGCGACATGGGGCGTGAACCCCGCGGCGCGGGCGTCGGCGACGAAGCCCGCGGTGTCGTAGTGGCGGTCCCCGCCCACGGTGCGCCGCCGCGCCCGCGGCGGGGCTCTGTTGAGCATCTGCGCCGCGGTGTCGCGCTCGGCGAAGCCGTCGGCTGGGGTGAGCTCGGCGTCGACGATGAGCCCGTTGCGGTTCTCGGTGAGCAGATGCCCCATGAAGCACAGCGAAGCGCCGGTCCCTGAGGACTTGCGGTACAGCTTCGCCTCGGGATCCGTCACCGACACGTGGGTGTCGTTGCAGCGCCGCTCGCCGCGCCAGTCCACCTCGCGATTGCGGCCCTTCGGCTCGGAGCCCTTCGACTCGCGGCCCTTCGGCTTGCGGCCTTTCGGCTTGGAGCCCTTCGGCTCGCGGCCCTTCGGCTCGGGGCCGCCCGCGTCGGCCGGCCCGGACCCGGCGCCCCCGGACCCGGCGCCCCCGGACCCGGGATCCTGCGGGGAGGCCCTGGGCTTGAAGCTCTTGTGAGACGCCCAAGCCTCCAACAGCGTGCCGTCCACACTGAAATGCGCGCTCGAGCAGTACCGGCGCAGCCTCGCCTGGTCTGTCACCGCGGCGAAGAACCGGTCCGCGATCTCATGGTCCAACAACCGCTGCCGGTTCTTGGAGAACGTCGACGCGTCGAAGCCGCGCTCGTCGATGCGCAGCCCCAAGAACCACTTGAACAACATGTCATAGTTCAGCCGCTCACAGAACGCCCGCTCAGAGCGCATCGAGTACAGCGCCATCAGAACCGACGCCTTCAACAGCATCTCAGGCGGCACGCTCGGACGGCCCCGAGGCGGATACATCGCCGCCAACTCCGCGTCGAGGCCCGCCAGCACCGCATCCACCACCGCCTTGATCCGCCGGATCGGATGACCCTCACCGATCAGATCCTCCGCCGACAGAGTCGAAAACATCGCCGTCTGGGCATCAACCGTTCCACGCATACCAACATCATCCCACACCCCACCCACAAACGCGAGCACCCCAAACGACTTTTTCAGCACCCTGTTGGCGCCGTATCACCCGCCCGGTAGGCCGGTCGATCCAGGCGAGCCGGTTCAGCCCGTTGCGCTGAAGGATCCGCCACACCGTCGATACCGGCACCCCCGGTGCATGTCGACGGGTACACCGGCCCACGCGGCGTGCTGCGCCGCATCCGGCAGATCCGCTCCTCGAGCCTCTCGGGCTGGCGCCTCGGCGACTGATGAGGACGCGGCGACGACCGGTCCACCAGCCCGGCTTCGCCCTGTTCGCACCAAGCGGCGCCACCACTCTTGCGACCGTGACCCGCGACAGGCCCATATGGCGGGCCACATGAGCCTGGGGCATCCCCGCCTCGAGCCGCCTGAATGATCAACAGCCGCCCAGCGGGCGCGAGACGTGCGTTAGCGTGCGACATCGATCCTCCTGGGTGGGTGCGAGTTCACTCCCCATCACGAAGCGACCAACCTCTATGTCCAGAACACCTAGACTAGATCCAAAAAGAGCAATGCCGCACAGCTGAACGAATGAATACCCCTAAGACGCTACCCAATATCAATCTAGCATTAGAACTGCTTAACACTCATTATGAGTCCCATCGGTCCGCTCGACGCTTTGCAGAACTAACTAATCATACAGTACCATCAGATACTAAGTCATGGTCTGAAATACTAGTAACTTTGCTAACAGGCAAACGCGGTAGAGCGCGCAGGAAAGGCTCAGATCTAGACGACGGCTCTGATGTGAAGGCCGCAAATGTATGGGATGCGATTGATACGCCGAGATTCAACGGGTGTGCGCCTGCTGGTCGAGTAAGCGAAACATCAAAGAAACCTTCCGATGTTTCTGCATTGGACGATATGCCACACTTGTTCTTTGTGTTGTGGGATATTGAACCTGTCAGGAACGTCCAACGCTGCCGGGTGTGGGTAGTACGGCCATCTCACGACGATGTATTCCGTGAAATGGTAGAACTGTGGTACAGGAAGCGTGATTTAGGAGCGATCAAGAGTAACAATTTACAACTACATCCGCCCCGGAACAAGAATTCAAATGTAATCCGAAATGCATGCGGCAATCTTAGCTATCCGCTCTTGTTTGTTGCAGAATTAGGTGAACACGATCAATACAGCGCTACTCATCATGATCCGAGTGTACTGACCTTCGGACAGTGTCAATCCATCGATACACTACCTCTTGAGTAAGCTCTTTGCATCATTGAACTCAGAATAGATGCCATGGATGCCCTCGTGGGATGCATAGATCTGTTCGAGATACCGACGTACTTGTGGTCCAATGCGAGCGGCCCATACCTCGGAGTACGGTGGTAGAATCAAGTCCAACACTTCTTGGGCATCGATCCGGCGGCGCGAACTCGATGTTCCTCGACCGAGAGGAGCCGCCTGCGATCGAACTGATGAGTGTTGCAACAACACAAGAGCCACATATGGATCAATTTTAGGTTGAAAGACCCCGAATTCGATCGAGCACTGTACTGAACCGCATGTTTGAGGGATAACAGCTACTCGAAACTTCCGTGGGTTGAGAAGCGAAACGATGATCTGACCTGGCAGAGCTGTTTGTCCAGGTGTCGATGGCCTGTGCTTGTCGGCCGAGACCCAATCAATGACCCCTGTGTTGTCGACATGCAGGACTGAAACAAAGGCCTCTTGAGCAGCGTGTGTTGCCCGGCTCCGTCCGGCATAAGTCAGAATCTCCTCAGCTTGAACGCCACCGCGTTCAAGCAACAGCTCGCGCGCCTTCAGTGCACTATGGTCTATACTTGATGCGTCCAATCTATTCAATCTACCGAACGATTCTATGCGTACTCGTTCTAGGGTGTTGGTGTTTGGCTTAGTCATACGGAGGCAATCGACTGTCTCCTGTGCTATGTGCGGCAGATCGTCACCAGACTCATCTGAGACAGGAGTCCCCTTACTCATCAGATAGCCTACATGATCTGCTCGAGCAAGGAAAACCCGTTTTGTCGCTTCGGCATGGCTCTTCCTGATGAACAGTATGCTGGTCTTGGCTGTTGTACCAGCCGGAGCAAAGGTCACGGATGGCAGACTCACGATTCCCTCTACGCCGATAGGCGTGTCTATACGCGGTGGACCGAGCAGGAGTTCTCGCATGGTCCTGCCATCAATTAGCCCATCTGGCAGTATGATACCGAGTACGCCGCCAGGACTCAGTAGCTCTATAGAGCGCGCCACAAAGGCAAGTGCAGGATCGATACGGTCTGCGCCTGAGAGGCGCGGCATGAGCTTGGCCGTCTTCGCGATGCCTTCGCGAGAGTCATATTGCTTGTCACCGAAGGGAGGGTTAGTCAGTATGAGAGAAAACCTTCCGTTGGTTGTTGAGAGCCAAGAGCTTGTAATCGAATCAGGCGTCAAATATACCTGTGGTTGCTTTACTCCAGATGCCAGAAGGTTGACCCTCGCCATGGCAACAGACGAAGATGATTGGTCTGCTCCGAATAGAAGTTCATCGGAATTATCCCGAGTGCTAGAGAGACTATCTCTCGCTCCATTCCGTAGACCAATCAGAAAACGTCCACTGCCACAACAAGGATCCCCCATGAGACCTCTAGCACGGTCTGGGCTGGAGTCTTGAAGCAATAGCTGAAACCCAATCTTCACCATCAGGTCAACAACGTTTCCTGGAGTCAGATAAGTTCCCAAGCCGCCCGAGTTGTCATACCTGCGGCGAAGGAAGACATCGAAGGCTGTTCCAAGAGCATCAGCAGTAGTTCCATTGGTTGCATTTGGACTCCATAGCAGACGGGCTGCTTCGTTCAGAATATCTTTGCGAGAGATCCTGAGAGGTTCATCCATGGGCCATATGGATTGCGTAGTACCGTCGGGGGTGCTTGCTTGGAGACTTGGTAGACGATTAGCCACACGAAAGGCAGCCTTTGCAATGTCTAGACCATTGGGTCCTTCGAACTCAGCTAAAGATGTTATGTTTGAGAACGGCCCGAATCCATCTATCTGTGCTTGAGGTTCACGCAGAGTTGCAATGCGCAGTAGGAGTAGCTTTGCCAGCTCTTCGATCGCAGAATTTGATGGACGTATGCCGCCGCGTCGATATAGTAGTTGGTGTAGACTGTCTAGCTTTCTTGAGAGTTCTAATAGCTCCATAGAAGACTGCTGCATTGTGGACTTCCCTCCGCGTGGCGTACGAGACTGCCGTATATAAACTCACGGCATTTAAAGCGATACTTCGTTACAGCGTGAAACAGTAGCAGGGTCGTGTGACAACGTGGTGGAGTACAGTTTGAATCTCTACGCGTATGTGCAAGCCTGTTGGGCGCGCGCCACTACTCCACATGATCGCGTCAGGGCGGGGAAGGGCGGGAGGCTTGGGCGGCTACCTCGGCTGCGGCCGTGGCCGCGGCCTCCGGGTCGAGGGCTCGCTCCAGCGGATGCTTGGGCTCGATCGGGAACATGTCGGGGCCGAGCACGTAGTGCAGGGGCATGCCGGTGGGGATGTTCAGGCCGCCGATGTCGGCGTCGGAGATCCGGTCCAGGTGCTTGGCCAGGGCCCGCAGGCTGTTGCCGTGGGCCGAGACCATCACAGTGTGGCCCTGCCGAAGGTCGCCGACGATGGCGTCCTGCCAGTAGGGCAGCAGCCGGGCCAGCACGTCGGCGAGGCTCTCAGTAAGCGGGATCGTCCCCGGCGGCAGGTCGGCGTAGAGCGGCGAGCCGTTGGGATTGAACTCGTTGTCGTCCCGGATGGGGGGCGGCGGGGTGTCGTATCCCCGGCGCCACCGCTGGAGCTGCTCCTCGCCGTGGGCCTCGCGGGTGGCCGCCTTGTCCAGCCCGGTCAGGTCGCCGTAGTGGCGCTCGTTGAGCCGCCAGCTCCTGCGAGCCTCCAGCGAGCCGAGGCCGAGGTCGTCGAGCACGATCCTGGTCGTCTCCGTGGCCCGTCGCAGGACTGACGTGTGTACCGCGGTCGGCAGCAGGCCGGCGCCGGCCAGCATCTCGGCGGCCTGGTGGGCCTCGGCCCGGCCGGCCTCGTCCAACCCGCAGTCGTACCAGCCGGTGAAGAGGTTCCTGTCGTTCCATTCGCTGCGGCCGTGGCGCAGGAGAATCAGGTCGTGGGCCATGGCCGCCAAAGGTACCCGGCTCGGCTCCCGGCAAGTTGATAAGGACAGACTCAAGTTTTCTGTTGTCAACACGAATGAACTTCGCTACACTGTGCATTCTAGGTTAGGCAAGACATGAACGAAAGGAAGCCTCACCATGCCAAAGGCCGTCGGTATCGATCTCGGTACCACGAATTCTGTCGTAAGCGTCCTCGAGGGCGGCGACCCCGTCGTCGTCCCCAACGCGGAGGGATCGCGCACGACCCCCTCCGTCGTGGCGTTCAGCGCCGACGGCGAGGTGCTCGTGGGCGAGGTCGCCAAGCGCCAGGCCATCACCAACCCCGACCGCACCATCCAGTCGGTGAAGCGGCACATGGGCACGGCCAAGAAGTTCAAGGTCGACGACAGGAGCTACGCCGCCCAGGAGATATCGGCCCGGGTGCTGATGAAGCTCAAGCGCGACGCCGAGGAGTACCTCGGCGACACCGTCACGCAGGCGGTCGTCACCGTGCCCGCCTACTTCGACGACGCCCAGCGCACCGCCACCAACGAGGCCGGCAAGGTAGCCGGGCTCGAGGTGCTGCGCATCATCAACGAGCCCACCGCGGCCGCCCTCGCCTACGGGCTCGACAAGGAGTCCGCCGACCAGACCATCCTGGTGTTCGACCTCGGCGGCGGCACCTTCGACGTGTCGGTGCTGGAACTCGGCGACGGGGTGTTCGAGGTGAAGTCCACCTCCGGCGACACCAAACTCGGCGGCGACGACTGGGACGAGGCCGTGATCGACTGGCTGGTGGCGTCGTTCAAGGGCGACCACGGCGTGGACCTGTCGAGCGACCCGATGGCCAGGCAGCGCCTCAAGGAGGCTGCCGAGAAGGCCAAGATCGAGCTGTCCCAGACCGCGTCCTCGCAGATCAACCTGCCCTTCGTGACCGCCACCGACAAGGGTCCGCTGCATCTCGACTACACGCTCAGCCGGGCCAAGTTCCAAGAGTTGACCGCCCACCTGCTCGACCGCTGCCGCGGCCCCTTCGAGCGGGCCGTCTCCGACGCCGGCATCGCCAAGGGCGACATCCACCACGTCGTCCTGGTGGGCGGCTCCACCCGCATGCCGGCGGTGGCCGGGCTGGTCCAGGAAATGACCGGACGCGAGCCCAACAAGACGGTGAACCCCGACGAGGTCGTGGCCATCGGCGCGGCCATCCAGGCTGGGGTGCTCAAGGGCGAGGTCAAGGACGTGCTGCTGCTCGACGTGACCCCGCTGTCGCTGGGCATCGAGACCAAGGGCGGCGTGATGACCACCCTCATCGAGCGCAACACCACCATCCCCACCCGCAAGAGCGAGGTCTTCACCACCGCCGAGGACGGCCAGCCGTCGGTGGAGATCCACGTGCTCCAGGGCGAGCGCCAGATGGCGGTCTACAACAAGACCCTGGGCAAGTTCCAGCTGGTCGATCTGCCGCCGGCGCCCAGGGGGATGCCCCAGATCGAGGTGACCTTCGACATCGACGCCAACGGCATCGTCCATGTGAGCGCGCAGGACAAGGCCACCGGCAAGGAGCAGTCGATGACGATCACGGGCCAGTCGTCCCTCGGCGCCGACGTCATCGACCAGATGGTGTCCGACGCCGAGGCCCACGCCGAGGAGGACCGCCGGCGGCGCGAGGAGGCCGAGATCCGCAACACGGCCGACACGCTCGTGTACCAGACCGAGAAGCTGCTGAAGGAGCAGGCCGAGGCGGTGTCGGACGACGAGAAGGAGACGATCAGCTCGAAGCTCGCCGATCTGCGCAGCGCGCTGGAGGGCGACGACATCGAGGCGGTCAAGTCGGCCACCGAGGCCCTCATGACGGCCAGCCAGGAGTTCGGTCAGAGGCTCTACGACGCGGCCGCCGCGTCCGAGCGCGGGCCGGGCGCGGCCGGCGAAGCCTCCGATGACGACGTGGTCGAGGCTGAGATCGTCGACGACGACCGCGAGACGGCGTGAGCGCGTCGTCCCCCGGCCTCAGCGAGTTGGAGGCTGTCTCCGGCGAGTCCGACGAGCCCGCCGCGTCCGGCGCGGGCAGCGGCGAGGCGGCTGAAGACGAGTCGGGTGAGTCCGGCGAGGCGGCCGAATCTGCGACCGGTGAGCCCGTCGAAGGCCGGGACGCCGGTGACGCCGAACCCGACCTGGCCGCGGTGGTCGCGGAGCGAGACGCCTACCTGGAGGACCTCCAGCGGGTCACCGCGGAGTTCACCAACTTCCGGCGCCAGACGATGAAGCGCAACACCGAACTGGTCGCGCAGGCGGCCTCGAGGCTGGCCAGAGAACTGCTGGTCGTCCTCGACGCGTGCGAGGCCGCGGTCAGCCAGGGTGTGGAGGGCATCGAGGCCCTGCAGTCGCAGCTGCTGGGCGTGCTGTCCGCGGAGGGCCTGACCGTGCTCGGAGCGGTCGACGAGCCCTTCGATCCCGGCTTCCACGAGGCGGTCATGAGCGAGGACTCCGGCGACGACTGCCAGGACGCCCCGGTCGTGGCCGAGGTGCTGCGCACCGGCTACGCGTGGAACGGCCGGGTACTGCGGCCGGCCATGGTGAAGGTGCGCGGCTAGGGAGGGAGTTGAGGTGGAGCCCCAGCGGGAGTGGTTCGAGAAGGACTACTACAAGATCCTCGGCGTGGCCGAGAACGCCTCGGCCTCCGACATCACCAAGGCCTACCGCGGGCTGGCCAAGAAGCTGCACCCCGACGCCAATCCGGGCGACCAGGCCGTCGAGGGGCGCTTCAAGGAGGTGGCCTCGGCCTACGACGTGCTCGGCGACGGCTCCAAGCGCAAGGCCTACGACGAGGTGCGCCGGCTCGGTCCCATGGCGGGCCCGGGCGGCCCGGGCCCGGACGGGGGCTTCAACGTGAACTTCGAGCAGATGGGCGATCTCGGCAACCTCTTCGGCGATCTCTTCGGTCGGCGCCGCCGCGGCAGCCCGGGCCAGCGGGGCGCCGACATGGAGACGGAGGTGAAGCTCGAGTTCGCCGACGCCGTGTCGGGGACCACGATCGGCGTGCCCGTGACCGGCGAGGCCCGTTGCCGCGCCTGCAACGGACTGGGCGCCAAGCCGCCGGCCAAGCCGCAGCCGTGCCCGACTTGTTCGGGCAGCGGCGTGAACGACGAGAACCAGGGCCTGTTCTCCTTCAGCCGGCCCTGCGCGCCCTGCGCGGGCCGGGGAACCGTCATTGAGAATCCCTGCTCCTCCTGCGGCGGCCGGGGCATGGAGCGCCGCCGCCGCGAGGTCAAGGCCCGCATCCCGGCCGGGGTGGCCGACGGGCAGCGGATCAAGCTCGCGGGACGCGGCGCACCGGGCCAGGGACCGGGCGGCAGGCCCGGCGACCTCTACGTGCGGATCCATGTGAAGCCGCACCGGCTGTTCGGGCGGGACGGCAAGAACCTCACTCTGACCGTGCCGGTCACGTTCTCGGAGGCCGCCCTCGGTGCTGAGGTGCCGGTACCCACCCTGGACGGCTCGACGGTGACCATCCGCATACCGCCCGGCACCAGGACCGGCCGGCGTCTCCGCATCCCGGCGAGCGCCTCCACCGGAGGCGCGGACCTCATCGTCGGAGTCGATGTGGTCGTGCCCCAGAACCTGTCTGACGAGCAGCGGGCCGCGGTGGAGGCCCTCGCGGCCGCCGACGGCGAGGATCCGCGGGCCCACCTCAAGAGATGATCGCAACCACGGAGAATGACCGATGACCGATGACCGGTTCCGCCGAGCCGTTTACGTGATATCAGTGGCCGCCGAGTTGGCGGGCGTCCATCCTCAGACGCTCCGCATCTACGAGCGAAGGGGCCTGCTCGCGCCGGCCCGGACCGCAGGCGGCAGCCGCCGGTACAGCGACGCCGACCTCGCCCTGCTGGAGCGCATCGCCGAGCTCACCGACGAGGGGCTCAACCTCGCCGGGGTGCAGCGCGTCCTGGAACTCGAGCAGACCGTCGCCGAATTGAAGGAGCAGCTCGACGACGCCCGCCGGGCCCACGAACGCCGGATGGCCGAGTTGGCGGCGCGCGGCTTCAACCCCGGCGGCATGGCGCCTGCCGTTCCCGCGAGCAGGGCGGTGACCATCTACCGCGCCACCCGCGCGCCGGCCTCCGTGGTCGAACCGGTCACGAGGGACGGCTGAGCATGGCCCTGGACCCCAACCGCTGGACGCTCAAGACGACCGAGGCGTTCGCGGCCGCCACCGAGGCGGCCCGGTCGGCCTCGCACGCCGAGGTCACGCCCGACCACCTGCTGATCGCCCTGCTTGCCCAGACCGAGGGCCTGGTGCTGCCGATGCTGCACTCCGCGGGCGTCGACCACTCCGCCGTGCTGGCCCGGTCCCAGCAGGCGGTGGCCGTGCTGCCGCGCGCCTACGGCTCCGACGTCGGCGTCTCCCGCGAGCTGCACGACGTGCTGACCGGCGCCGACAAGCTGCGCCTCGACCTCGGCGACGACTACCTCTCCACCGAGCATCTTGTCATCGCCCTCGGCGATCGCCTGGACCTCGACCGCGAGCTCCTGCTGAAGGTGCTGCACGATGTTCGGGGCAGCCATCGGGTCACCACCAAGGCGCCCGAGGGCCAGTACCAGGCCCTGGAGCGCTACGGCCGGGACCTCACCGCCGAGGCCGGGGCCGGCAGCCTCGACCCGGTGATCGGCCGCGACGACGAGATCCGGCGGGTGATCAGGGTCCTGGCCCGGCGCCGCAAGAACAACCCGGTGCTGATAGGCGAGCCCGGCGTGGGCAAGACCGCCATCGTGGAGGGGCTGGCCCAGCGCATCGTCGACGGCGACGTGCCCGACAGCCTGGCCGGCAAGCGTCTCGTGGCGCTCGACCTGGCGGCCATGGTGGCCGGCGCCAAGTACCGGGGCGAGTTCGAGGAGCGCCTCCAGGCGGTGCTGGCCGAGATCACCGACGCCGGCGGCGAGATCGTCACCTTCATCGACGAGTTGCACACCGTGGTGGGCGCGGGCGGCGCGGAGGGGGCGATGGACGCAGGCAACATGCTCAAGCCCATGCTGGCCCGCGGCACGCTGCGGATGGTCGGCGCCACCACGCTCGACGAGTACCGCAAGCACCTGGAGACCGACGCGGCCCTGGAGCGCCGCTTCCAGCCGGTGCTGGTGGAACCGCCCTCGGTGGAGGCCACGGTGGCCATCCTGCGGGGCCTGCGGGAGCGCTACGAGGTCCATCACGGGGTGCGCATCAAGGACTCCGCCCTGATCGCCGCGGCGGAGCTGTCGGACCGCTACGTCTGTGGCCGGTTCCTGCCCGACAAGGCCATCGACCTGATCGACGAGGCGGCCAGCTCGCTGCGCATCGAGATCGACTCGGTGCCCACCGAGATCGACGTGGTGGAGCGCCGCCTGCGGCAGCTCGAGATGGAGCGGGTCGCGGTCTCCGCCGAGAGCGACGCCACGTCGCGAGCGCGTCTCGACGACCTGGAGCGCGAGATCGCCGACCTCACCGAGGAGTCATCCGCGCTGACAGCCCGCTGGAAGGCCGAGAAGGAGGCCATCGGCGTCATCCGCTCCCTCAAGGAGGAGCTCGAGACCCGCCGGTCCGACCTGGAACGCGAGCCCGACCTGGAGCGGGCCGCAGAGATCCGCTACGGGATCATCCCCGACCTCGAGCGCCGCATCGACGGGGCCACCAGCCATCTGGCCGGGTTGCAGCGCGACTCCTCGATGCTCACCGAGGAGGTCGACGCCGACCACATCGCGGCCGTGGTCAGCCGGTCCACCGGCGTGCCGGTGTCGCGCCTGATGGAGGGCGAGGCGGCCAAGCTGATCCGGCTGGAGGAGCACCTCCACGAGCGGGTGGTGGGCCAGGACGAGGCGGTGAGCGTGGTGGCCAACGCCATCCGTCGCAGCCGCGTCGGCCTCAGCGACCCCCACCGCCCCATCGGCAGCTTCCTGTTCCTCGGCCCCACCGGTGTGGGCAAGACCGAGTTGGCCCGGTCGCTGGCCGCCTTCCTGTTCGACGACGAGCAGGCCATCGTGCGCATCGACATGTCGGAGTACCTGGAGAAGCACTCCGTGTCCCGACTCATCGGAGCGCCGCCCGGATACGTGGGCCACGACTCGGGCGGCCAGCTGACCGAGGCCGTCCGGCGCCGCCCCTACGCGGTGGTGCTGCTCGACGAGGTGGAGAAGGCCCACGCCGAGGTGTTCGGCGTGCTGCTGCAACTGCTCGACGACGGACGTCTCACCGACGGGCAGGGCCGCACGGTGGACTTCAGCAACGTCGTGCTGATCATGACGTCCAACCTCGAGGGCGAGCCGGGCAACTTCTTCCGGCCCGAGTTCGTCAACCGCATCGACGACATCGTCCGGTTCCGCGCCCTGGCGCCGGACGACCTCGTGCCCATCGTCGACATCCAGCTCAAGCAGTTCGGCGACCGCCTGCAAGCGCGGCGTCTAGGGCTGGAGGTCACCGGCGAGGCCAAGGCCCATCTGGCCCGCGCCGGCTACGACCCCGCCTTCGGGGCACGGCCCCTGAAGCGCCTCATACAGCGCGCCGTCGGAGATCCGCTCGCGGTGGCCATGCTGGAGGGCCGCTACACCTCCGACGACACCGTGGTCGTCGACGTGGACCGCCCCGGCGCCACGGACGAGTCAATAGTTCTCAAGTGACTAGTACAATCGCACGGTAACGCCCGCCCCTGAAGGAGAGCGCCGTGCCTGCGACCGTTGTCGTCGGTACCCAGTGGGGCGACGAGGGGAAGGGGAAGTTCACCGACCTCGTCGCTGCCGGGATGGACATGGTCGTCCGCTACCAGGGCGGCCACAACGCCGGGCACACGCTGGTGGTGGGCGGCGAGACCTTCGCCCTCCAGCTGATCCCCAGCGGAGTGCTCTACGAGCACATCACCCCGGTGATCGGCAACGGCGTCGTCGTCGATCCCAGGGTCCTCATCGCTGAGATGGACGCGCTCCAGTCCCGTGGCGTGGACTGCGGCTCTCTGCGGCTGTCGGGCAACGCCCACCTGATCATGCCCTACCACCAGGAGCTCGACGCGCTGCACGAGCGCCATCTCGGCGACGCCAAGCTGGGCACCACCAAGCGGGGCATCGGGCCGGCGTACGCCGACAAGTCGATGCGCATCGGGCTGCGGGTGCAGGACCTGCTCGACCCGCGGATCTTCCGGGCCAAGCTCGACGTGTCCTTGGGCCACGCCAACAAGGTGCTGGCCAAGGTCTTCAACCGCCTGCCCCTGCGGGCCGACGACATCGTCGCCGAGTACCTGGACGGCTGCGCGCCCCGGCTCGAGCCCCACATCTGCGATGCGGTGGCCGTGCTGCACGAGGCCCTCGAATCCGGCCGGCAGGTGCTGTTCGAGGGGGCCCAGGCCACCTTCCTCGACCTCGACCACGGCACCTACCCCTTCGTCACGTCGTCCAATCCGGTGGCCGGCGGTGTCTGCACCGGCGCGGGGATCGGTCCCCGCCAAGTCGACCGGGTCATCGGCGTGGCCAAGGCCTACGCGACCCGGGTGGGGTCGGGGCCGTTCGTCACGGAGCTGTTCGACGAGGTCGGGGACCACCTCGTCACCGCCGGCGGCGAGTTCGGGACGAACACCGGCCGCCGCCGCCGCACCGGATGGCTCGACCTGGTGATGCTGCGCCACGCGGTGCGGCTCAACTCCCTGACCGAGGTCGCCCTCACCAAGCTCGACGTGCTCGACGGGCTCGACCGCCTCAAGGTGTGCGTCGCCTACGATCTGGACGGCGAGCGCCACGAGCACATGCCCTACCACCAGTCGGTGATCCACAAGGCGGCGCCGGTGTACGCCGATCTCGCCGGTTGGAGCACCGACCTGAGCGGCGTCACGTCGTCGGCCGAGCTGCCGGCCGCGGCCGCCGACTACATCGCCTTCCTGGAGGAGGGCGTCGGCGTTCCGATCCGGCTCGTCGGGGTCGGCCCGGGCCGCAGCCAGTACCTCTACTGGCAGGAAGCCGCCTAGAGGCCGGGCGGATGCGCCACACCACGCCGCATGCTCACGGAGTGCCAAGCGAGGCCGTGGCCCGAGCGGCCCGTGAGCGCAGCGAACAAGAGCGGGGCTCGTAGCGGTGGAGGCCTCCTGCCCCAACGTGCTGGCGGGCCGCTACGCCGGCGAGCGGATGCGGGCCGTGTGGTCCCACGAGCGCCGCGTGGTGCTGGAGCGCAGGCTGTGGCTGGCGGTGCTGGAAGCTCAGCGCAGACTCGGGCTCGAGGTCGAGCAGGCTGTCGTCGACGCCTACGAGGCGGTGTTGGAGGTTGTCGACCTCGAGTCGATTGCCGCCCGGGAGGCCGTCACCCGCCACGACGTGAAGGCCCGGATCGACGAGTTCTGCGCCCTCGCCGGCCACGAATCGATCCATCTGGGCATGACCTCCCGAGATGTCACCGAGAACACCGAGCAGCTGCTGGTCCTCGAGTCGCTGAAGGTGATCCGCGACGACCTAGTGGCGGTGATCGCCAGGCTGGCCGATCTGGCCGAGGCCCATGCCACGACGATGATGGTGGCCCGCACCCACAATGTGGCCGCGCAGGCCACGACGCTCGGGAAGCGCTTCGCTGACGCGGCGTCCGAGACGATGCTCGGGTACGGGAGGGTCGCGGAGCTCTTGGACCGGTACCCGCTGAGGGGCATCAAGGGGCCGGTCGGTACGCGCCTCGACCAACTCGACCTTCTCGGGTCGGCGGGGGCGGTCGACGAATTGGAGAGCCTGGTCGCCGAGCATCTCGGCTTCGGACGGGTGCTCGACGCGTCAGGGCAGACCTACCCGCGCTCTCTCGATCTCGACGTGGTGGCCGCGCTGGTCCAGGCCGTGTCAGGGCCTGCGTCCCTGGCGACGACGGTGCGGCTGATGGCCGGGCACGGTCTCGTGTCCGAGGGGTTCCGCGACGGCCAGGTCGCCTCGTCGGCCATGCCCCACAAGGCCAACGCCCGCTCCTCGGAGCGCGTCGGCGCCCTGGTGGCCGTTCTCGACGGCCACCTCGCCATGGCGGCCTCGCTCGCGGGCCGGCAGTGGAACGAGGGTGACGTGAGTTGCTCGGCCGTCCGGCGGGTCATGCTCCCGGACGCCTTCTGCGCGGCCGACGGCCTGCTCCACACCGCGCGGGCAGTGTTGGAGGAGCTCCGGATCGAGGAGGCCGCCGTCGGGGCCGAGTTCGAGCGCTTCCTGCCCCTGCTGGCGACCACCCGTCTTCTCACAGCCCTGGTCCGGGCCGGGATGGGCCGCGAGGCGGCCCACGAAGTGCTGGCCGAACCCACGCGGCGTGCCGCGCAGCACGCGACCGGTGACCGCGACGTCGACCTGGACGGTCTGCTCGATCAACTCGCGGCCGACGACCGTGTCCCGCTGGGACGAGACGAGTTGGCCCGTCTCACGGCCGGACCGGAGCGGCTCGCAGGAACGGCGACGGAACAGACCGCACGGGTAGTCCATGCGGCCCGCCGCGTCGTCGCCCGCCACCCGGAGGCGGCGGCGCAGCCCGCGGAACTTCGACTGTGACCCGCGGAACTTCGGCTGTGAAGTGTGTCAGGTGCCGCCGCGGGAGATGCCGGCGCGCTTGAGGACCACGGCTGGCACGCCCACCTCGCGCCACGCAGAGTAGGTGATCCCCTTCCGGCCGCTGTATGAGACGGCAACGTCCGCGAAGGCGGACTCGAGTTCGCTGATGTCGACTGTCTCGGCCGGTGCGCTGAGGGCCCGCTCGAGGTCGATGCGCTCCTGCACTAGCTGAACCCGCCGTATCGGAGTCGCCGACTCGAGCGCCTCGCCGATCGCGTCTATCCGGTTCTTCATGGACTCGGCGGTGCGCCTCCGGCCGGGGCGCTGCCGGTTCGACTCCAAGGCTTCGAGATAGGCACTCACAGCCCCGTTCTCAGCCCGAGCCTTGGCATTGGCGGCCTTGTGTTCGTCTGACATTTGTCGTACCACTAGTCTGCTCCTTTGTTGACGGTTCAACGTAGTGGAATGCAGATGATAGCGTGGTTTCGGCATCCACAGGTCGCGCCGGTGGGGAATTCCAATCGAACGCGAGCGCAGAGGTAGTTGATTTGCACACTCCCACGCCTGCTTACTCCGTCACCATCAAGGTCTCGCTGGGAAACCGCCCCGGGACTCTGGGCCGCTTCGCCACTGCCATCGGTGACGCCGGCGGCAACATCGCCGCCATACCGGGCTTCGAGGCGAAGGGTCCGGTCATCATGCGGGAGATCGATGTGCTCGCCGAGTCCCCCAACCACGCCCGTGAAATCGTCGCGGCTGTCAGTGATCTCGACGGCGTGACCGTGCTCGATTGGTGGGACCGCACGTTCCGCCTCCACGAGGGCGGGAAGATAGAGGTCAACGCCCTCTGCCCGGTCGGCGATTCCCACGACCTGGCCATGGCGTACACGCCGGGGGTGGCTCGTGTGTGCAAGGCGATCCAGCGGGAGCCGATGCTGCGCCACACCCACACGATCGTCAAGAACATCGTCGCCATCGTCACGGACGGAACAGCTGTCCTCGGTTTGGGGGACATCGGTCCTGCCGCCGCTCTGCCCGTGATGGAAGGCAAGGCCCTGCTGTTCAAGGAGTTCGGCGGGGTCGACGCGTTTCCGGTGTGCCTCGACGTGACCGCCCCCGACGAGTTGGTCGAGACCGTGGTGCGCATGGCCCCTTCTTTCGGTGGGATCAATCTGGAGGACATAGCCGCACCTGCCGCCTTCGAGATCGAGGAGAGACTCGTCGAGGCGCTCGACATCCCCGTGTTTCACGACGACCAGCACGGAACAGCCATCGTGACGACGGCTGCGCTCTGGAATGCTCTCACACTCGTCGGCAAACAGATCGCAGATGTGTCGGTGGTCGTCTCGGGAACGGGCGCGGCCGGTCTGGCGGTCGCCAAGATGTTGCAGGACGCCGGCGTCGGCGAGATCGTGGGGGTGGATCGTGCCGGTGCGATCCATGCAGGTCGCGGCAATCTGAACGACGCCAAGCAGTGGTTCGTGCATCACAGCAATCCGGATGGCAAGGCCGGATCGCTCGCAGAAGTGATCCGCGGGGCGGACGTATTCGTGGGACTGTCGGCTCCCGGGCTGCTCAGTGCGGAGGATGTGCGCTCCATGGCGCACGATCCGATCATCTTCGCGATGGCGAACCCCGATCCGGAGATCCGCCCGGAGGAGGTCGACGGGCTGGCTGCGGTGATGGCCACCGGCAGATCGGATTTCCCGAATCAGATCAACAACGTCCTGGCCTTCCCCGGCGTGTTCCGGGGGGCTCTGGATGCCGGCGCGACGTGCATCACCGAACGGATGAAGGCAGCCGCGGCCCGAGCCATCGCCGAGGTGGTCGGCGACGAGGACTTGGACCGCAACTACGTCGTCCCGTCGGTCTTCGATCGGAGGGTCGCCGCCCGGGTGGCGGCCAGGGTCGCGGCATGCGCGGTCGCCGAGGGCTGCGTGCGGTCGGCTGATCCGCCGGTCCCTTCCGACCTGCTCTGAACCGCCGGGCGAATTAGAGGCCGAGGCGGTCGACGTCGCGCACGGCGCCCTTGTCGGCGGACGTGGCCATGGCCGCGTAGGCCTGCAGCGCGGCTGAGACCCGGCGCCGGCGGACCGGGGGCTTCCAGCCTCCCTCGCGCCGGTCCTCGCCGGCGCGGCGGCGCTCCAGCTCGGCGTCGCCCACCCTGAGGTTCACGGTGCGGCCCGGGATGTCGATGTCGATCATGTCCCCGTCGCGGATGAGCGCGATGGCTCCCCCCTCGGCCGCTTCCGGCGAGGCGTGGCCGATGGACAGGCCCGACGTTCCGCCCGAGAACCGGCCGTCGGTGAACAGCGCGCACTGCTTGCCCAGCCCGCGGGACTTGATGTACGACGTGGGGTAGAGCATCTCCTGCATGCCGGGGCCGCCGCGGGGCCCCTCGTACCGCACGACCACCACGTCGCCGGGCTGGATCCCGTGCTCTTCGTCGAGGATCCCGTCGCAGGCGTCGTCCTGGCTCTCGAACACCCTGGCCGGGCCGGAGAACGTGAAGATCGACCCGTCCACGCCGGCGGTCTTGACGATGCAGCCGTCGGCAGCGATGTTGCCGTAGAGCACGGCCAGCCCGCCGTCGGCGCTGTAGGGGCTGGCCGCCGAGCGGATGCAGCCGTTGTCGCGGTCGGTGTCGAGCGTCGGCCATCTGGTGGACTGGCTGAACGCCTCGGTGGTTGGGATGCCGGCCGGCCCGGCCCGGAAGAACTCGACGACATCGCTGGACGGGTCGCGCATCACGTCCCACACCTCGAGGGCGTCGGCCAGCGTCTCGGAGTGGACCGTGGAGACCGACGTGTCGAGCAGCCCGCCCCGGTCGAGCTCGCCCAGGATTCCCATGATGCCCCCGGCCCTGTGTACGTCCTCCACGTGGTACTCGGCGGTGGACGGGGCCACCTTGCAGATGTTGGGCGTGCTGCGGCTGAGCCGGTCGATGTCGGCCATGGTGAAGTCCACCTCGCCCTCGCGGGCCGCGGCCAGGATGTGCAGCACCGTGTTGGTGGAGCCGCCCATGGCGATGTCGAGGCGCATGGCGTTCTCGAAGGCGGTCCTGGTGGCGATCGAGCGGGGCAGCACCGACTCGTCGTCCTTCTCGTAGCAGCGGCGGGCCAGGTCGACCACCCGCCGGCCCGCCTCGCAGAACAGCTCCCGGCGGTCGGAGTGGGTGGCCAGCACCGTGCCGTTGCCGGGCAGCGACAGCCCGAGCGCCTCGGTGAGGCAGTTCATGGAGTTGGCGGTGAACATGCCCGAGCAGGACCCGCAGGTGGGGCAGGCCGAGCGCTCCATCTCCAGCAGGTCCTCGTCGCTGACCGAGCTGTCGCCGGCGGAGATCATGGGGTTGATCAGGTCGAGCTTCACGCTCACCCCGGCCAGCTTGGTCTTGCCCGCCTCCATGGGCCCGCCCGACACGAACACCGTCGGGACGTTGAGCCGCATGGCCGCGATCAGCATGCCGGGGGTGATCTTGTCGCAGTTGGAGATGCACACCAGCGCGTCGGCGCAGTGGGCGTTCACCATGTACTCGACCGAGTCGGCGATGAGGTCGCGGCTGGGGAGGCTGTAGAGCATCCCGTCGTGGCCCATGGCGATGCCGTCGTCGACCGCGATGGTGTTGAACTCCTTGGCCACCCCGCCCGCAGCCGCGATCTCGTCGGCCACGAGCTTGCCGAGGTTGCGCAGATGGACGTGACCGGGCACGAACTGCGTGAAGGAGTTGGCCACAGCCACGATCGGCTTGTTGAAGTCGTCGTCGGTCATGCCGGTGGCTCGCCACAGGGCGCGGGCGCCGGCCTGGTTCCGGCCCTGAGTGGTGGTGTGCGATCGGAGCTGCGCCATAGGTCGACAATACCGAAATCTGCCGTGGCGCGTTCCCCGCCCGGGCCGTCGCCGTTCCGCTGGTGGCGGGGCCCGTCCCCCTCAGGGCCGGGTCGGTCCCGGCTTGGACGGGGTGAAGGATGCGGGCAGGTGCTTGATGCCGTGGATGAAGGCCGACGAGAGCAGTTCGGGCTCGCCGGTGGCCTCGATGTCGCCGATGCGGGTGAACAGCTCGCGGAACATCACCTTGATCTCGCGGCGGGCCAGGTGGGCGCCGAGGCAGTAGTGCGGGCCGGGACCGCCGTAGCCGACGTGGGAGTTGGGTTCGCGCAGGACGTCGAAGGCGAGCGGGTCGTCGAACACAGTCTCGTCCCGGTTGGCGCACAGGTAGTGCATCACCACTTGGTCGCCCTCGTCGATCCTGACGCCATCCAGTTCGCTGTCGCACAGAGCGGTGCGGCGCATGTAGGTGACCGGGCTGGCGATGCGCACGATCTCCTCCACCGCGCTGTGGGCCGTGCCCTCGAAGTCGTCGGCCCAGATGCGGCGCTGTTCGGGATTGTCGGTGAGGTACACCAGCCCCCAGCTGATGGCGTTGCGGGTGGTCTCGTTGCCGGCCACCACCAGCAGGATGAAGAAACTGGCCAGCTCGGCCCGAGTCAGCCGCTCCCCGTCCACCTCTGCGTTGACGAGGACGCTGGTGAGGTCTTCGCCCCCCGAGCCGACCTTGGATTCGGCCACGTCGTCCATGAGGTTGCTCAGGGACTCGCCCGCGGTGAGGATGGCGGTGATCAGGTCTCCGAACTCGGGCACGTACTCCTCGTCGGCCGCGCCGAGGATGATGTTGGACTGGTCGAACACGAAGTCGTGGTGCGAGGCCGGGATCCCCATCAGGTCGCAGACGATGCGCAGCGGCAGCCGGGCCGCCACGTCGGTGACGAAGTCGCACTCGCCCCGCTCGCAGACCTCGTCCACGATCATGGTGGCCTGGTCCCGCACCGAGTCCTCCAGCCGGGCCAGCATCCGGGGGGTGAAGCCGGCCGACACCAGCCGCCGCAGCCGGGCGTGGCGGGGGTCGTCCATGGCGATGATGGAGTTGAAGTACTCGTTGAACTCCGGCGGGAAGTCGTTGATGGTGACTCCCCGGGCCGAGGAGTAGATCTGCGGGTTGCGCGACACCTCCAGGATGGGCGCGTGCCGGGGCACGACCCAGGCGCCCGGCGTCTTGATGCTCGACAGTTCGTCCACGAACTGGAATCCGGGGAAGAACGTGAGCGGCTGGGAGCGGAGCCGGCTCAGGTCCTCCTCCACCTCGTCGCGATGCCGCCGCCAGAAGACGTTGTGGATCGGGTTGTGAGGATCCGGCTCGTCGGCCGGAGGAGGCTTGGTGGAGGGGTCGGGCGTGACGGCGGTCATGGCATCAGGATGGTGGGCGACCCGACGCTCGGGGTATCGGTGCTCTGACTGTAGTGGTCGGGCGCGGCGTCGATCCGCGGACCTTCCGCTTTTCAGGCGGACGCTCTGCCAACTGAGCTACCCGACCGGGGTGGTCGCCGTCGCGGGGGCGGCAACGCGGTCCTGACGGGATTTGAACCCGCGGCCTCCACCTTGACAGGGTGGCGATCACTCCAGACTGATCTACAGGACCGGGTACACGACGAGCGTGCGGACCCGGAACGCTAGCGAGCCGTGTCGCTGGTCGCACCCCCAACGGGATTCGAACCCGTGTTACCGGCGTGAAAGGCCGGCGTCCTAGGCCGCTGGACGATGGGGGCCCGCCGGCCGTCGCCGACCGGATCAGCCTACCGGCCCGCCGGCCGTCGCTCCCCTTCAACTAGACTGGCCACGTGCCTCTCGGAGCGGGAACGGCTGCCGTCGGCCGCGTGCGACACGGGCGGCGGCGCTGATGTCCTCGGCCGGCGCCGGTGTGAGGACCAAGCCGCTGAGCCTGATCGACGAACTCGTCCTGACGCTCCTGAATGAGGAGAGCGGCTACTTCCGCCAGGTTCCGGGCTGGAACCTCAACTGCGCCGTCGTCGGCGCGGCCCTCGCCGAGCTGTCGCTCACAGGTCGCATCGACACCGACATGGAGTCCCTGATCCTCCTGGACGGGACCGCGACCGGCGATCCCGCGCTCGACCCGGTCCTCTACCGGATCGCGTCCGAGACGGATCAGCACAACGCCCAGTACTGGATCGAGCGGCTCGCTCCCCAAGCGGAGTCGGTCATTGACATGACTCTGGACCGCTTGTGCCACCTGAGGATCCTGCAGCATCACGACGGCGACTTCTGGTCGCTGGCCGGGTCCGCATGGAGGATGGGAGTCCACACGGGGTCCGAGGTGGGCACGGCCGTCGAGCACGTCAAGACCCGTATCAGCAAGGCCATCTTCAACAACGAGATCCCCGACCCTAGAGACATCATCATCATCTGTCTCATCGACACCTGCGACGTCCTGCGGTTCATCTTCGAACTCGACGAGGAGTCGGAGCGCCGTGTCGCGGACATAGTCAGGATGGACCTGATCGGGCGGGCCATCGCCGATGCCGTCGGGCAGAACATCACCGCGCGGTTGTTCAGGCAGACCGCCCTCACCAAGCCGATCCCCGTCGTCCCGCTGCGGCGGCTGCTGCGCAGCAAGCATGTCCGCACCCGCAACCTGCCCGCGTTCTTCGCGGATCTCCAGCAGGAGTTCGGCCCGGTCTTCGAGATCAAGCCGCCCTTCGCGCAGGACATGATCTGTCTCGTGGGGCCGGAGACGAATCACTGGGTACACCGCCACGGCCGCATGCACCTGAGAGCCAGGGACTATCTGGAGGACTTCGAGAAGGTCTACGGCGGGGTGGGGCTGCTGCCCGCCCTCGACGGCACCGACCACTTCCGGTACCGGAAGTCGATCCAGCCTGCGTACTCGCGCACGAGGCTGGAGGAGCAGCTGGACGAGTTCCTCTCGTACGCGAGGAGAGAGATCGCAACCTGGAGGGTCGGGGACACCCGCTCTGCGGTCGGCATGTGCCGGAAGCTGATCAACTCCTCGATGTCGCCGCTGTCGGTCGGCATCGACTCGCAGGACATCGTCGACGACATGCACAAGTTCAAGGACCGCGCCCTCAAGACGCACATCGGCAGGACCCTGCCCAAGTTCATGCTGAAGACCCCGCCCATGAGGCGCCGGGCGAAGCTGGTCGGCGAGGTGGTGGAGCGGGTGCTCCACGGCCACACACCCGCCCAGCGCGTCGGGTGCCCGCGGGACCTGGCCGACGAGCTGCTGACCATGCACAACAACGATCGGCAGTTCCTGCCGGAATCGAATCTGCGGTTCGTGCTGTCGGCGCCGCTGATCGCCAGCATGTACGTCGGCGACCAGCTCAGCTTCATCGCCTACGCCACGGTGTCGCAGCCGGAGTTCTACGACAGGATCCGTGACGAGGCCGATGCCGTGTTCGCCGGCGGCGACCCCGACAGCGAGACGCTCACCGGGCCGGCGACCGACGTGACTCGCCGGTTCATCATGGAGTGCATGCGCCTGTACCCGATCGTCCCGCTGTCGGTCCGCAACGTGGCCAACGCCTGCGAGGTCGAGGGCTACGAACTGCCCGAGGGCAGGCGGGTCTTCATCATCCAGACGGCAACGCACTACATGGACGACCTCTTTGCCGATCCCTTCGAATTCGACATCGACCGCTATGCGGCGCCCCGCAAGGAGCACGTCGGCACCGGGTACGCCCCCTACGGCCTGGGCACGCACACCTGTCTCGGCGCCCGGTTGACCGAGATGTACCTGGCCACCAACCTGCTGATGATGGTGCATCACTTCGAACTCGAGATCGCCCCCAAGAACTACAAGCTGAAGATCAGCCCGTTCCCGTCGATGTCGCCCAGCAAGAGGCTGAAGTTCCACATCACCGGGCAGAGGCGCGAGCTGCCCGCCTGAAGCGCCCTCTGCGCGGTTTCCGCTCCTGTTCGCTGCGCTCACGGGCCGCTCGGGCCACGGCCTCGCTCAGTGTCTGCGGCTCCGGGAACCGGTGCCGCCTACTCGCTCGGCCTCTGGGCGTGGCGCTGGTGTATATCCTCGACCGCGACGTCGAGGTCGTCCCACATGCGCTGCACCGTCGAGCGCAGGCGCATGTTCTCGTAGGCGCCCCAGACGGTCATCGCCGGCGGCACCACCAGGATGGCGACGAGCAGCGAGTACGCGATGGAGATGGCGGCGGTGACGCCGAACTGCTGGATCCCGGCGAGCGGCGAGAACATGAGCACGCCGAACCCGAGCGCCGTCGTCAGCGCCGAGCCCAGCAGCGCCGACCCGGTGGTCGCCAGTGTTCGCACCGCCGCCTCCTCGGGGTTGCGCACCCGTGAGAACTCCTCCCGGTAGCGATGGATCACATGGATGGTGTAGTCCACGCCGATCCCGATGGAGAGGGCGGTGATGATCGATGTGATCAGCCCGTAGGGGATGCCCAGCAGCGCCATCGTGCCCAGGATCCAGATGAGGACGAGCACGATCGGACCGACCGCGATCACCCCGAGGGTGGGCCGGCGCAGCGTGACCCAGAAGAAGAGGACGAGGATGCCGAGGGCGACGGCCACCGTCGAGGTGATCGCCTCCGTCTGGCGGGATGTGATCTGGTCGGTGACGGTGACCGACAGGACGCTCGGCGAGGTGACGGTGATGGCGTCGTCGTCGCCGGACCACAGCGCTTCGATCTCCTCCTGGAGCACCGCGGTGGCGGCGGGGTCGTCGGTGTAGGTCGGGAACTGCAGCAGGATGGCGTCGATGCCGGCGGGATTGTTGGCCAGGACGTGGTCCAGGGCCGGATCGGCCGCGTCGAGCCTGTGCAGGAGCAGACGCATCAGCAGCGGATCGAGCCGGACCCCGGCCGACGCCTCACCGAAGAGCGCGTCGAGGTCGGGGTCGTACTTGTCGCCGGGCCGCCCGTTGTCGCGGGTCCAGTCGTTCAGGAGCGACACGTAGTTCGTCTCCATCGGCCCCGCGGCCGCCCGGGGGCGCCGCTGCGGGTCGGCGAAGGCGTCGGTGAGTTCCTGCACGTTCAGCAGCGTGCGGGTTCCGGTGGCCTCCGCTCTCACCAGCACGCTCGCCAGTTCCGTCGACCCCCCGACGGCCGCGTCGAGCGACTCCAGGTCGTCCATCACGCTCCCGCCGCGGGGCAGGATCTCGCGGATGCTGAACTCCGAGTGGAGTCCTGTGGCCGCGATCCCGAGAGCGATGGTCACGGCGAGCACGCCGACGAGGTAGGGCGCCGGCCGGCGGGCCACGCTCGAACCGAGCAGTTTGGCCGCCCGCTCGATCCCGGGCAGCGCGCCCGAGACCGGCCGGGCCGGCCGCAGCCTGCCGCGGGCCTCGCGTCGCCGGTCGATGATCGTCCGTCCGGCCGGGACCAGCGTGAGCATCACGATCAGGCTCAATCCGACTCCGAGCCCGGCGACGATGCCGAAGTCGCCGATCACGTCGATCGGGGAGAACAGGGTGGCCAGGAAGCTCGCGATCGTGGTGACAGCGGCCAGCGTGAGCGGCACGGCCACGTTGCGCAGTCCCGTCCGGACCGCCCGGATCACGGGCTCGCCCTCGACTCGCTGCTCCCGGTAGTGCGACACGGCCTGGATCGCATAGTCGACCGTGAGGCTGATCACGATGATCGGCACCATCGCCGTGAGCGAGCTCGGAGGACCTATCCAGCCCAGCGCGTCCGGCCCGAGCCAGCCCTCGGCCCCGACGATCCAGACCAGCGAGAAGACCAGGCCCACCAGCGTGAGCAGCAGATCGGACAGCGTCCTCAGGAAGAGCACGATCAGCGCCGCGATCAGCAGCAGGGCCACCCCGACCAGTCGCCCCATCCCCGTCTCGATGGCGTCGGAGTACTCGTCCTCGATCACGATGGTCGAGAGGCTGCTGACTCGCAGGGGGCCGGCCGAGGCGGCCGCCAGCTCGTCGATCCTCCTCTCGACGTCCTGGATCCTGGTGTCGCCCGTGTCGGTCAGGCGGATGCTGGCGACGGTGATGGTCGTGCCGTCCGTGTCGCTCCCGCCCATCGCGGCCAGTGCCCCTCCGATCTCGGGGACACTGAGGACGGAGTCGATCTCGGCCTGGGTGGCCGACGAGGCGTCGATCCCGCCCAGGGCCTCGACCACCAGGGTGGGCGCGACGATCGGATCGGCCGGCGCCAGCAGCTCCGCCACGCCCGGGCCGGCGAGGATGCTGTCGAGGAGGGCGTCCATCTGGGCGAGCCCTGCCGGGGTGAGCGCCTCCCCGCGGAACACCAGCGTCACCACGCTCACGTCGCCGGACTCCCCGAAGAACTCGTCCAGATCCTCCACCGCGGCGGTGATGGCGCTCCCCGGGGGAAGGAACGCCACCGAGGCGCCCTCCACCGGTGGCAGGCGGCGGGTCGCCCCCGCGGCCAGCACCACGGTGACCAGGAGGAGGACGACGATGGTGATCCACGGGCGGGCCGTGACCAGCCGGCTGAACCGGTCGAGCGGACGCCTCATGGCACGTCACTGTACCTTCGTGCCCTCGCGCCAGTCCTCCACGCTCGGGAGGCCCCGACTCGGGCGCAGGCAGGGCCACCACGGGAGCAACCTGCAGTTCAGGTGTCGGAGAAGCCGCTTCCGTCCTCGAAGTGGAGTTCTCTTGCGTTCTCGGTGACGGTGCGGACAACGTGATCGGAGAACCCGTCCGCCTTTCGCACTTCCACCTCCAGGCGAACCTCGGCTTCGATGTCTGGCTGGCTGAGAAGGTGGGTTAGGACCTCCTCGCTGACTCTGGTGAACGCCAGGGTGGGACGGGCGGGGTCCAGGCGGACGGCGCCCCGGAACGCGGTGGTCAGCGAAGGCTCGGGAGCATCCTGGCCTCCGCCTGCCGGGCCAGTGCCGGGTCCTTCTGTCCCTCCACCACCTGAGTCGGGGTCTTCGGACTCCCGCTCGCTCTCCGCTTCGATCTGGGCCAGGGCACGGTCGGGATGAACCACCAGAGATGCAGGCGTCACGCCGCTAGGGGCGATCCCTTGCGCCGCAAGCCCCAGATAGCGGCCTGTGGTGTCATCGACGCCGGCGGCGACGCCGAATCCGTCCACAGTCCAAGCGAATCCTTGCGGGCCTCCTTCGACGGTCTTGAGCAGTACAGATTGATCGCGCAGGCGGGGCAGATACACGTAGCGGGCGAAGTCGTCCCAGAGGGTCGAGACCGGCACGTGGCCCGAGGCCCAGCGGCTCTGCAGCACGCCGTTGAGCCGCTGGCGCAGCAGTACCGGCGGGAACTGGGTGGCCAGCGCTCCGTCGTTGACCAGCTTTCGGCTCGCCCGCTCCGCTACGGAGCCGTCAGAATCCAGGGCGACGACGTCGAACTCGATACCTCCGTCTCGACGGTCGTCGCTGCCGTGACGGTCGTCCTCGTCACCGCTTGCTTCGTCGATACGGCGCGCGGGGTCGTCTTGGCGGGGGACGAGCGCGTACTTGTAGGCCTCGGCCATGCGCAGCTCCACAGACTGCTCCGATCGTTCGCACTGCGTTGTCGCCAGACGCGCCTGCTGGGAGTCGAGATTGAGTTCCTCAGTGCGGCCGCAGATTCCCGACCAGGCGAGATACTCGGCTGTGGCCTGCTCCAGGGACTCCATGCCGCGCTGGTCGGCGGCGGCGAACACCAGCATGTTGCGGTATTGGCGAGGACCGGCGCCCCGATGGTTCAGGATCTCGCGCGCCGCTGCCAGGGCGGGAGACTCCGAAGACTTGGCGATGTGGGCCGCCTCGGGTTCCATCACCACCAGCCGGGCTCTCGGGTCGTCGGCGACGTCCGCGCCGCTGGCCGGCGCGTAGTGGACGTTGGCGAACTCGCTGGCGCCCCTCTGAGCTCTGAGCCGCTTGATGATCTCGTCTCTCACCTCGTGCCGGTCGCCGGCCAAGAGGCGTTCGGCGTCGTCGCGGGCGGTGCGGGTTACGTTCTGCCGGCGGTCGAACCAGTAGCGGTCCCGGTCCACGTACAGGTGGGGCGCCGTGGCCGCGAGCCGGTTGAGCGCGTCGGAGATCGGGCCGGGCTTGTCGCCTGCGAAGGTGGAGCCCAAGCGTATGCGCCGGACTTCGAGGCCCTGGTTGGCCGCACCGACATTGGGCGTTGCGCCCACGAAGATGGTGCGGGCTACTCGCCGGGTGGCGTGAAGCGATCCCAGGTGAGGTGTCTCGCGGTCGATCTTGAACGACGACGAGTTCTGGCCGTCGACGTCGGCGTCGATCACTGGATGCCAGTAGTCGGGCAGCCTGCCGGCGAGTTCGCTCGTGACTCGCGGATCGCCCAGCGGGATCGAGCAAGGCAGTATCAGCGGGGACCTGTCGTCGCTGCGCCACAGCGAGTCGATTGTTGCAGCCATCAGCCGCAGCACACCGCGGGTGCGCTGGAAACGGTCGATGGCGGACCAGTCCTGGTAGAGCCGGTCGAACACCTCGGGGTGGATCGGGTATGCGGACTTGATCCGTGCCTCGTAGGCGATCTCGGAGCACTCGTGGGGATACTCGGAGCGCTGCGACCGGTAGAGCCTGCCGAAGGCCTCCGCAGTGGCGTCCCGGTCGGCGTGCGCCCCGTCCGCCAGCGGCTGGAACAGCCGCCTGCGGACGATCTCGTAGCTCTCGTCGCCAGTCGCGGGCTGCCACGTCTCGGCGAGCCGGTTGGTGACGTTGGTGAGACGCTTGAGGGCTTCCCGCCCGGCCACGCCGCCTACTTCGAGGCTGGATGCCTCTGCTTCGTCGCCGGCGCCGGAGCCCTCCGAGGCTGGGATCGATACCACGAAGACAGCCTCCGGGGTGCCCTTGACTGCTTCGGAGAGGGTCTGGGCGAAACTGAACTGCGAGTCGAAGCTGCCTCCGGGCAGGTGCGGCTTCTCGTAGAGCTCACGGGCGTAGGCGACCCACTCGTCGATGAGCACGAGGCACGGCGAGCACAGGGTGAGCACGTCGCGGATGGCGTCACCGGGGTTGGTCCGGTTGCGGTCGCTGTCGGCGACCAGTTCGTAGGCGTCGGCACCGCCGAGCTGCCACGCAATCTCGCCCCAGATGGTGTTGACCTCGGTGCCGTCGGGCTTGGGATGGGTCTCGCCCGCTCCGAAGCGGTTGCCCACGATCACCGCCCGGTTGACATCAGGCAGCTCGGCGACCCCCGCGTCGCGCACCAGGTCGGCCACATCGTCCGGCAGGTCTGTCAACGAGATGCCCGAGAGCAGGTGGTACAGGGCGATCAGACTGTGGGTCTTGCCACCGCCGAAGTTGGTCTGGCAGCTGATGACCGGCTGGCCGCCCTGTCCGGTGACCCGCTTGACGGCGAGGGTGAGCAGGTCGCGCAGCCCAGCCGTCAGGTAGCTGCGCTCGAAGAAGAGCCTCGCGTCGGCATACTCGGCCGCCCCCTCGCCCCGGCGGACAAGCTCCAAGTCGGCGGCGAACGCCGCCACCCCGAAGTCCGCAGAGTGCACGTCGGGGTGGGGATGGACCAGCTCGCGCCAGGGCCTCAATCCCGCCCGGGGAGCATCGACGACGTTGAGGGCGGCGCCCTGCCTGTTGCCTCCGGCCCGCTCGAACTGCGTGAGGCGCAGGTCGTCGAGCATGGCGCGTACCGGCTCCGCCTCAGAAGCGTCGACGGCCTCGACGAGGGTGACGATGCCGCTGAGGGTGTAGAGCGCGTCGTGGAGCTTGATCTGACGGTTGTGGGCCCACTCGTTGCGCTTGTCGCGCAGCGTGAACACCAGATTCCGGGTGCCGCGCGGCAGTTGACGGTCGAAGGTGCCGCGCCAACAGTCCGCTATCACCCGCAGCAGGAACACCGGATCGTCGGTCGAGTAGTCGGTGATGGGCGGCTTGGCGCTGGCCGCGAACACGTCGGTCCAATCCTGCCCGCGGCCCACTGCCCGGGCCATGTGCTTGTCTACGAACGGCTTCAAGCACTGCGCCAACAGGTCGAAGGCGTCCCCAACCCGAGCCCGATTGCTCATCTCTGCCACTGCTCGGGAACTTCTTCTGGCTGAAACTAGAGCGTGTCAGGTGAGAACCGAAACGAGACCCGTCGCCCCTCAATGATGGTCTCTCGGAAACGCAAACCCAGCAATACAACATAGAAGGTGTGCAGTCGCCATAACGCATCCCATTCTGTTGATTGAGGAGACATGTATTCGGCCGGTATACCGAGTGTTTTAGCCTGATCGTGACCGATCGTTGCTGAGTGCATCGCTTGGCCTTGAAGAGCTTTAGCCATCTGCTCGGTCTCCTCACTCGTAGGAGGGGACTGGCGCAGACTCAACACCTCCGGAACCAGTTCCATTGTACGCCTGATGGCAGCCTTTGCAATCTGATACACTACGGCATCAACGTCAGCCAATAGCGCGGCGTAGAGTTCGAATGCCGCAGGATTGTCGGTTGTGCGTGCCTCCAAGTCATCGACGATCTCCAAGATATCTTTCGCAGGAATGAAGGCGCCTCTTGCCGGGAGGGGCACCTGAGGATCTATCGGTCCGAGCGCTGATGAATTGCTCATGACGACCGACTCTGCTGCTAGTGCCAACAGTGTTGCAGCCGATGCAGCGGTGTCAGGCACGATGACTCTAAAGTCTTGACGCTCTGCATGACACATTCTTGCGAGCCGAACGGCCGTCTCAGCATCGCCTCCGGGTGATGTGAGCATGAGGTCGAGAGGCTTGTCTGGTTCTGCGTCTCCAACAGCGTCGGCAATAGGAGTGATGACGCTGTGGTCAATCGTGCCATGGAAGACGACCAGTGAGCGATCGGTGAGCGCCTCATAGTCTCGAATGCCCGTCTGCCGCTCATAGCGGTCTGCCTGAACGGCACGGAACAGTGGGCTCTGTACGGGAGCCTCCGACCTTGGAGGCCGTGCCTCAACGGACACGCAATGGCTCCGACGGGATCCTCAGGGGCTCCTCAGTACGCCATTTGCGTTCGTCAGGCTTGATTTTGGCGTAGCGTTCGGCAACTCGGGCGGCGGCGTCCTCGCGGGCCTTGCGGGCCCGGGCGACGCGGTCCTGCAGGGTTTCGTCGTCCTTGCGCTCCTCGGGGAGGAACGGCGGATCATAAGTCGGCATTGGTGGTCCTCCTGATGTGGTGGTCTGTTCCCACACACTACAGCCGCCGGCTGACAGCGCCGAGTCATGGATTGAAGAGTTGAGGTTCGGTCGCCGGCGGTGGCGGGGGTGCTTGAGTCGAGTGGCGTTGGATCTCGGGCCAGGAGGCAGCTAGGGCGTTGTACGGGCCAGCCAGATGGGGGCGGGCCGTCTCGCAGATGGTGTAGAGGCGGTAGGCGAGCGCCCGGCAGGCCTCGGCCCGCGTATCGAGCTGGGCAAGCAGCGTTCCGGCCGAGGCCTCTCCATCCTCGAGGCGACGAACCAAGTGCTGGGTGGCCTGCCAGATTGGAGTGCGACCACCTGCCTGAGGGTTCCAGTCGGCGGGCATCTCGGTGCGTGGCAGCAAGCGGACCCTGCCACCGCCAGACTCGACGATCCCGGATCTTGCGAGAGACTCGACGGCCACGTTCATGGCAACAGCAAGCTGCTCTGCGATGCCGTACGGGCCTTCGTCTTCGAAGTGCTGCGCGAACCAGGCGATGGCCCAGCGAGTCTCCGGATCCAGGTCAGCCTCGGCCTCACCAAGGAGGGCTTCAAGCACCTGGTTTATGAGTCGAAGTGCGGTGTGCACCCGCATCGGAGTTCCGTCGGCCTCCACGACCCTCGAGTATCGCGAGAACACCGCCATCCCGGGTCCAATTGCCGCCTGGCGCAGATCTACAGGCGCGACGGCTGAGATCTGCAAGTCCCGGATCGGTGCGGGCATCTTGTCGCGCAACTCCCTCAGTAAGCCCCGACGGTCGATAATGCCCGCATCCTCAGGCCGAGGCCGGCACGCCAGCACGATTGACGACGCCAAGGCGTTGCTGTCCAGCGAGCGGACACGATTGGAGCGTTCCGTGCGCATCGGTTGGGTGGCGGTGATCATCCAGCCCGCGGCAATCAGGCCCTCAAGCATCGTCGACCAGCCCGTCGAGGCCGTGCCCTCGTCGGAGCGCTCGGACTGCTTGAACGCGTAGTACACAGCCATCGGGAACTGCGGGTCCTGCGCGGCGCGCAGCCGCGTGAACACCAAATTGAGTCCCTGCTGGAAGAACGCGTCCGCGGCTTCCCTGTCCCCGTCGTGCCGGTGCGGTACGGCGATCAGCTCCTGGGACTTGGGTGCGAGCAGCGTGGAGCACACGTCGGGAAACACGTCGCGGAGCGAGCGTCGTAGCCAGATGTAGAAGAAGTCCGATAGGTCGGAGTATCCGATGTTGTCGTAGTACGGCGGGTCGGTTGACAACAGCACCGAGGTTGCATCCACCGCGCCCGCATCGCACGTAGCAGCGCTGCCGGGCACCGCCGCGGGCAGGCGGGCCAGACTCTCAGCTACCCGGTCCAGCATCGACAGCCAGTTGCCGGTGGACGAGCTGAACGGGTTCGCCTCCGCAAAGTCCCAACTCATTTGCAGCGTCTGTTGCGGGAACGTATGCCCCATCTTCTCGCCCACGCGGTCCCAGACGCAGATGGTGGACCAGTAGTCGGCACACTTCGACACCGTGAACGCCAGATACATCGAGACTGCTTCGGAATATGCACGCGCCCCGGTGCCGCCTTCGTTCAGCGGCACACCATCGTCGGCGAGCCCCGCATCCAATGCCCTCGCGCGGATCTTCTCGCGCGCCTTGGCGACGAGGTCGGAGAAGGTACACACGGCGGCCAGCTGACGGTCGGTGAAGAGATCGGTCCACATTGTCATGCCCCAATTGGGTGGCATGATGGCACGCGGGTCGTGAGCTAAGTCAGCCGATGGTGCGTCCGCAGGAGGCTCGGTGACGGCGGCCTTCTCGTGTCGTTCGTTCGCAGGCAGATACACGCGCTGTCGGTTGCCTTCAGCGACCACTGCCATCATCTTGGCACTCATGCGTCCGTTCTGAGCCTCCGTCTTGACATAACCCTCCGGTGCGGGCTCGCCGCAGCTCGCGCACCGGAACTTGGCCCGTCCGAACTTCGGAGGGTCCGGCGGCTCGCCGTCGCTGTATTGCACATCGAAGGCGACGCCCCTTGATCCTCCTGCATCCGGCGCAACTGGCTGAACCCAGGCGGCGCGGCCCTTCTTCGACGAGAGGCGCCAAGTGCCCGCCAAGGGCATCTCAACGCCGCAGGCCGGGTTGGCGCAGCGAACCGTGCGGGTCCAAAGCCAGGCGATCGCGGCGGCCTGCCCGCCGCCGTGCTGCTTGGGCATCGCCACCTTGGGGTAGAGGTGGCCGATGCGCTTGACGGCGCGCTTGCGCATCCAGCGTCCGTATTGGCGCACATCCTCAGCCAGGCCCTCGGCGCCCTGCCACCTGGTCCGCACATCGGCCTTGGGATGCACCGGCGGCTGATCAGCGAATCTTGGCGGGATCTCGATGAGGGCCTTGTTGATCAGCACCGCGACCGGGTTCAGGTCCGAAGCGCGGGCGTCGAGGCCGAGACGCTGGGCTTCCAACGGGATCGAGCCTCCCCCCGCGAACGGGTCCAGAACGGTCGGAAGATCGCCGTCGCAGGACCTCATGATCTCGTTGCACGCCGACGCCAAGAACTTCTCGCTGTCGGAGTTCTCCCACTTCACATAGTTCTCTATTACCTTGAATAGGCGCTCGCGCTCGCGGTGCTGCTCGGCCTCGGTCGGGAAGCGGTCAGGGTGGGCCGAGGGGTCATCGAGGAGCTGCGCCAGCAGCACCGCGCGGCACGCTGCCAATGGCCTTCTGGCCCACCAGAGGTGCAGCGCGGAGGGATGGCCGAAGAAGATGGACTTCTCCTTGCGGGAAGCTGCGTTGATGGCGTCGAGCGGCAGGGCCACCTCGATGAGCTTCTTCTTCACAGCCCTGCCCCAGTGCCGTAGTCCTGAGGAGCTTGGCCCTTGGCCCACAGCGCCTTCCAGTCGAAGTTGACGCTGGTCACGTCAAACAGGTAGTCGCGGGTCCCGGCGTCGAAGGGGCGGTGAAGGTACCGGATCTCTTCGCCCCCTTCGGGTCGTACCTCTACCAGGGCCAGCAGCCAACGGTCGGGTTCGTTGAGGCTGGTGAGAATCTCGTTGCGCGAGACGGTGACCACGTCCGCCCCGGTGACTCGGCCCTTGACTTCGATGTAGCGGTACTCCGACACGGTGCTGCCGCGGCGGGTGGAGCAGATGTCGTAGCCCGGATGGTTGGGATGCGTCTCGTTCATGTCCTCGGCTTCCCACCCCGCCTCGTCTTCGGCCTGTATCACGGCGTTGACCGCCCGGCGCTCGACCTCTCGTCGGGACACGACGTCTGCAGCGGGGTTGATCGGGCTCGTTTGGCCCGTGAGTCGTTCCAACAGTCCCGCGGGCAGCACCAGCGCGCCACCGACCACTCGCGGGGGAAGGGCTGAGAGAGTCATCTCCCGGTCCAACTCTGATAGGCGGTGCTTCAGGCGGCGGGCGTAGTCCTCGGCTCGTCGAAGGGCGGTGTCGACATTCATGCGCGGAGTGGCGCCCGCGTCCACATCGAGTTGGAGCTGCGCGGCGCGGTTGTCCCAGTGGTTGATCTCCTTGGTCAGCCGCTCGTGCACCACCTTCCGGGTGGTCTCGACGCGGTGCAGCGTACGGGCCCTGATCTCGGCGAGATGCACCGGAACCGACACCTCTATCGCGTGATCGAGGCCCTCCTTGTGAAAGTCGCGGCCCAACCACTCGCTCGAGAGGAAGGGCTCGGCAAGCTCCCGTTCGTGTTCGTCCAGCGGTCGGTAGTCGAGGTAGCGAGCGTGCGCAGAGCTGGACACCTCGCCTTGCTGGGTTGCCTCCACGAACTCGAAACGGCGACTGACCACCTTCCGGGCCTCGGTCTTGGTCGGCCTGGCGTCGGCCACCTCGTGTTCCAGCATCACCATCACCCTGGGCTCGGTGCCTTCATCGGCGTTGTCGGCAAGCACGGTTCCCTGTGAGATGTGGTGACGATGGCGCTCCAGAGTCAAGTCGACCACCGCGTCGAGAAGGGGGTGGCCGGGGGCGAGGAGGTCGGCGTCGGCCGCCCCCTTGACCTCGGTGCGGTCCTTGCGGAAGGTGATGCGCGTATAGCGTTCAAGCAGCGGAGGGCCGCTGCTGGTCTCGCGACCGCGATTTCGCACCGCTAGAGGCACCCGGTCGATCTGGTACCGGCCGGGCTCGCGCTCCCTTAGCCGTCCACCCAAGTCAGAGAAGGCCGCGTCGAAGAAGGCGTGAATGTAGTGGGGCTGGATGCGTCGCAGCGCGGCCTCGTCCATCTCTCGTCGAATGCGGTCGACGTCGGAGTAGCCGATGGTGCCGGCTGCGAGCACCGGATCCGTGATCGCGGCGCCCACCCGTTCGGGCACGTCGGTCTCGATGATCTGGTCGAGTCGGCTCCGCACATCGGGACGGTCGCCGTAGCGGATGGCGTCCAGCAAGAGTTGGCGGAGCTCGCGGCCGGAGAGCACCTCGCCGAGGACGTCGTAGACCTGCCCGTCGAAGGTCTCGCGCATCTGCTCGATCTTCTCAAGCAGCCGCAAGTACACCTGGGCCTCGCGGGTGTCGTCGGCCACAAGGTTCCACATGTGGCAGACCTCGGTCTGCCCGATGCGGTGCACCCGTCCGAAGCGCTGCTCTATGCGGTTCGGATTCCACGGCAGGTCGTAGTTCACCACCAGGTGAGCCTGCTGGAGGTTGATGCCCTCGCCCGCAGCGTCGGTGGCCACCAGCACCAGCACGTTCGGGTCCTGTGTGAATCGGTGCTGCACCGCCCGGCGCTCGTCTCGCCTGGTGCTGCCCGATATGTGTACGACGGCGTCGTGGTTGCCGAGGAACGTCCGCAGCCGGTCGACCAGGTAGTTGAGAGTGTCGCGGTGCTCTGTGAACACGATCAGCTTGCGGCGGTCGCCGGTCGGCGTGTACATCTCGGCCGCCTCCGACAGGGTGTCGGAGAGCTGCTGCCACTTCGCATCGGTTCCCGCTTTGCGCAGGCCATAGGCCATCCTCTGCAGCCGCTTCAGGGTGGCAATCTCGCCCTCCAGCTCGGCGATCGTCTCGGCTGCCGTGGCCGCGTCGACAACCTCAGCGTCGATATCGGCCTGCTCCTCCTCGTCGAGTTCGTCATAGGCATCGATGTCGAAGCCCCCGTGCGCACCCGCATCGTTGCGGCGACTCTGGGAACTGTCCGGTCCGGGTCTTGTCGCGGTGCGGTCGGCCGGGTCGGCCTGCAGCAGCCTCGACAGCCGCTCCTGTCGGCCCGTCAGCCCCAGCCGTGCAGCCCGGGCCGCCTGACGTTCCTCCGTGACTCTCTGCTCTAGTCGCTGTCGGCGGCGGCGAAGCGACTGGTAGATCGCCTCGGGCGATGACGCCAACCGGCGCTGCAGCATCGTCAGAGCGAAGCCGACGGTGTTGCCCCGGCGGCCGTCACCGCCCTCGCGCAGCCGATCGGCGGCGTTCATCTGGTCTCGCACGTACTCGGTGACTTCGCCATAGAGGCGCATCTCCTCGGCTGAGAGCTCGTAGGCAACCGTCACGGAGCGGCGCTCCGGGAACAGCGGACGCCCCTCGAAGGTCAGCAAGCGCTCTTTCACCATGCGACGCATCAACGAGGAAGGGTCCGCGGCGTGCACGCCGTCACGGAAACGTCCGGCGAACTGGTCGCTGTCAAGCAGTGCGAGGAACAGCTGGAAGTCCTCCTCCTTGCCATTGTGAGGGGTTGCCGTCATCAGCAGCAGATGCTGGGCAGCGGCCCCGAGGATCTCGCCTAGTTGGTAGCGCATCGTCTTGCGGATCTCGTCGCCCCAGAAATGGGCTGCCATCCGGTGCGCCTCATCGACCACCACCAAGTCCCACTCGGCCTGCCTCAGCGCAGGCTCCAGCTGCTCCTGGCGCCGGGCGAGCTGGTCGATTCGAGCAATGAGCAAGGGTTTGCGTTCGAAGACGTTGAGGGTGTCGATGCCGTCGAGGTCCTGCTTTGTGACGATCTCGAACTCCAGCCCGAACTTGTGGAACAGCTCCTCCTGCCATTGGACGGTCAGATTGCCCGGAGCGACCACCATGCATCGTTCCAATGCTCCGCGGATCATCAGCTCCTTGATGTAGAGGCCGGCCATGATCGTCTTGCCGGCGCCGGGATCGTCGGCGAGCAGGAACCGCAGCGGCCGGCGCGGCAGCAAAGCTCCGTAAACGGCTTCGATCTGGTGTGGAAGGGGCCGCACCTGGCTGGACTCGAGAGCCAGGTAGGGGTCGAACAGATGCGCCAGACGGATGCGGCGCGCCTCGGCGGCCAACCGGAAGAGTCGTCCGTCACCCAGGAAACTCCAACGTTCCCGAGCCGAGGTTGTCACGGCGAGGGCGGGCTCATCGTCGCGAAACAGCATCCGCTCCTGTACAGCGCCGTCTTCGGTGCGGTAGGTGAGAGTCACCGCCTGGGCGCCGTGCCACTCCGCTCTCACTACGGTCACCGGGCCGTCCGGGTGTACCCCGGTCACCTGAACGTCCGGCTTCAAGTCCTCCAGCGTGGTCGGCGCGGCACCGAGCATCCGGCGATCATACGACCTCGCACGGCCCGGCTTCCGTCCGACCGGGCCCTGTTTCTCGGCTGTCCGGCTGTCGGGACCTCAGTCGTCGGTGCCGGGCGGGGGCCCCGACGGCCACCGGCACCTAGGTACGGATGGGGGCCGCCATGGGAGCGACTGGGTTGATGCCGAGTTCGTCGCACCCTTCGAGGTACACGTCTATGGAACGGCGGAACTCCCGCTTGAGTCCTTCGACGTCGGTCGCCTCCGCGTCGGCGATCGGGTAGGGGCCGCTGTTGATCACCCTGGCGTGCAGCGCCTCCGCCTCATCGTCGTAGACGACCTCGCCGATGTAGCCCTTGTACTCCAACATCATCACGCTCCGGTGCGCTCGATGAACTTGACGATATCACGGACTGTGTCACGCCTCGCTTCAGGCCGGGGGTGCGGTCGGTGGACGACCATCGAATGGGTGCCCTTGACTAACTGCACTCGCGAACCGGACCGTTCGATACGGTCTATCTCCAGCGCGGACAACAGTGAGACGATCTCCTTCCAGCGGATGTCCGTTGGTGTGGGCACCGACCGCATGCGCTCCAACGTGTGCCGGTGCCGTCTCCTCATCTTGAGATCGCTGCAACGAGTGTCAAGCGTCGGTGCCGGGTGGGAGGGTTCCGGCCGCGGTCGCGACCAGCTGGTCGAGCAGGCCGCCCAGCCATTCGTAGAGCATGTAGCGGGCGGCCTCCTGGGGCCGGTCGCCCGGTCGGGGCGGATCGAACGTGGCCGCCCCGACCTCGAGCGTGTTGCCCAGGTAGAGGCGCAGGCTGTTGAGAGTCTGCATCCAGGCCGACACCGCCTCCTCGTCCAGCGGGGCGCCGGCCAGTCCGGCCTCCACGGTGTCGAGCGCCTCCAGCCGGTGCCGCAGCAGGGATCCGGCGGCCATCTCCCAGAACTCGTCGGACGCCTTGTGGTCGTGGAGGTGTACCGGGGGCTGGAAGCGCAGCATCGAGGCGTCGGTGCCCTCCAGGAGCAGTTGCCGGAACTGCTCGAGCACCGCCGCCAGCCCCGATCGCTCGGCGTCCCGCAGTGTCACCGTGATGCCGTCGGGGCCCGACCGGAACCTCCCGCGCGCCATCAGGCCTTCTCAGTCCTGCTCGAGGATGGCCCACAGGCCGTGCTCGTGGAGCCGGTACACGTCGAACTCGGCCTTCTCCCGCTGGCCCGACGCCACCACGGCCTTGCCCTCGGTGTGGACCTGCATCATCAGGCGGTGCGCCTTCTGCTGCGAGTAGCCGAACAGCTTGCGGAACACGTAGGTGACGTACGACATCAGGTTGACGGGGTCGTCGAGGACGATCACCTTCCAGGGCAGGTCCGGTCTCCGGTCGGTCTCGTCCACCGGATCCAGCACCGGCGAGGTGACCGGCGAGGTCATGGCCGCCGAGGCCGAGCTCCCGACGGTGACCGGCGAGGTCATGGCCGCGCTCCTGCCATCAGCACGCCGTCGGCCGGGCCGGGCGCCGGCGACTTCGCAGACCCGGCCGCCGGGTCGTGGGCGGCCTTGACGATCTCGATCCAGGTGATCGACGCCAAGGCGACGTGGATTCCCACCAGCAGCACGGGCACGCCGGTGAAGTACTGCGTGTAGCCGACCGCGCCCTGCACGACGAGGAGCACCGCGATCCGTCCCATCCGGACATGCCCCCCCGAGTTCGCTGCCCGCAGCCGCCACCACGTCCACACCACCATCCCTAGCAGGGCCAGCGCGACGATGCTGTGGATCCGGGCGACCTCGCGCACCAGCAGCGGGAGCCGCTCGGCCCGGCTGTCGCCGGCATGGGGTCCCGCCCCGGTCACGAGCGTGCCGGTCACCAGCAGCGCCCCGCCCACCACCAGCACGGCCCACAGCATCAGCCGGGTCGTGCCGTCGGGCGGCCGTCCAGGAGGCGTCCGGCCGCCGGGCCGTCCGGCGGCGCCCGCGGCCTCGGCGTCGTTGCGGGCTCTGCTGTCGAGCACGGCCGCATTCCAGAGCAGCACCATCGACAGCAGGAAGTGCCCCATGGTGAAGCGGGGATCGAGTTCGCTCAACACCAGCAGAGCTCCCAGCCCGACCTGGGCCAGCACCCCGGCCACCAGGCCCAGGGACAGCAGGACCAGATCGGTCCGCCGGGGCCGCCGCCTCCAGGAGCCCAGCACGGCCGCGATCACCGCGATCGCGACAACGCCGGTGAAGAGCCGGTTCACGAACTCCACCAGGGCGTGGTATTCGAGGTCGGGCACGAAGCGGTCCTCCGAGCAGGTGGGCCAGTCCTCGCAGCCCAGCCCCGACCCCGTCAGGCGGACGGCCACGCCGGTCACGACTATCGCGGCGAGCGCCCACAGGGCGAAGCGGGTGAGACGGGTGTAGGCGCGCGGTGCCACACATCGATGGTAGAGGCCGAGCGGGTAGGCGCGATCCCGGAGGCATCGGCCAGGTGCTCAGCGAGGCCGTGGCCCGAGCGGCCCGTGAGCGCAGCGAACAAGAGCGGGAAACGCCGCGCCGAATCGATGTCGTGGGATTGGAGGCCGGCGTCTCCCAGATCCGGTGTTCGGCTGTCCGCTCGCCCGCTCCAGGTCCTAGCCTGCGGGGGTGACCGGAACCGTGACCGGCGGGGTGCGCGCGCCTCGCCGAGCCCGCGCCGCGGCCTTCGTGGCTCTGACCAAGCCCCGCATCATCGAACTGCTGCTGGTCACCACCGTCCCGTCGATGATCCTGGCCGACCAGGGTCTGCCGTCCGTGTGGCTGATCGCGGCCACGGTGGTGGGCGGGGCGCTGGCCGCGGGCGGCGCCAACGCGCTGAACATGTACGTCGACCGCGACATCGACCGGCTCATGCACCGGACCCGCAACCGGCCCCTGGTCACGGGCGCAGTCCGGCCAGGTGAAGCGGTCGTGTTCGCGGGCGCCCTCACCGCGGGTTCCTTCGTGTGGCTCTGGGCCTTCGTGAACCTCCTGTCGGCCGCGCTGGCCGCGGCCGCGGCCGCGTTCTACGTGTTCGTCTACTCGCTGTGGCTCAAGCGCACGTCCATCCGCAACATCGTGATCGGCGGCGCGGCGGGAGCTGTGCCGACCCTGGTGGGCTGGACCGCGGTCACGGGCTCGCTCGACTGGCCGCCGGCAGTGCTGTTCGCGGTGATCTTCTACTGGACGCCGCCTCACTTCTGGGCCCTGGCCATCCGCTACCGCAGCGACTACCGGGCGGCCGACGTCCCGATGCTTCCCGCGGTGGCCGGACTGCGGTCCACCGCTCGCCGCATCGTCGCCTACACGGTCGTGCTGGTGGCCCTCTCGCTGCTGCTCGTGCCGGTGGCCCGGATGGGCGTCCTGTACCTGGCGGCCGCCCTCGCCGGCGGGGCCGGTTTCGGCGGCCTGGCCCTCGACGTGCTGCGCCGCCCCGACGCGGGCCGGGCGATGCGGCTGTTCAAGTGGTCCAACGCCTACGTCGTGCTGCTCTTCGGCGCCGTCGCCGCCGACGTGCTGGTCCGCAACGGGCTGTGAGCCCCCCCTGCCTTCGGCCTTCGAGTCCCCTGGTGGCTCTGGAGCTTCCGCCCCGGTTGTCGGTGGCCCCACCGGCAATGTGTAGCATCGCCTCCCGATGACGCTGACCGAACCGGCGATCGCGGAATCCGAGGCCGCCTCCGGCGCCGGCGGCGCAGCCGGGCCGGGATCCTCCGACGAGGCGGCCGCCGCGCCCAGCATCCTGGCCCAGCCCTTCGTCACCAGCGACGCGTCCGAGGTCGGCCGGTTGTTCGTGCTGACTTCGCTGCTGCTGGCCGTGGGAACCTCCGTGGTCGGGGTGCTGCTCTCGCTCGGACGGACCGAGGCCGCCGCTCCCTGGGAGCTGTTCGGCGGCTTCAACGCATACTTCCGCATGTGGACCCTGTACCGGATGTCCTTCATGTTGCTGGTGGTGATGCCGCTGCTGCTGGGCGTGGCCCTGGCCGTGGTGCCGTCGCAGGTCGGTGCCGGCAATGTCGCCTTCCCCCGGGCTGCGCTGGCGTCGTTCTGGTCGTGGCTCATCGGCGCGGTGGTCATCGTGGTGTCGGTGCTCGCCGGCGGGGGCTGGGGCGCCATCGACGGCGTGACCGGCAACGAGAGCGACGCCATGGCGCTCACCCTGCTCGGCACCGGCATGGTGATCGCGGCGCTGCTGCTAGGTGCGGTGACCGTGGCCACCACCGTGATCTCGCTGCGCCAGACGGGCATGAGCCTGCTGGACGTGCCCCCCTTCTCGTGGTCGATGCTGGTGGCCGCCGCCGCCTGGCTGTTCACGCTGCCCGTCGCCGTCGCCAACCTCGTGGTGATCTACGCCGACCTGCGGGGCAGGCCGGCCATCGCCTTCGGCCGGGCCGAGAGTCCCGACATCTGGCTGCAGCTCGACTGGCTGGTGGAGCAGCCCGCCGTCTACATCATGGCCGTGCCGGTGCTCGGCATCGCCGTCGAGGCGGTCGGCGCCGCCGTCGGGGCCCGCTCCAGCCGCCCGGAGGCCATCACCGTGATCGTGGGGCTGTTCGGGCTGCTGGCCGTGGGCGGCTGGTCGCAGGACTACTTCACCGCCCCCCAGGACCTCCGCGACGGGCTGGTCTACGTGGCCTTCGGCCTGGCCGCGGTCGTGCCGCTGGCAGCGCTGGCCGGCGGCGCGGCGGAGCTGGTGCTGAGGGGCGCAAGGACGCGGGACCGGCTGCTCGACACCAGGATGCTGGGCGCGGGCGCGGCCATGAAGCTCTTGGGCGCCGCCGCTCTGGCGGGGGCACTGCGAGTGATCGAGCCGCTCGACCTGCTCGAGACCACCGCCACCTGGGCGGTGTTCCACGGCGTCGTGGCGGCGGGCCTCCTCGCCGGCGTCGTGGCGCTGCGGAACTGGTCGGACGTGCTGCTGATCGGCCCGCTCCCGGCGGCTGCCGGCCGGGGGGCGGTCGCGCTGCTGGCGGGCGGCGGCGGGCTGCTGGTCCTGTCCGACCTCATCTCAGCGTTCCTTGCCGATGCCCCCGACCTCATGGCCCTCGCGCTCGACGGCAGCGCCGTGCTGAACGTGGCGGCCTTCGTGGGATCCGTCCTCGTGGCCGCGGGCGCGGCGGCGGCCGCCCTCGGAGCAGTCTCCGCTCTGCGGACTCCCCTCGTGGCAGGGGGCGGCGCGACATGAGAACGACGGCGCTGCCCGCCGCGGAGGCGACCCGGCCTCGCACCGTCGTCGTCGGCGCCCTGCTCGCCACCGGCGCGGTCTTCACGGCCTTCGCCGCGCTGGTCGCGGTGTACGTCCAGCAGCGCCAGCTGGCTCGGGCCACGGGCCAGGAGTGGTTCCCGGAGGGCAGCGTCGAGCTCGGCCCGGCCGGGATGATGATGATGACGCTGGTGCTGTCGATGGTGACGGTGCAGTGGGCCGTGCAGGCCGCCCGGGACGAGGACAGGCCCCACGGGTTCATCGCGCTGGGCGTCACCTTGATGTTCGGGGCGGCGGTGATCAACCAGTTCTGGTTCGTGTACACCGACACCGCCTTCGCCATCGACGGCGGTCGGGCCGAGCTGCTGTTCTACGCGGTCACGGGCTCGTTCATCGCCATGCTGATCGGCGGGATGGCGATGCTGGCCGTCACCACCATCCGCTCGCTGATGGGGCCCTTCGGGCGGGACCTGGCCCACGGCGTGCAGGCTGCGGGCGCCTACTGGCACATGTGCGTGCTGTGCTACTTCCTGGTCTGGTACGTCGTCTTCGTAACGAAGTAGGCAGCTCGTGTTCACTACCGGATTCAAGTTCTTCTTCGGACTGTTCGCCGCGTTCTGTGCCGCCGCGCTGGTCTACGGCTACACCACCGGCGGCAATCACGTCGGACCCCTGTCGCTGGGATGGAAGGGCGGCGTCGGCGACCACATCGGCTACGGCGTGCTGGTGGGCCTGGCCGCCGTGTCGCTGACCATCAGCCTCGTGCTGGTGTCGTTCCGCGATGCCGACGCCTCCGCTCAGGCCCGTCTCCAGAATCTGGCCGAGGTGCTGACCGACCAGCCCGTCACCGCGAGCTTCTGGCCCGTGGTGGCCTCCTTCGGGGCGGGCGCGGCGGCCGTGGGCCTGGTGCTGCACCCGATGGTGTTCGTGCTCGGCCTGGCCGTGATCGTCCTGTCGATGGTGGAGTGGACGATGGACGCCTGGGCCGACCGGGCCACCGGCGACACCGCCGTCAACCGCGAGCTGCGCAACCGGATCATGGCCCCCATCGAGATCCCCGTCGTCGGAGCGCTCGCGGTCGGGGTGATCGTGCTGGCGGCGTCGCGGATCCTGCTGACCGTGTCGCAGCTGGGGGCGGTGACCGTCGCCGGCGTGGTGTCCGCCCTCATCCTGGGCGGCGCCTGGGTGTACGCGTCCCGGCCCGGGCTCGGCCGCCGCCTCGTGCGCGTCCTGGGGACGGTCGGTGCGCTGCTGCTGCTGGTTGGCGGGGTGCTGGCGGCAGTGGCCGGCGAGCGGGACTTCGCCCACCACACCGACGAGACCCACGAGGAGACCGGCGAGGAGTCGGGCGAGCCGCCCGGCGCCGGAGAGCACGGTGGCTGAGATGCGGTCCGCCCCGATCCGCCGCCTCGTCCCGCGGACGCTGGTCCTGCTGGGCGCGGCCGTGGCCACCGGCTGCGCGTCCGATGCGGAGCTCGACACCTTCGCCCCGCAGGGCCCGATCGCCAGGGAACTGCACAGCCGGGGCGTGCTGCCCGTCTTCTGGATCGCGGCGGCGGTGTTCGTGGGCATCGCTGTCGCCATGGTCTGGCTCATCTGGAGGAACCGGGTCAAGACCTACGACGGCGACGACGAATGGCCTGCGCAGACCCACGGCCACGTCCCGCTGGAGGTCGGCTGGACCGTCGGGTTCCTCGTGACCATGATCGCGGTGGCCGGCCTCATGCTGTGGTCGCTGCCCACCGTGGAGGCCACCGAGGACAACGCCATGGCGGTCACCATCGACGACCGCAGCGTCATGTGGGAACCGACCGTCGTGGTGGTCGGCAACCAGTGGTGGTGGGAGTTCCGCTACTACTTCACCGACCAGGTGGACCTGGCCGACCTGCGAGCCCACGGAGACGCCAAGACCCTGCCCCCAGCCGACATCGTCACCTCCGGCCAGATCGTGATCCCCACCGGCGAGGAGGTCGAGTTGATCATCACGTCGCGCGACGTGATCCACTCCTTCTGGATCCCGGCGCTCAACGGCAAGCGCGACGCCGTTCCCAACCGCTTCTCGCCCTGGAAGATCGAGGCTTCCAGTCCAGGCTTCTACTTCGGGCAGTGCACCGAGTTCTGCGGCTTGTCGCACTCGCGCATGAGGATGCAGGCGGTGGCGCTCAGCCCGGCCGACTTCCAGGCGTGGGTGGACAGCACCAGCGCCGACGCGGCGGCGCCCGCCGATCCCGAGGCGTTGGCGGGCTTGGAGGTGTTCTCGGGCATCTGCACCTCGTGCCATCTCATCGAGGGAGTGAACGACGACGTGTACGAGGGGGCCGACCAGGCCTCCGGGGCCGCACCCAACCTGACCCACTTCGCCGGCCGCAGCACCTTCGCGGGCGGGATCTTCAACACCTACAACGCCGACGGGTCGCTGAACCGCACAGACCTGGAGGCCTGGCTGCGCGACCCGAATGCTCTCAAAGAGAACTACACGGTGCCGGGCCAGCAGTTCCGGGGCATGCCCGACCTCGATCTGAGCGAGCAGCAGATCGACGACCTGGTGGCCTACCTTTCGGGCCTGGGAGCGAAGCCCGCCGGCTGGATAATCGAAGCGACCCAGGTGGAGTGACGACATGGCAATAGTTGAGAAGACTCCGCTCGAGCTGGGCCCCGGCGATTCCGTGCGCTACGCAGAACGGCCCCTCGGGGTGTTCACCCGCCCCCAGGAGGGCCGGGGCTGGCGGGACTGGCTCAGCACCGTCGACCACAAGCGCATCGGGATCCTGTACGGCGCCTCGGCCATGTTCTTCTTCCTGGTCGGCGGGGTCGAGGCTCTGCTGATCCGCCTGCAGCTGGCCGCACCGGAGGGCTCGGTGCTCAGCGCCGACGTCTACAACCAGGTGTACACCATGCACGGCGTCACCATGGTGTTCCTGTTCATCATGCCGCTGGCCGCGGCCTTCTCGAACTACTTCATCCCCCTGCAGATCGGCGCCCGCGACGTCGCCTTCCCCCGCCTCAACGCGCTGTCGTTCTGGATCTGGCTGTCGGGGGCCATCTTCTTGAACACGTCGTGGATCGTGGGCGGCGGCGGGGCCGACTGCGGCTGGTTCTGCTACTCCACCAACAGCGGGGTGGCCTTCTCGCCGAGTCACGGCGTGGACTTCTACGCCATCGGCCTGCAGATCCTGGGCATCGCCTCCCTGGTGTCGTCGGTGAACCTGATCGTCACCTGTCTCAACATGCGGGCCCCGGGCATGACGCTGATGCGCATGCCGGTGCTCACCTGGATGCTGCTGATCACCCAGTTCCTGCTGCTGTTCGCGCTGCCCGTGATAACCGTGGCGCTGTTCCTGCTGATGTTCGACCGGCTCTTCGACGCCCAGTTCTTCAACCCCGACGCCGGCGCCGACCCGCTGCTGTGGCAGCACCTGTTCTGGATATTCGGCCATCCGGAGGTGTACATCATCATCCTGCCCGCGTTCGGGGTGGTGTCCGAGGTGATTCCCACCTTCAGCCGCAAGCCTCTGTTCGGCTACGAGTTCATGGTGTTCTCGGGCATTGCCATCGGGTTCATGGGCTGGGGCGTGTGGGCCCACCACATGTTCGTGTCGGGCATGGGCCCCATATCGGTGGCCGCCTTCTCGTTGTCGACCATGTTCATCGCGGTGCCGACGGGGGTGAAGGTCCTCAATTGGCTTGCCACGATGTGGGGCGGGAAGTTGCGGTTCACCGTGGCCATGAAGTTCGCGGTGGCCACGGTGGCCATGTTCACCATCGGCGGCCTGTCCGGCGTGACCCATTCGGTGGCGCCGGCCGACACCCAGCAGACCGACACCTACTACATCGTGGCCCACTTCCACTATGTGATCTTCGGGGGCGGGGTGCTCGGCCTGTTCGCCGGCATCTACTTCTGGTGGCCCAAGATCTGGGGGCACTTCCTGAATGAGCGGCTCGGCAACTGGAGCTTCTGGATCATGCTGGTGGGGTTCAACCTCACCTTCGGCCCGATGCACATCTTGGGCCTGCAAGGCATGTCGCGCCGCATCGACACCTACGCCCGGGGCTACGGCTTCGAGTTCTGGAACATGGCGGCCACCGTCGGTTCGCTGCTGATCGCGGTGAGCGTGGTGATCTTCATCTGGAACGTCGTCAAGTCCAAACGCGACGCCCCCCATCTGCCCCCTCCCGGTCCGGATCCGTGGGATGCCCGCAGCCTCGAGTGGTCGATCCCGTCTCCGGTGCCGACGCACAACTTCGACACCGTACCGCAGGTTCACGGCCGCGACGAGTGGTGGCACGCCAAGTACGCCGAGAACGACGAGGGCCAGGTGGTGCGGGTCGCCACCGCGGAGGAGGCCGCCCAGACCGGCGAGGCGACCGGCGTGCATCTGCCGTCGCCGTCGTTCTGGCCGCTGGCCGTGGCCGTCGGGCTGCCGCTGATCGGCTACGGCCTGATCTTCAACCTCTGGCTGGCCCTCATCGGCGCCCTGTTGACGATCGCGTCGCTGTACTCATGGGCGCTGGAACCGGTGGACGACCCCGACGCCGCCCACGACCACCACGAAGACGACAAGAACGAAGACGACCAAACCGGAGGTCACGACTCATGAACGCCGCCGCACTGACCGCGTCCTGCGGCGAAAGGGGCGGCGCCGAGTCGGGGCGACCGGCGAGTAGGGCGAAGCCCGTGCCGGTCGTCACGAGCTCGGTGGCGACCCCAAGCCTGAGGGACGTGCCATGAGCGCTGAGGCTGTGACTGCCGACCTGGGCCACGCGGCCGACGAACACGGCCACGACGAGCACGCCACCACCACCGGCCTGTCGCACACCAAGCTGGCCATGTGGGTGTTCCTGGGCTCGGAGTGCCTGCTCTTCGGCGGGCTGATCTCCACCTACCTGCTGTACAAGACCCGCGGCAACGGCCGCACGCTGCCCACCGACGTGTTCGACATCCCGTTCACTTCGGTCAGCTCGTTCGTGCTGCTGATGAGTTCGCTGACGATGGTGCTGGCCCTGTCCGCCGTGTCCCGCGGCGAGGCAGAGGCCGGCCGCACCTGGCTGCTGGCCACGGCCCTGCTGGGCGGGGTGTTCATCGGCGGGCAGGTGTACGAGTTCACCGCCTTCGTCCGTGAGGGCGTGGCCTTCACCACCAACCCGGCCAGCAGCGCATTCTTCACCCTCACCGGCTTCCACGGCGTGCACGTGAGCCTCGGCATCGTGATGCTGATGTCGCTGTTCGTGGCCTCGCTGAAGGGCAGGCTCACCCAGCGCAACGCCGAGACGGTGGAGATCGTCGGCCTCTACTGGCACTTCGTGGACATCGTGTGGATCTTCATTTTCACCGTCATCTACCTGATCCCCGCCGACTAGGACCATGAGCGACATTGGCCCCATGAGCGAGACCGTCCCATGAGCGACACCGCCACCTCAGAGCACTCCGAGCCCGAAGCTGCCGAGCACCACGACGACGGGGGCCACGAGGAGGGCCACGCCCATCCCTCGGACTGGGCCTACGTCAAGATCGCGGTCGTCCTGGCGGCGATCACCGCACTCGAGGTGTTCACCTACTTCGAGACGGTGCTCGACTGGGGGGTGGCGCTGGTGCCGTCGCTGATCTTCATGATGGTGGTCAAGTTCTATTTGGTGGCCACCTGGTTCATGCACCTGCGCTTCGACAACAAGCTGTTCGGCCGGATGTTCACAGCCGGACTGGTTCTGGCCGTCGGCGTGTACCTGGTCACGCTCACGGTCTTCGAGTTCTGGGTCTAGCCCAGAGGCCGAGCGGGTAGACAGGATCCATGCGAGTCTCGCGACGACCTCAGCGAGGCCGTGGCCCGAGGGGCCCGTGAGCGCAGCGAACAAGAGCGGGACATAATGGGCGCGCTGGCCGCCACCGACGCTTGGCGCTTCCAGTTCCACCCTGAGGTGTGGCTGATGGTCACGGCCATCGTCGGCCTCGGCTTCTACGTCGTCCGGGTGGTGGCGCCCGCGGCCGGCCCTGTGGGCGCCGCCGCGGTCACCGGCCGTCAGCGGCTGTGCTTCGTCGCCGGTGTCGCCCTGCTGTGGGTGTCGGCGGACTGGCCCATGCACGACATCGCCGAGGAGTACCTCTACTCGGTTCACATGGTTCAGCATCTGCTGATCAGCTTCGTGGTGCCGCCGCTGCTGCTGATGGCCGTGCCCGAGTGGCTGGCCCGGCTCATCGTCGTCGACGGCTCGCGTGCGGCCAGCGTCATCCGCCGCCTGGTGCATCCGCTGGTGGCCGGGGTGGCCTTCAACGCCCTGCAGGCGCTGATGCACTGGAACACCGTGGTGGAGTTGTCGGTTCGCAGCGGCCCCTTCCACTACGCCATGCACCTGTTGATGTTCGCCAGCGCGCTGGCCATGTGGACGCCGGTGGTCGGCCCGCTGAGGGAGCTGCACCTGTCCGAGCCGATGAAGATGGTCTACCTGTTCACCATGTCGATCATTCCCACCGTGCCGGCCGCCTGGCTGACCTTCGCGGAGGGCGCGGTGTACCCGGTCTACGACCACGCCCAGCGCCTGTTCGGGATCTCGGTGGCCGCCGACCAGCAGGCCGCCGGCGCGGTGATGAAAGTGCTGGGCGGCCTCTACCTGTGGACCCTGATCGCCATCCGGTTCTTCCGCTTCTCGGCCGCCCAGCGCCACGCCGACCTCGAGGAGCGCCGTCGGCGCCTGGAGGCCAACACCCTGACCACAGCCGACGTGGAGGCCGAGTTCGAGCGCCTGGGCCCCCCGCCCCACGAGCCGACTCTCTAGTTTCCGGGTCACGCTCCGTGAGCGGAGCCCAGCCGACACAGCCGCATTGAGTGCATCGGGTGGTTGACGTTAGAGCCTTAGGAGCCCCGCACCTAGACTTGCGGGGGTGTCCAGGCTGCTGCGGGTGCTCACCGGACTTCGGGCGGCTGATCGGGTCGAGGGGGGAGTAGCCCGCCGGATACGGCGCTTCGACGGATGGCTCGACCGAGCGTCGGGGCGGGATGCCGACGCGGCCGACTACGACCACACGGAGACCGTCAAGGAGTACTACGACATCAGCAACGCGCTGATGGTGTGGGGCTGGGGCGAGTCCCTGCACTTCGCGCCGCTGTCGCCCGGCGAGAGCGTGAAGGACTCCAAGATCCGCCACCAGCGGCTGATGATCGACAAACTGGAACTGCGCGAGGACATGACGGTGGTCGATATCGGTTGCGGGGTCGGCGGCCCGATGCGCCGGGTCGTGGAGGAGGCCGGCGTCCGCGTCGTCGGGGTCAACATCAATGAGATCCAGATGGACAGGGCGAAGTCGTTGATCGCCGAGGCCGGGCTCGATCACATGGTCGACTACCTGGTGTGCAGCTTCATGGACATGCCGGCCGTGGCCGACGGCACATTCGACCGCGGCTACGCCATCGAGTCGACGTGCCATGCACCGGACAAGGCGGGCGCGTTCGCCGAGATCTACCGCGTGCTGAAGCCCGGCGCCCTCTTCTGGGGTCAGGAGATGTGCCTGACGGACAGGTTCGATCCCGGCGACGAACGGCACCTGGCCATGAAGCGGGACTTGATGCACGGCATCGCGCTCAAGGAGATCGCGACGTTCGGCGAGGTGGACCGGATGCTCGAATCGGTGGGGTTCGAGCTCATCGAGGGGATGGATCGGGGCGCCGAGGAGAACGGCTCGGCCGTGCCGTGGTACCAGCCCCTGGAGACTTGGAGCAGGACGCTGGGCAATTCCCTGATCGGGGTTCCGCTGGGCCGCAGGACCGCCGGCGGGGGATCCAGGCTGGCCGAGGTGCTGAGGATCTTGCCGAAGGGCTCCGCCGATGTCGTCAAGATGCTGGACCGGACCGCCGGCGCCTACGCCGCCGCTGGCCGATCAGGGATCTTCACGCCGCTGTACTGCTTCTTGGCCCGCAAGCCTCTCTAGGGTCCGCAGACCCGGCCCGTCCAATTCCCGGAAATGTTGATCGAATATGTCGGGATTTCGGACGGGTGCCTCTAGATTGCACTGTCGCCGTTGCAATCGCGGTCCGCGACCCGGCCCGCAGCTCCGGTGAGTCAGCGCCATCAACACAGGAGGCAGCAACCCGATGACCAGCGCGAACGTCGACAACGGCGTGAACGTCGAACACCTGCTGGGCGCCCGCAACGCCCTAACCGAGGCACGCGAGGCGGCCCAGTTCACCTGGAAGGCCACCAACGAGTGGTTGAACGGCACCCACAGCCGCTCCTCGGTCGACAGCTACCACGGGCTCGGCGAGGAGCACCAGCATCGCTCGACCTTCACCCTCGAGGCCGACCATCCGCTGGTGTTCGGGGCCGAGGACAACGCGGCCACGCCGGTCGAGCTGGTCCTGGCCGGCCTGGCGAGCTGCCTCACCGCCGGGGTGGCCGCCGTGGCCCAGAACCGCGAGATCCAGCTGCGGTCGGTCAGGGCCACGCTGGAGGGCAGCATGGACATCCTCGGCATCCTCGGCGGCGACCCGGACGTGCGCAACGGGTTCAACGACGTCAAGGTCTCCTACGAGATCGACGCCGACGCCACCGGTGACGAGATCAGGGCGCTGGTGGCGCAGTCCCAGAAGCGGTCGGCCGTGTACGACATCATCACCAATCCGACCAACGTGACCGTGGAGGTCAACTAGCCCGGACCCGGCCGCCCGGCGAGTTCAATGAGGACAACGACTGTCGTTGTGGGGGCCGGGCACTCCGGCCTGGCCGTCAGCCGCCGCCTGACCGAGCGCTCCATTGATCACGTCGTGATCGAGCGGGGCGAGGTAGCCAACTCCTGGCGCACCCAGCGCTGGGATTCGCTGCGGCTGCTGACCCCCAACTGGCAGAGCCGGCTGCCCGGCTACGGCTACGGGGACCACGGCGGCCGCGACCCCGACGGCTTCATGTCGATGCCGGAGGTCGTCGGGTTCATGTCGGACTACGCGCGGCTCGTCGGCGCTCCGGTCAGGACCGGCACGACGGTCACCTCGGTGCGCTCGGCGGGCGCCGGCTACATCGTCGACACCGACCGGGGCCGCTGGGAATGCAAGACCGTGGTGCTGGCCTCAGGCGGGTTCAGCGTCGCCAAGGTGCCGGAGTTGGGCGGCGCGCCCCCGGCGTCCGTGACCGCTCTGAGCGCGTTCGACTACCGCAACCCGGACGCGCTGGCGCCCGGCGGCGTGCTGGTGGTGGGCGCCTCCGCCACCGGCGTCCAGATCGCCGACGAGTTGCACCGCTCCGGCCGTGTCGTCACCGTGGCGGTCGGCGAGCACGTGCGCATGCCCCGGCTGTACCGGGGCCGCGACGTCCTGTGGTGGATGGAGCGCTCGGGCCTGTTCGACGAGCGCTACGACGAGGTCGACGACGTGGTGCGGGTGCGCCGCACCCCGTCGCCGCAGCTGGCGGGCACCCCCGAACGGGCCACGCTCGACCTCAACGCCCTCACCGATAAGGGCGTGAGCCTGGTGGGGCGGCTCGCGGCCCTGCGGGGCGCCGAGGCGCTGCTGTCGGGATCGCTGAAGAACAAGTGCGAGTTGGCCGACCTCAAGCTGGGCCGGCTCCTCGACACCTTCGACGAGTGGGCGGCGGAGAGCGGCGTCGATGCGGCGGGGCCGCCGGAGCGGTTCGCGCCCACCCGGGTCCCGCCGTCGCCGCCGCTGCGGCTGGATCTGGCCCGCGGGGAGATCCGCACCATCATCTGGGCCACCGGCTTCAGGCCCGACTATTCGTGGCTCGACGTGCCGGTGCTCGACCACAAGGGCCAGATCCGCCACGACGGCGGCGTCGTCACCGGATCGCCCGGCCTCTATGTCATCGGGCTGAACTTCCTGCGCCGGCGCAAGTCGAGCTTCATCCACGGCGCCGGCGACGACAGCCGGGACCTCGTCTCACACCTGGCCGGCCACCTCGACTCGCTGGTGGCGGCCTGAACACCTCTGCCTAGTCGGATGATGTGCGGGGCTGGACCGGCGTCCGGTGCTTGTGGATCTCCTCGTCGCGATGGCGCTCGGCCGGCGTGCGCCGAGCCGGTCCCGCAGGGCTCGACCCCTCCCGGGCCACGGGTATCCGCACTCTCTGGGTCCGCTGGAAGTTGAACAGGCCGGCCTCGTCGATGATGACCCTGTCGTCGTAGTCGTCGAACCACAGGGCTTCGGGGTTGCGCCCGACGATGGCAGTCCTGCCCCGCTCGCCTGCGTCGGCCGGGCTGCGGAGCACCTTGAACACCACCACCCCGTCCTCGGCGCCGGGCAGGCCCGGGATGGGCTCCTCGGTGACCGTGGCGACTTCGGTCTTGCCCTTGAAGTGAACCAGCGTGAGCCGGGCGTGGGCCTCCACTCCCGACAGTCCCCGCTGGGACTCGTTGAGGATTCGCCAGGCGGTCTCGACGGGCACGTTGAACGCCTTGTAGGCGACGATGTTGCGCCCCCCGAAGAAGTAGTGGTTCTCGATCCGGGCCGCCTTGAGGGTCCGCTGCAGGATCCTGAGGGCTTCGGGGTCGTCGTTGACGCCCCGGATGATCGGCGACTGGTTCTCAACGCAGATCCAGCCTCTGGAGGTGACCGCGTCCACGGCGCGCTTGACGCTGGGATGCCACTGGTACTGGCCGTTCTCGCCCTTGGCGTAGTCGCCGTCGCCGGTCTTGAGCAGCAGCTCGTCGGGATGGTTGAAGTGGACCATCAGACGGAGCGCCACGTCGGGGTAGACCTCGTGGAACCGGTCGAGCATCGACACGAACGCGTCGTCGAACCGGTCGGGATGGAAGGCCAGCTCCTTGGTGCCCACGCGGATCACTTCCACCCCGGTCTCGGCCAGCGCGGTGAACCAGCCGGCCAGCTTGGAGTTGGGCAGCACCATCGGATCGCCGCCCGAGAGCAGCACCTCGCGCAGCTTGGGCCGCCCGGTCTCGGGGTGCGCCCCCCCGTTGGCCTCGACCGCGGCGTTGTGGGCCCTGATGTAGCCGGTCACCTCACCGACCTGGGCGAGGCCTTTCTTCTTGACGGTGCCGTCGGCCCGCGCGATGTCCTTGCGGGCTATCAGCTCCTCGCGGTAGCAGAACCGGCAGTGCGCCGAGCAGGTGGAGATGACGTACAGCAGGGCCATCTCGTACTTGTGGAGCAGCCCTTCGACCGGGCTGTAGTCGAGCTGGCCGGCGGGGTCCTCGTCGCCCTCGAGGTTGTCGGTCTCGTCGGCCGAGGCCTTGACGAGCCTCTGGAGGGCCGGGCTGTTGCGAGCCATCTCGAAGTAGTGGCGGGTGATCTTCACCGGCATCCGGGCCTCGACGTCGCGGTCGGTGCCGCGGAGCGCCCGTAGTCCAGCCAGCTCCTCCGGGGTGTAGAAGCCCTCCATGTCGGCGGGCGCGCCGTCGTCGATGAAGGGGTCCAGGCCGTTGACGATCTGCCGGTCGTAGCGCGGGTTCTCGACTTGATCGAGGACTGATCGCTCCCGATCCGTGGGCTCGTACTTCGGTCGGCGGATTCTGGTCTTGTCTGTACGTGTCATGTCTATTTCAGGTCCCTTCAGATCGTACCGACGCGCAGCCCACCGAGCGGGCCGGCTCACGGGCGGCACCCGGGGGCGCGCCGGCCCGTCACGGGCGCCGACTGGGGGACAGCCATCATGGCAGGTATTCCACAGGTGTGCAAAACCGCGGGCGCCAGTGCAGAGATAGCGCGGGGCGAGCAGCGGGGTGAAGTTCTCGCGCGAGGGTCTGAGCCGGTACCGTCTGCGGCGTGCTGGACCTGCGCCTGCTGAGGACTGAGCCCGACGCTGTCAAGGCCGCCGTCGCCCGGAGGGGCGAGCCCGCCGCGCCCCTGGACCAGGTCGTGGTCCACGACAAGCGCCGCCGGGCCGTCGTCAGCGAGGCCGACGAGCTGAGGGCGGAGGTCAAGCGCATCTCGACCGAGGTGGGCGCCATGCACCGCGACGGGCGGGCCGGCGATGCCGACGAGTTGCGGGCCCGCAGCCGGGAGCTGGGCGCCCGCATCGACGAGCTGGCCGCAGAGGCCGGCCGGCTGGAGGAGTGGATCAGGCGGATCCTGCTCTTCGTCCCCAACATGCCGGCCGACGACTGTCCCGACGGCTCGGGCCCCGACGACAACGTGGTGGTGCGCACGGTCGGCTACGACCCCGGCGCCTACCGCGGCCACCACCGGGTTCCGCACACCGACGTCGGCGCCGAGCTCGGCATCCTCGACGTCGACCGGGCCGTGCGCATGTCGGGCGCGATGTTCGCCATGTACCGCGGGCTGGGCGCCCGGCTGGTGCGCGCCCTCATCGACTACGGGCTGGACCGCAACCGCGACCTGTACGAGGAGATCCGGCCGCCGACGCTGGTGCGCACCGAGACGATGACCAGCACCGGCCACCTGCCCAAGTTCTCCGACGACGCCTACCAGCTCGAACGCGACGGGCTGTGGGCCATCCCCACCGCCGAGGTGCCGCTCACCTCGCTGCTGTCGGGTGAGACCGTCGACGAGGCCGAACTGCCCATGAGGCTGATGGCCCACACGTCCTGCTTCCGGCGCGAGGCGGGCTCCGCCGGGCGCGGCACCCGGGGGTTGCTGCGGGTTCACGAGTTCGACAAGGTGGAGCTGTACGGGTTCTGCACGCCCGAGCAGGCCGCCGGCATCCACGCCGAGATCCTCGACCGGGCCGAGCGGGCCATCGCCGACCTGGGCCTGGCCTACCGGGTGCTCGACCTGTGCGCCGCCGATCTGGGCGACGCCTCGGCCCGGACCTTCGACATCGAGGCCTACGCGCCCGGATCGGACCGCTGGCTGGAAGTGTCGAGCGTGTCGTGGTGCCGCGACTACCAGACCCGCCGGGCCGACGTCCGCTACCGCCCGGCCGCCGGGGGGCGCACCCGGATGGTGCACAGCCTCAACGGATCGGGCCTCGCCGTGCCCCGGGTGTGGGCCGCGCTGGTCGAGACGCACCGCCGGCCCGACGGCTCGGTAGCGGTCCCGGAGGCCCTGCACCCCTACATTGGCGGAATCACGTCCATCGGCTCACGCTAGATGGCGGGGTCGATCACCTGGCTCGAATCGGCGCGCGAGGTGGTGCAGCCGGCGCGATCCGGTTGAGGAAGCTCGACAGAGGCACGGCGCGCCGCATCCTCGACTACATGGATCGCCGGGTCGCCGCGGAGGACCCGCGCCAAATGGGCCGGCCGCTGACCGGTCCGCTCGGCAAGCTGTGGCGCTGTCGAGTGGGGTGCTATCGAGTGGTGTGCGACATCCATGATGAGGCCGTGCGTGTCTTGGTGGTGAGAATCGGCAGGCGGGACGAGGTCTGCCGGTAGCGGCCCGACGCCCGCACGCTGGCAGCCGTAGAGTCGGGGCGTGGACCTTGCCCCGATGCGCGAGCAGTACTCCGGGGCGGGGCTGAGCGAGGCCGACGTCGCCGGCGATCCGATCGTGCAGTTCAAGCGCTGGTTCGACGAGTGGCTGGCGGCCAAGCCCTACGACGCCAACGCGTTCATCGTGGCCACCACCGACGCCGACGGATGGCCCTCGGCCCGGGCGGTGCTCCTCAAGGGCTTGGATGAGCGGGGCTTCGTGTTCCACACCAACCGTCGCTCGGCCAAGGGGCTGGACCTGGAGGCCTCGGGCCGTGCCGCGCTGTGCTTCCTGTGGCACCCCCTCGAGCGCCAGGTGCGGGTAGTGGGCACGGTCGAGCACCTGCCCGACGACGAGAGCGACGCCTACTTCGCATCCCGGCCCCGCGGCGCACAGATCGCCGCATGGGCCTCTCCGCAGTCACGGGTGATCGCCGACCGGGCCGAACTGGAGCGGCTCACGGCAGAGGCCGAGGGTCGCTTCGCAGGTGACGGGATGGTGCCACGGCCCTCGCACTGGGGCGGCTACCTGGTGCGACCCCGCGCCGTGGAGTTCTGGCAGGGCCGCCGCAGCCGGCGCCACGACCGCTTGCGCTACCGACTCCAGGACTCTGCCGGCGGCGGCTGGCTGATCGAGCGCCTCGCGCCGTAGTCGCGTCCTACCGATCGGCCCGGGCGTCGATGGCGCGGGCCAGAGTGTCGATGAGCGTGCTGACCTGGGGCGCTCTGGGTGTGCCGTCGTGGTCGGACCAGTTGCGGGCCTGCTTGTTCCAGCGGATGGTTGGGGGCAGCTCCAGCTGCACGCCCGCGCCGGAGGGCAGGTTCACCGGGTTGGCCTCGTGCAGGCCCTCGCAGGCCGCGCGGGATGTCGTCGAGATCGTCGTCCACCCCGAAGGCGTCGGGGAGGGCGGCTCGCAAGTGGTCAACTCTGGCTGAACGTGATCGGCTCGGGGCGCTCTCGGTGCCGGACCCGTCTCACGGCTCGCCAGGCGATCCAGACGACCGCCGCTGTGAACAGGATCTCCAGCGCCGCTCCGTAACGCGCCGGATCGGTGAACCAGTGGCCGACGCGCAGAGGCCAGCCCGCCACGAAGCGCCACACCGGCAGGGCCACGAACTCGGCCCGGTTGAAGTAGAACTCGACCACCAGGTACAGCGCCACGTAGGCCGCACCCACCGTGCGGCGCGCCAGCGCCCGGGTCTCGCCCTGGCGCCAGCCCAGCACCAGCACGCCGAGCACTCCCAGCGCGCACAGCACGCCGATGCGCTCCGCGGTGGCGTCGTCGATCCAGTTGCTGACCGCCGCCTGGAACTCGGTGAACTTCTCGACGAAGACGTTGCTGGCGGTGGGGTCGTCGATGACCTGCAGCTCCCACCAGCCGTAGTTGGCCACGTAGGCCCCGGACGCGATCAGCACCAGCCCCGATATCGGGTTGATCCAGCGGAACATACGTCGCATCGCTCCGACCACGCTGGTGCGTGCCAGGGCCAGGGCCAGGGTCAGGAAGGTGATGACCGCGCCCATGCCGATCCCGTAGGCGATGAAGTTGGCGGTTCCGTCGGCCACGCCGTCGGCCGAGAAGCTGGTGGCGACGGCCGCTATGAACAGGCCGATCGTGCATGACAGCGAAACCACCGCGTAGCTGACGCCGAACATGAACACAGAGCCCAGGCGGCGGCTGCCGGTGCCCCGGCTCATCTTCGGCAGGCGCAGGTTGACGGCCCGCCCGGCCAGCAGCCACACGCCGAGCAGGGCCATGATCACGCCGACGGCGATGGTGACGTAGCCGATCCGGTCGAGCACGGCGCCCTGGCTGAGCACCGTCTCGAACAGCGCGCCGAAGGCGCCGAACACGGCCACGAATCCGGCGGTGAGGGTCAGCGCGACGGCCATGGCCCGCAACATGGCGCCCAGCGCCTTCGCTCCCGAGGCCGGCTGCTCGGCGGACTCGACACCGATGAAGTAGCCCAGGTAGGCGGGCAGCAGGGCGAAGCCGCACGGGTTGAACGCCGCCACCAGCCCCAGCGAGAAGGGGTAGGCGAGTGTGGCCAGATCCATGGTCCTATCCTCCGGCGGCCGCGTCGAGGTCCATCGCTCTACGGTCTAGCCGATATGCCGAGCCCATCCTCGATGAACCCGGCCAGGGACTCGGCGTCGAGCACTCCGGCGAAGGTGTCCACCAGCTCTCCGGAGGGCGAGACGAGGGCGGTGGTGGGCATGGCGATGCTCCCGGTCGCCCCGTACACCTCCAGGTCCGGGTCCCAGCCCACGTCGTAGGTGACGCCGGTCCGCTCCACCAGGTCGAGAGCGGCCTGCGTCGACGAGTCCTGCGAGAGTCCCAGGAACGCAACCTGCGGTTCGAGTTCCTCGAACACGTCCTGGAACTCCGGCATCTCCCTCACGCAGGGCGGGCACCACGACGCGAAGAAGTTCACCACCAGGGGGGTGCCCTCGTAGTCGGCGAGGGCGCCGGTGCCGCCGTCGAAGCGGTCGAAGGTCAACTCCGACAGGTCGGTGGCGTCGGGGGCGCCGGGCTCCAGGACGGCCTGCGCCACGAACGCGATCCCGGCCGCGGCCAGCACCACGGCAATGCCTGCGAGGATGCGCCCCCGGATGCGGTTTCGCGGGCCCGGCTCGGCTTGCGTGGCGCGGCCGTCTGCGGCGCCGGCGGCGTTTCCGTGGTCAGGCACGCGGTTGGGACCCCGCCGGTTCGGGTGTGCGGAGTCGGTAGT
>JAPPLH010000151.1:58146-62339 GCA_028819505.1 Acidimicrobiaceae bacterium
CGTGGTCAGGCACGCGGTTGGGACCCCGCCGGTTCGGGTGTGCGGAGTCGGTAGTGCAGCAGCCCGTCCGGGTCGCGGCTGCTGTGGGCCTCTCCGATCACGCGGAGGTGCTCCAGGTGGGCGAAGGTCTCGCTGGCGGCCATGCCGCCCCAGGCCCGCTCGCTGAACAGCTCCTTCATGTAGGCCTCCACCGGCGCCCTGCCCAGCGCGGCTGCGGCCGCCCGGAGCGTGTCGAGCCGCTCGCCGTGGTGTCGGCGGATGCTAGCCGTGCGGCCCCGCAGGTCGGTGAAGGGATGACCGTGGGCGGGCAGGCACACGTTGACGCCGGTGAACGCGCCCACCCGCTCCAACGACCCGAAGAAGGCCGCCAGCGGGTCTTCGAGGTCGGTCGAGCCCGCGATGTGGGGCGTGATGGTGGGCAGCACGTGGTCGCCGGACAGCAGCACGCCCTCGGCCGGATCCCACAGGCACAGGTGGTCGGTGGTGTGGCCCGGGGTGTGTACTGCGAACCAGTCCCGCCCGGCTAGGCGCACGGCGTCGCCGTCGGCGGCGCGGATGGTCGGCTCCGGCACTCTGAAGCGGGGCAGGCTGCCGGCGACGTCGGTCCGGATGAAGAGCCTGATGGCCTTGTCGGGAGGCGGCTCGCGCCGGGTTCCCCAGAGGGTCTGGCCCCGTTCTTGCAGCTTCCCCTTCCACAGTTCGACCAGCGCGTCGGGGTCCAGTTCCAGCAGTTCCAGGTCGATGTCGGCGTTGGCGTCCCCGGCGGCGGGGCTGGAAGTGAACGCAGCGTGGGCCAGCAGTTCGGCGCCGGTCTCCTCCCGCAGCTGGTGGCTGCCGCCGTAGTGGTCGGGGTGGGAGTGGGTGACGACGACGGTGTGTACCCGCCGCATGGGAATGCCGGCCTGCCGGAGCCGGTCGCCCAGCGCGGCCCACGATTCGGGGCCGGGCAGTCCCGGATCCACCAGCGCCGCACCGTCGGAGTCGACCAGGGCGTAGCAGTTGACGTGGCCGAGGCCGGGCATGCTCACGGGCAGTTGCATCCGCAGCACGCCCGGCGCCACCTCGGTCACCTCCGGGGAGGCGGGCTCCTGCTCCTGCTTGCGGTAGGTCGTCGGTGTCATCGAAGCTCTGAGGGGCGGGCGCCGACGAACCCTGCCCGCCGGTACCAGCGCAGCTCTTCCAGGCTCTCCCGTATGTCGTCGAGCGCCCGATGGCCTCCGGCCTTGGCCGGTGCATCCTCGTACACCGAAGGCTGCCAGCGGCGGGCCAACTCCTTCACCGTCGACACGTCGATCGACCGGTAGTGCAGGAAGTCCTCGATCTCGGGGAGGTGCCGTGCAAGGAACCGGCGGTCGGTGCCGATGGAGTTCCCGCACAGCGGGGCGGTGCGGGGCGCCTCGATGTGCTCCTTCAGGAAGGCGAGCACGGCCGCGCCGGCGTCGGCCAGGCTCACCGTCGAGGATCTCACCTGCTCCAGCAGGCCGCTGGTGGTGTGCATGGCCCGGACGGTGTCGTCCATGCGGTCCAGCGCCTCCTCCGGCTGGTGGATGACGAGATCGGGCCCGGTGGCCACGATCTCGAGGCCGTCGTCGGTGATCAGGGCGGCGATCTCGACGATGGAGTGGAACTCGGGATCGAGGCCGGTCATCTCCAGGTCCATCCAGGCGAGCACCGAGGCAGGATAACTAGGCGGCACACGGGCCGCTTCCGGTGATGTGGACCGGTGCCCGGCGGTTCCGATGGTGGGACCTGCGGCGGCGGCCTCGATGCCGGAGAAGGTCCCGGTACGGTGGGCCGGTGCTCGATGTTCCCGTACTGCGGCTCGACCCGGGCCTGCCCCTTCCGGGCTATGCCCGCCCCGGCGATGCCGGCATCGACCTGATGGCCCGGAGCGCCGCGGTCCTGGCGCCCGGCGGTGGGCGGGCGCTGGTGCCGACCGGCGTGGCCGTGTCGCTGCCGGAGGGCTGCGCCGGCTTCGTTCTCCCCCGCAGCGGGCTCGCTCTCGCCCACGGCGTGACCTGCCTCAACACTCCCGGCCTGATCGATTCCGGCTACCGGGGCGAGCTGAAGGTGATCCTGGTGAACACCGACCCGTCCGAGCCCTTCACTGTGGAGCGGGGCGAGCGGATCGCCCAGCTGGTGGTGATGGCGGTGGAGCAGGCGCGCCTGGTGGAAGTGGAGAGCCTCGAGCCGTCTACCCGCGGCGACCAGGGCTTCGGCTCGACCGGCCGCTAGTCCTCGTCCGTCCCACAGGCGAGCGTCCTACCCGGTGGTCGGGAATTGGCAGCGCAGAGTGCCCAAAACGGCCTCCGCCGCTGCCAATTCGATATGGCGAGCGGTCAGTAGACGCTGGCGCGGTCGGCGGGGTCCTTGTCGAGCTCGAACGATTCGTGCAGCGCGCCGACGGCCGGCTCCATGTCGCCGGCCCGGATCACGCAGGAGATGCGGATGGCGGACGTGGAGATCATCTCGATGTTGATGCCGGCCGCGGCCAGCGTCTCGAACATCCGGGCGGCCACACCCGGGTTGGTCTGCATGCCGGCGCCGATGAGGCTCACCCGGGCGATGCCGCCGTCGGCGGAGACGTCGTCGGCGTCCAGCTCGCCGACCAGTCCCTGAGCGACGGTCAGGGCCGCCTCGAGCTGCAAGCGGGGAACGGTGAAGCTGATGTCGGTGACGCCCCGGCTCGACACGTTCTGCACGATCATGTCCACGTTCACGTCGGTGTCGGCCAGCGCCCGGAAGAGCCGGCCGGCCACGCCCGGCTTGTCGGCGACTCCCGAGACGGTCATCTTCGCCTCGCTGGCGTCGTGGGTGACGGCAGAGATGATGGCGTGTTCCATGGCTTCCTCCCCGGTGACTGTCGTGCCCGGCATCCAACTGAAGGCGGACCGCACATGCAGCTCGACGCCGTATGTCCTGGCCAGCTCCACCGCCCTCATGGCCGGCTTGGGGCAGCCGCTGGCGGTCATCTCCAGCAACTCGTCGAACGAGACCAGGTCCATGCGCCGTGCTTCGGGCACGAGCCGGGGGTCTGCGCTGAACACACCGGGCACGTCGGTGTAGATCTCGCAGTGGTCCGCGCCCAGAGCGTGGGCCAGCGCCACCGCGGTCGTGTCGGAGCCGCCGCGGCCGAAGAACGTGATGTCTCCGTCGCCGGAAGCCCCCTGGGAGCCGCCAACCACCGGCACCATGCCGCGGGCCAGGGCCTCGGTGATGCGGCCCGGCGTGATCTCGACGATCTTGGCGCCGGTGTGGCAGGAGTCGGTGCGGAACCCGGCCTGGCTGCCGGTGAACGACGCGGCCGGCACTCCCAGGTCGCTGAGCGCCATGGCCATGAGGGCGCAGGCCTTGCGCTCGCCGCCGGTGATGAGCATGTCGACCTCGCGGCCGGGCGGGTCGGCGGCCACGTCGGAGGCCATGCGCAGCAGCTGGTCGGTCTCGCTGCCCATGGCTGAGACGACCAGCACGACCTCGTCGCCGCGGCTGCGGCGGCGCGCCACATGGTCGGCCACGATGCGGATGCGGTCGGGGCCGGCCACCGAGGTGCCACCGAACTTCTCCACGACAAGAGCCACGGATGATCAGGCTACCGGCGCCCCCCGAACAGCCCGGCCGACGTGATTCCGAGAATCATGGCGCAGATGCCGCAGGAATCCGTGCAACTCGTGGCAATCTTGGGATGTGAGCGAATCGCTCGCCATCGACGAGATCGTCCTGAGGGTCCCGGCGTCGGCCGACTACGCCCGAGTCGTGCGGGTCGGCGCCGCCGCGGTGGCCCTCCGACAGGGAATGTCGTTCACCGAGATCGACGAACTCCGGGCAGCCATGGACGAGGCCACCGAGTTTCTGCTTGCGCGGCCGGCCGCCTCCGGCGCGGCCATCGAGTGTGTGTTCCGGGCGAACGGCGGATGCCTGGAGGTGGAGGCGCGGCGCACCGACGAGGCCAGCGTGGCGGCGACGGACGCGGCCCGGTTCAAGAAGGCGGTCGGCACCTCCAACGTCAGCGCCACGGTGGAGACCGACCGGGGCCGGCTTCTGATGCGCAAGCCGGTCGGCCGTCCCGGCAGCCGCCCTGCAGCCTGAGCTTTCCGACCGGTCAGCCTGCCGAGCCCGCCGTCCGAGCACTGTGGCGTGTTTGGGAATTGGCAGCGTTGTGCACGGTGTGCGTGCATTGTGCTGCCAGTTCGGGG
>JAPPLH010000151.1:62439-75462 GCA_028819505.1 Acidimicrobiaceae bacterium
GGGAATTGGCAGCGTTGTGCACGGTGTGCGTGCATTGTGCTGCCAGTTCGGGGCGGGTGCCGGATAGGCGACTGACCGGCGCCGGTAGCCTGCCCGAATGGATGTGGGAGTCGTCGGCGCGACCGGTCAGGTGGGCGGGGTGATGCGCGCCCTGCTGGACGAGCGCGACTTCCCGGTGGACGGCCTGCGCTTCTTCGCCTCGTCGCGCTCGGCCGGGCGGACGCTGCACTGGCGGGACCGGGCCGTCGTCGTTGAGGACGCGGTCACCGCCGACTACAGCGGCCTCGATGTGTGCCTGTTCTCCGCCGGGGCCGCCACCAGCCGGGCCCTGGCTGAGCGGGCAGCGGCCGCCGGGGCGGTGGTGATCGACAACTCTTCGGCCTGGCGGCGCGACCCCGACGTGCCGCTGGTGGTGCCCGAGGTCAACGCCCATGCGCTGGACTCGATCCCCAGGGGCGTCGTGGCCAACCCCAACTGCACGACGATGGTGGCCATGCCCCCGCTCAAGCGCCTCGACGCCGAGGCGGGCCTGGTGGCCATGGTGGTCTCCACCTTCCAGGCGGTCTCCGGCGCGGGCCTGGCCGGGGTGGACGAGCTGCACGAGCAGGTGCAGAAGGCGGGCGAGGACGCGCCGTCGCTGACCTTCGACGGCGGCGCGGTCGGCCTGCAGGCGGGCGAGAAGTTCCCTGAGCCGATCGCGTTCAACGTGATCCCGCTGGCCGGCTCGATAGTCGACGACGGCACCGGCGAGACCGACGAGGAGCAGAAGCTCACCCACGAGAGCCGCAAGATCCTCGAGCTTCCCGACCTGGCCGTGGCCGCCACCTGCGTGCGGGTGCCGGTGTACTGCGGCCACTCCCTGTCGATCAGCGCCTCGTTCGAGCGCCCGATCACGCCGGAGCGGGCTGTCGAGGTGCTGTCCGGCGCGCCCGGCGTAGTGCTGACCGACGTCCCGACCCCGCTGAAGGCGGCCGGCGCCGACCCCTCCTATGTGGGCCGCGTCCGCCGCGACCCGACCCGCCCCAACGGGCTGTCGCTGTTCGTGTCGGGCGACAACCTCCGCAAGGGCGCCGCCCTGAACGCCATCCAGATCGCGGAGACCATGGCCGCCCGCGGCCTCCTTGCCGCCGCGGCCTAGCCCGCGCCCGCTATTTCGCACACCCCGTTGTGCAGGGTGACACGCCATCTGGCGATGATGTCCATGCCGATCAGCACGTCGGCTGCCGGCAGGGGAAGCAACAAGGCGCGGACCTTGTGGACGTCAGGCGGTGCATCGGAGAGTCCGCCCACGAGCCGGACCGCGACCTCGACCACTGCAGCCTCGCCGGTCCCGGACGCGGTAGCCACACCGTGCAGCACGTCTACCTGGTCGGGGCGGACCGCTTCAGCCACGCGTTCGGAGATCGCCGTCATCTGCGCTCCGGTGTCGAGCAGCGCCTCGCACACATGCTGCCGATGCTCGTCCCGCCCTACGGCCGAGACGGCGACGCGCAGGACGATCCGGTCGCCGAACTCTACGCGCACGGAACCCGGTCGGAGTCGTCAACCGAGAGCGGCCGAGAACCAGCCGAGGCTCACCGGCTTCGCTCCGATCTCCACGATGGAATAGTTGTTCGAGCCGTACCGCTCCCGTCCGGCGTCGCTGGCCGCGGTCCAATCGTCGAACACGTCCACCACATCCTCGTCATGCATCAGCGCCACGCGCCCCATGTCGGAACGCTCTAGACGGGAACGGTGAACCGACTCGTACGCGAGGCGATTCGGGCGGGCTTGCGGGTTCGCGACCGGCGGCTCTGCCAGCATCCAGGGGGTTGCTTTCCTGTGGGCTGTTGTGCGCGGAGGCTATCACAGTCTGTGACGGAGGCAGTCGCGCCTGTCCCGGTGGGGACAGTCTCCGTGGGTGAGGATCGTGGGCGGTACCGTAGACACCGCAACGGCCCCGAGTTGGGGCGCTAGTCCGGATCGGTGCCGGGGCGGCCGGCCAGGATGGCTGCGATCACCAGGCCGATGCCGAGCGCCTCCTGGAGGCTGGGCACCTGGGCCAGGGCGGCCAGGCCGACCAGGGTGGCCGTGGCCGGCAGTAGCGCCTGGAGCAGGGCGAAGCGGTGCGGGTCGACCCGGCGCATCACCGTCTGGTCGATGCGGTAGGGGATCACGTTGGACAGCACGCCGGTGGTCAACCCGAGGGCGAGCACCACCGGGGCGTCGAGCGCTCCGGCCACCGCCGTGGCGCCGAACGGGCTGATGGCCACCGCGCCGGCCAGCATCCCCAGCCCCAGCCCGTCCACCGAGGCCGGGCTGCGGGCCACCCGGTGGCCGAGCAGGATGTAGCCGGCCCAGAACCCGCCGGCCAGCAGCGCGAACCCCACACCCGCGGCTGTGCCCTCCGATTCCACGCCGGCCAGGACGAGCACCCCTGCGATCGCCAGCACCACCGCCCCGGCCGAGCGCAGGGTGCGGGCTCCGAGGGCGGCCACCACCACCGGACCGGTGAACTCGATGGCCACCGCGTTGCCCAGCGGCAGCCGGTCCATGGCCAGGTAGAAGCACAGGTTCATGGCGGCCAGAGACACGCCGAAGGCTGCGGCCCGACCCAGCTCGCGGGCCTGCCACCGCCGCCGCCATGAGCGCCGCAGGGCCACGATGACCGCTGCTGCGGCCAGCACCCTCAGCAGCGCCACCCCGCCCGGGGCCAGCTCGTCGAACAGCACCACGGCCACCGCCGCGCCCAGGTACTGCGACACCGCCCCGACCATGAACAGCGCCTCGGGGGCGGACTCTCGGGGCCGCATCAGACCCCCCGATAGGGTGGCGCCATGGCTCTGGACGACCAACTCGTGAACCGGCTCACCTGGAAGATCCCCAACGCGCTGGCCCTGATCGGGTCGCGCTTGGGCGACGAGCGCAACGGCATGACCGCGAGCTGGATCACGCAGCTTTCGATGGAGCCGGTCCTCATAGGTGTCGGGGTGGACAATACGGCAGTGACGCACCGGCTCATCTCCGAGGGCGGCTCGTTCACCGTCAACCTATGGGACGCCACCGACACCCGGGTGTTCGTCAAGTTCTCGAAGCCGGCCACCTACGCCGACGGGACCCTCAACGGCCGGTCCGTTCGGGAGGCGACCACCGGAGCGCCGGTGTTCACCGAGGCCATCGCCTGGATGGACTGCGAGGTGCGCCACGCCATCGACCTCGGCACCCACACACTGTTCGTGGGCGAACTGGTGGACGGCGACATCCACGTCGACGAGGCCCGCTCAGCCTCCATGAGCGACACCCGCATGAAGTACGGAGGCGTCAAGCGCGGCGGCCACTGAGTGTGCTTTCCGGCTGTAAACTGCCACAATTGTAAATTAATTGACGCAACCGGTGCTCTTGGCAGCATCGTTGCGTTCCTGTAAACCTTCAGAATATAAAATAATTGTGATTGTGAGCCGATAATGTAAAAGGATGGCTCGTCCGCGATCTTCGCCGTGGCCTTCTGGACCGCGAACCGTGTTCTTCCAGGATGTCGCCTCGCGACCGATGCTCACCCGAGCGGTCCGGGAGGGCAGGATCCGGCGCCTCGCGCCCAGCATCTACACGGCCGACCTCGTGAGCGCTCCCGAGGAGGTCGTTGCCGATAACCGGTGGCCGATCCTGGCCAGGATCCTGCCCGGCGCCGTCATTGCGGACCGGTCTGCGGCAGAGGACGGCCGAATCGTCTCGGGCCGCCTGTTCGTGGTCTCGAACCTGCCCCGCAAGTCGGTTCGGCTGCCCGGGCTCGAAATACGGGTCAGGCCGGGCGGACCCGTCGAGGCGCCCGTGCCCGACCTGCCATGGCCCGACGGGCTGAGAATGTCGAGCCCGGCCCGGACCCTGCTCGACAACCTCGCCGAGTCCCGGAGCCGCGGCGGGCGAGCGGCCCGCACCCTCACTCTGGCCGAACTGGAGGACTGGCTGGCCCGCAAGGCGCTCGCCTGGGGTCCGCACCGCTTCGAGAGGCTGCGCGTCGACACGGTCTCACTGGCTGAGGCCGTCGGCGCTGAACGTGAACTGCCTGTGGTGGAGCGGCTGTTCGACCAGGTTTCGGGACGCTCGCCGCCGCGCCCGCAGGCGGGACCGCTCCTTGCGGCCCTCTCGCGGGGCCGGGCATGGGACGAGCGCCGGGTGAGGATGTTCGACCGTGCCGCCCAGCACTTGGCTGAACTAGATCCGAACGTGCTGCCCGCGTGGCTCCCGCCCCCGGAGCCTCCGGGAGAGCTGCCGTTCTACGAGAGCTACTTCTCCAACTACATTGAGGGCACTGAGTTCACCATCGACGAGGCCAGGCAGATTGTCGCCGCCCAGCAGCCGCCCCCGGCCCGACCCGCCGACGGCCACGACATCCTCGGCACGTTCCGCTGCGTCGCCGACCCCATCGGGCGAGCCGCCACCTCCGACGACCCGGACGAGCTGGTCGGACACCTGATCGACCGCCACAAGACGATCCTGGGCGGTCGTCCCGACCAGGAACCCGGATGTTGGAAGACCGATGCGAACCGGGTCGGGGCGTACGACTTCGTGGCCCCCGACCTCGTCGAAGGCACGTTGCGCAAGGGCCTCGCACTCGTGGCGGGCCTACCCGACGGGATCGCCCGGGCCCTTTACGTGATGTTCGTCGTGTGCGAGGTGCATCCCTTCCGCGACGGCAACGGCCGTGTGGCCCGTGTCATGATGAACGCCGAGTTGTCGGCCGTGGGCGCTTCGCGGATTGTCGTCCCCAGCGTCTACCGCGACGAATACCTCGGCGGCCTTCGCCGAGCGTCGCTGGGCGAGGGCGACTTGGGCGCGCTCATCCGGGTCATGGCCCACGCCTGGCGCTGGACCTCCGCCATGCCGTGGTCCGACCGAGCCGCCGCCGAAGGCCAACTCGAGGCCACCAACGCGCTCCACGACCCCATCACCGCCCAGCAGACAGGCCTCCACCTAGAACTGCCGTAACCCCCGCCGTCAGCCGGCCGGCCTCGCACGCTTGAATGTGGCGTGATGACGAGTTCGGACACGCCTGATGCTGTCGACGGGGAGCACTACGCCGAGATCGACGTCACCGACTGGCCGGTCGCGAGTCGGGAGCCGCTTGGCACGAAGCCCAAGCGTTGGCTGACTGATCCGCAGGGGGGAGCGCTGGCTGATGAAGTACACCACCTACAACCAGCGTCACGACGGGACGCGTCATCGCAAGGGGGATGACTGGTCGGAGCGCATCGCCAACGGAGTGGCGGAACGGCTCGGCGTTCCCGCGGCTCGCACGGAACTCGCTGCTGAAGGCAGAGGGGTCACGCCGGATACGGACCCCTTCGAGGTGCTGATCCGGAGCGAGGGTTGGAGGGCGACGGACCGCATCGAGGTGTTCGCCTACCCGGAGCGGACTCCCGAAGGTGACCTGAACACGCGGTTCTTCGCACGCGGTATCCGCCATGTCGAGGGCGCGGCCTCGGCCGTCGGCGACCTGCAGGTGGGCGATCAACTTGAACTTGTGGACGAGCCCGATAACCCGGTGAACCGGCGGGCTGTCCTGGTGCACACCCGCACAGGTCGCAGCGTCGGCTATGTCCCCGACTGTCTGGTCGAGACGATTCACGAGCTGCGCGATCTGGATGCGCCTGTCGAGGTCACGGCCGAGCACGTCAACCCCGACACGTCGCCGCCACACATGCGGCTGCTGTGCCGGCTGCGAGCGCCGTGGCCCGACGGCTACGAGCCCCTGTCGGGCCCCGAGTACCAGCCCATCGCCGCCTGACCGCCTCGAGTCGACGGACACTGCGGCCCGTGTCTGGGCGACTGCCCAAGGCCGGCGGTCCGTGTCGAGGTTCGTTGGCTCTGGGGTTTCAGGATGCGGTGGCGAGCGCCCCCTCCAGGGCGGCGAGGCGTTCGCCGTGGTCCATCAACCGTTCCAGTTGCCTGCCGTGCGCTGCCAGCGTGGCGCTGTGCGAGGCGAGGATCGCCTTGATCTCTCCCAGCGTCTCCTTGATCGCCGACATCTCGTCGCGGATCGCCGCCATCTCCTCGCGGTGGGCGGTCTCCAGTCGGTCGATGCGGCTGTCGAGGCGGCGGACGTCGGCGCGCAGGCCCTGCAGGAAGTAGCCGAGCAGGGCTAGGAAGCCGATCCCCAGCACACTGATCACCGCCGCGGTGGCTGACATGTCCATCGAAGGTATCTCCTTGTTCCGCATCATGCAAGATGCAGTTGCAACTCGGCGACCCTCGTGCGGCGGATCACAAACCGCTGTGCATGATATACCGCAGAAAATGCTGTCAACAACTAGGCATTCCGCTGCCGACGGCCATGACCTGGGCCAGGACCCTGAACGTGCCCGCCTCGCTGGCCTCCTGCTCGTCGGCAGCTCCGAGACGGTGCCGACCCGCCCGCCGGCTGCGCGGGCCTGAGGCATCCGGCATCTGGACGGTGCTCCGGCGGCGGTCGATGAGGTGCGGGCGGGTGACGTGCTGGAACTCGAGGATGAGATCCGTATCGACAGGTGGCGCAGAGGAAGGTCCGTAGTCGTTGCCTTTGAAGCTACGGGCCGAGCAGCGCGGCGGGCACGACGGCGATGCCGTCGTCGTCGCGATAGGCACGCCTTCCGGTGGTGACCACCATCGCGTCGAGCATCGCAGGACCGAGGCGGTCGCGCAGCCAGCGAAGGTGCTGGGTGTCCCGACGGCTCGCCTCGCCCGCCAACTTCACTTCGACGGCCACCACGCCCCGGTCGTGGACGACCACCAGATCCACTTCCCGGGCGTCGTTCCAGGAGCGCAGATGCCGCACCGCCGCGTCGCAGGACTGGGCGTAGACCCGCAGGTCCCTGGTGACGAGCGACTCGAACAGCGGTCCGAGCAGCGCCTGGTCGCGACGCTGAGGATCGGACGCGGCGTCGGTGCCGAGCAGCGTTTCGCGTGTTGCGCCCAGCAACCGCACTGCCAGCGCCGTGTCGGCGAGATGGTGCTTGGGTGAGCGCTTGAGGCGGCTGAGGTGGCTTCCGGCGGGCTGCCAAGCCGGCAGCGGCTCCAGGACCCATAGCGCCTCCAGGGCGTCGCGGTATGCAGTCGTGGTGGTCTTGGCGGGCTTGTCGTGCTCACCCGCCGTGGCGGCGTCGCGGATGGACTCGTATGACGCGGTGGTCGACACGGCTGCCGAGTACGCCTCCAGCCAGCGGCGCAAGGCCGCCGGATTGCGCACGGAGCGGCCGGCGACGGGCAGGTCGTGCTCGACGATGCGGTGCAGGTAGCCGTCGGCCAGGAGCCTCGCGGCGCGGTCGCCGGCTCCCTGCCAGCCGGGGAAGCCGCCAGCCGCGATCGCGTCCACATAGTCCTCCAACGCGATGTCCGACTCGGTGTCGACGGGCGGCTGCGTGCCGCTGAGGAGCGATCGAAGGCTGACGGCGGTCCGTTGCCAGCGTTCGCTGAGGGTCATCGTCCACATCCGCAGCGTCACTATGCGGCCCGCGCCCGAGTGTGTGGGAGCCTCGCGGGGCCGAGTCGAGCCGGTCAGGATGAACCGGCCCGGCGCGAAGTCGTCGTCGACAGCGCGTCGCACCAAGTCCCATGAGGGCGGGTACCTCTGCCATTCGTCGATGAGGATCGGCTTCGGACCCTCCAGCAGCACGCGCGGACGGGCTCGAGCCTCGCGCAGGACATCGGGGTCGTCGAGATTGTGGACCGTGCTGGCGTGCTCTCGCGCGGTGCGGGTCTTGCCCACCGCGCGGGCGCCCTCGACGCTGATCGCCGGCAGGACGCTCAACAGCTCCGGCAGGTCGCGGTCCAGCACTCGGGGCCTGTACGCCCGGGGGTCGTTGTCATCCATATGGTCCGGCGCCATACGTGTCGCCGCGAATCGGCGGACATGGGCAGCCCAAGCCTACGCTACTGATCCACGTTTGCGCTACTGATCCACGTTTGCGCTACTGATCCACGTTTGCGCTACTGATCCACGTTTGCGCTACTGATCCACGCTTGCGCTACTGTTTCACGCTTGCTTGCGAGTGGGTTCGCTGGCGCGGCGGCGGGTGGCCGCGAGGAGGCCGAGCCCGGCGCAGGCGGCGGTGAAGATCGCCACCGCGACCAGGGCGGTGCGGCTGCCGAAGGCGTCCACCATCCAGCCCAGGATGGGGCCGCCGACGGCGCGGGCCCCCACGAAGACCACCCCGTACACGGCGGACACCCGGCCCTGCAGGCGCGGGTCGGCCGTGGTCTGCACCGATCCGTTGGACAGGCTCAAGTACCCGCCGCCGAAGGCGCCCACCACGAAGATGACCGCGATCCCGGCGAGGAGGTGGTTCACCGCAGCCAGCGGGACCATGGTCGCGCTGAACACCGCCAGCAGGACCGCCAGGCTGCGCACGCCTTCCAGCCTCGATGCGGCCATCATCACCGAGCCGATCAGGCTGCCGACAGCCATGACCTGGGCCAGGACCGCGAACGTGCCCGCCCCGCCGGCCACCTGCTTGTCGGCGACCACCGGAAGCAGCACCGCCAGGTTCCAGCCGAACAGGGTGAACGAGCACAGCAGGGCCATCGGTATCGTCACCGCCGGGGTGCGCATCAGGTAGTCGAGCACCCGTCCCCCGGCCGCACGGGCCTCGGCCGAGGTGGTGGCGGTGGTGGGCACCACCCGCAGCACCAGCATCGCCGCCACCAGCGAGAGCGCTCCGTTGACCGCGAAGCAGGCCCAGGACAACGACAGGCTCAGGAAGAGCCAGGCCGCGCCGCTTCCCAGGAACCGGCCCACCGACATCACCGAGGTGTGCAGCCGGGCCGCGCGGTCGACGCCGCCGGCGATCACGACGTCGCGCACGAATGCCCGCCGCAGCGGGGTGTCGATGGCGCCGATCACCCCCAGCACCGTGACGGCCCCGAACAGCACCTCCAACCGCAGGTCCTCGCCCATGGCCAGCGCGAGGACTGCCAGCACGCCGGCCACGACCGCCTTCGAACCCTGGGTGGAGGCCAGCAGGGTCCGCCGGTCCCTCCGGTCGGCCAGCGTCCCCGCCAGTGGTGAGAGCACGACGGCCAGTCCCGACCGGACGGCGACGGTGAGTCCGACCCAGAACGCGCTGCCGGTGATCTCATACACCAGCCACACCTCGGCCAAGTGGTGGGCCCACATCCCGGCGCCGTGCAGGAACTGGGCGCCCGCGTAGCGGCGGAAGTTGGGGTTGCTCAGCGTGCCGGTCAGCCGGCCCAGCGCAAGCCTCACGCGCTCATCACTCCTACAGTTTGACATCTGGGGCGGGTTGTCAGACAATCTGTCACGAAGGCGGCGCGGCGCGGCACGGCCTTCGTCGGTTCCCTTGGAGGACGGATGCGCACTGGGGACAGCTACGTCGAGTCGTTGCGAGACGGTCGCAACGTGATCCTCGACGGTGCCCCGGTCGCCGACGTCGCCTCCCACCCGGCCTTCTCGGCCGGCGTGCGCACCGTGGCCCGGCTCTACGACTTCGCGGCCGATCCGGCCAACCGCGAGCTCATGACCTACGAGTCGCCCGCCGACGGGCGCCCGGTGAACCTGAGCTGGCTGGTGCCCCGCTCGGTCGAGGACCTGCGCCGCCGCCGGCTGGCCATCGAGGCCTGGTCGGAGCTGAGCTTCGGCTATCTGGGCCGGTCCCCCGACCACGTGGCCTCGTTCTTCGCCGGCTTCTCGGGCTCGCTCGACACCTTCGCCAAGGCCGGAGACCGCTACGCCGACAACGTGCAGCGCTTCTACGAGCGGGCCCGCGACGAGGACCTCTACGTCACTTACACCATCATCCATCCCCAGATCGACCGGTCGAAGGGCCCCCACGAGCAGTACGAGCCGAACCTCTACGCCTCGATCGCCCGCTCCGGCGACGACGGGGTGGTGGTGCGGGGCGCGCAGATGCTCGGGACCGGCACGCTCATGTCGGACTACCTGTTCGTCAGCTCCATACAGCCGCTGCCGCCCGGCGCCGACGACTACGGGCTGTCGGTGGCGATCCCGGTGAACCACCCCCGGCTGCGCATCTACCCCCGCCGGCCGTACGGACGCGACATCACCGCGGCCGGCGACTACCCGCTGTCCGCCGTCTACGACGAGACCGACGCGCTGGTGGTCTTCGACGATGTGGACGTGCCCGCCGAGCACGTGTTCGTCGACCGCGACCGTGACATCACCTTCGCGCAGTTCAACCGCACCCCGGCCCATGTGCTGGGCAACACCCAGGCCCAGATCCGCTACGCGGTGAAGATGAGGTTCCTGGCCGGGCTGGCGTCGCAGCTGGCCGAGTGGTCGGGCCAGGCCGCCGACCGGAGCTTCCAGCTGGCGCTGGCCCGGCTGGCCGCCGACGCGTCGGTGCCCTACGGGATGGTGCTGGCGGGGGAGTACAACGCCGCCATCGACGGCAACGGCGTGGCCCGGCCCGACCCGGAGATGCTGTACGCGGCCATGACGCTGCAGCCGGCGCTGTACCGCGACATCACCTACGCCTTGCGGGAACTGACCGGCGGGACCACCATCCAGGTGCCGTCGTCGGTGAGCGCCTTCCACGACCCGGTCACCCGGGCCGACTTCGAGCGCTTCGTGCGCTGGCCGGACGTGGACGCCGAGCACCGGGTGGCCCTGCTGAAGCTGGTGTGGGACGCCATCGGCTCGGAGTTCGCCAGCCGGCACTTCCAGTACGAGATGTTCTACGCCGGATCGGCCTCCGTGGTCCAGGGCCGCCTGTACCGCAACTACGACTGGGAGCGGGCCCGCTCCATGGTGCTGCGCTGCCTGGCCGAGACCCCCGGCCCGCACCAAGAGCCCGAGATCGGGGACGCCCGATGACTGCGACCGGGCCGATCGGCGTTCTCGACACCGGTTTCCGGACCGCCCTGGACCGTCTCGACCGGGCCGGGCTGCTGGCCCGGGTGTCGCGCACCGTCGACTCCGACCTCGAGGCCGCGGCCATGATGAAGCACCACGACGCCGGCGCGGCGCTGCTGTTCGAGAGCGTCAAGGACCACGGCATTCCGGTGGTCGGCAACGTGTTCGCCACCCCGGAGTCGTCGGAGGCGGCCATGGGCCTCGACCGCGACCGTCTGCGGGCCGCGCTGGCCCGCGGCATCCGCACCGACGTCGAGCCCGCCGCGGCGAGCGACCCGCCGGCCCAGCAGAACGTGTGGCGCTCGGGCGAGATCGACCTGGGGGCGCAGCTTCCCGTGCTCAAGCACGCCCCGGGCGACGGCGGCCGCTTCGTCACCGCCGGCGTGCTCATCGTGCGGGATCCGCTCACCGGCGTGCGCAACGCGTCCTTCCACCGGCTCCAGCTCGCCGGCCCCGACACCGTCGCGGTCAAGATCGACCACGGACGCCATCTCGGCCGGGCCCTCGACCACGCCGCCGAGTTGGGCCGGGACCTGCCGGTGGCCGTCTGCATCGGCACCGACGTGGCCCTGATCTACGCCGCCTCGACCATGGGGGCGCTCATGCCTGAGAGCCGCGACGAACTGTGCGCGGCGGGGGGCTGCCGCGGCGCGCCCCTGCCGGTGGCGCCCGGCGTGTCGCAGGACGTGGACGTCCCCGCCCACACCGAGATCGTGCTGGAGGGTGTGATCCGGGCCGGCGACAGCGTCACCGAAGGCCCCTTCGGCGAGTTCGTCGGCTATGCCTCGCCCGCCGGCCCGGCCCCGACGATGCACGTGACCGCGGTCACGGCCCGCGAGGAGCCCGTCTACCACGCCATCAACGGCGCCGGCCGCGAGACCGTCGTGCTGCGCAAGCACGTGCTGGAGGTGGCCGCGCTGGAGGCGGTCCGGCCGGTGACCCCGATCGTGAGCGACGTGTGCATGCCGCCGGGAGGACTGCACCGGTTCCATCTGGTGATGGCGCTGTCGAAGCGGTCCGGGCGCGACGACGGCATGGGCCGCAACGCCGCGCTGGCCGCGTTCGGGGCCCTCAAGGATCTCAACATGATCGTGCTGGTCGACGACGACATCGATCTGCACGATCCCGACGACGTGGCCTACGCGCTGGCCACCCGCTTCGACGCCGCCTCCGATCTGGTGGTCCTGCCCGGCATGCGGGGCCACGAGTACGTGCGCACGTCGCAGGCCGGGGTGGGCACGAAGGCCATCCTGGACGCCTCGGTGCCCTTCGAGAGCCGGGCCGACTTCGAGCGCATCTCGTTCGCGGCGCCCCCCGGCGACGAGCTCGACGCGGCCTACACAGGAGCCACGGTGCTGAGTTGGTTGGGAAGCCAGAGGCCGAGCGGATGAGGCGAGTCATGGGACGTTCCACGAGACATCGAGCGAGGCCGTGGCCCGAGCGGCCCGTGAGCGAAGCGAACAAGAGCGGGAAACACGCATGAAGCTCAGCCGCGAGACGCTCGCCGACCGGCTTCAGGAGCAGCTCAAGCGCCAGATGCTGTCGGGTCGCCTGGCGCCGGGCGCGGTGATGCCGTCGGAGCGCGAGCTGCGAGAGGTGTTCGGTGTGGGCCGCACCACGGTGCGCGAGGCGCTCCAGGGCCTGGTGTCGTCGGGTTTCCTGGCCCGCGAGTCGGGCCGGCTGATCGTGCAGCACCCCACCGACATCAGCCCCCGGATGCTCGACCTCGCGGCCAGGGCCTCCGACGCCTCCGTCCAGCAGGTGTTCGACGTGCGCAAACTGCTGGAGATCCACGCGGCCGGCCTGGCCGCGGCCAACCGCACCACCGACGACCTCGCCGAGATCGCCGCGTGCCTCGGACGCATGGACACCCGCGACGAGGCCCAGTACCACACCGCCGACCGCAGCTTCCACTGCGCGGTGGTGCGAGCGTCCCAGAACACCGTCCTGGCTGAGCTCTATGAGGCCGGCATCGGGCTCTTCTTCCGCAAGCCCGCCTTCTGGCGGGTGTTCACCCGCGCCCCCGAACAGCGCCACCGGGTGGGCTCGGGCTACGAGGGCCACCTGCAGATTCACGATGCCATAGCCCGCCAGGACGCCGATCTGGCCCGCGAGCAGATGCGGCGCCATCTGCAACAGGTAGAGCAGAGCCTCCTGGCCGTGATGCATGAGACTGTCGA
>JAPPLH010000151.1:75562-81393 GCA_028819505.1 Acidimicrobiaceae bacterium
GCCATCTGCAACAGGTAGAGCAGAGCCTCCTGGCCGTGATGCATGAGACTGTCGACGTGGCGCACGAGGGCCCCGCCGCTATGCATGAGACCGTCGACGTGGCCTACGAGGGCCCCGCCGCTATGCATGAGACTGTCGATGTGGCCTACGAGGGCCCCGCCGCTATGCATGAGACTGTCGATGTGGCCCACGAGGGCACCGCCGTGATGCACGAGACCGTCGACGCGGCCGAGGATCCGCCGCCGGAACCGTCCCCTACCACCTCCGGAGCCGAGGAGACAGAGAGGAAGCCATGAGACAGGGATACCGGGTGATCGACGCCGACACCCACGTCACCCCATCCGTCGAGGTGCTCGTCGACTACGGCGACCGCGAGCTCAAGGACCGGGCCGACGAGCTGACCCCGTACGTCCGGGTGACGAAGCCGACCGCGGGCCGGGGCCATCCCACCCAGCCCTACGGCGTGGTCCGGGTCAACCCGCAGCCCTACAACCGGGTGGCCGGGCACAAGCCCGACACCGACGTCGACACCCGCGGCGCCGGCGCCAAGGGAGCGCTCGAGGGCCGGGTCCAGAACCTGGCGGTCAAGCCCATCGCCGACGGCATCCAGCACACCAACTCCGAGGGCCGCCTGGCCAACATGGACGTCGAAGGGGTGGACATCAACTTCATCATCCCGGGCACCTGGGCCCCGGGCAGCACCGCGCTCGACCTGAGCCTGGCCAAGGCGATGTACCGCTCCTACCACCGCTACATGGCCGACTACTGCTCGGCCGACCCTCGCCGTCTCAAGGGACTGCTGCTCGCGCCGGGCGCCGATCCCGGATGGGCCGCCGACACGATCCGCGAGCACGCCGGCGAGGAGTGGCTGGCCGCAGTGTGGCCGGTGCTGCCCGAGGGTCTGCCGGTGGACGATCCCGACCTGGAGCCGATCTGGCAGGCGATGGACGAGGCCGACCTGCCCATCATGCACCACAGCTTCTTCTACGAGGCCCCCTACTTCCCCGGCTACCGCGACATCTGGGGCAACGTGGCCGTGGCCCGCACCGCCGCACACGTCTGGGGGGCCCAGAGGCTCATGGCCTACGTGCTGGTGTCGGGGATGCTGGACCGGTACCCGAATCTGCGGGTGGCCACCGTGGAGACCGGCCACGGCTGGCTGCCGCACTGGATCATCCGCCTCACCAGCCAGATCGACTACGTCAAGGGCGCCGTGCCCGCCGACCTGAAGCACACCCCGTTGGAGTACGTGCAGATGGGCCGCGTGTTCTGCGCCATCGAGCAGCACGAGGGTCCCGAGATGACCAAGGCGGTCATCGACATCCTCGGCGACGGCGTGCTCATGTACGAGTCGGACTTCCCCCATCCCGAGTGCTACTACCCGAACAGCACCGACAACGTGATCTCATGGGGCCCCGTGATCGGCGAGGAAGCCCTGCGCAAGCTGATGGCAGACAACGCGGCCCGCTACCTGCGGCTGCTGTCGGTCCCCTGGGACGGCGGGCCCGGCGAGGACGGACGGCCCGGCGAGGACGGACGGCACAGCAATGGACGTTGAGCAGGCGCTCGAGCTGGTGCAGCAGGCCCGGGCCATCGGGGCCGAACGGGGCATCAACGCCACCGTGGCCGTGCACGACGGCGCCGGCCACCCCCTGGTGGTCGTGCGGGGCAAGCGCTGGCACGGGCCCTACATGGCCATGGGCAAGGCCCGGCTGGCGGCCGCCTTCGCCAAGCCCACCAAGGATCTCGTCGCGCAGTGGGCCGACCGGCCCCTGTTCGGCACCAGTCTCGTGGAGATCATCCCTGGAGGGGTCACCGTCAATCCCGGCGGTGTGCCTCTGTTCTCCGACGGCGTCTGCGTGGGCGCCATCGGTGTGGGCGGGGGCTCGCCCCAGATAGACCACGAGATCGCGGCCGCGGCCGCGGACCAGTTCCACGGTTCCAAAGGCAGCTAGATCCGATGGATTCAGTTCCCTGCAAAGGAGGAAACAGCAACATGAGACACATCTGGCAACGAATGAGGGTGCCGCTCGCGGCGCTCTTCGTGCTCGCGCTGGTAGCCGCGGGATGCGGCGACGACGAGGCGGACTCATCCGCCGCGCCGGGGGCCGACACGGCCGCCGTCGAGGCGGCCCGAGCCGAGGCTGAAGCGGCCGCCGCGGCCGCCGCCGCCGCCGAGGCGGCCCTGGCCGAGGCTGAAGCGGCCGCCGCGGCCGCCAGCGCGGAGCAGATGGCCGAGGCCGAGGCGGCTCTGGAGGCGGCCCGGGCGGAGGCCGCGGCCGCCGAGGCGGCCCTGGCCGAGGCCGAGTCGAGAGCGTCCGCCGCCGAGGCGGCTGCCGAGCAGGACATGGGAGAGGAGGCGGCGGCGGCCCCGACCGGGGATCCCGGAAGGGTCGTCATCGGCGTCACCACCGAGCCGTCGACGCTCGACCCGCAGGCCGTCAACGACCGCAGCTCCCGGGTGGTGACCGCCAACCTGTTCGAGTCGCTGCTCGGGCGGGACGCCTCGACGGCACTGGTCCCGGTGCTGGCCACCGGCTGGCCCGAGGTGGTGGACGACGACACCTGGCGCTTCACCGTGCGTGAGGGCGTGACCTTCCACGACGGGCAGGACCTCGATGCCCAGGCCGTGGCCGACAGCCTGAACCGCATGCTGGACCCGGACTACTCGACCCAGCGGGACTCCTACATCCGGGGGATCACCGCCGCGGAGGCGGTCGATGCCTACACCGTCGACATCCACACCGACGGGATCAACGCCACCCTGCCGCTGCAGATCGCGCAGCTTCCGGTCATCGCGCCCGGCTCGGCCGAGACGGTGGGCGAGAACCCGGTGGGGACCGGTCCGTACATGCTCGAGTCCTGGGACCGCGGCCAGCAGATCACCGCGGTGCGCAACCCCGGCTACTGGGGCGACGCCCCGTCGATCGACGCGTTCACGGTGCGGTTCATTCCCGACAAGCAGACGTCGCTGGCCGCCCTGCAGGCCGGCGAGGTCGACCTGGTGCTCGACATCCTGCCCGAGCAGGTCGACCTGGTGCCCCAGGCGCTCAGCGTGCCCGCCACCGAGTACAGCTACATGACGATCAACGCACTGCGGCCCGAGCTCGCTCCGCCCGAGGTCCGCGTCGCCATGAACCTGGCCGTGGACAAGAACCTGATCGCCGAGACGCTGTACGAGGGCTTCGCCGCTCCCAACAACGCCCAGCACCTGTCTCCGGGCATGCTCGGCTTCAACGCCGACATCGGCCCGTTCCCCCACGACCCGGACCGGGCGCGCGAACTCATGGCCGAGCACGGCTGGAACGAGGACAACCCGCTGCAGGTCGAGATCTACGCGCCGATCGGCCGCTACCTGCGCGGCGTGGAGACTGCGCAGGCTGTGGCCACCGCGCTGAACGACGTCGGCTTCGATGCCGAGGTGCGGCTGGCTGAGTGGACCCGCTTCCGGGCCGGGAGCCGGATCAAGGGCGACCAGCCCGGCGCCTATGACCTGCGCTACGGCTGGAACTCGAACGAGTGGTTCGACGGGGCCCGCACCCGCAGCCACGTCACCTGCGACGGCTCGTCCTCCAAGCTCTGCGACGAGTACGTGACGGCGCAGTTCGAGCAGGCCGGATCCACGACCGACCAGGCCCTTCGCGACATCCTCTACCAGAGGGCCTGGGCCCGGCTCCATGAGAACCCCCACGCCATCTACCTGCTTCAGCAGGACCTGATCTACGGCGCGACGGAGCGTCTCGAATGGGAGCCCCGGCTCGACGACGAGTACCTCGTGGCCGAGATGGCTCTCAACTAGACCAGCGAGCACTAGACCAGCGAGCCAGGCGCATTGCTGTAGACCTGCCGGCCCGGCTCGGTCCGACCATCCGGACCGAGCCGGGCCCCGGCCGGGCTGAGCATCCAGAGGTGTAGATGGGTATGCAGACGACGACAGTGACGGCATCGGCGCCGTCGCAGGGGTCGCTGCGCGGTCTGCTGCTGCGGCGGCTGCGGGACGGCGTCATCGTGCTGCTGCTCGTGGTGACGGTGATCTTCTTCCTGGCCCATGTCGTGGGGAACCCGGCGCTGGTGTTCGCCCCGGTGGACGCCGACGACGAGCACATCGAGAGGATCCACCGCCAGTTCGGTCTGGACCGCCCGGTCCACGAGCGCTACTGGGAGTACCTCACCGGGTTGGCCCGCCTCGACTTCGGGGAGTCCACCTGGCAGCAGCGGCCCGCCATCGAAGCGGTCGTCGAGGCGCTGCCCTCCACCATCGTCCTCACGGTGGTGGGGATAGGGGCGGCCGCGGTGCTCGGGGTCATTCCGGGGGTCTTGGCCGGGGCTCGCGCCCGCAAGCCTTTCGACAAGGCCTCGAACCTGGCGTCGGTGACCGCGCTGTCGGTGCCGAACTTCTGGCTGGGGCTGCTGCTGATCCTGATGTTCGGGGTGCAGCTCGGCTGGCTGCCCACCTCGGGGCGGTTCGAGACGGCGAGCATCGTTCTGCCCGCCGCCACCCTGGGCATCGTCCACGGCGGACGCATCTTCCAGCTTGTGCGCTCGGCCACCTTCGAGGAGATGTCCAAGCCGTACGTCACCGTGGCCCGCAGCAAGGGGCTCACCGAGTGGAACATCCTGCGCCGCCACGTAGTGCGCAACACCGGGGTCACCACCGCCACCATCGTCGGCTGGGAGTACGTGCGCATGTGGGGCGGCGCGGTGTTCGCCATCGAGTACGTGTTCGCCTGGCCCGGGATCGGCCTGCTGACCATCGACGCCGCCCATCGCCAGGACTTCTTCGTGCTGCAGGCCGCGGTGATCATCGCCGGCGCCTTCGTGATCTTCAGCAACCTCCTGATCGACATGGGCTACCAGTTCATCGACAGAAGGATCGCGGCGAGCTGATGGGCGTCGCGGTAGCCAAGCGTGCAGGCACCGATCCGGGGCGCACCTCTCAGCGCCGCGCCTGGGGCCGGCTCGTCGACAGGTTGGGGAGTCGGGGCTGGATCCTGCTGGCGCTCTTCCTGCTGCTGCTGGTGGCGGCGTCGATCGTGCCCGACGTGTTCGCCCCGTACGACCATGAGGCCCAGAACCTGAGGTCCCGCCTGCTGGGGCCCGGCGAATCCTCCCCGGAGGGCGTCCACCTGCTGGGAACCGACAGCCTGGGTCGGGACCTCTTCTCCCGCATGGTGGTCGGCACCCGCCTCACGCTGCTCATCGCGGTGACCGCCACCCTGATCGGCGCGGCCCTGGGCGTGCTGTTCGGCCTGCTGGGCGGCTACTTCGGAGGGCGAACCGACCGTCTGCTGATGCGCCTCGGCGAGGCCCAGACGGCCATGCCCATGTTCCTGGTGGCCATCCTGCTGCTCAGCCTGCTCGGGCCCAGCGTCATCATCCTCATCCTGGTGCTGCCGTGCCTGGTGTGGCCGATCTTCGCCCGGGTGGTGCGGGCCGAGGCCCTGCGGCTGCGGGAGGAGACGTTCATCGAGGCGTCGATCGCCACCGGCTGCTCCACCACGACCATCCTCGGCCGCCATCTGCTGCCCAACGTGGCGCCCCGCATCCTGGTGCTGTGCGTGGTGGAGGTCGGCCACGTGATGCTCTCGGAGGCCGGTCTCAGCTTCCTGGGCGTGGGTGTGCAGCCTCCCGACACCACCTGGGGGCTGCTGATCTCCGAGGGCCGGCCCCTGCTGGCGGTGGCGTGGTGGCTCACCATCCTGCCCGGCGTGCTGCTGGGCATCTCGGTGCTGGTGCTCAACCTGCTGGGCCGCTACTGGGAGGCCCGCTCGGGGGCGGCCGGATGAGGCGCCGTCTCCGCTTCTTGGGGGTGGCCGGATGAACTCGCCGTC
>JAPPLH010000042.1:0-5833 GCA_028819505.1 Acidimicrobiaceae bacterium
TTCTGCACCCGGGCGTCCTCCCAGTCCTCCCGGCCGCCCATCAGGCTGACGTGGAAGTCGTAGCCGTTGATCCGCATGTTCAGCATGTCGAACATGCCCATCTGCGGCCAGCGGCCGTCGTTGGCGGCGCACAGCGGGGTGATGCCGTCGGCGGCCATCGTGTCGCACAGCCCCTTGAAGTCGTCCCAGGTGGTGGGGATCGAGTAGCCGTTGTCGGCGAACACGCTCTTGCGGTAGTGGACGGCCCACGGATAGAAGTACAGCGGCACGAAGTACTGCTTGCCGTCGAGGCCCGAGGCGGCGCTGCGGAAGCCGTCCGACATGCCGGGGAGGTTGCCCCACACGTCGGAGATGTCGCCCACGACGCCCTTGCCGGCGAAGGCCCGCATGCGGTAGCCGGCGAACCAGGCCACCACGTCGTCGGGCTGCTGGATGTAGGTGTTGAAGTTCTCCTGGTAGGTGTTGTGGTCGATGGTGTTGATGATCGTGTCGATGCCGGTGGCGGCCACGGCCGCGGCCAGCGCGTTCCTCGGCTTCTCGTCGGAGTAGTTCGACCCGAGCGTCGTCGTGCCGACGCCGGTCTCGGCGGCCGCGGTGGTGGTCGGTGCGGCGGTTGTGGCCGGGGCGGCCGTGGTCGTCGCCGCCGGCGCGGCCTCGTCATCGTCGCCGCAGGCGGCCAGCAACGTGGCGCCACCGACCGCGGCCGCGCCGCTGCCGATCACGAAGTTGCGGCGGCTCAGGCTCGAGTCGCGCAGGCTTTGAAGCCGGTTGGCTGCCTTGCTCATTGGTTCCCTCCTAGGGTTCGGGTTTCTGGTTGGTTGGATTCGGTCGAACAAACGCCGGTTGCTGGGTGTCTTGCCGCCGTCGGACAGCGGTGCGGTCCGTCCACTCCTTGAACCCGGCCCTTCTGTAAACGGTTACCGACCGGGCCCGATTGTAGTTGGATCCAAACGGTCCGCGGCCCTTCGAGGGCGCGGCCCAGCGCTACCCCCTTCGCCGAGCATTGGTCCGAAGCCCGACAGACACAGAACGACAGTTCGCTTACAGGGTCCGGGCTCCGGCACTGGCTATGGCGAGGAAGCCCCGATCGAGAGCTCCGGGTCGGGAGAGCGCCACCACTGCACCACCGAAGCCGGCGCCGGTGAGCCGGGCGCCATAGACGCCGGGGACCGTTGCCAACTCGGCGACGAGCGTGTCGAGGGTTGGCGTCGAGACCTCGAAATCCTGGCCGAGACTTCGGTGTGACTCGACCATCTGATGGCCGGCCTCGGAGTAGTCACCTTCTGCCAACGCTTCGGCGAAGTCTCGGACACGCTGGTTCTCACTCACAACATGACGGGCGCGAGCCCTCAAGATCGCGTCGTCGATTCCGCCGATCGCGTCGAGCGACGCCAGCCGCAGCGGGCCAACGACCTGTTGAGCGGCCTCGCACTCGGCCCGCCGTCTTGCGTAGGCCGAGTTGGTCAATTCACGGTGCTCACCGGAGTGAACTATCAAGACCTCGACGTTCTCGGGGACGGGAAACGGCGTGATCTCCAGGCTGTGGCAGTCGATCAACAGCGCGTGGCCGGCGACGCCGGCCGCCACGGTCAGTTGGTCCATGATGCCGCATGGAACTCCGGTGCTCCGGTGTTCAGCAGTCTGGCACAACTCTGCGATCGCGAGGGGTGGACCAGGGTGGCCCAACATCAGCGCGACGGCCACTTGCACTGCAGCGCTCGAGGACAGCCCCGCTACTGGAAGGTCCGAGCTCATCTGTCCGGTGAAGCCAACAGTCGCCCTCATCTCGGCCGCGACGCCGGCAAGGTGCCGGGCCCATGGCGGACTGACCGAAGCCGGGTCATCGACGGGCAGCTCGAAGCGAGCACTCGTGCTTTCTCGATCGGAACGGACCTCAATGCGCGAGCCGCCCACCGTTCCGGTGATGCTCACCCCGCGATCGATGGCCATCGGGAACACGAGGCCCCCCGTGTAGTCGGTGTGATCACCAATGAGATTCACGCGACCGGGCGCGAACACTCGTCGGAAGGGCGGCGCATCGCCCCGGCCCTCAGTCATGGTCAAGGACGGGGTACCCACCACAGCCCGACAGGGAGGCGGCCCAGCGGTAGCAGGCGTCGATCTGGGGCGCCAGTTCCTCGGGGGCTCCGTCGTTGCTGATCACGAAGTCGGCCGCCTCCAGGCGCGACTCGCGGCCGGCCTGGCTGGCGATGCGGGCCCTGGCGTCCTCCTCGGAGAATCCCCGCTGGGCCACGAGGCGCTGCACGGCAGTCTCAGGGTCGGCGTCCACCACCACGATGCCCGAGAGGCCGCGGTAGCGCTCGGCGATGGGCCGGCCGCCGGGGCGCACCAGCAGCGGGATGTCGAGCACGACCACGGAACCGGGCGACTGCTCGGCGGCCGCGGCCCTGCGCTCGACCATCTCGGCGCCCACCGCCGGATGGACGATGGCGTTGAGCGCGTCCAGCTCGCCGGAGTCCTTGAACACCACTGCGGCCACCGCGGCCCGGTCCAGGGTGCCGTCGGCGGCGACCACTACGGGGCCCCACCGCTTCACGATGGCGTCGAAGACGGGCCGGCCCGGCTGCTGGAGGTCCCTGACTATCTGGTCGGCGTCGATGAGGACCGCGCCCCGCTCGACCAGTCCGGCGCCCACCGTGGACTTGCCGGCGCCGATCCCCCCTGTCAGTGCGATCTCAGGCAGCGCTCAGGTCTCGTCGGCGGGGGCCCCGGCGTCGAAGGCGCTCCCGTCCCCGGCGCCGGTGTCGTCGTCGTCGTCGTGCTCGGGGCCGTCCTCGTCGGAGAAGTAGTCCTCCCATGCCTGCTGGCCCTCGGACCCTCCGGTGCCGATGTAGTTGCCCTCCTCGTCGTAGGCGTGGTCGCCGAAGTGCTCCTGGTACTCGGCCGCGACCACGCCGCCCTCGGCGGCCTGCTTGATCGACAGGCTTATGCGGCGCCGCTGGAGGTCGAGGTCGATGATCTTCACCCACAGCTCCTCGCCGGGGGTCACGACCTGCTCGGGCAGCTCCACGTGGTGCGCGGACATCTCCGAGATGTGTACCAGGCCCTCGATGCCGTCGCCGACCTGCACGAACGACCCGAACGGCACCAGCTTGGTGATGCGCCCGTACACCAGCTCCCCCACCCGGTGGCTGGTCGCGAACTCCTGCCACGGATCCTGCTGGGTGGCCTTGAGCGACAGGCTGATGCGCTCCCGGTCCAGGTCGACCTCCAGCACCTGCACGTCGATGCGGTCGCCGGCCGACACCACCGCGCTGGGGTGGTCGACGTGCTTCCAGGACAGCTCCGACACGTGGACCAGGCCGTCCATCCCGCCGAGGTCGACGAACGCGCCGAAGTTCACCACCGACGACACCACGCCGGAGCGGATCTCGCCCGGACGCAGGTTGTCGAGGAACGCCTCGCGCTGCTCGCGCTGGGTCTCCTCCAGCCACGCCCGGCGGCTCAGCACCACGTTGTTGCGGTTCTTGTCGAGCTCGATGATCTTGGCGTCGAGCTCGCGGCCCACGTACGGCTGGAGGTCGCGCACCCGGCGCAGCTCCACCAGCGACGCGGGCAGGAAGCCCCGCAGGCCGATGTCGACGATCAGCCCGCCCTTGACGACCTCGATGACCGTGCCCTTGACCGCTTCGTTGGCCTCCCGCTGCTCCTCGATCCGCCCCCAGGCACGCTCGTACTGGGCCCGCTTCTTGGACAGGACCAGGCGGCCCTCCTTGTCCTCCCTGGTGATGACCAGGGCCTCGATCACGTCGCCCATGTCGACGACGTCGCCAGGGTCGATGTCGTGGCGGATGCTCAGCTCGCGGGCCGGTATGACGCCCTCGGACTTGTAGCCGATGTCGAGCAGGACCTCTTCCTTGTCGATCCGGACGATGGTGCCCTCCACGATCTGGCCGTCCTCGACCACCACCATGGTGGAGGCGTAGGCGTCGTCGATGCTGATGTCGCCGAGGTCGTCCTCGACGATCTGGCGCGGGATGTACGAGCCGTCCTCTGCGAACGAGCCCATCTCGCTGGGCGCAGGCGGTTCGAGGACGGCGGTGGCGGTGTCGGTCACGGTGTCTTTCCGGGCTTGTCGGCAGGGGGTCGAGGGACCCGGTGAGGCTACCGGCCCCGGAACCCGACCAGTCGGTGCCGGCGCCCGATCTCGGGCTAGCCCTTGGCCCCCGCCCAGGTGGCGGCCACCTGGAGGTCTACCTCCAAGGGCACCCGCAGCTCGAACGCGCCCCGCATCACGTCCCGGGTCAGCTCCGACGCCGCGGCGATCTCGGCGTCGGGCGATTCCAGGATGATCTCGTCGTGGACCTGCAGCACGATCCGCGACGCCAGCCCGCGGTCCTCGAGGGCCCGGTCGAGGCGCACCAGGGCCACCTTGAAGATGTCGGCGGCCAGTCCCTGGATCCCGGCGTTCATGGCTTGGCGCTCCCCGGCCTGGCGCAGCCGCGTGTTGGGGCTGGCCAGCTCGGGGATCTGCCGGCGCCGGCCGAACAGGGTCTCGGTGTAGCCCTTGCTGCGGGCCTCGGCCACGGTCTGGTCCATGTACTGGCGCACCGCACCGAAGGCCTCGAAGTAGGCGTCGAGGATATCCGCCGCCTCCCCGGTCGCGATGTTGAGGCGCTGGGCCAGGCCGTAGGCCTCCATCCCGTAGGCCAGCCCGTAGGACACCATCTTGGCGGTGGCCCTCTCCTCCACCCCCACCTCCGACGCCGCGATGCCGAACACCCGGGCCGCGGTGGCGGTGTGGATGTCGTCGCCCGCCTCGAAGGCCGCGATCAGGCCCGGGTCCTCGGCCAGGTGGGCGATGCACCGCAGCTCGATCTGGTCGTAGTCGGCGACCAGCAGCTTGTGCCCCGGCGGCGCCACGAAGGCGGTGCGGAACACCCGCCCCCGCTCGGAGCGCACCGGGATGTTGTGGAGGTTGGGCGCGTCGGAGCTGAGGCGGCCGGTGCGGGCCACGGTCTGGTTGAAGGTGGCCCGGATGCGCTCGTCCGCGCCGACCTCGGCCAGCAGCCCGACCCCGTAGGTGGAGCGCAGCTTCTCCACCTCCCGGTAGCCGAGCAGGTGGTCGACTATGGGGTGCTCGCCCCGCAGCTTCTCCAGCGACTGCGCGTCGGTCGAGAACCCGGTCTTGGTCCGCTTGGTGGGCGTGAGCCCGAGATCGTCGAAGAGCACCGCGGCGAGCTGCTTGGGCGAGTTGACGTTGATGTCGCGCCCGGCGTCGGCCAGCACCTCGCGCCGCAGGTCCTCGGCCTCGGTGTCGAGCTCGTCGCGGATGGTCTCCAGCACCGCGCGGTCCACGCCTATCCCGATGTGCTCCATCCGGGCCAGGACCCGCACCAGCGGCACCTCCACCTCGTCGTTGAGGCGGTCCAGGCCTTGCGCCGCCAGCGCCTCGCGCAGGGGCGCGACGAGGCGGTCGATGGCCAGGACGGCCCACCCGGCCTGCTCGGCGGGCTCGACCGCGTCGCCGTCGAGGTCCAGGCGCCCCTCAACAGGGGCGTGCGCGGGCGGGTCGAGGCCGGCGTAGCGGCCGGCCACGTCGCTCAGGTCGTAGCGGGCGACTGCGGGGTCGAGCAGGTAGGCGGCCAGCATGGTGTCGATCAGCGGGTCGCGCATCTCCACGCCCCGGTCGAGCAGGGGGCGCATGAGGGCCTTGCCGTCGTGTACGGCCAGAGGCCGGCGCCGCCCGCCCGATCCCGAGCCGGATGAGACGCCGGAGCCGGATGAGACGCCGGAGCCGGAGCCGGGCGAGTCGCATGTGCCGGTGCCGACGAGCCCGGCCAGCGCCCCGGCGACCTCGGGTGCGTCCAGC
>JAPPLH010000042.1:5933-11808 GCA_028819505.1 Acidimicrobiaceae bacterium
TGTGCCGGTGCCGACGAGCCCGGCCAGCGCCCCGGCGACCTCGGGTGCGTCCAGCAGCTCGCCGGGAACGAAGGCCACCCGCCCCGCGTCGGGGTCGACCGCCCAGGCCAGGCCGGCTGCCAGGCCCCCGGGCGGGGCAGCCAGCGCCAGCCGGGTCCCGGCGGCCTCCGGGGCGGCCGCGGCGCGCAGCGCCTCGGCCGCCTGCGCGGCGGTGGCCGGCACCGACACCACCGGCTCGAGGGTCCGGGCCGCAAGGTCTGCGCCGTCCGGCGCGCCGGCGCCCAGCGCGTCGCCGAGCACGTCGGCCAGCCGTACATGCAGCGACCGGAACTCCAGGAAGTCGAACAGCTTGCGCACCGCCTCCGCGTCGACCTGTCCGAGGGCCAGCTCGTCGAGCCCGGCATCGAGGGGCACGTCGCGCACCAGCAGCATCATCTCGGCGTTGGTGCGCACCTGCGCCTCCGCGGCGGCCAGGTTCTCCCGCAGCTTGGGCGTCAGCTCGTCCAGCGATGCGAAGATCCCGTCGAGCCCTCCCCTGTCGTTGACCAGCTTCGCCGCGGTCTTCTCCCCCACTCCGGGCACTCCGGGCAGGTTGTCGCTGGTGTCGCCCCTCAGGGCCGCGTACTCCACGTAGCCGGCGGGCCGCACGCCGGTGCGCTCCAGAATGCCGGCCTCGTCGTACAGCTTGTAGTCCGACACCCCCCGCATGTTGTAGAGCACCTTCACCTGCGGGTCCTCCACCAGCTGGTAGGTGTCGCGGTCGCCGGTCACGACGATCACTTCGTCGCCCCGGTCGCGGCCCGCGGTGGCCAGGGTGGCGATCACGTCGTCGGCCTCGAAGCCGGCCGCGTCCGCCGTGGGCACGGCCAGCGCGTCGAGCAGCTCGCGCACCAGGCCCATCTGCTGGCGCAGGATGTCGGGGGCCGAGTCGCGGGTTCCCTTGTAGGTGGGGACCTTGGCGTGCCGGAAAGTGGGCTCGGGCCGGTCGAAGGCGACGATGATCTGGTCGGGCTCGTGGTCGCGCCACAGGTTGATGAGCATCGAGGTGAATCCGAACACCGCGTTGGTGATCTGCCCCGAGGCGGTGGCCATGTCGGTGGGCAGCGCGAAGAAGGCGCGGTAGGCGAGCGAGTTGCCGTCGATCAGCATCACCTTGGCCATGACGAGAAATCTACGGCCCGCGTCCTGCCTCTGCCCCCCGGGTCCGTCCGGATCCCCTACTTCGTCGGCACCTCGATTGCGCCTGCGACCAGTTTGTAGCAGCTGCTACCGAAGGGCTCCCCCAAGCTGACGGTGAAGAACCACTTGGAAGCAGACTCGCCCACCGGCGGTCTGTCTTCGAAGGTCATCGCGAGATCGTAGGTGACGCCGGCGTGACCGAACACGGCCCGCTTCTGCTGCCGTTTCCTGCCCCAAGTGAACTCCGGGGCCGTAGCCCTGACCACGGTCAGAGAACTCGCTATCTGACGACCCGGCAGCGCATCAATCTGACTGAGCGTCACGCGGTCAGTCGCCGTGCCGAAGATTCCATCGTCATGCAATTCGCTTGCCTCCTCGAGGATCTTCTTCGCCTCCCTGATGTCGAGGCGGCCTTGCAGTCGCCATTGACGTCCGCTGATCAGCCAGTCTTCGGGCTGGTGCGGACGGGGCGCCGGCGAGTCCAAGTAGACGCGGACCACATCAAGTGGTGCGACCTGGCGTCCAGCATCCATCGTGCACTGGCCCGCCGTGAGCTCGCCGTCCTTCGTGTCCGAGACTGGACGAACCCAAGAGCCGTCGTCCATGTCGATCCCGGCTATGCAGCGCCCGGGACTTTTCTTCCAAGCGTTGGCGAGACAAAGGATGTCGACGTTCGTCACCCGCGAGCCTCCGAAGGCGAGCCGTTACCAGCGACTGTAAGGCATTCACGGGGCAAGTGAACTGCTGATATGCCTTCCCAGTGCATGCCAAGATACTCCACGACCAGACGGCGGTGGCAGTGTTCGGGCGTGTGTTCGCTGCACAGCAGGACGGCGCGTGGCCCGAAGAAGTCACGCGAGAGCCTCGCCTCAATTCGACGCTCAATCATGAGATCGAGGAATCGCGACTCGTAATCGGACCACTCGATCTCGCCGCCTCGGTAACTCTTCAGGAGGTCGGCGGTCGGGGCGAGCTGTGGCTCGTGGACGTAGTCGGCGCCGCACAAGCTCTCCAGGAAGAACCGTAGATCGTCGCGCTTGGCAAACCCCGCGAGCTGGCTGACGTTGTTGAGACGTACGTCGATCAGCCGGGCGACACCCTCCTCCTTCAACGTGCCGAAGAAACCTTGAGCGGTGTGCTTCGTGAAACCGATCGTGCAGATTTCCACGGTTGTTCCTCCTGTCCGAACAGACCGAGTTGTCGGTGGCCGTCGGCGGCGCGAGCGAGATCCGCCTCATCGATGGTGCTGCCGTCGCCTCGGATATGGATCACCGGCGAAGTCGGGTCGCGCTCAAGCAGCGCTCGCGTCACCAGCAGGCGCCTATGGCATCCCGTCGGGTTCTCCTCGCTGCACATCATGGCTGCACGCTGCTTGCAAGCGATCTCTCGCAAGCGGGCAAGGCCACTGTCGAACCGCGGCGTTCGGGCCAATCTGCCGTAGAGCACATGCCCATCGTCGTCATACAACTCTTGCTCAGGTGGCCGTCCGCCGAGTTCACGCCCTAGGAAGACGTATTCGAGGCCCGCTCGCGCGAGCAGATTCCGCAGCGCTGGCTGGCTGAAGTGGGGCGTATAGCGGGCGTAGGGCGTCGACCGCACGTCCGCGACCACCTCGATGTTGCATCCGCGGAGCAGATCCAGGAAATCCCCCGCAGAGTGGTTCGAGTGACCAACAGTCCAAAGCGGCGAGGTCGGGGGCACGGCGCGCATCCTACTTCAGGCTCGCGGCTACCCCGGCGGGGCGGCTGCTTCTCATGGTGCGATGCGGGCCTCGAGCACGTCGCCGGCCACGTCTCGCATGGTGCGGCGCTGCGACATGGCTGTGCGCTGGAGGAAGGCGTAGGCGTCCTGCTCGCTCATCTGATGATCGTCGAGGAGCCGGCCCTTGGCCCGGTCCACGATCTTGCGCACCTCCAGGCGGTCCTCCAGGTCGCCGATCCGGCCCTCGAGCGCCTCCATCTCCCGGTAGCGGGCCAGGGCCAGCGCCACCGCGGGCGCCAGGGCGTCGCGCCGGTAGGGCTTGACCAGGTAGGTCATGGCGCCGGCCTCGCGGGCGTGCTCCACCAGTTCGCGCTGGCTGAACGCGGTGAGTATCACCACCGCGGTGCCCCGCTGCGGAGCGATCCGCCGGGCGGCCTCTATGCCGTCGAGGCCGGGCATCTTCACGTCGAGGATCGCCACGTCGGGACGGTGCTCGGCCACCAGCCTCACCGCCTCGTCGCCCCGACCGGTGTCGGCCACGACGTCGAAGCCCTGCTCGCGCAGGGTCTCCACCAGATCGAGCCGGATGATGGCCTCGTCCTCCGCCACCACCACCCGGACCGCGCCGGCGGCGCTCACAGCGCGGTGAACCGGTCCAGGAGGGCGTCCTGGTCGGCTTCGAGACGGGCGACTCGGGCTGCGATCTCGTCGCGGTGCCGCTGCAGACGGTCGGCGTGGCGCTGCGCCTCGCGGTACTCCCGCTCGGCCAGCGGCGTCTCCGACACCAAGGCCCGCAGCCGGCTCTCGTCGGCCTCCTCGCTGACCTGGACGAGCTGCTCCTCGCAGACGCGAAGGTCGGTCCGCAACGCGTCGAGCTGCTGGCCCACCCCCCGCAGGCGACGCTCGATCCGGTCGCGCGACATGTCCCCAGTCTAGGAGGCGGCGCCGGGGACGGCGTGGGGACGGCTCAGGGAGCGGCGTGGAGACCGTGGCCGTCGACGCCTCGCCGGGTTCGAGCCGCTGGTTCGAGCCGCTTGACGGCGTGGAGGCGGCTCCGGGGACTCCGGGGACGGCGTGGCGACGGCGTGAGAGTCGCGCCCGCGTTGCGCAGCGCCCGCGGCTCCATATCCTCACTCGGCCAGGTCGAAGCCTGTGCGGCGTAGGATCGCGGGCAGGCAGGAGCACTGTGAGAGGCAGGAGCATTGACTGACGCTGAAACGACCGGACCGCCCGGGACGGAGCCGGTCGCGCCCCCGCCGGGCGGAGCATCGGGCGCCGCGGCCGGCCGCAGGCGGAGGCCGCGCCTGTCGCACACCACGAAGCGGGTCCTCCTGATCGTGGCCGGCTTGTTGATCGCGGCGGGGAGCGTCACCGGGTTCTATCTCGTCGCCGAGGAGCTCGACGAGCGTGTCCCGGTGATGGTCGCGGCCGTCGACATACAGGCGGGGGACACCATCGCGGCGGAGCACCTCACCTACACGCTGGCCAGCCTGGACTCTATCCCCCACATTCGCTGGTCGCCCGGCGCGTCGGCAGCGCTGGACGGACGGATCGCGGCTCACCCGGTCAGTGCGGGCAGCCTCGTGGACATGTCGATGACGCTGGCGCCCGGCGAGATACCCCTCGGCGGCGAGCTCACGCTGCTGGTCCCGCTCGACACGGGCCTGGCCCCCGAGGGCGTCTTCGACGGAGACCGGGTGCTGCTGATCGATCCGGGCGCCGAGCCGACGGGCGCCGAGGGCGAGGACGGCCGCCCCCAGCGGGTGCTGCGCGAGTTCGAGGTGGCCAATTTCGACGGCTCGCAGATGCGGCTCTTCCTGGCGCCCGGGGAGTGGGGCCGCTGGCGGTCGGAGCTTGAGGCCGCGGGCGGGGTGTTCCATGTCCTGCCGGTTCCTCTCGGCGGCGACGGCGCCGAACTCGCCGCGCAGCTCGACGCGCTGTGGGGGGCGCAGTGGGCCGAGGCGGTGGCCGAGGCGGCCGCCGCCCGCGAGGACGTCCTTCCGCCCGAGGCCGGGCCCGGCGAGTTGGAGGTGGTGGTGCCGCTCAACGAGGCCCTGGCGCCGTCGGGGATCGCCGACGGCGACTTCGTGCTGTTGATCGACCCGGGCTCGGACCCGGTGCCCGACGACCCGGGCCGGCCCCGCTCGGTGCTGCGCAGCCTCGAGATCACCAACTACGAGGGCGGCCGGATCCGGCTGTTCGTGTCGCCGGAGCAGTGGATCTGGTGGAGCTCGCTTCCCGAGACGCTCGGCCAGCCGCCGCTGGTGCTCCCGGTGGCGCCGGGCACCGACCTCGACGACACGATCAGGCGCCTGAACCTGGAGTGGCTCTTCGGGTGGGAGGCGGAGCTCCTCGACCTCGACCGCCGGCAGGCCGAGCAGGCGCCGTCGTGAGCAGCAACCACAGCGGCGCCGGCCCGAGCAGCCGGGACAGCCGGGACGGCCCGAGCAGCCGGGACAGCCGGGACAGCCCGAGCAGCCGGGGCGGTCTCGGCGCCGCTGAGCGCGGAGCGCCGGCCGGGTGCTAGCCGTGGTGACGGCGTCCCGGTCGAGCCTCATGGCGGGGTCGGTCGGGTTCCTGCTGGCCGGCAGGCTGGGCGGCGAGGGGGCGCCGGTCGCCCTGATCGACGCCGACACCGTCGGCGCGGCGCTGCACGAGCGGCTCGGCGAGTCGGTACGGCGGACCTTCTCGCCCGTCGAGCGCGGCCTGCCGTCGCTGATCGCGTCACGCGAGGAACTGACGCTGCAGCTGCTCGCCGACCATTCCTACAGCATCGACACCGCCGCATCGGGCGCCTCCTGGAGCATCCGGCTCGGGCAGTCCTCCCGGCGCACGCTCTCGCCCGCGGACGGCGGCCCGGCGCCGCGCGGCGCGGCCGTTCCGCTGTGGGTCCTGTTCGGGCCCCAGAGCCGCGAGGGCGGCCGGCTGGCCGTGCAGTGGCTTGCCGAGCACTTCGGGGCGCTGGCCCGGATCGACTCGGTGCGCCGGGTGGTGG
>JAPPLH010000132.1 GCA_028819505.1 Acidimicrobiaceae bacterium
TAGCGCCAGCACTGAAGAGCCCGACTCGCGCTGGGGGGTGTCGCTGTGGTATGCAGCGCGGCCTTGGACAGCTTCCTCTTGGAGCGAGATCCCACCACCTGTTCAGCGCCGAGCGCACCATCCGCAGCTTCCAGTTCGCGGTCAACAGCGTCGACGATCCCGCCGCGCAGGCCCGCAACATCCTCGGCGTCATCAGGCATCTCGGACTCGGGCCCAATATCCCTCCGGAACCGCTGCCCGAGATCGCCCGCGAGGACGTTCACCTCGTCGCCTGGGCAGCCGTCCTGTAGCGCTGCCCCGTTCGACCTCCGGTTCTCGGATCGGTGGCTCGGCACGGTATACAGAACGCCGTGAGGATTGCCGTTCTGGTCAAGCAGATCCCTGCCCCGGTCGAGTTCAGGATGCAGGACGGGCGCCTGGTGCGGGACGGTGTGCCGCTGGAGGTCAACGCCTACTGCCGGCGGGCCAACGCCAAGGCCGTGGAGCTGGCCGGACCGGACGGCGAGGTGGTGGTGTTCACCATGGGGCCGCCCGCGGCCGCCGACGCCCTGCGGGAGATGATCGCCTGCGGCGCCCACCGGGGAGTGCATCTGTGCGATCCGGCTCTCGCCGGTGCCGACACGCTGGCCACCGCGGCGGCGCTGGCCGCCGCAATCCGCCACCAGGGCCTTTTCGATCTGGTGCTGGCCGGCCTCAACTCGCTCGACTCCGACACCGGCCAGGTGCCTGTCGAGGTCGCCGAGCTGCTGGGCCTGCCCTTCGCGGCCGGGGCACGCGAGCTGGATGTGACCGGCGGCGCCTTCACGGCCCGGCTGGAGACCGACGACGGGTACTGCACCGTCGCCGGCGAGCTGCCCGCCGTGCTGTCCACCGCCGAGCGGCTCTGCGCGCCGTCCAAGGCATCCCCCGAGGAGTACGCCGGAGTGGCCGACGACCGCATCCTGCGGCTCGCCGCATCCGACCTCGACGTGCCCCCCGAACAGCTCGGCGCGCCGGGCTCCCCCACGTCGGTCGGCCCCGTCCGGGTGCTGACCGCCAGCCGGCGGGCCCTGCGGGCCGCCTCGGTCGCCCACGCCGTCGACCTGCTCGAGGAGCTCGGCGCCTTCTCCGACCCGCCCGAACCCGACGACGCAGGCACCGAGGACGGCTCACGGGCCAGCGCGGCCCTGCTGGCCGCGGGCGGCGACGGGCGCCACGCCGCGGGCAGGCGGTCGGTGTGGTGCTTCTTCACCGAGCCGGGGGTGGGCGCCGAACTGCTGGGCGAGGCGGCCGAGCTGGCCGCCTGGATCTCGGGGACGGTGACCGCGGTCACCACCACCGCTGACGCCGCCAACACGCTGGGGCTGGGCACGGCCGGCGCCGACCGGCTGCTGGTGATCGAGTCGGCGTCGGAGCCCTCCGAGCAGGCCGCCGCTCTGGCCGCGGCCGCGGCCCGCAGCCTGCCCTGGGCGCTCCTGGTGGAGGGAACCCGCTCTGGCCGGGTGGTGGCCTCCATCGTGGCCGCCCGCTGCGGCTGGGGACTGACCGGCGACGCCGTCGGGCTCGAGGTCAGCCCCGACGGTCGCCTGGTGGCGTGGAAGCCCGCCTTCGGCGGCCGCCTACAGGTGCCGATCCTGTCGCGCTCGCCGGTGCAGATGGCCACGATCCGCCCCGGTGTCCTGGCCCTGCGGCCGCCCCGCGCCGGTGCGCCCGATCCCGAGCCCGAGCTGCTCCCGGCGCCCCCGCCCGCCCGGATCCGCACGGTGGCGGTCGAGCGCGACGACGAAGACACCGGCGAGCTGCGCCGGGCCCGCACGGTGGTGGCCGTCGGCGTGGGCGTCGAACCCGACGGCTACCCGGTGATCGACGAGCTGAGGGCGGCGCTCGGGGACGCTGCGCTGGGCGCCACCCGGAGGGTGACCGACCAGGGCTGGGCGCCCCGCGGCCGCCAGATCGGGGTCACCGGGCACGCGGTGGCGCCCCGCCTGCTGGTGGCCGTGGGCTCCAGCGGCCGCTTCAACCACACTGTCGGCATCCGCAACGCGGGGGTGCTCATGGCCGTCAATTCGAACCCCGGCGCCGAGATCTTCGACCAGGTCGATGTCGGCCTGGTAGGCGAGTGGCAGGCGGTCGTGCCGGAGTTGACGTCCGAGCTGAACAAGCGGGGCGTCGGCGACCGGTTGCGCTCGTCCGGCGCTCCCGCCGGGGTAGTCTCATGATCGGTCCGGGCGTGGCCGGGAGGCGTCGAGGATTCCCGGATGGTGCCCAGCTTCGCGGAGAAGGTCTCATGATCGGTCCGGGCGTGGCCGGGAGGCGTCGGCATGGGGGAGTGGCTGGACGGAGGGCCGGCGCGGGCTGACCGTCGCCACCGAGGGCACGGGCGTCGAGCTGCTGGTCGAGCTGCTGCCGGCCTGGGTCCGCCGGGCCGTGGCCGCGCCGGTCGAACTGTCGCGGGCCGCTCTCGTAATCGGGCCGCGGATGCGATTGAATAGGGGCATGAGGCTCGCCCTCCCTTCGTGGGCACGCGCCGTTCCGCTGGCGCTGGTGGCGGCGGCCGTTGTGGCCGCGGGGTGCGGGAGGTCGGGTTACGAGTACGTCGAGAACGACGACGAGACCGTCTTCCTCAAGATCCCCGAGGACTGGCAGGTCGTGTCCGAGGGCAACGTCGACTTCGCCATCACCCCCGACGGCAACTATCCGCAGATCCTCCCCGGCGAGGACGTCCTGGCCTGGCGGGCCCAGTTCGCGGCCGCCCCCGGCGCCAACTCGCTCGAGTTCGTGTCCGGCTTCGTCGAGGTCCAGCCTGTGGACCGGCGGATGCGGTCGGATCTCAATCTGGCTTCGTTCTTCCCGATCGACGCGCCCGCCGCCTCCGGCGAGGTCGAGGTTGTGCGCCACGATCTGATCACGGTGGGCGATGTCTCCGGGCACCGGATCGCCTGGAAGCAGACCACCGCGGACGGCCGGGAGCTCATGGGCGACCGGCTGGTGATGACCAACAGCCTCAACAGCGTGGTGTACACCGTCGGTGTGGGCTGCAGCGTCGGCTGCTACGACGCCCACGCGGCTGAGATCGACGAGGTCATGCGCACCTTCACGGTGGAGGACTAGAGGCAGTGCGGCTGTGGCGCAAGGCGCTGGCGGGCGCGTCGGCCGCTGCCGGGGTGGTCGCATCCCGGGTCAGGCGTCTGCGGCTGCGGCGCAGGCGCTCCGAGCGGGCCGGGTCGAGGCGGGCGGCCGAGCCGGCGATGACTCTGGGCGCCACCACCTCCCGGCCCCGCGACGCCGACCGCAGGACCCGCCGGAGGCTCGACGCCTGGGACCGCTCCAAGTACCTGGTCCTCGGGTCGGTGCTGCTCGGGTTCTTCTGGTGGCAGAAGCTCAACGCCAATCCGATCAAGTCGGTGGCCGACGGATTCTGGGAGACCGTCGAGACGCAGGCCTGGCTCTGGATCCTGCTGGGGCTGGAGGTGTTGCGGCAGCTGCACTTCGTGGTGGCCGAGCACTGGTCGGGCTACTACCGGTTCTGGAAGTTCAAGGTGTTCGGCCGGGTCGAGAACCGCCAGTCCCGCATGGATCCGTGGGTGCGGTTCCGGATCGGGCGGGTGCTGAGGATCCTGTTCTGGCTGCTGCTGTTCGGGGTGATCGTCGGGCAGTTCACCGACCAGAACCCGGTCGCCGCCCTCATCGGCCTGCCGGGGCTGCTCAACAGCTGGCTGCCGTGGGCGGCCCGGCTGATCATCTACCCCCTGCTGCTGATCAGCCAGTTCGTGCTGCTGTTCTGGTTCCTGTCCCGGGGCGGCGTGGAGACCTACTTCCCCGACGACATCGACACCCGCTTCGACGACGTGTGGGGCCAGGACCCGGTGAAGGAGCGGGTGCGGGAGAACCTGATCTTCCTGGAGAACCCCGAGTCGATCGAGGAGGTCGGCGGCTACGCCCCCGGGGGCATCCTGCTGTACGGCCCGCCCGGCACCGGCAAGACGCTGCTGGCCGAGGCCGCCGCGGGCGAGACCGGCAAGCCGTTCGTGTTCGTGGAGCCCGGCGCGTTCATGAACATGTTCTTCGGGGTGGGCATCCTCAAGGTGAAGGGCCTGTTCCGCAAGCTGCGCAAGCTGGCGTTGCGCTACGGGGGCGTGGTGGCCTTCTTCGACGAGGCCGACGCGCTGGGCAACCGGGGCGCGGCGGTGGGCGGCGACGGGGGGTTCCGCTCGGAGAGGCTCGCCGCCTTCCTGCGCGACGCCACCGAGCCGGGCTCGTCGTACCCGTACCTGTCGCCGGGCGCGCGGAGAGTGCTCCAGGAGGCCGCTTGGGGCGGTTGCGACCAGGCCGGCTCGCTGGCCGCCTACGGCGGCGGCCCGTGGACCGGGGCCGGTCCCCGGCGGGAGTCGATCATGATGATGGGCGGCGGCGGTGGCGGCATGGGCACGCTCCAGGCCCTGCTGGCCGAGCTGTCGGGACTCAAGAAGCCCCGGGGGTTCTTCAACCGGATCGTGCGCAAGATGCTGGGGATGCGGCCCAAGCCGCCCCCGAAGTACCGGATCCTGGTGATGATGGCCTCCAACCTGCCCGAGGCCCTCGACCCGGCCATGCTGCGGCCCGGACGCATCGACCGGATATACAAGGTCGGCTATCCCACCCAGGAGGGCCGCAAGCGCACCTACGAGGGGTACCTCGACAAGGTCGACCACGTGCTGGCCGACGACGACGTCGAGAAGCTGGCCACCATCACCCCCTACGCCACCGGGGCCACCATCAAGGACATGGTCAACGAGGCGTTGATCACCGCCATCCGCGACGGCCGGCGGGTGATCACCTGGGCCGACATGATCAAGGCCAAGCAGCTCAAGGAGCACGGCCTGGCCGACGACTTCGACTACGTGGAGCACGAGCGCCACGCCCTGGCCGTCCACGAGGCCTGCCACGCGGTGGCCCTGCACCGGGTGAGCCGGCACCGCATGATCGACCTGGCCACCATCGAGCGCCGGGGCACCGTCGGCGGCTTCGTGTCGCACATCCCGCCAGAGGACCGTTTCACCCACTGGCGCTCGGAGTACGAGGCCGACCTGGAGGTGTCGCTGGCGTCGCTGGCCGGCGAGCGGATGTTCTTCGGCGACGACAACTCGTCGGGGGTGGGCGGCGACCTGCGCAACGCCACCCAGCTGGCCGCGATGATGTCCGGCTACTGGGGCATGGGCGACACGCTGGCCAGCCACGCGGTGCAGCGCCAGTTCGGGATCGGCGGCGGGCAGCGCAAGGGCGACGAGGAGGACCCCGAGCGCGAGCTGCTGCGCAAGGGCTTGGGCGACCAGATCGAGCAGCGGCTGGCCGACCGCTACGACGCGGTGCGGTGCCTGCTGGAGGCCAACCGCGTCGAGGTCCTGGCGGTGGCCCACGCCCTGGAGACCCACAAGACCATCACCGGCGACGACGTGAGCGCCATCGTGGACCGCGACGTGGGCCCGTTCCTGGACGGCCGGGGCTACTACAGGCCCGATGCGGTCGAGGCCCTCGAGGGCTACCACGCCGCGGTGCTGGAGCTGCGCCGCACCGGCGGGATGGAGCTTCCGCCGCTGCCCAGGATCAGCGGCATCACCGGCCGCCTGGTTGAGACGGTCGCGGTCCCCGCTCCCGTCCCCGTCGGCGCCGGCGCCGCCGCCGGTTCCGAGTCCTCCAGTTCCAGCGGCTCAGACGACCAGGACGACTGACCCCCGGCGGCCGGGCGCGACGGTCAGGGGTTGGCGCCCATGCGGATCAGGCGGCGCCGGCCGGCGTCGGCCGCCAGGGCGGCCAGCAGGGCGCAGGCCCCGACCATCAGGAACCCGGCGGTGTAGGACACCCGGTCCACCAGCAGGCCGAAGGCGGACGGTCCCACCACGCCGCCGACGTTGAGCCCGCCGGAGGTCATGCCGGTGGCCGCGCCGGGCGAGTCCCGGTAGGCCCGCACCACGGTGTGAACGATCAGGCCGCTCCAGGCCCACCCCACCCCCAGCGCGAACATGGCGCCCACCGGCACCAGGACCTTCGAGCCGGTGGCCGCAGCCAGGTAGCCCACCGTGCTCACTCCCAGCAGGACCGACACGAACTTGAGGTGCCCGGTCTCGTAGTGGTCGGCGAGGTAGCCCCCCGCGGTCCTGGTGAGGATCACCAGCACGCTGGCCGCGGCCAGGAGGTGCCCGGCCAGTCCCTCGCCGATCCCGGCGTCGGTGGCGGCCGACACGAAGAACGCGGCCATGGTGGTCGCTGCGGCCGAGCCCAGCGCGGCGGTCAGCATCAGCATGTTCAGCGGCCCGTAGTCGATCTCGCTCAGGCCCCGCGACGCGCCCGCGGTGCGCACCGCCCGACCCGGCGCCGCCCCGTACGGCGGCGCCAGCCCGTACCCGGCCAGCGGCACCGCCAGCGCGATGGCGAAGGCCCAGCGCCATCCCAGGGTGAGCCCGACGGACGGCACGGCCAGCCCGGCCAGGAACACCGACAGCGGCACGGCCGCGGCCTGGATGCCGAAGGCGAACCCGTGGCGGTGTACCGGCACGCCCCGGGCCACCATGGTCTTGGTGCCTGGCCCGGCGATCGTCAGTCCGATGGCGCCCACGGCCAGCGCGGCCAGCAGGGCCCAGTAGGAGCGGGCGGCCACCGCGACGCCGCCCAGCGACACCACGCTGAGCGCGTTGGCGACCCTCAGCGACCGCTGCGGGCCGAGACGGTCGGTGAGGGTCCCGGCGTGGGGGGAGGTCACCGCGGCCAGCAGGAAGAAGAAGGCCACCGCCGTTCCCAGCCCGGCCTCGCCGAAGCCGAGGTCGTCACCCATCTGCAGCGCCAGCGAGCCGACTGCGAAGGCCGGGAACACGGCCGCGGTCTGCGACGAGACGGACGACAGGAGCGAGACGACCGGCCGGGCCCGCTCCCCGGCGAGCCCAGCGTCGGAGGTAGCCGTCACCTGCAGGGCGCCTCTCGCTCGGGCTCTCAGGCGCGGGTGCCGGAGTTGCCGTTCGGCGCCATCGCCGCCTCGGCGACGGCGCCCGGGTCGGCGGAGTCGTGCATGTCGGAGTCCACGCCGGGGCAGGCGAGGCTGCAGATGTGGAACCCGAGCCGGACAGGCGTCATCACGCCTGTATACAGCATCCGCATCGACACCGGAGCGGACCCGCCGGTCGATCCGGCAGAATCGTCGCCATGTGTACTCCAGCCGCCGCATACCTGCATCCCGACGACCGGGCGTCCCTCACCGAATGGGTCGACCGGTTCTCCGGCCACGTGGCCGACCTCCGCTACGACGACGCGGCCGCCATGATGGACCACGACGTCGACAGCTTCAGCACCTGGACCGACGTGGTGGTTGGGGTGGACCACTTCGTCGACGGCCAGTGGCGCAACGTGTGGCCCACCATCACCGACTTCGTCCTGCTCACCGGCAGGATGCGGTCCCGGGTGTCGCCCGACCGGCTGATGGCCGCGGTGATGGTCACCTGGACCTCGACGGGCTACGCCACCGGCGGCGAGCCCTTCGACCGCCCCGGCCGCTGCTCGTTCGTGCTGGTCAGAGACTCCGTCGACGGCCCCTGGCGGGGCGTGCAGGGCCACTTCTCGCTGATGAGGGGCGTTCCCCAGCAGTCCTTCGGCGCCCGGACCTGACCCAGGCGCCGGACCTCTGACCGCCGCGGTCGCCGGGGATGGACGATGCTCCTCGTGGGAGCCTGATCGATGGTCGGAGCGTCCGGGCGGTTCGATGTGTCGGTGGTGGTTCCGACGCTCCGGGAGGCCCAGAACATCGCCGCTCTGGCCGGGCAGGTCGCTCAGGCGATGGCGCCGACCGGCCTCCGCTGGGAGATGGTCGTGGTGGACGACGACTCCGGCGACGGCATCGAGGCGCCGGTGGCTGCGCTGGCGGAGACGCTTCCGGTCCGCCTGCTGGTCCGTGCCGGGCAGCGCCGCAGCCTCTCGCTGTCGGTGATCATGGGGATCGAGCGCTGCGGCGCCGACAGGGTGGTGGTGATGGACGCCGACCTGTCCCATCCGCCCTCGAGCATCCCGGCCATGCTGGCCGCGCTGGACGGCGTCGACATGGTGGTGGGCAGCCGCTACGCCGCCGGCGGCGAGATCGACGTCGACTGGGGGTGGCACCGGCGAGCGGTCTCCCGCATCGGCACGCTGCTGGCCCGGCCGCTGGTGGCGTGTACCGATCCGCTGTCCGGGTTCTTCGCGTTGGACCGCCGGGCTGTCCCCGACCTCGCCGGCCTGAAGCCGATCGGGTACAAGATCGGGCTCGAGCTGATGGTGCGCGGCCGGCTGCGTCTCGGCGAGGTGCCCATAGCGTTCCGCGACCGCGAGAGCGGCCGGAGCAAGTTCAACCTCACAGAGCAGCTCAGGTTCATCCGCCACCTGGTGCGGCTCTATCGCGACGCTCTCATCCGCCACCTGGTGCGGCTCTGTCGCGACGCTCTCATCCGCCGTGCCGGGCGCGGAGGCGGACGAGACCGACGCCTCCGATGACGAGGGCCGGAACCGCGAACTGCTCTACTGACCGAAGGCCCGGCGCGGTCGGCGGTGCGGCCACGCCCCGGTGCGGCCACGCCCGCGCGCCGACCCTGCCGGCGGACGGGGCTACCGGGCCGGGACCAGGCCTCGGGTGGCGGCCATGGCGGCCGCCACCACAGCCGCGCCGGCCACCAGGTAGGGCCCCAGCGGGCGGCTGGCCCCCATGCCGCGGCGGGCGATCACCACCAGGGCCTCGGGCAGGGCCAGCGCGAACCCCGCGGCCAGGCCGGCCAGCGCCGGCTGCCAGCCCCACCACCCGCACAGCAGGCCGTTGAGGACGCTGAGCCGGACGTCGCCGAAGCCCATCGACGGGGGGTGGGCGAGATGGATGGCCGCCAGGATCGCCCCGCATGCCGCCGCGCCCAGCGCGGCCCCGATCAGGCCGGCGGGGTCGGCCTCGATCAGCGACGCGGCCGCGTACAGCACCCAAAGCCCCCAAGCGGCAGGCCAGATGACGCGTGTCGGCAGCAGGCCGGTGCGGAGGTCCGTGACCGCCAGCCACACGCCCGCGCCCAGCCAGGCCGCGGCCCCGGCCGCGACCAGAACGGCGGATGCGCTCACGCGCCGGACGCTATCCGGTGAGCGGTCATGGTGGAGCGCCTTCGCCGCACGGCCGGCGTTGCTGGGCCGGCAGTTCGGCGGAAGGAACGGTTTCTCGGGCCTCGCCGCTCCGATTCGTCCGCAGGCGGGGCAGGGTGCTATATTGGCTCCGACCCTGAGGACCGTGTGGGCGAGCGCTGCGGTCATGCCGAGACGCGGAGACGCCTACATGACAGACACGCCGCCCCCTCCGAGCGAGCGATCCTCTGCGGCGGCGCCCGGTCCGAGGCGGCAGGTGGCGATGCCCGGCTCGCAGACGAAGCAGCGGCGGGGAGGGCTGCTGGTGCTGGGCCTGGTGCTGGTGTTCGGGGCTGGGACCGGTTTCTGGCTCGTTCTCCAGAGCGTCGATCAGCGGGCTGAGTACCTGGTGACGGCTCGAACCATCGCACGCTGGGAAGTGGCCCAGGCGGCCGACTTCGCCCTTGTCGAGGCCGACGTGGGCACCGCGTCGGCGCTCACCGCCGACCGGGCCGGCGCGGTGGTGGGCAAGTGGGCGACCGGTCGGATACCGGCGGGGACGCTCGTCACCGAGGGCCTGTTCGAGACTCCGCCGCTGTCCGGTGAGGGCGAGGCGGACAGGGTGCTGATCCAGGTGAGCCTGCCGTCGGGGGAGGCGCCCTTCGGCACCCTCGCCACCGGCGACACCGTGGCGCTCATCGGCCGGGCGCCCGAGGCTGCGCTGGGCGGCGCGGCGGCTGCGCTGGGCGGCGGGCCGGTCGATCTGAGCGGCGCGGCGGGCGCTCTTAGCCTCATCGGGGTGCTCCAGCTGGAGTTCGTGCAGGGCGACAACATCTACTACGTGGTCACTCCCGAGGAGGCGCTCGCCATCAAGAGCATCGTCGACCGCTACTCGGCGGCGTCTGACCGCACGATGCTCAAACTCGGCTTCGGCCTCGCGGTCGAGGATCTCACGGCCGCGTTGGACGCGCAGGCCGCGAGCAGCGTTCCGCCTGCCCTAGTGGACAGCCCACTAGGGACCTTGATTCCGCCTGATCCAGCAGGGTCTTCGACGGAAGGGGGGACGGGCGCGGAGCCCGTCGGCGGCCAGTGAGTACGGTATACAGGATCGAGTGCGGTATACAGGATCGAGTACGGTATACCGGATCACGGTATACTGGAGACCAGACGGCCGAGGGCCGCAGAGGATGAGGCGGGTTCCATGCTGACGATCTACAGCACCCAGGGGTCACCGGGCGCCTCGACCGCGGCCATGCACCTCGCGGCCCATTGGGCCTCGCAAGGCCGGGAGGTGCTGCTCATCGAGGCCGACCCGTCCGGGGGTTCGATCAGCCACAACCTCGGAATCCAGTTCACGCCCGGCACGGCGTCGTTCGTCGCCGCCGGCCGGCCGATGCAGAGCAACCATCTGATCGACCACGCTCAGGACGTGCTGTTCGCGAACCTGCACGTCATGCCGGCCCCGGCCAGCCCCACCGGCGCACGGCGCATCTTCCAGGTGCTCTCCGGCCTCTCTGCGGAGCTCCGCGAGATCTCCGAGACGGAGATGGCTGTGATCATCGACGGCGGGCTGATCACCGCCGAGACTGCGGCCTCGGGACTGACGACCTCAGCGGCAGGGGTGGTGGCAGTCTGCGGCGGCGACAGCCCGCCGCCGGGTCTCCAGCACCTCGCCGACGCCCTGGCCGCCGACGCCGGCCGCGGCGGGACGGCGCAGGGATGCGCGGTGACCGTCGGCGAGTCGTCCATGAGCGCCGAGGAGTGGCAGCAGAACCACGGCCTGACCTTCAGCGGCTCGATCGCGAAGCTGCCGGATGCGGCCTCCGACCTGACGACCTTCCTGAACCGCACCAAGCGCAAGAACAAGAAGTGGTTCGCCAGCCTGGAGAAGCTCGCGGAGGACCTCTACCCGTACGCGCATCCGCCGGTGTCGAGTCACTCCAGCCCCGCCGGGGCGGATTCCACGCCCGGAGCACAGCCCGACGACGGCCGGCAGACACTGGCCGAGCCGGCAGCGGTCGTCGGCGAGCCTGCCGGCGACGACCCGTCCGCACCGGGCGGAACGCCGCCGGCAGCGCCGCACGGGGAGCCCCCCGCCCACGAGCCGCCCGCGCCGCCGATGGCGCCCGCAGCCGGGCCGGACCCGCATGGTCAGGTGGGGCCGAGCCCCGAACCACCCGCTGACACGCCGTCGCACTACCTGCCGCGCACGGACTGGCAGCCGCAGCCGCCGGTTCAGCCGTATGACTATCCGCCGGCCCAGCCCCAGCCGCAGCCGCCGGTTCAGCCGTATGACTATCCGCCGGTGCAGCCGCAGCCGCCGGTTCAGCCGTATGACTATCCGCCGGCCCAGCCCCAGCCGCCGGTTCAGCCGTATGACTATCCGCCGGTGCAGCCGCAGTCGCCGGTTCAGCCGTATGACTACTCGCCGGTGCAGCCGCAGCCGCCTGTTCAGCCGTATGACTATCCGCCGGCCCAGCCCCAGCCGCAGCCGCCGGTTCAGCCGTATGACTACTCGCCGGTGCAGCCGCAGCCG
>JAPPLH010000165.1 GCA_028819505.1 Acidimicrobiaceae bacterium
GTTGAAGTGCGATTGCCACTGACCGAACTGGACCGGTATCGCTTGGAGGGCAGGGTCGTCCCCGTGCCCTACCGGGCTCGCGGGCTGATCGACACGGCGGCCGAGCGCTCTTGCGTCAGCGAGACGGTGGTAGGTGCGCTCCTGCTCCAACGGACGAGCCGGCAGCCCCTCGCGACTGCCTCCGGTTCAACGAAGAGCGGCATCTACGACCTGATGTTGCATCTGGGGTATCGCAGCGACAATCCGCCCGATCCGATACGAGTCACGGCATACGACGCCGACGTGACAGGCGCTGAGGTGCTTGTCGGACTCGATGTGCTTCGCCGAGGAAGACTCATCCTTGACGGCCCGAAGGGCGAGTACGATCTGTTCCTGCCACGAGGCGTCGATTGAGCCGGCCGGACAGGACCTCGCCGGCCACGCCGCCCAGGACCTCGCCGGCCACGCCGCCCAGGACCTCGCCGGCCACGCCGCCCAGGTACTAGCCGACATCGCAGCCCGCTCCTGACGGCTTCGGCCCCGTCAGCCGCTAGGCGGCGTTGTCGTAGACCGCCTTCTCGAAGTCGAGGAAGCCGCCCACCGAGGTGGGGTCGGCGAACGGGAAGATCTGGGTGGCCCAGAACCCGCCCACGCCGTTGGCCCGGTCGATCCAGTAGTACAGGTTGGCGAGCCCGGCCCACGCCAGCGCGCCCGCAGGCCGGCCGGTGGGCGCGTCCTCCTCGTTGATCATGAAGGTCAGCGCCCAAGTCTTCGGCATCCCCGGGAAGAACTCGGCGTCGTTGGACAGGCGCGGGTTCGAAACGGGAAGGATCGTCTTGGCCACCTCGGTGGCGCCCACGCCGGGCAGCATCTTGACGAACATGCCCTCGGGCAGGTGGTTCCGGCAGGCCATCTCGACCGTCTCGGGCCTGAGGATCTGCTCGCCGCCGGGTCCGGCCCCGTCGTTGAGCCACATGCGGATGAACTTGGCGTAGTCCTCGGCGGTGCCGTAGAGGCCGTGGCCGGCCATGTGGATCTCCGGGTCGGGCGGCAGTTCCACCCCGGGAAGCGGGATGAGCGACCCGTCGGAGTCCTCGCGTGCGTGGATCGTCGCCATACGCTCCCGCATCGCCGGGGTCATCGAGAAGGCGGTCGAGTCCATTCCCAGCGGCTCCAGGATCCGCTCAGCGAACACGTCGCCGAGCCGCTTGCCGGTGATGCCCTCCACCACCAGACCGGCCCAGTCGATGTTGGAGCCGTACTCCCACTGCTCGCCCGGGTCGAAGAGCAGCGGCGTCTCGATGGAGGCGTACGAGGCGTCGACCACCCACGGCTGGCCCTGCTCGTCGGCCAGCCTGGTGTACGTGTCGTTGAAGAAGTCGTAGGTGAGCCCGGCGGTGTGGGTCAGCAGCCGGCGCGTTGTGATGTCGCTCCTGGGTGGGCGCAGTCTCGGCGCTCCGTCGTCGTCGAATCCCTCGAGCACGCCGAGGCCGCCGATCCTCGGGACGTACTCCTTCGCCGGGGCGTCGAGGTCCAGGTCGCCCTGCTCGACCAGCTGCAGGCAGGCGGTGCCTCCGATGGCCTTGGTGGTCGAGAAGATCGCACACACCGTGTCGGTGGTGAAGGCGTCGCCCCCGAGAACCCGCTCGCCCCGAGCGCCCGCATAGATGACGCCGTCGCGGTCGGTGGCGACCGCAGCGACGCCAGGCACGCGCGGCGATCCCGACACCACGCCGTCCAATACTGCGTCAGCGGCTGGACTGAGTCCGTCCATCACATTTCTCCTTCCGTGACAACCGGATGTGGAGCCAGACTCTCTCACCAAGCCCGCCTCCCGTCCACTTGGCCCGGACGCCCGCCGTGCTCGCACCCCGTTCCCGTTCGCTCGGGCGGCATGTCGGAGAAGCCGTGATCGGTACGACGGATGCGTTCATCTGCTTGGATCCGTGGACGGTCCCGATCATCAGATCCGCGCCGGACCACTAGGTTCTCGGGCGTGACTGGCGCCGCTCCGCTCGATGGTCTGCGAGTCGTGGAGGGCTCGGCGTTCGTGGCCGCGCCCTCCGGGGGCATGGCGCTGGCGCAGCTCGGCGCCGAGGTCGTGCGCTTCGACAGGATCGGCGGCGGCATCGACCACGGCCGCTGGCCTCTCACCGCCGAGGGGCGCTCGCTGTACTGGGCCGGCTTGAACAAGGGCAAGAAGTCGCTGGCCGTCGATCTCGCCAACCCCGCCGCCCACGAACTGCTAGCAGAGTTGATCGGCTCGGCGGGCACGTTCCTCACGAATTTCCCGGCCCGGGGCTGGACGGCGCCCGAGCGCCTGGTCGCGCGCCGGGCCGACCTGGTGATGGTGGCCATAACCGGCAACCGCGACGGCACCACCGCGGTGGACTACACGATCAACGCGGCGATGGGGTTCCCGATGGTGACCGGCCCCGCCGGCGGCACGGAGCCCGTCAACAGCGTCCTGCCGGCCTGGGACCTGCTGTGCGGCCAGACCGCGGCGGTGGGGATCCTGGCCGCCGACCGTCGCCGCCTGCTCACCGGCGAGGGCTCGGTGATGACTCTGGCGTTGAGCGACGTGGCGCTGGCCGCGACCGCTGCGCTGGGCTATGTGGGCGAGGTTCAGGTCAATGGGACGGAGCGGCCGCGCTGCGGCAACGACCTGTACGGGGCGTTCGGCGCGGAGCTGTCCACCGCAGACGGCCGTCGCCTCTACGCCGTCGCCATCAGCCGCCGGCAGTGGGACGCGCTGCTGGAGGCCACCGGCAGCGCCGCCGCTGTCGCCGAGATCGAGGCGGCTCGGGGGCTCGACTTCGGCGACGAGGGCGACCGCTTCGAGGCGCGCCGGCAGATCAAGGCGGCAATGCAGGCCTGGACCGGCGACCGGCCCCTCGTCGAGGTGGCTGAGCGTCTCGACGCCTGCGGGGTGTGCTGGGGTCCGTACCAGACCTTCACTGAGCTGGTCGCCCGCGACCCGCGCTGCTCGCCGGCCGGGGGGCTGCTCGTCGAGGTGGACCAGCCCGGGATCGGCCAGTTCCTGGCGCCGGTCTCGCCGCTGACCCCCATCGACTCGGGTGGCGGGACGACGAGCGAAGCGAGCGCGGACGCGGTGGCGCCGGTTCTCGGCGAGCACACCGACGAGGTGCTGGCCGGATGGCTCGGCCTCTCCAGCGCCGACATCGGCAGGCTCCACGACGAGGGGATCGTCGCGGGCGCCGACGGAGGCTGAGCCGGCGTTCAATGGCCGCCCTTGCGAAGATTGTATACCGCTGCTAGATTGTATACCGATGCTTGAAGCCTTCGAGACACTCGCAACACCAATGGGGTCCACGACGTGGATGGAGCACGGCCGCTGCGCGGGCGAGAGCAGCCTGTTCTTCGCACCGTTCGCGGAGCGGCCCGAGGCCAGGGTGCGCCGTGAGGCCCGGGCCCGGTCCATGTGCGAGCAGTGCTCCGTGCTGCCCGCTTGCCGCGACTATGCGCGCCGCAACCGCGAACTGGGCTTCTGGGGCGGCGAGAGCGAGTCGGAGCGAGCCGAGGCGGGATTCGCTCCGACCACGCCGATCGTCGGCCGCAAACGGGTGGCCGAGGAACGAGCCCGCGACGCCATGCGTCGCATCCTGTAGATCAGCGGCGCCGACGACGCCCGCCCTGCTAGCCGGGGCTCCGGTCCCGCGATGCTTCGGGTTCGAGCACGATCACCAGGCTGCCCACATGGCGCTTGGCGGCGAAAGCCTCCTGCGCGGCGTGGATCTCCTCCAACGGGTAGGTGCCGCCCACCACCGGCCTGACCTCGCCCCGCTCGATGTAGCCGACGAGATCGGCGAACACCTGAGGCGCGTAGACGGTGGCTCCGTGCAGCTGGAGGTCCTTCAGGTACAGGGTGCGCAGGTCGAGGTCAACGACCGGTCCGGCGATGGCCCCGGAGGTCACGTAGCGACCGCCCCGGCACAGCGCCTCCAGCCAGTTCGGGAAGCTGCCGCCGCCGACGACGTCGGCCACCACGTCGAAGCTGCCTCCGTTGGCCGCGGCGGCCGCCGCCACGACGTCTCCGGATTGCCGGGCCACCACCGCGTCGGCGCCCAGGTCGCTCACCGCGGCCCGCTTGGATGCGCCGGCTACGGCCACCACCCGGGCGCCGCGTCGTTTGGCCAGTTGCACCAGTGCGCTGCCCACGCCGCCGGACGCGCCCGGGACCGCTATCGTCTCGCCCGAGCGCAGGTCCGCTCGCTGGAGCATGTGCTCCGCGGTCGACCAGGAGCAGGCGAAGCTGGCCAACTCGACGTCGGTGAGCCCCACCGACACCGGGTACACGTTCTCCTGCGGGACCGTGCAGTACTCGGCGTAACCGCCGTCGCGCTCGCTGCCCAGATAGCCGGCGAGGCCGCGATCGGCAGGACGGTCCCGGTCGCGCAGCCACGGGTCGACCAGCACCCGTCGGCCCACCAGACCTCCGTCCGCATCCTCACCCGCCGCCACCACCACGCCCGCTATGTCGGCGCCCTGGACCCGGGGGAAGGACAGGCCGCCGCGGCCCCACGCCGAATCGCTGGGGTCAGCCTCGGCGAACCCTTGCGAAGACGTGGCCGAGACGACCGAGCGGCTGTACCAGCCGGCACGGGTGTTGATGTCGGTGTTGTTCATGCCGCAGGCCGCCACTCGCACCAGCACCTCGCGGGGTCCGGCCCCGGGCACGGGCACGTCGTCACGCACAGCCAGCATCTCGGGGCCGCCGATGCCCAGCAGGACCGCGGCCCGCATGGCCGCGGGCAGGCCAGGATCAGTCACGGCGCTCGGCAACACGCTCGGTCGCTAGTGGTATGTCGTGCGTACATTTGCGGAACCCTGTAGTCCATAGCGCGAGGTCAGAGACTTGGCAGGTCGCTCAACCAAACCCGCGACACACCACTAGGCCCGCAGCCGGGCGTTCGCCGGATCGTGGACGGCCTCGTCCAGCACGCGGGCCGGCCGCAGGTCGCCAACGACCCGGACCTCCAGCGCGGTGCCGGGCTCGGCGTGCGCAGGTGCCAGATAGGCGAAGGCCAGACTCTGGCCGGTGTGGAAGCCGTAGGCGCCGGAGGTGACCAGGCCGACGGCCCGCCCGCCGGCGTAGACGCCGTCGGCTGCATGCACGTCGGCGTCGTCTGCTTCCACGGCCAGATAGGCGAGCCGCCACCGGTAGGGCTCCTCGCCCGAGGCCGCCCCGGCCCGGCGGGCCAGCAGCGCGTCGCGGCCCACGAAGTCTCCCTTGTCGATCTTCACGAACCGGTGCAGCCCGGCCTCGTCCGGGTTCACGTCGTGGGTGAGCTCGCGGCTGGTGAGATAGCGCTTCTCCATGCGCAGCGAGTCGAGCGCATGGTTGCCCGCGTCGGCCACCCCCAACGGCTCGCCTGCAGCCCACAGCGCGTCGTAGACGGTGCCGAGATCCTCGACCGGCACATGAAGCTCCCAGCCGAGCTCCCCGGTGAAACCCACCCTCAGAGCCCGCACGTTCGGCACGCCGGCCACCGTGATGACCTGCGCCCGCAGCCATCCGAAGGCCTTGTTGCCCAGATCGGCGTCGGTGAGGCCGGCCAGCAGCCGCCGGGCCTCGGGCCCGGTGACGTTCAGCACCCCCAGCTCCATCGACCGGGTCACCAGCTCGGCGTCGGCGCCGCTGGGCCAGTGCGTCTCGAAGAACTCCCGATCCTTGCCCTCGCCGGCGGCGGCCGACACCAGGTAGAGGTGGTCGGCAGCCAGACGGGTGACCGTCAGCTCGCTCTCGATGCGAGCCTGCGGCGTCAGCAGGTACGTCAGCCCGATGCGTCCCACCGCAGGCACGTTGTTGGTGGTGAGGCGGTCGAGCACCGCGGCCGCGTCGGGGCCGACCAGGTCGAACTTGGCGAACGCGGTGGCGTCGAGGATCCCGACCCGCTCCCGCACGGCCCGGCACTCCTCGGCCACCGTGTCGAACCAGCCGGTGTGGCGGAACGAGACCATGTCCTGTTGCGGCAGCCCGGCCGCGGCGGGGAACCACTTGGGCCGCTCCCAGCCGTAGACCTGCGTGAACACCGCCCCCTTGCCGTGCAGGCGCCCATAGAGGGGGGTGGTGCGGTAGGGGCGACCGGCAGGCCGCTCCAGTGTGGGCAGCGGGGTCTGGTGACGGTACTGGTGGTCCTCGGCTCCCTTCACCCGGCCGTAGGACATGACGTCGGCGCGGTCGATGTAGCCGAACCGGCGGGCGTCGTAGGCCCGCACGCTCACGCCGGTGGTGCCGTGCACCATCCATCGGGCCAGCTCCCGACCCAGGCCCGGGCCGTCGGCGATGCCGACCTGCACGCCGACCATCTGCCAGAAGTTGCGCACCCCCGACGGGCCCAGCAGGGGCTCACCGTCGGGCGGGTACGAGATCGCGCCGCAGATTACCTGCTTGATGCCCAGCGGCTCCAGCACCGGCATCCGCTCGAAGGCCCGGGCCAGCCATGGGCCGACCCGGTCGAAGTCGGCGTCGAACAGCGGGTTCTCCAGCGACCAGTCCGGTCCGTCCCCGTCATGCCAGACCGCCTCGGCGCCGGTCTGCTCGTAGATCCCGATCAGGCCCGACTGCTGCTCCTGGCGGAGGTACCCCGACACGTAGTCGTCGCGCACCACCGGCAGCTCCCGGTCGAGGTCGCCGAACTCCGGCACCGGCTCGGTGAGAAGGTAGGTGTGCAACACGTTGGCGATGGGCACGTCGAGTCCCACCATGCGAGCCACCCGGTGCGCGTAGCAGCCCGCCGCGTTCACGACGTGCTCGGCATGGATCGTGCCCCGCTCGGTGTCCACGTCGAAGCTGCCGTCTCGCCGTCGCCGGATGCCCAGCACCCGGTTGCGCCGGCTGACGGCCGCACCCAGGTTGCGAGCGGCCCGCACCATGGCGTTGGCCGCCCCGGCCGGGTCGACATGCCCGTCGTCGGGGGTGTGGATCGCGCCGAGCATCCCGTCGGTCAAGTAGAAGGGATGCAGCTCCGAGATCCGCGACGGCGAGACCCACTCCATCGCGTTGCCCACGTAGGCTGCCGGACCGAGCTGGGCCCGCAGCCAGTCGATCTCCTCGGCGGTGTAGGCCACCCGCAGGCTGCCGCTGCGGTGCCATGAGGTGGCCACCCCGCTCTCGGCCTCCAGCGACGCGTACAGCTCGCAGGCGTAGCGGCGGAACTCGGCCAGCGCGTAGCTCGACACCGAGTGGGTGACCTGGCCCGCCGCGTGCCAGGTGGAGCCCGACGTCAGCTCGGCCTTCTCGATGAGAAGGCTGTCGGCCCACCCCTCGTGGGCCAGGTGGTACAGCGCGCTGGCCCCGCAGATCCCGCCGCCGATGACCACGACCCGGACCGAGCCCGGCAGGTTGGACCCGCCGCGTGCGGTCTCGCCGGGCAGAACCGAACCTTGCTCCACGTCAGATCCTCCCTGCGGGTCCGGCCTCAGCAGGCGCCGGAGCGCGACGTTATCGCCGCAGATCGGGCACAATACGCATACAAGGGCCGCAGTTGGGTCGTACCGACCCCACGACACAAGGAGGCCGAGATGCGTCACTCGCATCCCGCTCTGGTCGACCCGGAGTTCTACGTTCCCGGCCTTCCTGCCGACTATGTGGCCGCCCGCTACGGGATCAGCGCCGCCGACATCGCCAAGCTCGGCTCCGCGGAGAATCCCCTGGGGGCATCGCCGCTGGCCGTGCAGGCGATCCGGGAGCGATTGCACGACCTGCACCTGTACCCGTCCTGGACGGCCGAGCCGCTGCGGGAGAAGATCTCGCTCGTCTACGGCGTCGAGCCCGAGCGGGTGATGTGCGGAGCGGGCGAGACCGAGATCATCTCATGGCTGATCCGGGCGTTCTGCGAGCCGGGTGGGCGCATCCAGATGCCCGGCCCGTGCTTCCCGATCTACCACCTGTTCGCCGAGGCCGAGGACCGGGTGCCGGTCCTGGTGCACGACGCCACCGACCGGGCCACGATGGCGGTGGACGTCGACGCCTACATCGACGCCATCGACGAAGCCACCCGGATCGTGTTCGTCACCAACCCGCACAGCCCTTCGGGAACGTGGACGACCGAGCGCGACGTGCGGCGCATCGTCGAGGCGGCGCCCGAGGCTCTGGTGGTGCTCGACGAGGCCTACGTGCACTACTCGGACACTGGCGGATACATCCACCTCGCCGACGACTACGACAACCTGGTTGTGCTGCGCACGTTCTCCAAGGCGTTCGGCCTCGCCGGCCTGCGGGTCGGCTTCGGGGTGGGGCCGAAACCGGTGGTCGACGCCTGCCTGGCCGTCAAGCCGACATGGAACATGGGGGTGCTGCAGACGGCCGCCGCGGCCGCCGCCCTGGACGACAAGGACCATCTCGACGCCACCGTGGCGATGATCTCGAAGGGTCGGGACCATGCGCAGATCCGCTTTGCCGAACTCGACCGCTTCCGGATGGTTCCGGGCAGCCGGTCCAACTTCTTCCTGGTCGAGATCCTGGATCCGGACACCGACTCCAGCCGGGTGTTCGAGGGGCTCCTGGAGCGAGGCGTGATCGTCAAGGACGGCTCGGTGTCGTTCCGGGGGCTGGACCGGCGCTTCCTGCGCTGCGACGCCAACCGGCCCGACCGCATGGACCGGCTCGTCGACGCACTGGCGGACCTGCCATGACCGGGCGCCGTGACGGGCTGGCGGGCCGGTGCTGCACCGACCCGGAAGCGCTCGCGGCCGAGAAGTAGAAGGCTGTGGGAGAACAGGAGGTGGCGGACATGACGAACGAGCGGCCCGGCGGGTTGGCGGCCCGCTACTACACCGACGGCGAGGTCTTCGCCTCGGAGATGGACCGGGTGTTCGCCCGGAACTGGGTGATGGTCGGCCACGTGTCGGAGGTTGCCGAGCCGGGAATGGTGGTCACGGCGCGTGTCGGCGACGAGAGCGTGCTGGTGGCCAACGACGCCGGACAGCTCCGGGCCATGTTCAACGTGTGCCAGCACCGCGGCCACGAACTGGTGACGTCGGGGCAGGCCCGCCTCGACCGGATCACATGCCCCTACCACGCCTGGACCTACGGCCTCGACGGGCGGCTGCTGCACGCCCGCGGCGAGGAGGTGGGCGACGTGTGCGTCCCACGGGTGCGCCTCGAGACCCTGGCCGGGTTCGTGTTCGTCAACCTGTCGGCCGAGGCGGCCGGGCTGGCCGCGACCGCGCCCGGAGTGCAGGACGACCTGCTCGCACGGGTGCCGGACGCCCCCCGGCGGGTGCTGTCGGCCCGGCGCACCCACGAGATGCGGGCCAACTGGAAGGTGGTGGTGGAGAACTACAACGAGTGCTACCACTGCCCCAACGTCCACAAGTGGTTCACGTCGGGGGTGGTGGCCCCCGGCAGCTACCGGATCGCTTCGGGCGGCTCGGTGATCCACCACGCCGCCGAACGCCCCGGCCAGCCGCCCGCATGGACCGACGCCGACGGCGACGGCGACGGCGCCCGCACGGCCCGCGCCGAGGCGGTCGGAGCCGACGCGGAGACCCGGGCCGGCGACGGCGCCCGCACGGCCAGCGCCGATGCGGTCGGGGCCGGAGAGGGGGCCTCCGCGGGAACCCGGGCCGGCGACGGCGGCGGGGTCGGCGACGGGTACGAGGCGTACTTCGTGTGGCCGGTGTCGGCCATCCAGTGCTATCCCGGCCAGGTCGTCAACACCTTCCGCTGGGTGCCGCTGGCAGTGGACCGCACGCTGCTGATCCGCGAGTGGTGGTTCGACACGGCCGATCTGACCGAAGCCCAGTCGCGGCTGGTCTCCGACGACTGGGAGAACACCGTCGCCGAGGACTTCGGGATCGTCGAGTCGGTGCAGCGCGGCGTCGCCAGCCGCGGCTACACGCCCGGGCCGCTGATCGAGGACCCCAGCGGCGTGTGCGGCGTTCACAGCGAGAACTCCGTGCGCCACCTCCAGGATCTGGCGCGGGCGTCGCTGGACGGCGCGGTGTGATGCCGGCCCCGCCCGGTCCTGCCCGCGTCCCGCGCCTGCTGCCGCCGCCGCTCCACGGCGCGGCGTGATGCGGCCGGGTCCGCATTCCGCCGCCGACGGGTCGGAGTCGCCCGAGGCCTCCCCATCGGCGCGGCTTGCCGAGTTCCTTGCCGGCGTGCGCTCACAGGTCGCCCCGGCGCACCTGGCCGCGGCGTGCAACTGCGTGATCGACACGCTGGGTTGCATCGCCTATGGCGCCGACAAGCCGTGGTCCGCGGCCGCGGCTCGCCACGCGCTGGCGACTGGCTCCGGAGGTCGCTGCACCGTGGTGGGATGGCCCCAGCAGGCCTCGCCGGCGATGGCCGCACTCGCCAACGGCACCGCGGCTCACGCCTTCGAGCTGGACGACGTCCACGAGGAGGCCGTCAACCACCCCGGAGCGGTCGTGGTGCCCGCGGCGCTGGCGGTGGCCGAGGACCTGCAAGCCTCCGGTCGGGACTTCCTGGAGGCGGTCGTCGTGGGATACGAGGCAATGGCAAGGGCCGGGCTGGCCGTCGGTCCGGCCTCTCACGTGCTGGCCGGCTACCACCCCACATCCATGTCAGGAGTGTTCGGCGCGGCCGCCGCAGCCGCCTACCTTCGCGGCTTCGACGCGGCGGGGCTCAACCATGCCTTCGGCATTGCGGCGTCGCTGGCTTCGGGGACCATGGAGTTCGCGTCCTCGGGGGGAATGGCCAAGCGGATCCACGCCGGGCGGGCCGCCGAGGGCGGGATCCTGGCCGCGGCGCTGGCCGCTGACGGCTTCGAGGGAGCGGGCGACGGCCTGGCCGGCCGGTACGGCTTCTGCCGGGTCTTCACCGGCGACCCGCAGCCCCACTTGCTGACCGAGCGGCTGGGCGAGCGCTGGATGATCGATGAGATCACGGTCAAGCCCTACCCGTCGTGCAGCGACCTGCATCCCCTGATCCAGGCCACGTCTGAGCTTGTCGCCGAGCACGGCATCCGCGCCGGGGAGATCGATCGGGTCGCGGTCCACACCACCACCAAGGTGTGCGAGCTCAACGACATGGACGGCACCGCCTCGGTCATGGCGGCCCAGTACTCGGCGCCGTTCAACGTCGTGGCCGCAGTGCTCGCTGACCCTGCTGATCCTGCCACCTTCGATCCCGAGCGCATTGCAGATCCGGTTCTGGCGGCGATGCAGGCCAAGGTCACTGAGATCCACCCGGCCCCGGAGTTCGACGCCACCTACGCCTGGAAGCAGGGCGGCCGGGTGGAGATCACCCTCGCCGACGGTCGCCTCCTGGAGCGGACCGTACACGGTCAGAAGGGCTCCATGCACGATCCGCTCAGCGACCACGAGATCGAGCGCAAGTTCCAGATGCTGACCGAAGGCCGCCTCGGCCCCGCGGTCCCGGAGGTCGTCCGGTCGCTGCCGGACCGCCCCGTCGAGTACCTCACCCGTCACCTTCGGTCGGGCTGAACGAGCCGCCCCGGAATTGGCAGCGTTTTGCTCGGTATGCGTGCATTCTGCTGCCAGTTCGCGGCTGATGGGCGGGCACCGGAGGAATTGGCAGCGTTTTGCTCGGTATGCGTGCATTCTGCTGCCAGTTCGCGGC
>JAPPLH010000059.1:0-74751 GCA_028819505.1 Acidimicrobiaceae bacterium
GGCCCGAGCGGCCCGTGAGCGCAGCGGGCAGGAGCGGCTTCACGGCCCGAGCGGCCCGTGAGCGCAGCGGGCAGGAGCGGCCTCACGGCCCGAGCGGCCCGTGAGCGCAGCGAGCAGGAGCGGCCCACTCGGCGGCGGCTGGTGGTGGACTGTGTGCGGCTCGACGCCGGCTCGGTCGACCGCATCGAGGTCGACGACGAGTGCATCCTGCACGAGCCTGGCGTCCCGGGGGCTCTGGTGGTGGACGGCGCCGTGCGCCTGGAGGCAGTGGTACGAGCGGCCGGAGGGTCCCTTGTGGCGGACGGGCGGGTAGTGGGGGTGTGGGCCGCGGAGTGCCGCCGCTGCCTGGAGGAGGTGAGGGGCCCCCTGGAGGCGCCGCTGCAGGAGGTGTTCGAATGGGAACCGACCGACGGTGAGACCTGGCCGATCGACGATCATCGCATCGATCTGGCGCCCGCGGCCCGCGAGGCCGCCGTGCTGGCTCTGCCGCTGGCGCCCCTGTGCTCCGAGGACTGCGCGGGACCGGTTCCGGGCCGGTTCCCGACCGGGCCGGCGGCGGCCGACTTCACAGCCGGCGGCGGCGTGTAGGCCCCACAGCTCCCCGGTAGGCTGCCGGGCCGGGTTGTCCGATTGTCCGATCGGCCGCCGAAGATCAGGATCCCCCATGGCTGTCCCCAAGAAGAAGACCTCAAAGGCGAAGGGCCGCAGCCGAAGGGCATCCGCGTGGCGGATCCGTCCCGGCGGCCGCAGCGCATGCAGCCGCTGCGGCGCCGTCAAGCGTCCCCACCGCGTGTGCGCCAACTGCGGGTGGTACCACGACCGGCAGGCCATAGACGTCGAGTAGCCGGCCTCTGGAACGCTGGCTCGCAGTCGTGTTTCAGGCCTCGGGGGCAGGGATGGAACTTTTGTCGGCGTCGAATGGTCTGAACCTCCGTGGAACCGGTAGCGGTTGACGCCATGGGGGGCGATCGCGCCCCTGCGGAGATCGTGGCCGGCGCCCGGCGCGCCGCCGACGAGCTGGGGATCCCGGTGGTGCTGGTGGGTCGGCCCGACGAGTTGGGCGACACCGGCGGCCTGGAGGTGATAGGGGCCTCCGAGGTGATCCCGATGGACGCGGAGCCGGGATCGAGCGTGCGCACGATGAAGGATTCGTCGCTCGTGCGGGCGGCTGAGGCGGTGCGGGACGGACGGGCTTCGGCGATGGTGTCGGCAGGCAACACCGGCGCGGCCATGGGCTCGGCGCTGCTGCGCATGGGCCGCATTCGCGGCATAGCCCGCCCGGCCATCGCCACGCCGATCCCCACCCCGGGAGCCAGCCCCACCACCTTGCTCGACGCGGGCGCCAACGCGGAGTGCCGCCCGGAGTGGCTCGTGCAGTTCGCCCGGATGGGCGCGGTCTACGCCCGCGACCGCTTCGGCGTCGAGCAGCCCCGGGTGGGCCTGCTGTCGATCGGCGAGGAGGCCGGCAAGGGCAACGACTTCACCAAGACCGTGTTCGAACTGCTCTCGAACGGCCGGTGGGCCGGCGACGTCGGAGCGGAATGGATCGGCAACGTGGAGGGCCGCGACGTCATGACCCCCACCGTCGACGTGGTCGTGACCGACGGCTTCACCGGCAACGTGACCCTCAAGGCGCTGGAGGGGGCGCTGCGGGCCCTGTTCGGCCGGTTGCTGGTGGCCATCGACACCGACGACACCTCGCGCCGGGCCGGGAGAATGCTGGCCCCGGCCCTCGACGAGATGGCGCGGGAGCTGCATCCCGACGGCGTCGGCGGCGCGCTGCTGCTGGGGGTTCGGGGCGTCTGCGTGATCTCGCACGGCGCCAGCGGCGCCGCCGCAGTGATGAACGCCATCAGGGTGGCCCGGGAGATGGTCGCCGCGGGCATGGTGGACCACATCGCGGCCGTCGCCCGCGGACAGCCGGGTGCCGGAGGCTGGTCGACTCCCCAACGATAAGGTTGTCGGCTGCATCGACGGAGCGACGCACGGAGGCGCCGATGCCCGCAGAAACCCATGTTGAGCAGGCGCCTATGGGGCGTGACGAGGTTCTGGCGCTGATTCGGGACCGTCTTGCCGACATCCTGGAGATCGATCCCTCCGACATCGCGGAGGGCGCCTCGTTCGCCGACGACCTCGATGCCGATTCGCTGGCGCTCATAGAGCTGGTGGAGGGGATCGAGGAGGAGTTGGCCGAGCGCGCGGTCGGGTTTCGCATAGAGGACGAGGACCTGGAGGACCTGCGTTCTGTCCGTGATGCCGTCGACTACGTCGTAGCGAAGCTGGGTTGACGGTCCGCACCGCTCCTGCGGGCGCTGCAGCGCTCATGGACCGGCTCGGCCACCGGTTCGGCGACGCCGCGCTGCTCGAGCTCGCCCTCACCCACCGCTCCTGGTGCGCTGAGCACTCGGGGTCGTCCTCCAACGAACGGCTGGAGTTCCTCGGCGACGCGGTCCTGGGCCTCGCGGTGACGCAGAGGCTCTACTCGCGTTTCGGCCACTGGTCCGAAGGCGACCTGGCCAAGACCCGTGCCTCGCTTGTGAACTCGGCCACGCTGGCGGAGGTGGCTCGGTCGATCGGCATCGGCGGGCTGCTGCGCTTGGGCCGGGGGGAGGCCGCGTCCGGCGGCCGGCTGAAGTCGTCGATCCTGGCCGACGCGGTGGAGGCGGTCATCGGGGCCGTGTATCTCGACGGCGGAATCGACGCGGCCGACGAAGCGATCGGCCGGATCCTCGGTTCGCGCCTCGAAGCCGAGGCCACCGCGCCCGGCCATGCCGACTTCAAGACACGGCTCCAGGAGCTGGTCGCCCGTCTCGGTTTCGCCCCTCCCACCTACGACGTGACCACCAGCGGGCCCGCGCACCAGATGTCGTTCGAGGCCGAGGTCCAGGCCGGCCGGGCCAGCGGCACGGGCAGGGGAAGCACCAAGAAGGACGCCGAGCAGCAGGCGGCCCAGATCGCCTTCTCGGCCCTAGCCTCAGAGGCCGAGCGGGTAGGGAGCGGTCCATGAGGTTTCTTGCGATGCGCCGGGCGAGGCCTTGGCCGGAGCGGCCCGCGGGCGCAGCGAGCAGGAGCGGGCGACCAGAGGCCCGTCCATGAGCAAGGGCCTCTCCTTCGAGCTGCCGGAAGTCGAGACCGTGCGGCGGGACCTCGAACGTGAGATCGTCACCCGCAAGATCAAGACGGCGGAGGCGGCGAGCATGAAGTGCCTGCGCCGCTACCACACCCGCAAGGCCTTCACCTCGCAGCTGGAGGGGGCGAAGATCACCGACGTGAGGCGGGTCGGCCTCTACCTGGTGATCGAGCTGAGCAACGGGTTGCTGCTCGTGCTGTCGCTCGGCTCGTCTGGCTCTCCTCGCCGCAACGCCAACAAGCATCCCGAGGTGGCGGGAACCGAGGTGGTGATCTCGTTCACCCAGTACGGCCAGCTTCGCTTCGTGGACACCGAGGGCACCGGCCAGATGTTCGTGGTGCCCGCCGATGACTTCCTGTCGGCTGTGCCCGAAGTGGCGGGCTACGGCCTCGATCCGGTGGCCACCCCCATCTCCTGGACCGAGATGGGCCGTCTGCTGCTCCGCAGGAACACGAAGCTCAAGCCCCTGATCACCGACGACAGCTTCGTGGTCGGCATCGGCGACATCTACGCCGACGAGATCCTGTTCGAGGCGGGGCTGCGCTTCGACCGGGTCGCCAACACGCTGTCCACCCAGGAGATCCGCCGCCTTCACCGGTCGCTGGTCGGCACCATGCACGACGCCATGAAGTACCGGGGGACGTCGGTGCCGGACCGCCCCTTCCTGGATCCGTTCGGCCAGCCGGGCGGCTACGCGGGCCACCTCAAGGTGTGGGGCCGGCACGGCGCGCTGAGCGAGCGGTCCAGGGCGCCGATCAAGCGGACCAAGTTCCGCGGCGGCTGGACCTACTATTGCGACACCCAGGTCTGAGCCCGCCAGCCGGGCCAGGGATGCCCCATCCGGCGTCCTCCACGCCAAAGCGGTCGTCTGAGCCCTCCAGCCGGGCGAGGGGTGCCCGGATGCGGCGCTTCACGGAACTAGCGTCGCGCCCGTGCATCTGAAGACGCTGACGCTGAAGGGCTTCAAGTCCTTCGCCGAGCCGGCCTCCATCCGGCTGGAGCCTGGCGTCACCGTGGTCGTCGGGCCCAACGGCAGCGGCAAGTCGAACGTGGTGGACGCGGTGGCGTGGGTCCTGGGCGCCCAGGCGCCGAGCGCGGTCCGCTCCTCACGGATGGACGATGTGATCTTCGCGGGCACCGCCCACAAGCCTCCGCTGGGCCGGGCCGAGGTGTCGCTCACCATCGACAACTCCGACGGCATGCTGCCCTCGGCGGCCAGCGAGGTCCGGATAACCCGCACCCTGTTCCGCAACGGCGAGTCGGCCTACGGGCTGAACGGCACTCCGTGCCGGCTGCTGGACATCCTCGAGCTGCTGTCCGACACGGGCGTGGGCCGCCAGCAGCACATGATCGTGTCGCAGAGCCAGATAGACGCGGTGCTCAACGCCCGTCCCACCGATCGCAGGGTCGTGGTGGAGGAGGCGGCGGGGATCCTCAAGTACCGCAGGAGGCGGGAGCGGGCCGAGCGGCGCCTGCTCGCCACCGACGGCGACCTGACCCGGATGAGCGACCTGCTGAGGGAGGTGCGACGGCGGTTGCGCCCCCTGCAGAAGCAGGCTGAGGCGGCCCGGCGCCACGCCGGCCTGCTCGCTGAGCTGGAGGTGCTGAGGGTGCATCTTGCCGGCTGCGAGATCTCGGATCTGCGGGAGCGGCTGCGCGCCCACAGAGACGTGAGCGAGGCTCTGGCGACACGGCAAGCCGGCCTGCGGACCGAGCTCGACGCTCTCAGTGTCAGGGTTGCCGCCGACGAGCAGCGGCTGGCCCGCCACGGGATGGACGATCATTCCGAGCGGCTGGCCCGCATCGAGGGCCTGCGGGCCAGGGCGGCGGGGCTGGCTGCGGTCGCGGTCGAGCGCCGGCGCGGCATCGAGCATCAGAGGGCCGCCCTCGCCGACCACGATCTGGCCGCGGGCCTGCAGGCGGAGCTGGAGCGCAGCCGGAGCGAGCTCTCCGCGGTGGTGCTGTCCGCGGGCGCGGCCGACACGGACCGCCTCCGTCTGGAGGAGACGAAGGAGCGACTGGAAGCGGACCGGGCCGCCTTCGAGGCCCGATGGGGCGGCCACGGCGGGTTCGGCCTGGGCGCGGCCGGCGATGCGGCCGAGGCCAGGGGCGAGTTGGCTGCGCTCCAGTCGACGATGGGGCTCAACGAGTCGGAGCGGGACCGTCTCGCCATGCGCTTGGAGGCATCCGAGCGTCGCCTGCAGGAGGTGGACGCCCAGCTTGATCGGCATCGCAGCGAGCAGCAGGAGCGCAGCGACGGGATCACCGCCCTCCGTGCGGAGCTCGCGGCGGCGGAAACGGCTCGGGCCGACGACGAGAGCGCCCTGGAGGGCGCCGTCGGGGCCCGTTCAGCGGCCGAGAGCGACTTGCGGCACTGGGCGGCGCGAAGCGAGGCGCTCGCCATGGCCCTCGACCAGTCCGCCGGGCTGGTGCCGGCCGCCGTGCAGGGCGCAGCCGATGGCGTCCTGGGGCTGCTGGGCGACCTCGTGGAGGTGGACTCCGGCCTCGAAGCGGCCTTCGCGGCCGCCGCGGGGGACACGGTCGGCGCCGTCGTCGTGAGGCGCGCCGCCGCGGCGCGCCGCCTGCTCGACAGCGTGGAGGCCGGCGACGCCGGCGCGACGGTGATCGCGCTGGAGGCCGGCGGCGCCGGCGGCGCGAGGCCCGTGCCGGTGGCCCGGCTCGGGCTGGCGCCGTTGAGGGGCCGGGTGCGGGCCGCCGATCCGGATGTGGACCGCCTGCTGGACGTGCTGCTCGACTCGACGGTCCTCGTCGACGGCGACTGGCGCGCCGCGGCCGACGTGTGGATGCGGCATCCCGGCGTCGTGGTGGTCACACCGGCCGGCGACCGGCTGAGCAGCAGAGGCTGGCGGCTCGGCGTACACGGCGCCGCCGGGCTCCGGCCCGCGCTGGCGGAGGCGGACCAGAGGCGCGAGGCTGCGAGGGCGGCCGTCGAACAGGCGGAGGCCGGATGCGGTCTGGCCCGGAGCAGGCTGGGGGAGAGTCGGGGGCGTGTCGACGAACTCGGCCGCCGGCTGGCCGCGTCCGAGCTCGCCGCGTCTTCGTCGGCCGGCGCCGTCGGTCGCGCCGAGTCCGACCGGCGCGACCTCCGCACCGCCGCCAGTGCCCTGCGCGACCATTTGGCGGAGACCTCCCGCCGGCTGGGGGAGGCCGTCTCGCGGGTCGCAGAGATCGAGTCCCGCCTGCCCGGGCTGGAGGCTGCGGAGGCGCAGGCACTCCAGCGGAACCGCCGGGCGGACGAGGAGCGAGCCGGCCTCGACCGGCGTGCGTCGGAGTTGGCGGCCCGGGCGGCCGACCAGAGCGCCACTGACGCCGGGTTGGAGCAGCGCCGACAGATGCTGGGCGCCCGCGTCATAGACTTGGAGGCGCGGCTGGCCGTCTACCGCTCCTCCCGGGCCGAGTCCGCCCGTCGTCTGGCCGTGCTGGAGCGCGAGGCGACGGTGCTCGAGACGCTCAGGCGGGCGGTGGAGGAGCGGACGGGGATCCTGAACGCCGGGCTCGCCGAGATACGCGACGCACGTCGCAGGCACTCCGACGAGGTCAGGGCGCTGGCTGCGGGCCTCGACGACCTGCGGCGCCGGCAGGCCGATGCCGAGAGTCGCTACGAGACCCTCCGCGGGACCGAGAGCCGGTACGACGTCGAGGAGGCCGAGCTCCGCACGCGGTTGCAGACGGCGGTCGAGCGTCTGCGCGACACCCACGGCCTGACCCCGCAGGAGGCTGTGTCCGCGCCGCTGCCGGAGCTGCCCGACGGGCTCGACCCCGCACAGCGGGTGGATCAGCTGGCCGCCGAGTTGGAGATCATGGGCCCGGTCAATCCTCTGGCTCTGGCCGAGTACGACGAACTCTACGAGCGCCACGAGCTGCTGAGGGGCCAACTGGACGACATCCGCGCCGCCCGCCGCGATCTCAACCGGGTGATCCGCTCGATCGACGGCGAGATCAGGACGGTGTTCAGCTCGGCCTTCGTCGATGTGGCCGCCAACTTCGAGGTGCTGTTCGAGGCGTTGTTCCCGGGCGGCGAGGGGCGCCTCAGCCTCACCGAGCCCGACGACCTCCTCGACACCGGCATCGAGATCTCGGCCAAGCCGTCAGGCAAGAACGTGAAGCGGTTGTCGCTGCTCTCCGGCGGCGAGCGGACATTGGCCGCGCTGGCCTTCCTGTTCGCGGTGTTCCGCAGCCGGCCGTCTCCCTTCTACGTGATGGACGAGGTGGAGGCCGCTCTCGACGACGTGAACCTGCACCGCTTCCTGACCCTCATCGACGAGTTCCGCTCCGACGCCCAGCTGGTGATCGTCACCCACCAGAAGCGCACCATGGAGGCCGCCGACTGCCTGCAGGGGGTCTCGATGAAGCCCGGCGGCTCGTCGATGGTGGTGTCGGAGCGGGTCTCCGACGCCGCCTGAGTCGGATCGCGGCGCAACCCGAGCCTCGGGCGAGTTTCCCGAGCACCGCTTCCGGCTCGAACCGCTCGTGGACGAAAACCCGCCGAGCGAGTCGCAGCCCGGACCGCCGCTAGTCGCTGTCCGGGGTGTCGCCGGGGCCGGGTTTACCGATCTCTCACCGGCTCGGTCTAGCTTCTAGGGCGAGATGCAGGATCCGGACCCTCGCAGTCGCACCGCGGTGGTGCGGCCGCCGCAGGCCGCCGCGGCGGGAGCGGCGGGCCGCGCCGGCCGCCGGCCGGCCCGGACGGCGGTGTTGCGTCCGCCCGAGGCTGCCGCCGCCCCGGGGCCTGCACCCCGGCGGCCCGCCAGGGTGCTCGCCGCGGCGCTGTTGTCGGCGTGTCTCGCCGCCGTCGCGGCGGTCGCCGTCGCGGCGGCGCTCCTCGGTGGCTCGCAGGACGGCGGGGCGTCCCCGTCGCTGCGGCCGGCCTCTCCCGAGGAGGTCGCGGCGGTGACCGGATCCCAATCCGCCGCAGCCGCCGAGGGGGCCGCGGGCGAGCAGCCGGCCGCCGGGCTGCTCGGCGCCGGAGGATCCCCGGTCGCGGAACAGCCCGCCGTCGAGGGCTCGGCCCCTGACGGGCGGGCGGCTTCGGCTGCGGCGGCCGGGGACCCGGCCGCGGCTTCGGAGTATCCGGCGCCGGCCGTCTCCGATGAGCCGGTGGTGGCCGTGGCCGAGGCGCTGAGCCCGTCGGTGGTGCTCGTCGAGGTCGATGCCCAGATCGGTTTCGGTCTGGGCTCCGGCATCGTCTGGGACGCCGACGACGGCTACATCGTCACCAACCAGCATGTCGTGGAGGGCGCCGAGAGCGTGACCGTCCACTTGTCGGACGGCACCCGTCTCGACGGCGAGGTCGTCGGCGGGTCGTCCGGGCACGACGTGGCGGTGGTGCGGGTCGATCCGGGGGCCGCTGGATTGGTGGCCGCCACCTTCGCGCCGGTCTCGTCGGTGAGGGTGGGTCAGCTGGCGGTGGCCATCGGCAGTCCGCTCGGCCTTACCGGCACGGTCACCGCGGGGATCGTGAGCGCGGTCAGGATCCAGGTCCAGGGCGGCGCCGACCCGAGCTCGCCGGTGCCGGTGGAGATGATCCAGACCGACGCCGCCATCAACCGGGGCAACTCCGGCGGGGCGCTGGCCGACTGGCAGGGCCGGGTCATCGGGATGAACACCATGATCCAGACCACCACGGGCGGCAGCATCGGTCTGGGCTTCGCCGTCCCCAGCGACACCGTCGACTTGATCGCCACCCGCATCATCAACGGGGAGTCGCTGGAACTCGGGTATCTCGGCATCAGCGGCCAGGCGTCCGAGGGCGACGACGTGGGGGTGTTGGTGGCCGAAGTCCTGCCCGGATCCCCGGCCGCGGAGGCCGGGCTGGAGGCCGGCGACGTGATCGTCAGCCTCGGCGGCGAGCCGATGCACGACATCACGGAGCTCTCGGCCGCGATCAAGCTGCGCAGGCCGGGCGAGCCCGTCGAGCTGACGATCAAGCGGGGCGGCGACCTCTTCGTGGCCACTGCGGTTCTGGACGCTCTGGGCTGACCGGCGGCCGCCTGCACGACGGCCGTGCGGCGGCCGGGCGCATGGCAGCCGGTGTGTCGGGGGTGGGCGGCTGTGGCGGCCGGTGAGGGTTGTGTACAGTTTTGGGGGTGCAGCGACGGTCGCCGTGGGGAGGCGGGGCGGCCCGGCGGCGGGGCTGGGCGCGTCGGGGTCTGTTGTGGCTGCTGGCGGTGTCGGTGGCGGTGTTCAGTCTGGTGGGGTTTCCTGGGCTGGAGGGCGCGCCTGAGCGGCTGCGGCGTCTCGGTGCGGGGTCAGCGGCGGCCGATGTGCGCTGCCCGGAGGGGTTCTCGGTGAAGGGTTCGGGCTGCCGCAAACGCGAGTACGCGCCGGTGGTGGTGACGACGGTGAGGGTCTGTCTCGGGGTGCGGAGCGGTCCGTCGTGTACCCGCACCGTGCGGGTGGACGCCACCAGGACGACGACGAAGACACGGACTCAGACGAGCCTGAGCCTGACACGGACTCAGACGAGCCCGAGCCCGCCACACCCGCCAGGGTCGCGATCACCGGCTTGGGGGACGTCTCGGACGTGTCGCCGATCGATGCGGACTTCGGTGTGGTTCCAGGCGACGCGAACTGTTATGCGTGGCAGGGGTCGGGCCCGCTGTCGGCGCCGGTTCCGATCCCCGACGACGACGGGACGCAGCGCAGCGTGAGGTTGGACACCGGATCGGCGGTGGGCGAAGTGCAGGTCACGGTCAGGTGCTTTAGCGACGGCTACGCCGCCGCACGCAAGACGGCGGTCTTCACCGTGGTGTCGCCGGTTGTCTGCGAGTTGCGGATCACCCTCGGCGGGGCCCGGGTGGGCAACGTGTGGGTGTCGTCGTGCAAGTCGTCGCAGCACGGCGACCAGACCCCTTACTACGCCAAGCGCTACACGCTCACGCTGGCGGAGGCGGCGACGGTCACCGTCGTGGCGGTTTCTGACCATGCCATCGATGTGTATGTGCATGACGGCGACGCCGGCAGCGCCAAGCCGCTGCACACGGCCTCCAGCCCGGGCGGCGAAGCCCGCGCCGCGACCGTCAGCGCGCTGCTCAACCCCGAGGGGATGGTGGGCCGCTACACCGTCGAGGTAGCCAGACGCGCCGACCGGAACCCCGGCGGGTTCACCCTCTCGGTGTCCGCGGTGAACGTGTGCCCGTCTGATCAGACCTACATGTCGGCGTTCGCCAGGGGCTCCGACGACGGCTGCCGGCCCCGCGTGTGCGCTTCTCCGCTGTTCAGGAACCCCGCCGACCAGCGGTGCCGCACCGCGGCCTACCGGTACGGCGCCGCGATCATCGACGGGGTCATGTCCGCGGCCGACGAGGTGATCAAGGATCCCGGCAACGCCGGCAGGGAGTGCGTCACACGAGACAGCGATCCGGTCACCGCCAACGAGCTTGCCGCGTACGTGCTGGCCATACCGATCCGCGAACTCCACAAGGACAACCCGTCGCTGATGGACCTGTCGCGGTGGGATTCGCTGTTCACCAACGATGAGAGCACCGGCCTGTTCTCCAAGGGCACCCAGACCGGCGAGCCGCGCGCGCACTGGAGCCCCGGCGTAGGCCCGTGGCAACTCGACTTGTGGGAGCCGGTCAAGGAGTGGCACCACGCCAAACGGGCCAACGTCAACCACGCCGCCGTCGAGGTCGCGAAGCACCTCTTCGGCGGGCTCTGCGCGAGCGAGGAGAAACTCAAGAAACAGCTTGAGACCTGGCTTGCGTGCAAGGCGCAGAAGCGGTTCGGGGAGGATCCCGACATCAATCACTGCATCCCTATAGCTGAGACCATCTATGACGACGCCAACGACGCGTTGAGGGTCCGCCGGGTGGCGGGCTCAGATCCCGACGGAGGGGTGCAGGACCGCCGCTGCCGGTGGGGCACCGGCGGCGAGCCCTTCGACTGCCACTGGTATGACATCGCCAACGCCGAGGGCGGCGCGACGGTCTATCACCCCGACGGCAGGACCAGGAAGCACTGCAAGGACGCCGGCTGCGGAACTTTCGAGATCTGGTATGACATAACCCCGCTGCCGTTGGGGTTCGTGTCCTTCACCGACACCGACGGCACCAAGTACGCGGCGTTCCCGGCCAACGACATCGGCGAGGCCGGCACCGGCACCGGCTACGCCGAGACCCTCATCAGGGGCGTCCCCAAGAACAAGTACGCCCGCGAAGTGGGCGCTGGTGTCGGTGATGGTTACGGCTGGTTCGTGAATGCTGTGGGTACCAGGGTCCTCTACATCAAGCACTGCCCCACACAGGGGACATGCAGCTGGCACCGAGTGTGACGATGCGGGGCCGGACGCCCGCGGGGCGTGTCGGGGCGGATGGGGCCGAGCGGGCGGGCGACGTTGCTGTGCTTGGCCGGGGGTGCGGTACTGGGCGGAGGCGGCTGCTGGTCTGGTGGGTTGCGGCTGTGTTGTTGGCGGGCTGCGGGCGGCCCGACGCCGCGTCCGGTGCGGGCGATCCGCTTGACACGCCCGGCGGTGGTGCGGAGTGGTTCGACGGCACGGGCTCCGGCGCCGGCGGCGGGTGGTTCGAGGACGCCGGCTCCGGTGCCGTTGACGGCTTCGGGATCGCTGACCCACGCCGGGACGCCGGCGACGCTGCGGGTGCGGTCGCAGCGGCGGGAGGCGCCGGCGACGGGTCCGCTGGCGGGATGCCCGGTGCGGGGTCCGGGGTCCGTGACGCCGCACCGGAGGCGCTCGCGCCCGGCGACGGGTCCGCTGGCGGGATGCCCGGTCGGGGGGTTGGTGCGGTGGCGGTGGGGCGGGCCGCGGTGTCCGGGGATGCTGCCGGCCCGGCTGATGGGGAGGATCCGTCCGGTGATGCCGGGCCTGACGGCGTCGGGGGCGCCCGAGAGCCCGGCGCGGGCGCCGAGGCGCCGGATGGGGGTTCGCGGCCGGGCTCTGAGGCGCCGGGCGGCGACGGCGCGGTTGCTGATGGTCCGGGGCCGCTGAGGCGCGCGCTGGGAAATGGGGCCTTCTTTGAGTTGGGGTACTTGGACGGCTGGCCTGACCGCTACGACTCAGAAGTGTTCAGCGACGAGGTGGCGGTGCGGCTGGATTCGGTGCTGGTGGACGGCGATACGGTCAGGGGCCTGGTGCAGAACATGTCCGACAGGCTGTTCGCTCGCCATGTGACGGTGTCTGCGGGCGAAGGCAGGTGGGTGTTCCCGTTGACGGTGCAGCCCGGCGAGGTGGCGCCCTTCGAGATAGGGGGATATCAGGGGCCGTCAGACCCTGAGTCGATCGGTTTGGAGGTGAGCGCGCAGTTGACGCCTGAGCCGGATCTGCGGCGTTCGTTCCGGGTCTCGGGATTGCCCGGCGTCTGGGCCGGCACCTGGGACCACATCGAGGAGGTGTATCGCCGGTTCCCCCACATCGTGCGCCCTGAGGGCGTGTCGCGCGGCGACAGGGGCCACGCCTACGAGACGTCCGTCACGCTTCAGGAGCCGACCTCGCATCCCAGCGTCGCCGGCGAGGCGGCGGACCTGGTGGTCGAGGACCTGCGGGTCTATCTGACCCGGCTCGACGACGAGGACAGGGTCCTCGACGTGAGCGAGTTGACCCCCTACGCACAGGTGACCGGCAACGACGGCAGACGCCGCGTGGTCCCGGCGCGCCGAGCCGACCGCGAGAACAGACACCGCCTAGTGGTGTTCCTGCCGACCCCGGGCAGCACCTACGGCAGATTCAACCTCGGCATCACCGTGGGCGGCGCCCACGACGGCGCCGAGGGCGCCGACGGGCCCGATGGGAGTCCGCGGCCGGGCTCTGAGGCGCCGGGCGGCGACGGTGCGGCTGCTGATCTTCCGGGGCCGCTGAGGAAGGCCCAGCCTTGGAGCATCATCGAGTTCGGGTACTCGGACCACTGGCCTGACCGCTACGACTCAGACGTGTTCAGCGACGAGGTGGCGGTGCGGCTGGATTCGGTGCTGGTGGACGGCGATACGGTCAGGGGCCTGGTGCAGAACATGTCCGACAGGCTGTTCGCTCGCCATGTGACGGTGTCTGCGGGCGAAGGCAGGTGGGTGTTCCCGTTGACGGTGCAGCCCGGCGAGGTGGCGCCCTTCGAGATAGGGGGATATCAGGGGCCCTCAGACCCTGAGTCGATCGGCTTGGAGGTGAGCGCGCAGCTGACGCCCGAGCCGGACCTGCGGCGTTCGTTCTGGGTCGAGAACAGTCCGGGGTTCTGGGCCGACACCTGGGATCAGGTCGAGCACGTGCTGGGATGGTACCCCCACATCGTCCGCCCCGAGGGCGTGTCGCGCGACGACTGGGTCCAAGCCTACGAGACGCTCATCCGGCTTGAGGAGCCGACCTCGCATCCCAGCGTCGCCGGCGAGGTGGCGGACCTGGTGGTCGAGGACCTGCGGGTCTACCTGACCCGGCTCGACGACGAAGACAGGGTCCTCGACGTGAGCGAGTTGACCCCCTACATAGAGACAACCCGCGATGACGGCACGTATGGCCCGGTCCAAGTGCATCGCATCGGCCTGGACTCGTCCTTCCTGGTGGTGTTCCTGCCGAACTACGAATACCACGACTTCGCCATCACCGTGGGCGGCGTGCATGACGGCGCCGGGTAGGCGACGCCGCGGCGGCCTGCGCCCGGTCGGCGGCGGCCCGGGCACCGGCCGGCGCGGCAGGACCGGTGCGCGGCCCGGGCGCGATGAGGGGTTGACGACTCTGGAGTGGCTGCTGGTGGTGGCCGCGGTGGCGGGGATCGCCGCGGTTGCGGTGGTGCTCATGGGCGACACGGTGGGCGGCGCCGCGGAGAGGGTCCGCTCGAGCGATGCCCGTCAGAGGGCCGCTGACCTGGCGGTGACGACGCTGGCGGAGCGGTGGCAGCAGGAGACTCCCGCCAGCGGCGCCGACGCCGATGAGATCAACCGCCGCTACAGGAACAGATGCCTGCAGGTCGGGATCATCTACAGCGGCATCACGCTGACAGCAGAGGCCTACGAGGGCACCTACACCGGCGGCAGCGGCTGGGGGCCGCTCGACAAGCACAAACCGTCATGCCACATCCGCTGAGAGCGGCCGCGGCGCGCCGTCGCGCGCTTGCGGGACACGGCCGCCGTGCGCGCCGGGCGCCATGGGGCGCGGCGGGGGCGGCGCTGGCGCTGGCCGGTGCCGTGTCGTGCGCGTCGCCCGAGCCTGTCGGCCAGGGCGCGGCGACGCCGCCGGCAGCCCCGGCCGCGGCCGAGCCCGGCAGCGGATGGTTCCCTGGTCCGCGGGACGAGCCCGAGCCCGCTGTGCCCGGCGGCGTGCCTGTCGGCGGGGTGGTGCCGGCCGGGGATGTGCCCGGGCCGGGTTCGGGTGAGGGACCGCTCGACGGGTCCCGTTCCTCCAGCGTCGCTGTCGGCGGCGGCGGGGTCGATGACGGTGCGGGGAGCGTCGATGACGGTGCGGGGAGCGTCGATGTCGGCCGGGAGGGCCCCGGCGGGGCGGGTGTCTTCTGGTCGGGGGGTTCGGACGGGTCGGGTCGGCCCGGCGGGCTGGTGGCCCGGCCGGGGCGGCCCGGCGCGGTGGTCGGGAAGGGCGCGGGCCCGCTGCGCGTCGAGCAGCAGTCGCCTTGGGAACCGCTGCTGGGCAAGGTCCTCTGGCTGTGCGGCGACACCGACGACACCCTGACGGCGGTCTATGACGAGATCTGGCGTGTCGGTCCCAGCCCCGGACAGGCCGACCTCAACGTGATCTTCGGCGAGGTCTTCGAGCTGCGGCCCGGGTGCGGCGTCGAAGGCGCCCCGCTGTACGCGCACGTGACCTGGGACGGGTTCGGGCCGCCCAGGGAGTCGCCGCAGGCCGCGACGGAGGCCGCGCAGCGGACCGCGCGGGAGACGGCGTGCCTGTACGGCTGCGGCCACAGTCTGGGCTACGGGGGCGAACTGCTGGGCTATCGGGCGCCTCTCGGCGTGTTCGCGGTGGAGGCGCCCGCCGATGAGGTGGTGCTGTTGTGGGACACCGCTGCGTTGCGCGGCGGCGAGTTGCTGGGGCTGGTGCAGAACAGATCCGCGGCGCTGTTCGCGCGCCGGGTGACGGTGACGTGGGGCGAACAGGAGTCGGTGTTCGCGTTGACGCTGCAGCCCGGGGAGGTGGCGCCGTTCGTGCTGGACGCGGCGGCGGTGACTGAGATGCCGCAGCGCTTCGAGCTCGCGGTGAGCGCCGAGATGTCGCCGCGGCCGGACCTGAGCCGCTCCTTCCGCGGAGACCCCAGCCTCGCGGTCGACCCGGCACGCACGTCGCCGTGGGGCGTCTCCTGGGTGCTGCGACAAGCGGCCGACCCCGCTTTCGGCGCGAACTGGGCGCCCCTGGATCCGTCGCTCGGGCCCGGAGACCACGCCGCGATCCGCCAGTGGAGCACCCGGGTGGACCTCGCGGCGCCGACCTCGCATCCCGGCGCCGTCGACACCGAGACACTCCAGGACCTCGTCATCGAGGACGTGCGCGCCTACCTGACGTTCCTCGACGAGCACCACAGGGTCCTCGCGGTGCATCGGCTGGTCCCCATCGACCGCCGGGCCGGCCCCGACCAGCCGCTGCGGGGGCTGCCCGCCACCGACGACGACGGCAACCGCCGCCACGACTTCGGCCTGGACTTCCACTGGGCCGCCCACAGCCAATACGACCCGCCCCGAGCCGAGACCGTGACCCACATAGGCGGCGCAGGCCCCTGGACACGCCCAGACCCAGCAGACCCCTGACACGCCCGGGGCTGGTCCTCTGCGGCGAGCCGTCGTGAGCGACCGCCGGCCGGCCGTCGAGGGCCGGGGTTTGGGCCAGGTCGCGGCGCGGCCGGCGGCCTCTCAGCCTCCTGGTCCTGCGTACGTTGTCCAGGCCGCACGGTTCCCTGCCCAGCCCGGCCGCCTCGGGACCCCGGGTAGCATCGACCGCCGATGACGCTGATCCTCGTTGTCGTACTGGTCGCGTTGGCGGCGGCACTGGTCGCGGTCGTGGTGGCCCGCCGGCGCCGCCGGCCGTCGGCGACCGCGGCCCCGGACCCGCAGGCCGCCGCCGGCGAGGCGGCGGACCGGGTGGTCGGCCGGCTGGCCGGCAGAGCCGGAACCGAGGGCCCGGCGCCCTCGCTGCGCGACCGCCTGTCGAAGGCGCGGGCGGCGCTGGGCGGGCCGCTGGCCTCGGCGCTGGAGCGGGCCTCGTCCACCGAGGAGGCCTGGACCGAGGTCACCGAGGCCCTGATCCGGGCCGACGTCGGGCTGACGACCAGTTCCGAGATAGTCGAGGCGGCCAGATCGCGGGCTGCTTCGGGCGGGAACCGGGCCCAGGAGGCGACTGCGGCCCTGAAGGCCGAGCTGCGGGAACGGCTCGGCGGCTTCGACCGGTCGCTGGCCGGCCGCCGCGACGGCGGACGGCCGTCGGTGTGGCTGTTCGTCGGGGTCAACGGCACCGGAAAGACCACCACCATCGGCAAGCTGGCCAAGCGCGAGGCCGACGCCGGCGCCGGGGTGGTGATGGCCGCGGGCGACACCTTCCGGGCCGCCGCCGCGGACCAGCTGGCCATGTGGGCGGAGCGCTCCTCGGCGCACGTCGTGCGGGGCTCGGCCGGTGCCGATCCCGCGTCGGTGGTGTACGACGCGGTGGAGTCGGCGGCGGCCCGGGGGGCGGATCTGGTCCTGGCCGACACGGCCGGCCGGTTCCACACCGAGCGCAACCTCATGGCCGAGCTCCAGAAGGTGCGGCGGGTGGCCGGCAAGGGGTCGGGGGTGGTGACCGAGACCCTTCTGGTGCTCGACGCCACGACCGGCCAGAACGGCTTGGCCCAGGCCCGGCAGTTCACCGAGGCCGTCGATGTGACCGGGGTCGTGCTCACCAAGCTGGACGGCTCGGCCAAGGGCGGGATCGTGGTGGCCGTGCAGGCCGAGCTCGGGGTGCCGGTGAAGCTCGTCGGAGTCGGCGAGGGGATCGCCGACCTGGTGCCCTTCGACGCCTCGGAGTTCGTGGAGGCGCTGTTCGCCTGAGCCCGGACTGGCAGCGGGGGTTCCCGTTCGGGCGTTCCGGGCTGCCGGTTCGAACGTGCGGGGGTTGTGGGTTCCCGGACTGGCAGCGGAAGGGTTCCTGTCCGGGCGTTCCGGGTTGCCGGTTCGAACGTGCGGGGCTCCCTGGTCGGTATGGTGGCCCGGCCATGTTCGACACGCTGACCGGCCGCTTCGAGGCTGCCTTCGCGAAGCTGCGCGGCCGCGGGAGGCTGTCCGCCGACGACGTCGACGCCGCGCTGCGCGAGATACGTGTGGCCCTGCTCGAGGCCGACGTCGACCTGGATGTGGTCACCGGCCTCACCGGGCGCATCCGCCGGCGAGCCGTCGGCGAGGAGCTCTCGCGGGCTCTCAACCCCGCCCAGCAGGTGGTCAAGATCGTGCTCTCGGAGCTCACCGCCAGCCTCGGGGGCGAGCGGCTCGCCATCACCTACGCGTCGAAGCCGCCCACTGTGGTGCTGCTGGCCGGCCTTCAGGGCTCGGGCAAGACCACCAATGCGGCCAAGCTGGCCCAGTGGTTCCTGCGCCAGGGCCGCAGCCCGCTGCTGGTCGGCGCCGACCTGCAGCGGCCCGCCGCGGTCGAGCAGCTGCGGACGCTGGGCGAGCGTGCCGGCGTGCCGGTGTTCAGCCACCGCCGCGGCCCGGTCAAGGCCGCGTCGGCGTCGCTGGCCGAAGCAACCCGCACGGGGCGCGACGTGGTCATCGTCGACACTGCGGGCCGTCTGGCCGTCGACGCCGAGATGATGGACCAGGTGCGCCGGATCTCCAAGGCGGTGCGGCCCCACTACACGTTCCTGGTGGTCGACGCCACGGTCGGCCAGGATGCCGTGAACTCGGCGAGGACCTTCCACGACACGCTCGCCCTCGACGGCGTGATCCTCACCAAGCTGGACGGCGACGCCCGGGGCGGGGCGGCGCTGTCGGTCAAGGAGGTGGTGGGCCGGCCTATAGCCTTCGCCTCGGTCGGCGAGAAGCTCGATGACTTCGAGCCGTTCCATCCCGATCGCCTCGCCAGCCGCATCCTGGGGATGGGCGACGTCGAGACGCTGATCGACAAGGCCGAATCCGCTTTCGAGGCCGAGGAGGCGGAAGAGACCGCGGCCCGGCTGCTGGAGGGGACCTTCACGTTCGACGACTTCCTGGCCACGATGCAGCAGGTCCTCGGCATGGGCAGCCTGCGCAGCCTTCTCGGCATGATGCCAGGGGTGCCGCGGGAACTGCGGGGCGCCGAGGTCGACGAGGGCCGCATCGGCCGCATCACCGGCATGATCCACTCGATGACGCCGCAGGAGCGCGCCGAGCCCGACATCATCGACGCCTCCCGCCGGCGGCGCATCGCGGCCGGTTCGGGCTGCCGTCCCAGCGACGTGAAGGCCCTGGTCGATCAGTTCAAGCAGATGCGGTCGATGATGAAGGGGCTCGGAGGGCTCGGCGGCAAGCGGACGGCCGCCTCGAAGGCCCGGTCGTCCAGGCAGGCGGGGCGGCCGGGGGGAAAGTCGTCGGCCTCCAAGCGGCGCGGCGCCGGCGGCCGGACCACCCCCAAGGGGCCGGTGCCGGTCTCCAAGGCGCCTCTGACTCTGCCAGGGTTGGAAAAGGGCGAGTGGCCCGGGTTGAATTGACCCAACGCCCGAGACGTCGAGAGATCAGAGGAATCACATTGGCTGTCAAGTTGCGCCTCATGCGGATGGGGAAGAAGAAGCAGCCCACCTATCGCGTGGTGGCGGCAGACGCACGAGCCCCCCGCAACGGGCGCTTCATCGAGATCATCGGGATCTACGAGCCCCGCCAGGACCCGTCGGTGGTGCGGATCGACAACGACCGCGCCCTGCACTGGCTGCGTCATGGCGCCCAGCCCACCGAGCGGGTGGAGAAGCTGCTGAAGATCAGCGGCGCCTGGGAGACCTTCCGGGGCAAGGGAATGGCCGCGGCCGAGCCCGAGGCAGCCGGCACCGGGGACTCAGCCTCATGAGCGATCTGGCCCCCACCGCCCAGGCGATGTGCCGTCACGTCGTCGCCAGCATCGTCGACGACACTGACGCGGTTCAGGTAACCGCCAGCCCGGCCGGCCCCGACGCGGTGCGCCTCGACGTCCGTGTCGCTCAGGGCGAGATGGGCAGGGTGATAGGCAAGCGGGGCCGGGTGGCGCACGCCATACGCACCCTGGTGCGCGCCGCCGGATCGCGCGACGATGTCGACGTCGAGGTCGAGTTCGTCGACTGAGGCCGGGCGGGCGGGCGCCAGCCTCGTGATTCTCGGGGGGCGTCGAGCGCGGCGGTGGCCCGAGCGGCCTGTGTGCGAAGCGAACAAGGGCGGGCGTGGCTGAGAGCGTCGACTCGTCCGGCGCCGGGACGGCGTCGTTGCTGGAGGTCGGCCGCGTCGGGCGGCCCCACGGCACCGGCGGCGAGGTGGCCGTCACGCTGGTGTCGAACCGGCCCGAGCGCCTGGCGCCCGGATCGGAGCTGCGGACCGATGTGGGGATCCTGCGGGTGTCGTCGGCCCGGCCCCACAGCGGGCGCCATCTGGTGGCCTTCGACGGTGTCGACGACCGCAGCCAGGCCGAGGCTCTGAGGGGGTTGGTGCTGCGGGCCGCGCCGATCGCGGACCCCGATGAGCTGTGGGTCCACGAGCTGATCGGCGCCCGGGTGGTCGACCAGTCGGGCACGGACCGGGGCTTGGTGTCGTCGGTTGTGGCCGGTCCGGCCGGAGACCTGCTCGAGCTCGCCGGCGGCGCCCTCGTGCCGCTGCGCTTCCTCGTCCGTTCGGTGCCCGGCGAGCGGATCGAGGTGGAGGTTCCCGACGGGCTGTTCGAGGCGACATGAGCTTCCGCATCGACGTCTTCACGATCTTCCCGGACCTGGTGGAGGCGATGGCCTCGGCCTCGGTCATCGGGCGCAGCCGCTCCGCCGGAACGCTCGACGTGAGGGTCCACGACCTCAGGACGGCCGCCACCGACCGCCGCCGGAGCACCGATGACGCGCCCTTCGGCGGGGGAGCGGGAATGGTGATGACGCCCCAGCCCCTGTTCGACGCGGTGGAGGCGGTCGATCCGCCCCGACCGCTCTTCTGCCTGTCGCCGGCAGGTCGCCGCTTCGACCAGGCCATGGCGGGCGAACTGGCCTCCTCCACCGGGTTCTCGATGCTCTGCGGGCGCTACGAGGGCGTCGACGAGCGGGTCTGCGAGCACCTGGTGGACGGCGAGGTCTCGATCGGCGATGTTGTCCTCTCGGGCGGTGAGGCAGCCGCCCTAGTGGTGATGGAGGCGGTGGCGCGCTGCGTGCCGGGAGTGCTCTCCAACGAGGCCTCCACCGCCGAGGAGTCCTTCAGCGACGGGCTGCTGGAATACCCGCAATACACCCGGCCGGCGAGCTTCCGGGGATGGTCCGTGCCCGAGGTGCTGCTGTCCGGCGACCACGGGCGGGTGGCCCGCTGGCGCCGGGCCCATTCGCTGGCCCGCACCATCGAGCGCCGTCCCGACCTTATCGAAGCCCGCGGCGGCCTCAGCGACGAGGAGCGGGAGCTGCTCGCAGCCCACGGCCTCGACCCGGCCACGGGGGAGTCGCGGTCCTCGTAGGTTCGTCGTGCCCGCCGGTGGAGGGGAGTTGTGGTGCTCGTAGACTCGCTCTTGCCCGGCCGCAGCGGCCGATGTGAGCGGAGACATCCATGAACCCCACCGACCTCGTCGATGCGCGGAGCCTCCGCGACGACATCCCGGAGTTCCAGCCGGGCGACACCGTCCGCGTGCACGTGCGGGTCGTGGAGGGCAACCGGGCCCGCACCCAGGTGTTCGAGGGCGTGGTGATCCGGCGCCAGGGCAGCGGGGTGCGCGAGACCTTCACCGTGCGCAAGGTGAGCTTCGGTGTGGGCGTGGAGCGGACGTTCCCAGTGCACACCCCGGTGATCGACCGCATCGAGCGCACCATCCGGGGCGACGTGCGCCGGGCGAAGCTGTACTACCTGCGCGACCGTGTCGGCAAGGCGGCCAAGGTCAAGGAAAAGCGCTATCGCTGACCCCCGGCCCGGCGCCGCGGCCCGCAGTGGCCGGTCACCGGACCGTTCGAGGCAGGCACGCGGCGCCTGGGGCGAGCGCAAGGTCGCCCAGTGGTACCGGGAGGCCGGCTACGAGGTCCTGGACCAGAACTGGCGGGTGCGCTCGGGCGAGCTGGACCTGGTCCTGCTCCGGCATGGCGAGATCGTGTTCTGCGAGGTGAAGGCCCGCCGTTCCGAGCGCTACGGCGCAGCGGCCGAGGCGGTCGACCGTCGCAAGCAGGTCAGGATAAGGTCGCTGGCCGTCCAATGGCTGCAGGCCAACGACCGCCGGGGCCGGGTCCGCTTCGACGTGGCCACCGTCACCGGCGTCGAAGTCGAAGTGATCGAGAACGCCTTCTAGCCCCCTTCTGTGAGCAGATTTGCCGCCTGTGGCGGCTTCGCTGCTCACAGAAACCCCAGGAGTGCCCAGACAACCAGGCCGACCGCCACCAGCAGCCCCGCGGCCACGAAGACGAGGTCGGCGGGCCGCCGCCGGTGGGGACGGGTGGGGTCGAATCCCATGGCGCAAGTATCGTTGGGCGGCGAGCCGTCCGCACTCCTCCGCGCCATGACCCGACGCCGTCGACTCCCTCTCCGCCTCCTGGCAGCGGCCCTGGTCGCCGCGGCCGCGGCGACCGGCGCCTGCGCGGCCGACGACGTTCCGGAGGTTCCCGTCGGACCGGACGGCTTCCCGGACCGGGAGCTGGTGGCCGGGCGGCAGGTCTACATCGACCGGTGCGCCAACTGCCACGGCAACGACGGGGGCGGGGGACGGGGCACGAGACTCTCCGACGGTCGGATGGTCACGCTGTACCCAGTTGCTGGTGATCAGGCCGAGGTCGTCGTCGAAGGGGTGCGAGCCATGCCCGGGTTCGCGGAGGTGCTCGACCCCGAACAGATCGCGGCGGTAGTCAGATATACACGAGAAGTGCTATAGTCCCGGTACGCCTGCCTTGACGCAGGCATAGTCCCACGGCTAGCCGCCGGCCGAGTTGACGGCGGCCTCCGCTCCCCAAGCCACGGAGGCCGCCAATGCTCGCTACCGTCCGCTCCGCCACCCTCGTAGGGGTCTGGGGCCATCCCGTGTCCGTGGAGGTCCACGTCGCCGACGGGCTGCCCGGATTCACCATCGTCGGCCTGCCCGACGCCTCCTGCCGAGAGGCCCGCGACCGGGTCCGGGCCGCCATCGTGTCCAGCAAGCTCACATGGCCGCCGAAGCGCATCACGGTCAACCTGGCCCCGAGCGACGTGCCCAAGTCGGGCGCCGGTCTCGATCTGGCCGTGGCCGTGGGCGTGCTCGTCGCCGACGGGCAGCTCGAAGCCGCTTCGATCGCCGACCTCGGAGTGCTCGGGCAGCTGGGCCTCGACGGGTCGGTTCGGCCGGTGCCGGGGGCGCTGCCCCTGGTCGACGCCATGGAGAACTCGTCGATCGTGGTGGCCGCCCGCGACAGCGCGGTGGCCGAACTGGCGGCCCCCGAGCGGGTCCGGCCCGTCAACTGCCTCAAGGAGGTGTTCGAGGCGCTGGCCGGCACGGAGCCCTGGCCCGTTCCGCCCGTCGCCCGTAGCGCGCCCCCCGCCGAGTCCGAGCCCGATCTCTCCGACATCGCGGGCCAGCCGCTGGCCCGGTGGGCCCTGGAGGTGGCGGCCGCCGGCGGGCACCACCTGCTGCTGGTCGGGCCCCCCGGCGCGGGCAAGACCATGCTGGCCCGCCGCCTCGTCGGTGTTCTGCCGGACCTGTCGCACGCGGAGTCCTTGGAGGTCACCCGTGTCCACTCCGCGGGCGGGCTGGCCCTTCCCGGCGGCCTGATCACCCGCCCCCCGTTCCGGGCGCCCCACCACTCGTCGTCGATGGCCGCGCTGGTGGGCGGGGGCACGGCCCGGGCCAGGCCGGGGGAGGTGAGCGCGGCCACCGGCGGGGTCCTCTTCCTCGACGAGCTCGGGGAGTTCGCGCCGTCGGTGCTGGATGCGCTGCGCCAGCCGCTGGAGGAGGGCATGATCCGGGTGGCTCGCTCCCAGGGCATGGTCGAGCACCCGGCCCGCTTCCTGCTGGTGGCGGCCATGAACCCGTGCCCGTGCGGCGCGGGCGGCACGGTCGGCTGCCGGTGCGCACCGGGAGCGCTGGCCCGATACCAGCGCAGGTTGTCGGGCCCCTTCGTCGACCGCCTCGACCTGGTTGTCCGGGTGGACCGGCCTGACCCTGCCGACCTGCTAGACGCCGGGCCGAGCACCCCCAGCGCCGAGGTCGCCGAACGGGTGGCGGCCGTCCGGGCCAGAGCCCGTGAACGGGGCGCCGTCAGCAACGGCGAGCTGTCCGGACCGGACCTGGAGCGGCACGCCCCGCTCGACCGGGCCGCCACCGAGGTGTTGAGGGCCGCGCTGGCCGAGGGCCGTCTCAGCGCCCGGGGCTTGCGCCGGGTCCGGACCGTGGCCCGCACGATCCGCGACCTCGAGGACGGCGGCCACGAATTGCGTGCGCAGGACGTTCTGGCGGCGCTCTCGCTCAGGATGCGGCTCGACGGCGCGGGAGGCCTGGTCCATGGATGACGCCACCGGTGCATCACCGGAACGAGGTGTTCACGCCGCCGCGCTGGCCTCGCTGCCGCGGGCGACGCCCAGGCGGCTCGAGCGGCTGCTCGGCAGGCAAGATCCGGCCAGGGTCTGGAAGAAGGTGCAGACGGGCCAGATGGCCAAATGGGTGGCCGGCGAGGATCTTCATGACATCTGGAGGGACCACGCCCGCGGCGCCGACCTCGACGCTATCGCTGCCCGGCTCGAATCGCTGGACGCGTGGGCTACCACCCCGGCCAGTCGCCGGCATCCGCTCGCGTTCATCCACGACCTCGATCCGGCGCCGATCCTGTTCCGTCGCGGCCGCGTGCCCGACCCCACGGCGCCGGCCGTGGCCATCGTGGGCACGCGGCGCTGCACGCCCACGGGGCGCTCGGTGGCGATGGAGTTGGGCGCGGGGCTGTCCGGGGCCGGGGTGACCGTGGTGTCGGGCCTCGCCCTGGGGATCGACGGCGCCGCCCACCGGGGCGCCCTGGCCGCGGACGGCGCACCCGTGGTGGGCGTGGTCGGCAGCGGCCTCGACGTCGTGTACCCGAGAGGCAACCGCGATCTCTGGGAGGCGGTGAGCGCGGCCGGGACCCTGCTCTCGGAGGCGCCTCTGGGCGCAGAGCCGGAGGGTTGGCGCTTCCCGGCCCGCAACCGGCTGCTGGCCGCGCTGGCCGACGTGGTCGTGGTGGTGGAGTCCAAGCGAGCGGGCGGCTCCATGCACACGGTGGAGGAGGCCATCCGGCGGGCTGTCACGGTGATGGCCGTGCCCGGCTCGGTGCGGAACCCGGCCGCCGAGGGCACCAACCTGCTGCTCAGCGAGGGCTGCCCGCCCGCCTGCTCCACCGATGACGTGCTAGTGGCCCTGGGCCTGGCCACCGCAGGGACGAGCGCGGTGGCCGGATCTAGCGGGGCCGCCGACGGTCCCGCCGAGCCGGCGCGCCATGCCGGAGGGGCCAGTCTCGACCCGCTCCAGCAGAGGCTGCTGGAGCTGCTCGACGACGGCCCGGTGAGCCTCGACATGCTGGTGCTGCGGGCCGCCGCGCCGGTGCCCGAAGCGCTGGTGGCCGCCGAGGGCTTGGAGCGCCTAGGCCTGCTGGCCCGCGACGGCGCCCGAGTGATGCGAGCCTGACGGCCTCCGACCGGGCTCGCTGGCCGCCGGCCCGGCGCCGCCCGATGCCATCTACTTCCGGCTCGACGACTCCGAGATCGTCGCGACGGTGGAGGTGGCTCCCGGAGTCGTGCTGGACTTCAACCGGGCCGATGACGTGGTCGGGGTGGAGATGCTCGGCCTGTCCACCCGATCGCCGGGCCTCGACCTGACGGACCTCGAGTTCGAGGCTTGCACGGGACCCGGAGTCGAGATCGAGATGCCGCTGCCTGCCGGCTAGCTCGACGGGAGCGCTCGACGAGCGTCGGTCCGCACGGGGCGACGGGTGTGGACAACTAGACTCGGGCTGTGGACAACTGGGGCTTGAGCGCGTGGCTCGACTCGCTCAGCGGCGTGGCCGACTCCACCCGAGCCGTATACGCCCGGGACGCGGCCGCGGCGGCGGGGTGGCTTCACGAGGCCGGCCACGCCGGACCCGACTCGGTGGACCGCCGGGCCCTGCGCCGGTACCTGGCCCATCTGGGGAACAGCCGCTACGCTGCCCGCACCATCACCCGCAAGGTGTCGGTCCTGCGCCGCTACTTCGACTGGGCCCGCCGCACCGGCCGCATCGAGGCCGACCCCACGCTCGGGCTCACCGCGCCGCGGGGCGGGTCGCGGCTGCCGCAGGTGCTCAAGGACGACCAGATTCACACCCTCATCGACAAGCCGGCCCGGGCCGGCGACGACGACGCCCGTGACGCTCGCGACCTCGCCATCGTCGAGCTGCTCTACGGCAGCGGTCTCCGGGTCAGCGAGATGTGCGGCCTACGACACGAGGACCTGGATCTGGCCCAAGCCCAGGTCCGGGTCTGGGGGAAGGGCGCCAAGCAGCGCCTGGTTCCGCTCAGCGAGCCCGCGGTGGAAGCGCTGCGGGACTGGCTCCAGCGCCATCGCGGCTCGTTCGTCACCGGCGAAACGCCCGCGGAGGTGGTCTTCCTCAATCAGCGCGGCCGGGCCATGACGCCCCGCGACGCGCGCCGGGTGATCGACCGCCGCAGCGTGGCGCCGACCCATCCGCACGCCCTGCGCCATACGTTCGCCACCCACCTGCTCGACGGCGGCGCCGACCTGCGGACCGTGCAGGAACTGCTGGGCCACGCCGACATCGCCAGCACGCAGATCTACACCCACGTCAGCCGGGAGCGTCTGCGCGAGGTTCACCGCAGCTCCCACCCCCGGGCCTAGCCGTCTGCCGGGGATCTGACGATACAAGAGGCCCGTCCACGGGTCCATGCGGGTGAGCGCATCCGTCGTGCGGATCACGGTTTCTCCGACATACCACTGGGTTGTTCGTGGACTAGTTTGGGTTGCTGGTGACCTACCACCACCCCGAGCACGGTCCCGGCGCGGCTGAGGCTGCGGGGGCCGCCGAAGACGACACTGCTGTTCTCACCGCAGCGCTGCTGACGGAGGAATCGGCTCGCCGCGACGCTCAGGCCCGCGCCGGGGAGCAGGTGCTCTTCGCTGACGACCTCCTGCCGGGGGTCGGCGACGAGGAGATGCCGCTGCGCGAGGGCCTCAAGATGGGCGGCGCGTTCACCTTCATCGTGCTGCTCGTGCTCAACAGCCTCGACGAGCTCGAACAGGCCGCCATGGCCGTGCTGGCCCCCGACATCCGCGACACCTTCGGCGTCTCCGACGGCACGATCACCTTCATAGCATCTGCCTCGGCTGCCTTCGTGGTGCTCGGCGCCTTCCCGATGGGCTGGCTGGCCGACCGCGTCAGGCGGGCGCCGATCGTCGGGATTGCAAGCGCGGTGTTCTCTGCGATGGTGTTCCTCTCGGGCTTCGCGGTGAACGCGTTCATGCTGTTCTGCACCCGCTTCGGCGCCGGCATCGCCAAGTCGAACACGATCCCGGTGCACAGCTCGCTGCTGGCCGACACATACCCCATCGGGGTGCGGGGCCGCATCGGCGGGCTCACCCAGTCCACCGGGCGGGCCGTGGCCGCCATCAGCCCGATCGCGGTGGGCACCGTGGCGTGGGTCGCGGGCGGTGACGAGGGCTGGCGGTGGGCGTTCTTCCTGCTGGGCCTGCCGGTGGCGGTGTTCGCGGTGGCCGCCTTCCGGATCCCGGAACCGACCCGGGGCCAGTGGGAGAAGACGAGTGTCCTCAGCCAGGTGATCGCCGACCCCGACCCCGCTCCCATCTCGGTGGAGGCCGCCTTCGCCCGGCTGCTGAGGATCCGGACGGTCAGAGCGGTGCTGTTCGCGTTCGTCGCTCTGGGTTTCGTGCTGTTCACGATTCCCGTTCAGTCCAACCTGTTCCTGGAGGACGAGTTCGGTCTCGGCACGTTCGGGCGGGGGGTGGCCACCTCGGTCGCCGGTTTCGCCGCGGCGGTGGTGCTGCCGATGGTGGGACTGCGCTTCGACCGGCTGTACCGCCGCGACCCGTCTCTGACTCTGCGGCTCATCGGGGGACTGCTGCTGCCGACCTCGGTGTTGGTGCCGCTGCAGTTCGCCATGCCCAACGAGTACCTGTTCGTGGTGGTGGACGTGCCCCGCACCGTGCTGTCGGCAGCCGCCTTCGCCATGGTCGCTCCGGTGGTGTGGTCGATCGTGCCCTACCGGCTGCGGGGCCTGGGCTCAGCGTTGATCACCCTGTTCATCTTCCTGTTCGGCGCGGTGGGCGGATCGCTGGTCGCGGCGTTCCTCGTCGACTCCTACGGGGTCCAGACCGCGGTGACCGTGCTGGCCCTGCCGGCGGTGTCCATCGGCTCGATCTTCCTGATCCGGGGCTCGCGGTCGATCAAGCACGACCTGTCGATGGTGGTTGGCGAGCTCACCGAGGAGCTGGCCGAGCACGAGCGCAGGCGCCTCGACCCGGAGTCCACTCCGGCGCTTCAGGCCAGCAGCATCGACTTCAGCTACGGCGCGGTGCAGGTGCTCTTCGACGTCTCCTTCGAGGTGGCTCAGGGCAGGACGCTGGCCCTGCTCGGCGCCAACGGCGCGGGCAAGTCGACAGCGCTGAGCGTGGTCACCGGACTGTTGACGCCCGAGCGGGGCGAGATCCGCATGCACGGGCGCTCGATCACCTACACCACGCCGGAGCAGCGCTCCGCGATGGGTGTGCAGATGCTGCCCGGCGGGCGCGGGGTGTTCCGTGAGCTGAGCATCGAGGACAACCTCCGCGTCGGCGCCTACAAGTTCCGCCGGGACTCCGCCGACGTGCAACGGCGCATCGACCGGGTGGTCGAGATGTTCGAGCAGCTCGAGGGCCGTCTCGGTGAGCGGGCCGGCGACCTCTCCGGCGGGCAGCAGCAGATGCTGGCGCTGGCCCGGGTGATGATGCACGACCCCGAGATCCTGATCATCGACGAGATGAGCCTCGGACTGGCCCCCACCATCGTCCAGGACCTCGTGGCCGGCCTCCAGCGGCTGCGCGACGCCGGGCAGACGATGATCATCGTGGAGCAGTCGCTCAACCTGGCGCTGTCGCTGGCCGACGACATGGTGTTCCTCGAGAAGGGCCAGGTGCGCTACTCCGGGCCGGCAACCGATGCCATCGAGCGACCCGAACTGATGCACGCAGTGCTGTTCGGCGCCGGTGCCGACCCGGCGCCGGGCCCCGGCAGCGCGGGCCCCGCCGGCGGCGCCGGGGCCGGCGGGGCCGGATCGCCCTCCGACTCGGGCAACGGAAGCTGAGCCGCGGTGGTCCTGGCAGCCTGGATCACCCGGCAGCTCGTGTTCAACGGAGCGGTCACGGGCCTGGTCATCGGCATGCTCGCCATGGGCATCGTGCTCATCTACCGCTCCACCCGGGTGATCAACTTCGCGGTGGGGAACCTGGGGCTGCCCGCGGCCGGCCTGTTCGCCCTGATGCAGATCGACTGGGGCTTCCCCTTCTGGGTCGGCCTGGCCGCAGCCCTGCTGGTAGGCACGCTGGCCGGCGCGCTGGTGGAGCTGACTGTGGTGCGCCGCCTGTTCAGCCGTCCCCGGGTGATACTGCTGGTGGCCACCGTCGGGGTGGCCCAGTTGATGCGGGCGGTGATCGCCGCGTTCCCCGATATCGACGACACCACGCAGCGCTATCCGGTGGCGGCCCGCACCATCTGGGAGAACGCGCCCTTCGGCCTGCGCATCGCCGCTCCCCAGGTGGCGATCATCGTGGTGGTTCCCGTTGTCGCCGTCGCTCTGGGCTGGATGCTGAACCGCACGACCTTCGGGCGTGCAGTCGCCGCGTCGGCCGGCAACCCCGACTTGGCCCGCTTGTCGGGCGTCAACCCGAAGGTGGTGTCCACGTTCGTGTGGACGGCGGCCGGCCTGCTGTCGTCCCTGTCGATCATCCTGCTGAGCGGCCAGTCGGGGGCGGTGACCGGTCTGGCGAACCTGGGACCGCTCACCTTGGCCCGAGCGCTGGCCGCGGCCGCCATAGCGGGGATGAGATCGTTTCCCAGAGCAGTCGTAGCGGGGCTCGCCATCGGGGTGACCGAGTCGGTGGTGAGGTTCAACTATCTGTCCGAGGCGGGCCTGATCGACTTCCTGCTGTTCTGCGCGGTGCTGGTGGCGGTCTACGTGCAGAGCCGCGGCAGCCCCGAGGAGGCGATCCTGGCCTTCGTGCCGCGCATCCGGCCGGTGCCGGCGCGCCTCGAGCGGCTGTGGTGGGTCCGGGCACTGCCCCGGATCACGCTGGCCGCCGCCCTGGCCTTCGCCATCGTCCTGCCGCTGATCGTGACGCTGCCGTCGAGGCATCTGCTGTACGCGACGGTTCTGGGCTTCGCTGTCTGCGCCATGTCGGTGACGGTGATCACGGGCTGGTCGGGCCAGTTGTCGCTGTCGCAGATGGCCTTCGCTGGCATCGGAGCGCTCTCGGGGGCGGCGTTCAGCCGGGGCTTCGAGCTCGATGTCGGCTGGCGCGGCTTCCGCCTGATCGATGTGGAGGCCGCCGGGGTGCCCTTCGTGGTGTCGATCCTGCTGGCGACCCTGTTCACCGCTTTGGTGGCGTCGGTCATCGGCGCGGGGGCGCTGAGGGTGCGCGGCCTGATGCTGGCGGTGAGCACGTTCGCGTTCTCGATCGCATCGACGCAGTACCTGTTCCGCCGCCCGTTCTTCACCGGCGGGAGCAGTTCGAGCGTTCCCTACCGGCGGGGCACGCTGTTCGGCATCGATCTCTCGTCTCAGCGGTCGTACTACTACTTCACGCTGGGCGGCTTCGTGATCGCCTATGCGGTGGTGTCGAGGCTGCGGCGCAGCGGCATCGGCCGCTCCACGATCGCGGTGCGTGACAACGCGGCCGGTGCCTCCGCCTACACGGTGAGCCCGACTAGGGCGAAGCTGACCGCGTTCGCTCTGGCCGGGGGGTTGGCCGGCTTCGGCGGCGCGCTGTTGGGCGGGTTGGTGCAGAACATCCGCTTCTCGCAGGTGCTGTTCCAGGTCGAGGACTCGCTGCGGGTCGTCGGCATGGCGGTGATCGGCGGGCTGGGCTCGGTCACCGGCGCGGTGCTGGGCGCGGTGTGGGTCGAGGGAATGCCGGCCTTCTTCGGCGGCAACGATCTGGTGCCGCTGTTCACGTCGAGCATCGGGCTGCTGGTCATCATCATGTACCTTCCCGGCGGGTTCATCCAGGTGGTCTACTCGGCCCGCGACGGCCTGCTGAGCTGGATCGAGTCCCGGCTGCCGGCCGAGGATGCTCCTGGTGCCGCCCCGGCGTCGCCGGCCGGCCTGAGCCGCCGGGACCCGGCCGGCGGTGATGTCTGCGACGTTGTGTTGCGGGCCGAGGACGTGTCGGTGCGCTTCGGCGGCAATCGAGCCGTGTCGCAGGTCAGCGTCGAGGTGCGCCGCGATGAGATCGTCGGCCTGATCGGCACGAACGGCGCCGGCAAGACCACGCTGATGAACGCGGTCGGCGGGATGGTCAGGTGCGAGGGCCGCGTGGAGATAATGGGGCGGGACCTGACCGGCGTGCCGGCGGCGCGCCGAGCCAGTGCCGGCCTGGGCCGGACGTTCCAGGGGGCCACGCTGTTCCCGGAGCTGACCGTGCGTGAGACGGTGATGGTGGCGCTGGAGGCCCGGGGCCGCACGCCGTTCATCTCGACTGCGCTGCACCTGCCGCACACTCTGGCCGACGAGCGACGCCGCCGCACCGAGGCCGACGAGCTGATCGACTGGTTCGGCCTGGGCGCCTACGCCGACCATTACGTGTCGGACCTGTCCACCGGCTCCCGGCGCATCGTCGAGTTGGCCGGCTTGCTGGCGCTCGACGCCCGGGTGCTGTGCCTGGACGAGCCCACCGCCGGCGTCGCCCAGCGCGAGACGGAGGCGTTCGCCCCCCTCGTCCGCAGGATCCGCAGCGAGCTGGGCGCCGGAATCCTGCTGATCGAGCACGACATGACGGTGATCATGGGAGTCAGCGACCGGGTGTACTGCCTGGAGTCCGGGTCGGTGATCTCAGCAGGCACTCCCGACCAGGTCAGGAACGACCCGCTGGTCGTCGCCAGCTATCTCGGCACCGCCAGCGACGCCGCGGGCTAGCCGCGGCCGCCCTGGCCCGTCGGTATACTGCGCCGCCCGTGGAGGCAGTCCGTGTCGGCGAATCGGCGCCACTGGACCAGGGAACCCACTGAAGGAGCACGGTCTCAATGATTCACAAGCGGGCACAGAGCGGACTGCGGGCGCGAGCGGTGGTCTTCGTAGCCGCGCTGGCTCTGGTAGCCGCGGCCTGCGGTGGCGGCGACGAGGCGGACGATGCGGCGCCGGCACCCGACACCGGCGGCGCCGAGGTCGACGGCTCCGGCAGCGACGGCTCCGGCAGCGACGGCTCCGGCACTGACAGTTCCGGCAGCGACAGCACGGACACACCGGTCGAAGAGACGGCCGCGCCGTCGGACAGCGATCCCGAACCGACCGAGCCAGCCTCCGAGCCGGTCGAGTCCGGCAGTGCGACCGAGCAGGCGACCGACATGGCCGGCGAGGAGCCCACGGTCGATGAACCCTCCGAGGTGGCGGCGGCGCCGGTGTGGGCCGGCCTCGCCGGGAGCATGGCGCCCGCCGACCCTTCGGAGCTCACTGCGTCGTGGAGGGGCGTGACTCCCGACACGATCACGATCGGCGTCTCGATGCTCAACTTCGACCTCTTGCAGGAGATGGGGCTCACGGCGGCAGGGTGGGGCGACCAGCAGGGGGTCTTCCAGGCCCTGGTCGACGACCTGAACGCCAACGGCGGGATCCTGGGCCGCGACGTCGTGGCCGTCTACGACTACTACAGCCCCATCGACGCCGCCGACGCGGAAAGGGCGTGTACGGTCCTCACCCAGGACAACGAGGTGTTCGCGGCCGTGCTCGGATTCGTCGGTCCGCTGGCCGGCACCGCCGACCCCTGCTTCGCCGGGACCAACGACACCCCGCTCGTGGGCGGCGAGCAGACCCCCGACGAGCTGGCCCTGGCCACGGCGCCGTGGTTCAACGTGGAGCCCAGCACCGACGACCACACGTCCAACCTCCTCGACCTGCTGGTCCAGACCGGCAGAGCCGAGGGGGCCGGGGTGTTCGTGGTGTCGCACCAGGCCTCCACCGGCGACGAGCCGTTGGTGCTCGAGGGGCTCAGCGCGCGCGGGATCGAGGTGGTCGGCACCGCCGTCCTCGACGCCAACGACGGCGACACCGCGGCTCAGGACCAGTTGATGCAGGTCATCTCCGAACGGATCCGGGCCGACGGGGCCGACACCGTGATGATCAACGGCAACCCGGCCGCCACCATCCGGGGCCTGGGCTTGAACGGGCTGCTCGGCTCGGTGGCCATCTGGAGCAACAACGCCGCCGGGCTCAACAATCTCGGAGAGACCTTCGACCATGAGTGGGCTCGGGGCGCCATCGCCTCCGACGGCCCCTCCGAACTCGACATCTGGAACGACGCCGTGTTCCAGGACTGCGTGCGGGCGGTCGAGGCCGCCGGCATCGGGGCCGACCTGCGGCCCACCGCGGAACTGGCCGACGACGACGAGAACTGGTTCAACCCGACCCGCCGCTACTGCGGCCATCTGTCGCTGTTCGCGCAGATCGCGGCCGCGGCCGGTCCGGACCTCACGCCGGAGACCTTCGAGCAGGCGGCCTACACGCTGAACGACTTCGTGCTGCCGGGCGCTCCCGCGAACTCGCTGTCGCCCACCAAGCTCGGCGCCCGCGACCTGTACCGGCTCACGACCTTCGATCCCGACGTCGGCAACGGCGAGAACGTGCCGCTGACCGAGCTCATCGACATCGTCGGATGAGGTCCCCGGGCTGACCCCTGATCGTTCAGGGGCGCCCGTGAGGGACGGGCCGGGCGGCTCAGGCCGGCGCCGGCGGCTCAGCGACCCGGCCCGGCACGGTAGTCGTCGATCGGGAGCTCGGGCCCATCGGTCCGCTGTCGGCAGCCGTGTTGGCCCGGCTCGTCTCGCGGCGCTAGCCGGCGAGGGCCCGGATCACGAGGGTCGCCCCTGAGGCGGCCAGCAGGGCCAGCACGGCCCGGTCGAACTGAGGGCCCGACAGCCGCGCCCGCAGGTGCTCGCCGGCCGGCAGGACGGCCAGCACCGGTCCCAGCCCAACCGCGGAGGCGGTCAGCCGGTCGCCGCTGTAGGCGCCGATCGACGCCAGCGTGGCGATCTGGGCGGCGCCGGCGAGCAGGAACAGCACCGACAGCGAGAAGATGTAGGCGTCGCGCGGCAGCCGGTAGGCGTACAGCCACGACCCGATGATGGGTCCCGACACGCCGACGGCGCCCTGCATCAACCCCGTGGCCGCGCCCACGAGCGGCGAGCCGCGCCGTCCGGCCGCGGGCGACAGGCTGAACTCCTCGAACCACAGGGACCTGATCACGAACAGCAGCACCGTGGCCGCCAGCACGAGAAGGAGGGGCCTCTCGGGCGCGGAGACCAGTATGAACGCGCCGAACACCGCACCGACGGCCGATGTCGCCGAGAGGACGGGAACGTCTCGGGATTCGGAGCGGGCGTGGCGGGTTCGCCAACCGACGAGCATGTTGGCCGCGGCGTTGGGCAGCGTCACCACTGCCACTGCGGTCTCGATACCGGTCAACGGCGCCAGGATCGGTATGGCGATCAGCGGGTAGCCGAGCCCGGTGGCGCTCTTGGCCAGCATGGCCAGCCCGGAGGCCACGCCGACCACGACCAGCTCCGTGGTGCTCACCCCGTTGACGGATCCCGGACCGACGACTCCGTGCCGTCGGTGTTGCGCTGCGCCTTGACCCGCTGCCACGGCACGGCGGGCCCGTCGAGGCGCCGGATGGTCGGGCCGCCGCTCATCGCGCCGACCAGTCCGCGCCGGGCTGGTGCAGTGCCCACAGCTCGGCTATGCGCCCGTCCTCGATCCGGTACTGCCCCAGCCAGGCCAGCGACAGCGGGGCCGCGGTGGCCAGGCTCACCCCCCGGACGGTGAGACGGACCCACGCGAGGGGACCGTCGGCGGCGATGGAGTCGATGCTCACCTCGGTGGCCCGGACGGCCTCGAAGGCGCCGGCCAGTCGTCGGCGGTACTCGTCGCGGGTCAGGGGCTGCGTGCCCTCGGCGGTGTGGCGCACGACCGGGTCGGTCACCAGGTCTTCCAGCGCGTCGAGATCCCGCTCGAGCCAGACTCTCTCCCAGTAGGCGCGCACCACCGACTCGGCGGGAGCCGCGCCTGCGGCGTGGTCGCTGTCCGTGTCGCTGTCCGTGTCGCCGGCCATGGCTGCCTCCTCTTCGTGTCGTCCGCTCATAGTGTTGTCGCCTCGGGCATGCGGCGAGGCTCGACGATCCGGGCCACCGTCATCACCGCGATCACCGACACACCGAGCACCACCAACGTCGTGCGGATCCCGATGGCGTCGGCCACGATCCCGATGGGCAGTGCCGCTATGGCGAAACCCGAGAAGCTGAGCATCAGCAGGCTCTGGACCCGCCCGTGGTACTCGACCGGCGTCGACGTGAGCAGCATCGAGTTGTTGAGCGCCTGGAACACGCTGGACGCGGCCCCCACTGCCGCCATCACCGCCAGCGCGGCGTAGAAGCCGGGCATCACCGCGAACACCGCCAGCGAGGCGCCGAAGGCCAGGCCGCTGCGTGTCTGGAAGGGGCGCAGCCTGCCGCGGTCGAGGTTCGCCAGCGAGATGGATCCCGCGGCGGCGCCCACCGCCGCGGCGGCGTTGAGGAGGCCGAAGCCGGTCGATCCGCTGTTGTGGACCTGCTCGGCCACCACCGGCAGGAACGCCATGTGGGGGAAGCCGATCAGCACCACCCCGAACGACACGGCGAGCAGGTGTACGAGGTCCGGGCGGGAGCGGACGAATCGCAGGCCGTCGGCGATGTCGCCGAGCGCGCTGCGGTCCGAGCGGCTCGCCGGCGTGCCTCTGGGCAGGCCGATCAGCAGGACCACGCTCAGTATCCCGAGCGCCCCCGCGGTGAAGAACACGCCGGCCAGGCCGAAGAAGGCCACACCGATCAGGGCGCCCGCCGCGGCCGGGCCGGCGACCCGGGCCAGCTGCACGGTGGACATCGACAGGAACACCGCGTTGGTGATGGCCTCCCGGCCGACGATCTCGGAGATGAAGGAGAGCCGGGCCGGCGCCAGGATCGAGATGACCCCGCCCTGGACGACGCTGGCGGCGATCAGGATCCAGTACGTCTCGGTGCCGGTGGCCACCACCACACCGAGGCAGATCGGGGTCGCGGCCTGGAGGACGCCGACCACCAGCAGCACGGTGCGCCTGGGCAAGCGGTCGGAGAGCACGCCCCCGTAGGGGATGGCGACGATGCTGCAGAACCCGAAGGCCAGCATCACGCCGCCGAGGCCGGTGTTGCTGCCGGTGAGCTCGAACGCGAGCCAGGCCCGGGCGATGCCGGCCACCTGCATGGTGAGGAACGTGAACAGCCCGCCCACGAACAGCAGCCGGAACTGGCGGTTGCCGAGCGCCGCGAACCGCCCCGGAGGCTTCGGGGATCCGGCGGCGCGCATCCGTCAGCGTACCGCTGCGGTTGGCGCTCACCCTGATGATCGCCGCGCCGGCGGACCCCGACATACCACTAGGATCGCTCCCGCCTCGGTGCCTCGGCGCCGGCTTGGCCCGCGCTCAGGAGCCGTATGACCGACCAGCCTCAGGCGAATGCCGACCAGCAGCCGCTCTACCGCTCGGAGGCCTACCAGCAGCGCGGCCGCGTCGCCCCGATCGACGGAATCGTGCGCGTCACCGCTCCCCGCGAATGGCTGGTGCTGGTCCTGTTGGGGGTGGTCGTCGTGGCTGTTGTCGTCTGGAGCCTCCTGGGCCGCCTGGAGTCGGGCGTGAGCGCTGCGTGCGTCCTGCGGACCGCGGGGGAGCGCCACGGCGCCGCAGCTTCGGCGCCGGGCGTCGTGGCCGAGACGCCGGTGGCGCCCGGTGAGCGGGTGGGCGCAGGCGATCCGCTGGTGCGCCTTGCTGCGCCCGAGCTCAGCCTGGCCGCCGAGCTCGCACAGGCTCGCTCGGCCGCTCTGGCGACCCAGCATCCCGGGTCTGTGGAGGCCGTGGCCGCCGCAGCCGAGGCCGAGGCGCTGAGAGCCGCCGAGGCGGCGGCGACGGTGGTGGTGGCGCCGGTGAGCGGCGTGATGGGGCCACTGGTCCTGCCGAGGGGGGCCGCGGTTGCCGCCGGCGACACCGTCGCTGAGGTGCTGGACGCCTCGGCCGCACCGCCGACGGCGATCCTCGCGGTGGACCCCGGCGAGGCGGCGCGCCTCCGTGCGTCGATGGAGGTGAGCGTGAGTGTCACCGCGGCGGGGGCGCCCGACGCCGTCCGGGCCGGCGCCCGTCTCGCCGCAACGGGCGCCGCAGCGCCGCTCGCCGGCGACGGTGCGCTCGCCGGCGCCGATGCCGGTCCGGGCGGTTCCGGTCCGGGCGCTTCCGGCATTCTCGTGGCCGCCGAGTTCGACGACCCGCCGGCGGCCTTCGAGGACTTGGCGCTGCAGCCGCGGGCCGCGTATTCGTGCGACGCGCGCATCGTCACAGGATCCCGGCGCCCGATCGGACTGCTGATCGGCCGCGGCTGAGGAGCCACCTCACGATGCGCACGAGTCCAGGCCTGCGGCGAACCCGCACACCGGTCATACCGCAGATGCACGTGACCGAGTGCGGCGCGGCCTGCCTGGGCATTCTTCTCGCCCACCATGGGCGATATGTCTCCAGCGAGGAGCTGCGGGTGGCGTGCCGGGTGTCCCGCGACGGCACCAGCGCTTCGGACATCGTGGCCGCCGGGCGCGCCTACGGGTTGACTCTCACAGGGTGGCGCGTGGAGACGGACGCCCTGGGCGGCCTCGACGGCCCGGCGATCCTGTTCTGGGAGTTCAACCACTTCGTCGTGCTCGAACGCGTCCGGGGTGGGCGCTACTACTTGAACGACCCCGCCAACGGCCGGCGCTCGGTGAGTGCGCAGACCATCGACCGGGCCTTCACCGGAGTGGTGCTGCGGGCGCAGCGCAGCGACTCGTTCGTGCCTACGGGGCGTCCGCCCCCGATAGTCGCCAAGCTGTGGCCGTGGCTCGCGCCTGCCAGGGGGGCGCTGGCGTTCTCGGTGCTGGCAGGCCTGCTGGCCGCGGTGCCGGTGGCCGCACTGCCGGTGATGCTCGGCGTGTTCGTGGACAGGGTCCTGGGCGGGTCCGAGCCCCGATGGGGCGCGCCGCTGGCATGGGTGCTGGCCGTCTCGGGCGTGGTCATGTACATGCTGGTGTGGCTCCAGCAGTACATGTTCCGCAAGATGGCCGTCCGTTTGTCGGTGAGCGGCGCGCAGGGGTTCCTGGGGCGTGTGTTCCGGCTGCCGCCGCAGTTCTTCGAGCAACGGTTCGCGGGCGACCTCACCTCTCGCGTGCATCTCGTGGACGCGGTGGCGGTGGGCGCATCCACCGGGGCTGCCTGGCTCGTGATCGAGCTTTTCGCCAGCCTCGTGCTGCTCGGCGTGATGCTCGCGTTCGATCCCCTGCTGGCGGCGCTCATCGCCGCCGTCGCGGCCGCGAACATCGGGCTCATGGTGCTGCTCAGCCGGTTGAGAGCCGACACCGAGCGCCAGTTCCGGCACGAGCAGGCCACGATGACCGGCATCGAGGCCGCCGGCCTGCGCGACATGGACATGATCCGGGCGACCGCGGCCGAGGGCGACTTCTTCGTGCAGTGGAGCGGCCAGCAGGCCCGCGAGATCGCGGCACGCCAGAAGTTCTCGGCGACCGGCTACGTCATCGGGGCTCTTCCGAGGCTGTTCTCGATGGCCGGCGCCATCATCGTGCTCGGCGTGGGCGGATGGCAGGTCGTGCAGGGCGAGCTCAGCGCCGGAGCGCTGATCGCCTTCTACACGCTGGCGGGCGCCTTCCTGGTGCCGATCGGGAGGTTCGTGCAGTTCGCGGACTCCTTCATGGTGCTCGACGCCGACTTGCAGCGCGTGCAGGACGTGCTCGACGCTCCCGAGGACGCTCAGGCGGTCGCGCTCGGTCCGGAGACCTCGCCGCAGGCCGGGTCGGCTGCTGCGGCCGGTTCCTCCCCCTCGGTCACGACCTTCGCCGGCAGGCTGCGGCTGGCGGGAAGTCTGGAACTGCGCGACGTCACGTTCGGCTTCAACCAGGATCGCCCGCCGCTGATCGACGCGCTCAGCGTCACCGTCGAAGCAGGGCAGCGGGTCGCCTTCGTGGGCCTCACCGGGTCGGGCAAGTCCACGCTTCTGCGGATCATCAGCGGCGAGCTGGCGCCCGACAGCGGCCAGATCCTCTTCGACGGAGCGTCTCGTCGCGACATCCCCGCGGAGGTGCTCGCCAACTCCCTGGCATCGGTCGACCAGCAGATCCATCTGTTCGCAGCCTCGGTGCGCGACAACCTCACGATGTGGAACGCGACGATCGATGACGAGCAGGTCATCGAGGCGGCACGCGACGCCCGCATCCACGACGAGATCATGGCCCGCCGGGGCGGGTACGACTCGATGGTCTCCGAGGGGGGACGCAACTTCAGCGGCGGACAGAGGCAGCGGCTCGAGATCGCGCGGGCGCTGACCCAGAATCCCTCGATCCTGCTCGCCGATGAGGCCACCAGCACCCTCGACGCCGTCGTCGAGCGTGAGATCGACGACGGGCTCCGCCGCCGCGGCCTGACCTGCGTCATCGTGGCGCACCGCCTTGCCACGATCCGCGACTGCGACGAGATCATCGTGCTCGACCGTGGCCGGGCCGCTCAGCGCGGCACCCACGACGAGCTTCTCGCCGACCGCGCCGGGCTCTATCGGCAGCTTGTGGAGACACAGTGACCGCCCGCGGGGGCCACGCCGTGGCGGGCGCCGCTGCCCTCGCGGCGTTCGCGGCCGACTGCGGCGACCCGATCCGTGCCGCCGCCAACACGCCGATGCTGCTGCACGACGCTCAGAGCGTGTGGTTCGTGGCGGAGGGGGCGCTGGACGTCTTCTGCGCGGAGCGCCACGAGGGCCGCGCCGCCGCAGCCGCCAAGCACCTGCTTCGAGCCTCTGCGGGCCGGCTGGTGTTCGGCCTGCCCGACCTCGACGGCCCGCTCACCGTCGTGGCCAAGGGTCTCGCCGACACTCGGCTGCTGCGTCTCGACGCAGCGGCACTGGGGACGCCCGCCGCCGGCGGCCCGGGCGGGACCGGCCCTGCGGGCGGGGCGGCCGCTGACGGGCTGGAGGCTGAGGTGGCCCGGCAGGCGCGAGCATGGGTGAGCGACATCGCGGGCGCCGTCGCCGCCGACATCGAGTACCGCCCCCGCACCACTGCCCTCATCACCCTCGACGCAGCCGGCGCTCGCAGCGTCTCGCCGTCCTCCGGCACTGCCTCGGCCGGACAGGGCGGAGCGCCTCCAAGCGGTGCCGGCCGAGATCGAGCCTCGCCGTCCTCCGGCACTGCCTCGGCCGGACAGGGCGCCGGCGCCGCGGCGGAGTCGCTTTTGGCGCCGGTCGAGGACGGCATCGCCGGCGGGGACAGCCGCGTCGGGGAGTCGCTCTTGGCACCGGTCGGGGACAGCACCGCCGCCGGGGACGACACCGCCGTCGCGGGCAGCAGCGCCGGCGGGGACGGGGCCGTCCGGGCGAGCGTGTTCTCCGTCGAAGAGGGCAGCGTGCTCGGGACCCGCGGGTCCGAGGTGGTGTGGATCTCGGCTTCGCCGGACGCGGACGCCGCAGCGCTCTGGTACCTGGGCACCGAGGTGCTGCCGCAGCCCGCAGCCGGCGCCGCCCGTTGGATGCCGCTCACCCCGGGGTGCTGGGTGACGGTCAGCGGGAGCGGCGCCAGAGGATCGCCCCGGAGCGAGACCGAGCTCCGGGTCTTGGCCGCGCCGCGCATCGGCAGCGGAGAATTGCTCGGGGCCCTCGCCGACTTTCACGCCATGGCGTTCAGTGCCGAGACTCTCAACCGGAGACTGCTGCTCGCCGACGAGGCCAATGCCCAAACGGCGCTCGCGACCCACCGGCGGCTCGAGCGCGAGCGCGCCGAGAAGCTGCTCGGGTCGCTCGCGGGCACTCCCCGCGAAGCCACCGTGCCGCACAGTACGGCACTGCTGGACGCGCTGCGGCGAATCGGTCGCCACAGCGGCATCGAGTTCCGCGAGCCGCGCCTGCCGCTCACGGCGCCCCCGCCGAGCCTGGAGCAGGTGATCGAGGCGTCGGGGCTGCGGGCGCGGCGCGTGCGCCTCGCGCCCGAGGACCAGTGGTGGCGCACCGACAGCGGCGCCATGCTGGCGTACCGGCGTGACAGCACAGAGCCCGTGGCCCTGCTTCCGGCGCTCACCGGCTACCGGGCCGTCGGCGCCGACGGCCGTTCCGCACGGGTGGGAGCGACGGCCGCGGGCGACTACTCGTCGGAGGCCTGGACTGTCTACCCGAAACTGGCAGACGACCGGGCGGCAACGGCGCGCGACCTGATCCGCTTGGCGCGCTGCGGCATGGGCGCCGACCTGACACGCTTCGCGGTGGCGGGCCTGGTCGCGGCGCTGATCACCCAGTCCCCCGCCATCGCGCTGGGCATGCTGTCGGAGTGGGCGCTGCCGTTCGCCCGCGGCGGCGCGTTGGCTCAGATCCTCGTGGCGCTGGCGGTTCTGACCGTCGCCGCGACGGTGCTGGCCGTCTCCGGGTCGATGGCACTGCTCCGCCTCGAAGCGCGCGCCGGGGCGCGTCTGAGCGCGGCGGCGTGGGACCGCCTGCTGGCCTTGCCGCCGCCGTTCTTCCGAGACACCGTCGCCGGCGAGTTGGCGGTGCGCATGGGAACCTTCCAGCGCCTGCGCGACCTGCTCTCAGGGGTGGTGGCCAGGGTGCTGGCGTCGGTGGTCTTCCTGCTGCCCACCCTGGGGCTGCTGCTCTTCTACGACGCCGTGCTGGCCGCTGTCGCGGTGCTGATGACGGCGGTGGCGCTCGCCGTGACCGTCGGCCTCGGGCTGGCCCAGATTCCCCATCAGCGTTACTGGCACACCGCGGTGCGCACCCTGTGGGGGCGCTTGTTCCAGTTCATCGGAGGCATCACGAAGATCCGCGCCAGCGGGGCCGAGACGGCCGCCTTCGCCTCGTGGGCGGACGCCTACCGCGACAAGCAGGTCGCGGAGATCCGCAGTTCCCGCATAGACGAGCACCTCGCCGCCTTCGGCGCGGCCTATCCGTTCGTGTTCGCCGCGGTGCTTTGCGCCGTGACGGTCGGCCGGGGCGACGCCGTCACCGTGGGCGACTTCGTCGTGGCGCTCACAGCCTCGTTCATCCTGTACGCGGCGGTCGCCGATCTGGGCCGTGCCGTCGATGCGATGGCGGAGGCGTACACGGCCTATGAGCAGATAACCCCGGTGCTCGAAGCGGTGCCCGAGCGCGACGCGGCGGTCTCGGCTGCGCCGACGGTGCTCGACGGGGAGCTGGTGATCGACCAGGCCAGCTTCCGCTACCGCCCCGACGGGCCGCCGGTGCTCGACGAGGTGAGCCTCACCGCCCGCCCGGGCGAGTTCGTCGCCGTGGTCGGCGGCTCGGGCGCCGGAAAGAGCACGTTGGTGCGGCTGATGCTCGGCCTCGAGGCGCCCGAGCGGGGCGCGGTGTTCTTCGACGGCCGCGATCTGCGGAACCTCGACAGACGGGCGGTGCGCCGCCAGATCGGCGTGGTGCCCCAGGACAGTTCGCTTCAACCGGGAAGCATCGCGGAGAACATCATCGGCATGGCCGAGGACCTGACGCTCGACGACGCCTGGAAGGCGGCGCGCCTGGCAGCAGTCGACCGTGACATCGCCGAGATGCCGATGCAGATGATGACGATGGTCGCCGACCGTGCCGGCATCTTCTCGGGCGGGCAGATACAGCGGATCCGCATCGCTTCGGCGTTGGCGCGCAAGCCTCGCATCGTGATTCTGGATGAGGCGACCAGCTGGCTGGATTCGCGGAGCCAGGCAGAGGTGATGAACAGCATCGAGGGCTTGGGAGTCACCCGCATCGTGATCGCGCACCGGCTCTCCACCATCCGGCGAGCCGACCGCATCTACGTGCTCGACGCCGGAAGGCTGGTGCAGGTCGGCGGCTACGAGGAGCTTCTGGAAGCCCCGGGGCCGTTCCGCGAGCTCGTGAGCCGCCAGCTCCTCTGATGGCGGCGGACTCGCTTCGCAGGGCGGGCACCGGGGCCGGCGGTTGACACGGCCCCCCATTGCGCCGCTAGACTCGTCGGCAGCGACCGTCGCCGGACGCCAGTCGTTCGGCGCACCCGCAACAGAGGGTGGGGCCAGACCGCGGTCGGTGTCAACAAGAGGAGCAACAAGTGAGCAGCGAAGCTACCGGGACCGAAGCGGCCGAGCGGGAGTTGACCGAGTCCGAGCTAGAGAAGGTGCGAGGCGGCCTCAACGTTGACGCGGACGCAAGGCGGGCGGCAAGCTATTCGAACGTCGGAAGCTCGGCCACTCCCGGGAGTGTCTCCGCCTCGTACCAAGGCCCGGATCCCCGTTCGTAGCGCACTTCGCAACGTATAGCGCCGAACCAGCGCTCTACCAAGAGAAGCCGGTACTGGCGGCTGTGAAGCGCCGCGAATCGCCCGGAGAGTTCTGACGATCGGGCGGTTCGCGTCCGTGAGCGTACCCCTGACCGTGTCACCGCTCCGAGGTCATCCCGCATGGGCGGGACCGCGGTTGGCGGTGTAGTGTCCGTGACCCGCGTGCAGGTGCGCGGGCCGCGGCGAATGTGAGGTACAGGATGCTGCCCGCCCAGTTCGACTACGTAGCGGCCTCCTCGGTGGAGGAGGCGATTGCCGCCAAGGCCGAGGGGGGTGACGAGACCCGGATCCTGGCCGGCGGGCAGAGCCTGCTGCCGATGATGAAGCTGCGGTTCGCGACTCCTGCGAAGCTGGTGGACATCAACCGGATCGCCGGTCTCGACACCATCGAGCATCGCAACGGCCACCTGCATGTCGGGGCGCTGGTCCGCCACGCCGACATCGCCGCCTCCGGCGAGGTGTCCGGCGCCGTCGCCTCGGCCGCCCCCTGGATCGCCGACCCGCTGGTGCGCAACCTGGGCACCATGTGCGGGTCGGTGGCCCACTGCGACCCCGAGGGCGACTGGAACTCGGTGCTGCTGGCCACCGGCGCCGAGGTGGTCGCCCAGGGGCCGTCCGGCTCCAGGTCCATCGCCATCGGCGACTTCGTGCAGGACTTCTTCACCAACTCCCTCGACGAAGACGAGATGGTGGTCGCCCTGCAGATCCCGGTCCCGTCGGGTCCCTCCGGCGGCGCCTACCAGAAGCTGGAGCGCAAGGTCGGCGACTACGCCACCGTCGGCGTCGCCGCCCACCTCGAGCTGGCAGCCGACGGCACGATCTCGGCGGCCGGCGTGGCCATGACGTCGGTGGCGCCCATCAACCGCAAGGCCACCGAGGCCGAGGCGGTGCTGGTGGGCAACCCACCGGGCGCCGAACTGTTCGCCGCGGCCGGCGAGGCGGCCGCGGCCGAGTCCGATCCCCGCGACGACGTGCGGGGCTCGGCCCGATGGAAGCGCCAAGTGGTGGCCGCCTTCACCCGGAGGGCCCTGGCCGCCGCCGCCGAGCAGGCTCAGAGGCCGAGCGGAGGGGGGAGCGACTCATGAGGATCCTGACGATGCGCCCAGCGAGGCCGTGGCCCGAGCGGCCCGTGAGCGAAGCGAACATGAGCGGGAATGACGCCGCTGCGACGCGACGGGCGTTCATCCGCAAGCGCTCGCCTCAGGCCTGAGAGGGGGACACCATGGAGATCACCATCAACATCAACGGAACCGACCACACCGCCGACGTGGAGCCCCGCCGGCTGCTGGTCGACCACATCCGCACCGGCGCCGGGCTGACCGGCACCCACATCGGCTGCGACACCACCAGCTGCGGGGTCTGCACCGTGCTGGTGGACGGCACCCCGGTCAAGTCGTGCACGATGTTGGCGGTGCAGGCCGACGGCCGGTCGGTGACCACCGTCGAGGGCCTCAAGACCGCCGACGGGCTGCACCCGGTCCAGCAGGCGTTCAGCGACGAGCACGGCCTGCAGTGCGGCTTCTGCACGCCGGCCATGATGCTGGTGGGCGCTGCACTGATCGAGGAGAACCCGTCACCCTCCGACGACGAGGTCCGCTGGGCCATCTCGGGGAACCTGTGCCGCTGCACCGGCTACATGAACATCGTCAAGGCCATCCAGGCCGCCGCGGCCGCGGCGGCGTCGTCCAACGGCGACAGCCCAGAGGCCGAGCGGTAGGGGAGCGAATCATGACAAAGAGCAACGTGTCCAGCGAGGCCGTGGCCCGAGCGGCCCGTGAGCGCAGCGAACAGGAGCGGGAACGACTGGGGAGCGAGCAATGACCGACACAACGACGACACCTCCCGAGATCGGCGGCATCGGCCACAGCGTCAAGCGGGTGGAGGACGCCCGCCTCATCGAGGGCCAGGGCAACTTCCTCGACGACATCGCGCTGCCCGGGATGCTGCACATGGCGCTGGTCCGCTCGCCGGTGGCCCACGCCCGCATCAACAGCATCGACACCGACGCGGCCACCGCGGTGGACGGAGTGCTGGCCGTGGTGACCGGCGAGCTCATGGCCGCCCACAACCTGGCCTGGATGCCCACCCTGTCGGGCGACACCCAGGCCGTGCTGGCCACCGACAAGGTCCGCTACCAGGGCCAGGAGGTGGCCGCGGTCATCGCCACCGACCCGTACGCGGCCGCCGACGGGGCCGAGCTGGTCGACGTCGACTACGAGATACTCGACGCCATCACCACGCCCCAGCAATCCTTGGCCGATGGCGCGGTGCTGATCCGCGACGAGAAGGATGGCCAGACCGACAACCTGGCCTACACCTGGGAGACCGGCGACGAGGCCGCCACCGAGGCCGCCTTCGCCGGCGCCGACCGGGTGGTGTCGCTGACCACCCACTACCCGCGCTCGCATCCGGCGCCGCTCGAGACGTGCGGGATCGTGGCCGACGTCGACTCGGTGACCGGCCAAGCCACCATCTACATGACGTCGCAGGCCCCCCACGCCCACCGGACGCTGTTCGCGCTGGTGGCGGGGCTGCCCGAGCAGAACATCCGCATCGTCAGCCCCGACATCGGCGGCGGGTTCGGCAACAAGGTGCCCATCTATCCGGGCTATGTGGTGGCCACCGCGGCCAGCCTGCTGATCGGCCAGCCGGTCAAGTGGGTGGAGACCCGCACCGGCAACCTGATCTCGACCGGGTTCGGGCGGGACTACTACATGACCGGCGAACTGGCCCTCACCAACGAGGGCCGGATCCAGGCCATGCGGGTGGACATGCTGTCGGACCAGGGCGCCTTCTACTCCGACGCCCAGCCCACCCGCTACCGGGCCGGGCTGTTCCACGTATGCACCGGCAGCTACGACTTCCCGCACGCGCACATCAAGTGCCGGGGCGCCTTCACCAACAAGGCGCCCGGCGGGGTGGCCTACCGCTGCTCGTTCCGCATCACCGAGGCGTCGTTCCTGATCGAGCGGCTGATGCAGACCGCGGCCGACGAGCTGGGCATCGACCCGGCCGAGCTGCGGCTGCGGAACTTCATCCAGCCCGAGCAGTTCCCGTACGAGACGGCCACCGGGTTCGTGTACGACTCCGGCGACTACCCGACCGCGCTGCGCAAGGCGCTGGACGCGGCCGGCTACGACGAGCTGCGGGCCGAGCAGGCCGCCGCCCGCGAGGAAGGGCGGCTGATGGGGATCGGCATCGCCCACTTCACCGAGGCGGTCGGGGCCGGCCCGGCCCACACCTACGACATCGCCGGGCTCAAGATGATCGACTCGGCCGAGCTGCGGGTCCATCCCACCGGCAAGGCCATCCTCAAGCTCGGGGTGAAGACCCAGGGCCAGGGACATGAGACGACCTTCGCCCAGATCGTGGCCTCCGAGACCGGCATACCCGCCACCGACATCAAGGTGATCCACGGCGACACCGACGACACCCCCTACGGGCTGGGCACGTACGCGTCGCGCTCCACCCCGGTGGGTGGGGCGGCCACCGCGATGGTGGCCCGCAAGATCGCCGACAAGGCCCGCCACATCGCCGCCCACCTGCTCGAGGCCGCGCCCGAGGACATCGAGCGCTCCGCCGACAAGTTCCATGTGGCCGGCTCGCCCGACCAGTCGGTGACCATCCAGGACGCGGCCTTCGCGGCGTACACGAACCTGCCTGAGGGCATGGAGTACGGCCTCGAGGACGTCACCTACTACAACCCGCCCAACCTCACGTTCCCCTACGGGTCCTACGTGGTGGTGGTGGACGTGGACCCCGACACCGGGGTGTGGAAGGTGCGCCGCATGGTCGCGCTCGACGACTGCGGGGTGCGCATCAACCCCATGATCGTGGAGGGCCAGATCCATGGCGGCCTCACCGAGGGGTTCGCCATGTCGTCGATGCAGTGGATCACCTTCGACGACGACGGCAACTGCATCGGGTCGAACTTCATGGACTACCTGGTCCCCACCGCGTGGGAGACGCCCCGCTTCGAGCTGCTGGAGACGGTCACCCCGTCGCCGCACCACCCGATCGGGGCCAAGGGCATCGGCGAGTCGGCCACAGTCGGCTCTCCCGCCGCCTTCGTGAACGCGGTGATCGACGCGGTGGCCCACCTCGGGGTGCGCAACATCGACATGCCGGTCCTGCCCGACCGGGTATGGGAGGCCATCGACTCAGCCACCGGCTGACTCTCTCAGACGACCGAACTAGTAGGATCCGCGCCTGAAGTCACCGCAGCCCTGGTCCGAGCCAGCGGCTGGTGTTCGCTTAACCTTGGGGGTGCCTGTGGAGCGTGACCGGATGAGCCAGCCCGGGTGAACCAGCGCGATGAAGCAGAGCGGCCGCGAGTTCGACGAACATGAGAGTGGCACTGGTGGCGTGAGGCGTCTCGATTCGGCAGAGACCATTGCTCGCATCGATGAACTTCTTGAGGTTTCTTACCGGTCGGGTGACCTGGGGAATGTTGATGACATTCTCTCTGAGATCGTGTACGTCCTCCTTAGCTTGAACACACGCGAGACCGTCTACCAGAGTGTCTTCGCTCGCCTCAGACGCAAGTATCCCCGGTGGCTCGACGTCGCGACAGCCGCGCTCCCCGAACTGGAGGGCGTGCTGCGGCCCGGAGGCCTCCAGTCGCAACGGGCTGGTTACCTCCAGTCGCTCCTCGGAGCAGTCTTGAGGGACAACCGCAAGCGCGGCATGAGCCCGGCCGGCGACGGTGACGATCTCACCCTGGAGTACCTCCATGAGATGGGAGACGACGAAGTAGAGGCCTTCCTGGTATCGCTTCCGGGCGTTGGCAAGAAGACCGCTAGGTGTGTCATGGCGTACGCGTTCAACCGGCACACATTCGCCGTCGACACTCATGTCGCTCGGGTCTTCGGTCGACTCGGACTGATTCCTCCACGACAGAAGCCAGAGCATGACCTGTACCAGTCGATCGTCCCTCCACGGGTACGGAAGCGGCTTCACATCAACCTCATCCACCATGGCCGGACCATCTGCAGGAGCCGAGCGCGGTGTGACACATGCGTACTTGTCTCCTTCTGCCCCGTAGGCCAGCACCGCGTCGCTCTTGAAGATCCCAGACCGGCAGCTGTCGATCTCTTTGCGGGGGCCGGAGGTCTTGGCCATGGTTTCCGCCAGGCGGGGTGGCGCGTTGCGGTCGCTGTGGAGGCCGACCGGAACGCCGCGCAGACCTACCGGGCGAACAACCCAGGAACTCCCGTAGTCGAGGCCGATGTCACCGAGATAGCTGCAGAGGACCTCCGCAAGGTCTCGCCTGGACTCGATCCTGCTGCAGTACTTGCGGGTCCCCCATGCCAGGGTTACTCGGCTGCGGGAGCACGCAACCCCAGCGACCCGCAGAATCGCCTCTACGAGGACGTGGTGCGCGTCGCCGACTCGCTCGATGCCGACCTGATCGTGCTAGAGAACGTTCCGGGCTTGAGGCGCGTGAACGGTGTTGGGTTCTCTGCTGACATTCTGGCTGCTCTGAACCATCATCGCACCGCCGAGCGCCATGAACTGCTCGCGTCAGACTTCGGGGTTCCCCAAGCAAGGCGGCGCTTCTTCTTCGTGGCCTCTAGGGGTACTGGTGATGCACCGGTGGATGCACCATCACCCACCCACTCGGTCGTAGCAGAGGACCGCCTTGCCACCACGCCGACGCTCGAGTCTGTGCTCCGCGGACTGCTGGAGGTCCCCAGCGGGACGGTCGAGGATGCCGTAGTTCTCGAAGATGGCGCGCTCCTGACGAACAGCGCCACGATGCGCCACTCGCAACGTGTCATCGACAAGATCGCCGGAATCGAACCTGGGAAGGGGCCAATCTCCTACCGGCGATTGGAGCGCGACTTGGCACGAACGCTCGTAGCGGGACATCGCGCACTCCCGGTCCATCCATGGCTTAACCGGACGATCTCTGTGAGAGAGGCCGCGCGTATCCAAGGCTTCCCGGACTCGTACGTGTTTTGCGGTCCCCGTTCAAACCAGCCCCTTCAGGTTGCGAACGCCGTGCCGCCCCCCGTCGCGGAAGCCCTCGGACGGCACTTACTCGCTCGGAGAGCGGTTCAGAACGCGGTTGCTAACGAGTAGATCGGCCTGGGCGGACTCTTCCCGTGAGGACCGTCCGTGAGTCGGTTGCTTCATGCTCCGAGCGACTGGTAGCTCCAACTCTCACGCCGGAGGAGATTGAATGTGTCGAGATGCTGCGGAGGCGAAGAGACGGCCGCGTGCGCTTCGGCTAAGAGACCCAGCGGCTTGTGGGGATCCCATAGAGGATGGACAATCACGACATGTTGAGTTCCGACCGCGAATCCAGGAAGCGGACCACAGTCCCGGGGTGTACAGCCGAAAGTGTTGCAGAACGCGTCCCGCCGCTCTTGGGCGAATTCCTGCCAGCCATCCAGGTCAGGGGCAGTGAAGTCGCGATCGAGTCCGCAAGCGAATGTACTGTCCGAGAGGCTCTTGATCAGAGATAGGCCGAGCCTCCAGTCGAGCAGTCCGTGAAAGGTCATGTTGCGGTACTGCCGCAGGCAGTCGTAGCCAGATGAGTCGCAGTTCTGACGGTGGCTGTCCGAGGTGAGTGCTCCGATAAAGGTGTTCGCCGGTTCGACGCTGCTGGTCGCGCGGGCAAGTACCGCGGCCCAGTTGTCGTGTACCCAGGCCACGTATCCCGAGCCGTTGGTGAGGTGATCGCTCAGGACGATCTCCCCGGCTCTCCGGCCGGTGGCTAGCTCGACCTGGCGTACGTTACTTACTTCGAATTCATCTGGATCAATGTCAAGTAACTCTGCAGCAAGGGAACGGAGGATGAAAGCCGCCGAGTAGTAGGCGGCCTTCACCGCGCCGGAGGACGAGAGTGGGTCGAGGCGAAGGCCCGCTTGCACGGTGGCCGGCCTGATCCGGAGGACATCGGTCGTCTTCGGGGAAGCCAATGCGAACGACTCGGACGTGACGGAAGATGAGAAGGTAATGTCGTCAACCGTCTGGAAGCGCTCGTCGATCCATTGGGACTCCAGTACCTGACCTCTCCTGTTCGTGGTGCCCAACTTTCCGGTGAACAGTTCCCCTCTGCGGTCGTTGACCCTGTAGACGCGGCCCGCTGACGAGTAGGCAACCGCTGAGTTCGTGGCCGGTACGTGGTTGCAGGGTTGGGGCTCGGACTCTGCCACGCTCGCCGTGCCCATCGCGAGGAGTTCTCCTTCCTCTTTTGCGTCCTTTCCGGGGTGCATGCTTGTCCGGAAGCCGAGGGGGACCGCGAACTGGTAGATCCGGAAGGCCATCGGCGTGTCGTCGGGGGTGCAGCCGCATTCGGGGCAGGTGTCGTTGTCTGGCTCGTCGTCGCTTGTCCTCGCGAAGTGGCAGCGTTCGCAGCGCTGCATCCACCGCCGCCCAGCCAGAGGGTTCGGGTTGGACGGTTCCCAACGGCCCTTCCTGTAGATGTAGGGAGCGGTGAAGCCGATCGGAACATGGATCCGCTTGTCTTTCGTGCGCTCCGAGCCCGGAGCAAACTCTGTGATCGCGAGGTCCAGGTCCCGGTCGATTTCGCTCGAGGTCTTGGCCCGTAGTTGATGGAACAGGAGTCGGCTGCGGGACGGCATGCCGTACATGGGAAGGATCGCACCCTCGGCGAGGCGTTCTGCCAGTCCCTCGCCTGTGAGTTCGGGGTTCGCGGCTGCCTGGGAGATGTCGTCGTGCAACTCGTTTCGAGCGTACGCTTCGAGGTCTGCCCCCGCGGGGCACCCAGGTCCAGATGTGAGCGCAGCGGCGATGTCGGCAACGGCGTCCGCATTGGCTAGCCAGTCCCGGATTCCTTCTCGTATCGACTCCTCATCGTGCCATGAACTGGAGAGTCCGAATTCGCCGTGAGAGTCGGGTGGTCTGGGGCTGTCCCAGCATGTGACGCCGTTGTCTAGGAACGCCCGCCGCAAACACTCCTTGGCGACGAGGCGCTGAGCTATCTCCCGTCGAGCCATTGACAGGAACGGGACAGGTGGCTTGTCTCCAGTGATCCGGTCTGGATGGCGGTAGTAGAACTCGTCGTGGCTGCGACCGCGGCACAGCGTCAATACGGTGGCGAATGCTTGACCCCGGCGGCCAGCTCGTCCTGCGCGCTGCTGGTAGTTGAAGCGCATAGGAGGCATGTTCCCGAGGACAACGGCCTGGAGGCTGCCGATATCGACGCCGACCTCCATAGTCGTGGTGACGCTCAGCACGTCAATCTCATCAACTCGCTGGACGAGTGGCCGCTCCGGCTGGGGTTCCACCTCGACAACGATGTCTCTGAAGAGTCGCTGCCGTTCCGCCTGGTCATCTGATTGAGCGGTTAGCTCCTCGGTGTGGAGCCTCAAGGGCTGCCTCAGTTCCGCTGCCTCGCGCGCGTAGTAGTTGCGTGAGTGAAGATCGGCGCACGTCTCGGTGGGCGAAGCGGGAAGCGGCTCGTGGCAGTGCGTACAGACTCCCGTGCTGTGAAGATGCTCACGGGTGCAGGCGGTGCATCTCCAGACTGGATCTTCGGGAAGCGCCAGCCGTATGTTGAGCCGGCGCGGCTTAAGGATGAGATTCGCGTGCCCGCCTTCGCGGCAAACCGCTCTCCACACAACCTCAAGGAGCGGTGTCTCGCTTACCCCGGCCACGATCGCGCATTGCTTGACGAAGTTCCTCAGCCTTGCGCGAGCGCTCTCCCAATCGGGCCAAGCTGGCAACGGGTACTCTGCCGGCTCTTGCGGGTACCGGTACAGGGCACCCATGACTCGTAGCGTCGCATCGCAGATGCTCCGGAAGCGCGCAGAATCGACGCCACAGTCGTCCGCGAGGTGTCCGATCTCATCGTCGCTCAGATCCAGTCTTGGGTAGCCCAGCCCTGCCGATTCGAAGCCGAAGTAGAGGCGGCTGAAGAGAACTCCGCAGATTTCCGAGACCACCTTTCGGCGGAGGCGTTCGCGCTTCTCTCGGGCTTCCGGTGATATACCGTCCTGCCAGCCAGCAACGGGGTCCGAGAAGTCGAAGAAATCGGTCCACCGGTGCCATGCGTCGTCGTACTTGTAGTCCTGGTACAGGACTTCGTTGCCTCCGGGGTTCACTCCGAGTCGGATGAGCCGGAGGAGTAGCGATCCCGGCGCGAATGGATCCGACGCAGGTCCCTCGAATAGGAGCCGTAGTGGAACTGTCCTGCTTGAGGCCGTTTGCCTCAATTCGTCGAGTTCATCTCGGGCTCCTTGCTGGCGCTTCTCAAGAACGGCCTTCATATCGGGATCGACGTCGGGGACTTCAGTGGCCGCGGTCCGGAGTAGTCGGTCGAGTCGTTCCCGCGCGTCCGGGTGCGCTTTCGCGAAGCGCACAGCATGCGGGGAGGTCGCGCCGCTCGTGTTCTCCATGCTCTTGAGAAGCGCCGGCTCTCCCAGCGCGAAGGTCGCAAGTTCGTCGTACAACGCCTCTCTGAGAAGGTCCAGGTAATGGGACCTCTCGACTCCGTTGGCCAGAGAGGCAGCTTCTTCCCTGCTGTCGGAGAATAGAACGAGCTTCCGTTCGTCTCTCGTCTCTCCCGGAGTGAGGTAGAACAATTCCTTCGAGAGGAGTTGCGTCAGCTTCGAGAAGCCTGTCCTGAAGCCGCGGAGTGGTGACTTACGGTACAGCCGCTGACTGTAATCCTCGCCGCACGATGGGCAGGTAGATGCCAGCGCACCGACTAGGGCCGGGTTGCACGATCCCGCCAGCATGTAGAGGAAACCTCGTACCGCGCCGTCGGCGTCTCTGGTTCCGAGCACGACACGCCCGCTGAGCGAGTCGAGGGTCGCTGGAGCCCACCTAGCGTCAACCTTCTGACCCGGTACCAGGGTTGGCTGGCGCCACCGCACCGAGTCCTTGTGGAGGGTGGAGTCGCCGGATGGCCAGAAGAGGGCGTACTCGCCGTATGTGCGGCGGTCGATGAAGCGTGCTGCCTGCCGGTCAGGGATTCCTTCGATGTCGGGATCAGCCGTGAGCAGTTCCCATCCGCCGCCGTCGGCAAGTGTCATGCGGTTGCCGCCGAACAATGTCGTACCGCACTGTTCGCAGTAGAGCAGTTCGAGCACCCGGTGTCGCTTATCGGACGCTTCGCACAACACGCGCGAGTCTAGGAAGAGGGGTCCGGCGGTCCTGCCATCGGTCGATGGCGTTCCGCTCGGGCACTGCGGCGAGGTGCAAGCCCATACCCCTTCGACGTTGCGGAAGAAGAAATGGAGCCTGAACGACGGCAGGGCGTCTGTGTCGGCGGTCCCCCGTGTGTACAGCAGCCCTCGTACTGACGCTCCTAGGTCAGAGCACTCACCGAAGACCTCTCGGCCGAAGTACGAGACCGGTACCGCTCTGACCTCCTCATCAATCACACACGCGCGAGTCATGCGCGAGGCCAAGTCTGATGCGCTCATCTCAAGTGAGCGCGCAAGGCGGTCCTGCGGCGAACCGTTGCCGGACTCGCCAAGGCTATGCGCTAGCGCATCGATGGCCCCTTCAAGTTCCTCCGGATCGTCAGAGTCAATCAGTCTCCCGACGTTCGTGAAGGGCTCGGCTTTCAACAGTGTCGATGAAGCGGGCGGCAACGGCGCGGGGTGGCCCGGGATTACTTGATCTGTAGTCCAATCAATGCCGAAGAACTCCGATAGGAACCGGAGGCTGTCAGGATCCTCGGGCTCGAGCGAAGCCGACGACGAGAGGATCTTGAGTTTGGGATGTCCGGGCTCCAAGCCGAGCCGGTTAAGCAGGAGACGTAGGAGATAGGCAACCTCAGTTCCGGCTGTTCCACGGTAGAGGTGCAGTTCGTCGACAATCAGGTGAAAGACGCTGCCGTCTTCCTCCAGCCACCGTCGGGTCTGCTCGAAGATACCGCTATCGGCGTCCCTCATCAGCATGATGCTCAACATGCTGAAGTTGGTGATGAGGATGTCAGGGGGAGCATCCTGCATGTCCCAACGGGATCGCATCTCGCTGCCATCGAGCCTTGGGAAGAAGTAGCGGACGTCTTCTTTTCCGGGCTTCCGGCTGTACTTGGCGGCCACCTGCGCCGCCCTGTCGGCGGCCCGCAGTCCATCTACGAGTCTCTCGATGCGTGACGAGTCAGGGCTCTGTCGACCGTTCTGATTCGGTTTGCGGTACTCGTGTCCGGGCACCGGCGTTGAGCTGTTGTACCGACCGAAGTAGATCCGATTACCCCTGCGATTGTCGGCGAGCCAGCTGCGCGCTTCTGGTGAGTCGAGGGCGCGCCGCAGGCGGCTCAATTGGTCCTCAACGAGAGCGTTCATCGGATAGACGATCAGCGCCCGCATTGCAGCGGGTCGAATCTCGTGCCCGCGCTGGGAAACCCGAAGGGAGCGCCGCCACCTTCGCTGCGAACCGACTAGCGGTACGCACTGGTCCTTCCAATCGTCACTCCACCACCAGTCGTCAAGGTGCGGTGGGGGTGTGTTCGGTGGGCTCCAGAACGCCGATTCCTCCGTTAGGTACGCGAACAGCGGGAGCAGGAACGACTCGGTCTTTCCTGAGCCAGTACCGGCAGTGATGACGCAGCTTTGGCCACCAAGCGCTTTGCGGAGCATCTCGATTTGGTGCTGATGGAGAATGAAGTCCCCGATTAGGCCTCTCGAAGCTAGAGACCGAAAGTCCTCGGCCGCTCGGGGCGTGAGCCCCGGAAGGTCGTCCGCGCCCACTTCGTCGATCCGCTTCCCCGACGACACGTAGCGGGGTAGGGGCTCGATCCAGGGTTCTTGGCTCAGCGCCGCGGGTCGTTGAAGGAGAGCACGGCGCTCCATTTCGAGGCTCGGAAACCTCGTGGCGAACGCCGTCTCGATGTAGGAAATGACGCTGTCCGTGATGCGCTTGTGGGCGCCGACCGGGTCCCTCATGTCGGCGACCCCTTCTCGGCGGTCAAGGGCTGCGACCAATCCTGATGCAACTTGGCTGCTACTACTTCGAACACAGGGCGCGGCACCGCAAGGTAGGCGTTCAGCCCGATCCCTGTACCGGGCACCAATCTGGGCGCTTGGCCGCTGCTGAGGGCGAGGGCACGAGCGAGGAGCTTCGGGAGCGGGACTTGTCGCGGCACAGTGGCAACGCCTTCTCGATGGTTGTAATGCAGCACGGTGCGGCCCACAGAGGCTAGGACGCAGTACCGGCCCCATGACCGGTCTACGTCCGCGCTTGCACCGTCTTGCCAGAGCCAATCCCGCCAGTCCCATCCTGAGGGGTGGGTGTAGGTGATGAGGCGGAGTCGCGACTCCTCAGCATCATCTGCAGGTGGTCCGAATCTCAGTCGGTCGGGATCGAACTCGCGGCGATCCCAGTTCAGGTCTTCATGTTCTTCCCAAGTCAGAGCCTTGAGGCAACCCTCGACGGAGCCGCTTGCTTCTGCCAGCGACCACGCGGCCGGATTGGGGTCGTAGCGAACGGCAAGCTCACTGCTCACAGCCATCATGTCTTCGTCCGACTTCCCGCGGACTTCGACTCGGGTGGGGGCGTACGGGTGGTGGAGTTGGGCAGTTGTCGCGAGCGACAGCCTGCTCTCCGAGTCGCATACCTTGGCAATCTCCCCGACTGTGTCTGGCGACCGTGCACCGCACAACACCGCCCGGGGGAGCCCTGGCCAGGGCAGGCGCGCGAGCACTGGCGGGGCGACGATTACCCTGCGACTGGCGCCCGTGCCTACGGCCTCCCAATGCCCCAGCGAATCGCCGGTTAGGACCGCCTCGTTGCGCACGTGCCTCATCTCCGTGGCCAACTCGCCGTCCGGAACGCATGTGGCATCGACTATGCGCTTGAATGCGTCCCAAGATATGCTACGCTCCGCTGACGCCGCGTACAGGAGGGCGTCTGCTGGCCTAACGGTCACGCGCGATGCTCCTATAGCGAATCCAGAGCGATTTCTGCGCTCGATCACTCGGCGGTGTGATCCGCTTGCGGCGCCGCCACAGAAGATCGTGCCATTGCCTGCGGTGAGAGCGATCGCCCACTCGCTCCGGCAGCGGCTCTGCATCCGCCAGAGACGACCCACAGAATAGGGCTCGCCCCCTTCGACGGAATGGAACAGCCCACACGGCCTGCCACTGCGGAAGCTGCTCATCCGGCCAAACCGTTATCTCGCCTCGGCGACGGCCAACGAAGTACACGAGCCCTTCCGGGCCGCCAAGCCCCGGCGTCCGCAAGAGATCCCGCTGATAGTCGACTTTGTCGGGCACCGGAGCCACCGCACCGCAGATGGCCCCACCTTCAGCCTGGTTCCCGAAGGAGTCCACGGCCACGAAAGGGTGCTCGAATCGCCACGATACGCCTGACATCAGATAGATGGACTGCCGGCGGACCACATCGTCTCCGTCGAGTACTTCTAGCCCGATCCGGCGATCAGTAGGCAGGTCGGCTGGCAATTCGTAGATGAGCGTAGAGCCGGCCCTGGGTTCCACGACCCGGCCATCCACCTGGACCTCATGCGTTGCGGACGCCCCGTGGATGGCCAGCCGGGGAGGCCCGAAGGAAAAATACGTGTTCCTTCCGGACGCACGCACGCCTCCTAGGAGTCTCATGGAGAGGCGGTCTGCGTGACCAAGACCGGGCCGAACGTCGCTGATACCTCTGTCAGATGATGCGCGGTCGACTGTTCCGAGAGTCCAGCCGGCCGGAAGGCCGCTCGCAATCTGAAGTGGAGTCCAGCCCTCGCAGTCCGACTCGAGCCACTCACTCACTGAGCCAGAAGCGATGCCGTCGAACGCAATATAGAACGGGGCGTCGCGCGGCAATTCAAGTACCTCGATCAGGCCAGGAAGCATCAGAGTCTGGCCCTTCTCGAAGACCCGTACCCGCGCCGGCTCAAGGCGCACGCGCCATCCAAGCCTCTCGTCGGCTCCAGCGAGGCCAGACCTCCACGCCACGCCATCGGGTTCATGATCGAACCCCGAGGCGGGAGCCCTGAGGGGTGTGGACCAGCCGTCACAGTACTCGACACACTCCAGAGGTTCAGACGCAAGCCCGGCAATGTTGATCGGATTCTCGGGATAGGTCCCTCGCGTGAAGACACGGAGCGATGCACGGGCGGTACCTGCTATCCGGTCGACCTCAAGGCAGAGCCTTAGGCCCGCGAAGACACCGCCCTCCGCATGGTCTCTATTTGTCGCGGGTACCGAACCATCCCATTCGGAAAAGTCCTCGGCCACCGCGTCCAGCAGCGCTTCCTGGAACGCCTCAGACCTGGACTCGAGCGCTCGCATCGTGAGGGGCCTGAGGTAGTCCCGTCCGTGGACCACCAGCGCCCGGCGCAGCTCGCGCGTGCTGGCCACACGACCTGGATCCAACTTCGCGGCAGCGAACATGCGGGGGAGATCACCCCGCTCGGTTTCGGTCAGGATCGTCTGTGCCAAGGGCAAACCAACATGAATCTTGGCGCCAACGATTCTCGCCTGAAAGAAACCCAATTCTCCGCCCCGGTCATGTACCGACCACTGCTCAAGGTCATCCCATAGTTCGAGCATTCGATCGAAAGATGGGAGGGTGCCGGTGCGATCCTCGCCGAGCAGACTCCAGAGGCGTGGGTAGTAGGCCTGCGGCGCATAGTCCCCTTCGTGCCCGCCGGCGAGCACGAACACGGCGAGGTACGCGACATAGGGGGGATACTCAAGTCCACGGTCACGCCAGCCATCAGCAACCTGCAGCGCCCGCTGGCAGTGGCCAGACCAGGTGGCACCGCGTGGCCCGACGCTCACAGTGAGGAGAAAATCCTCGTAGCTCTTCCCAATGGTCCGCCCCACCTCGGTGATGACGTCCTCAGTCACGAAGTAGTAGACAGGTGCCCCTTCGACGTCAGGATGGAAGAAGCGCTTCGCGAGCGCGTCATTCCAGGTGAGATACCTGTCCACGGCCTACGCCCTATTGCGCCCGTTGCGTCTAGTCACCCTGAGCATGAGTCATTCCCTACCCGGTGAATCGGCCCGTTCCACCATCCGGTAGTCAGATGAGTCCTGGCCGAGAGGCCGCAGAAGCGGGTGCTTGTTGGTCTGTGTCGCCGGAGCCCGAGAACCTCAGGAGCGGTCGGGGTCGTCGCGGGCGGCGTCTTGGGCGCGTCTTCTCAGGGCGTGGTGGCGGAAGCGGACTCGACCCGCGGAGGTAGGACTCAGCGCGCCGGCGGTGAGCAGGCGGCGCCTGTAGGTCCGGGCGTACTGGAGGGATCGGTCCATTCTGGCGGCGATGTCAGCCAACGATGAGTCGGACTCGTCTTGGAGCATCGCCACCAGGAAGCGCCTATCCATGGGCGAGAGCCGGTTCCAGACAGGACCCGCTACCTGCTCCACCATCGCCTGTTCGGCTTCCACGATCGCCGCCCGGATGTCGACGACGCTGATGGGCTCGTCTGTCGTCGCGCCCGCCCGCCAGGCATGGAATCCGACGAGCTGGATCATGTACGGGTAGCCGAGGGTCGAGTCCACGGCCTCGGCGAGGGCGTCGTCGTCGATGGCGCTGCCGCGGCTGACGATCGGCTCGCGTAGGGCGCGCCGCGTCTCGTCGGGTGTCAGCGGTCCCAGCGGCGCCCTCGCGCAGCGCTGCAGGAACGTCATGTGGGGGTCCGCGAGGTGGCTGTGCTCGATGAGCGGCAGAGCGGCCGCCGCGAAGGCGATCGGCCTCTGGCGGCGCCGAGTGACGATCTGCACCGCGGATGCGACGTTGCGGACATCGTCGCGCGGAACGTCGTGCAGTTCGTCGACAGTGAGCAGCAGTCCGGTCCGCGCATCGGCCAGCGCCTCGCCCAACTGCTCCAGCACACTGGTGAGGCTCCCAGCCCTGATGGGGACCGCGTCGCCATGGTCGAGTTCGACACCGATCCCGAGCACGCTGAGCGAGGTGAGCCTGGCCCGGCGCCCTCCGCCCGGCAGTTGTTCGAGGCAGCGAAGCGCCTCGGCTGCGATGCGCTCAGACAGCGGCTCTGACGATGCGGCAGCCGTGACGGTAAGCCATCCCCGCTCGGCGACCGTCGTCTCCAGTGCATTCAGGAGCGCTGTCTTGCCGGTGCCGCGGTCGCCCGTCACGAGCAGCGTGTAGTCGGGATGGGTCGGACCGGTCTCGATGGCCTCGGTGAACCGGGCCGTCACGTCGTCGCGGCCGGCGAGCAGCGGAGGGGTGGTCCCGAACGAAGGCGAGAACGGGTTGGTAGGGGAGCGCTCAGTCACGATGCCCATGCTACCGATAAATCTCTTCGTATCTCTTCGTCTTCGCGCGTCTCTTCGTCTTTTCGTGCCTATTCTTCTGTTGGCTTCTCTCGTCTGTTCGTGCCCCATGGGGCGTGGTACGCTGGGTAGGACCCAGTAACAACAAATACGGACCAAGGGTGCCCGATGCCACGAACCACTAGGACCGTGACCTTCTCGCTGCCGCCTGACATGGCTGATCGGGTGGACGAGATGATGACGCAGCAGGGACGCTCCAGGAGCGAATTCCTGCGGGAGGCGGTGCTCCGCTACATTGAGGAGTGTGAGTGGAGAGGGCTGCTCGAGTACGGGGAGCAGACGGCTAGGCAGCAGGGGATCGGCCCGGAGGACGTGGCTGATCTCGTCGAGGAGTATCGGGCCGAGTTGAACTCGCCCCGCACATGAGGGTCGTCCTCGACACGAATGTCATTGTCTCCGGCCTGAACTTCCCCGGAAACGAGCGGAGCGTGCTGGAGCTTGCCTTGAGGGGACGCTTCGAGTTGTGGCTGTCGCCGCTGATCCTGTCCGAGGTGGGCGGGGTGCTCCCGCGCAAGTTCGGCTGGTCCGTAGAACGGACCTCACAGGCTCTCGGGCTGCTGGGGGACGCCGCCACCGTCATCGAGCCCGTCAGGCACGCCGCCACGATCGAGGGCGACCATGCTGACAATCGCATTCTGGACTGCGCGGCTGATGCCTCTGCGGACTACCTGGTCACCGGCGACCGGCGACATCTTCTGCCCCTCGGCGAGCACCACGGTGCGAGGATCGTGAACGCGCCGCGGTTCCTGTCGGAGATCCAGCGTCTGGAGTGAAGCGCTACCGTCGCCAGTCCAGGGCGTCGCAGGCATAGAGATGTTCAGTGTATGTCGGTAGCTTTCATGGCGGAAGCGGCCTACAGTCTCGATCACCGTGAGGGGCTCGCATCGGTGCGGGGCCGCCAGCACCAGGAGGTTGAAGACGCATGAGCAATGTTCCGACCAACGTCGAAGGTGTCGGCGTGCCCGAGGGGTCGCCCAATGGAGTGGAGGCGGCGTTCGTCGATGCCCGTGTCATGCACGCCATGGCCCTCGAGCGCCTGAAGGCCTCCGACATCCGGGACGCCGCCGAGAAGGCGTGGTGTGCCACCAAGCGAGCCACCGAGGGGCTGATCATCGCCCGCACTGGCCGGTCGCCCGACAAGTCCCCCGACACCACCAGAATGCTGCGAGAACTGTGCCTCGACGATCCGCAGGTCAATCAGCTTCGTCCGCGGTACTCGATCGCGAGAGACGAACTGCACGGCGACTGCTTCTACTCGGGTCTGTGCGACCCGCTCGAAGACACGCTCCGCTTGATCCGCGGGACCAGCGACTACATCGACGAAGCCGAGCGCCTGGCCGCCCTCCCCTCCGTGTAGCGCGCGCCGGGACCGGTGGCGGCCGGCTCGTGCGGCAGGACGCCACCGATGCACGAACGGCTAGTGCGAACTTGCCCCGCCCGGCTGGTTGGCGAGCGTCTCGTTGACGGCACCGACGATGGGGGTCGCGGCCTCGGTGGCGGCGGCCACTCAGTCTGGACTCGGCCGGCGCAAGATCGGGTGGATACGATCAACGGGCGGGTGGTCGCACGGGGAGCGCGGTCGAACGGACAGGCACCAACCTGGAGGAGGACAGCAAGGTGGACGTGTCGGTGCTGGCCGAGGCGGTGGAGCTCACCACCCAGCGGGTGCCGTACGTGCTGGCCACGGTGGTGTGGCGGCGCGGGCCCTCGTCGGGTCGGCAGGGCTCCAAGGCGGTCGTGCTGGCCGACGGAACGGTCCGCGGATGGCTGGGCGGCGCCTGCGCGGAGCCTTCGGTGGTGCGTCACGCCCGCCAGTGCCTGGAGACCGGCGAGCCGGCTCTGCTGTTCCTGGGCCAGCCCGATGAACTCGACGGCCGTTCGCAGGAGGGGGTGCGCTCGGTAGCCATGGCCTGCGAGTCGGAGGGAGCGCTGGAGGTCTACCTGGAGCCGCACCGGCCCGAGCCCCAGGTGATAGTGGTGGGCCGATCCCCAGCGGTGGACGCGCTGGCCGAGATGGCCCTCGCGCTGGGCTGGGGGGCCACCGTCATCGACGACGGCGGTAATCCCGACGAGCACACCCGGCCTGAGATCGTGCGGACCAAGCTCGACCTGTCGGGACTCGGGATCGACGGCGCCACCGCGGTGGTGGTCGCCACCCAAGGTCACTACGACGACCTGGCCCTGGAGGCCGCGCTGGCTTGTGACCCGGGCTATGTGGGCCTGATCGCCTCCGACCGGCGAGCCGCCACCGTGCTCGACCACCTGCGGAGCCGGGATGTGGCCGCGGCCGGGCTGGACCGTGTCCACGCACCCGCCGGTCTGGACCTCGGCGCGGTGGCCAATGCGGAGATCGCGGTGGCGGTGATGGCCGATCTCGTGGCCAGGCGAGCCAGAGGCGAACTGGTGACGGGCGGACCGAGCGAGACTCCCCCCAGAGTCGAGGCCATAGACCCGGTTTGCGGCATGACGGTGCTGGTGGACGACGCCAAGTACCACGCCGTCCACGACGGCAACGACCACTGGTTCTGCGCCCCCGGTTGCCTGCGAGCCTTCTCCTCCGACCCGCAGACGTTCCTCGCCTCGACCTGAAGCGTCGGCTACAGCGTGGTCCGGTGAGTGTGGATCCTCGGGAAATATCTTGTATTTTGACAGTCAATGTTGGTAACTGTAATGACTGTCCAGGATGCACAAGCGGCACCTGATGAAGCAACTGCGCCAAGTCGCTAACGACAAGCGGGTCGAGCTGCGCCCCCTGCGTCAGGGAAAGCACGAGGTGTGGCTCTTCGGAACCGAACGGCTGGTGATACCGGCGCACAACGAGATCGACGAATACACCGCCATGGCTATAATCCGGCAAGCACGCGAGTCGCCTAGCAGGAGCGTTCGATGACCGCCATACCGCCGCCGGACGGCAAGTTCCGGGTGGTTGCTCGACAGGGCGATGAGTGGTGGGGCATCCAGGTGCGAGAACTCGACTGGGTTTTTTCGCAGGCCCGTCGCTTGGAGGATGTGTCCGAGACAGCCCGAGACGCGATCGCGGCCTACTACGACGTGCCGGTGTCCGAGGTGGGCGAGGTCGTCGTTGACACGGTGGTTCCAGCCGACGTGCTCGTTGCCCGGGGCGCGCCGCGCGCCGCAGCTGAGTGAGCTCGAAGTCGGCATAATCCGTCTCCGACTACCGGTCTCGCTCTCCGTGGCACAATGCCGCGTCCGCTTCTCGCTCCCCGGGGCCGGCCTCGTTCCCGGTCGTGGGCGGTCCACCCGCATCGCGCGCTGACAATCTCACGCGAACTGACAGTTAGCTTGACCCGGTGAGAGCGGAGCACTCGGACGATCGACGGCCATTGGGATGGTTGCTGGCCGGGGTTGGGATGCTCTCGGTCTCCACCGACTCGCTCTGGGTTCGGTTGTCGGAGGCCGGCCCGCTGGACGTGGCCTTCGGTGTGTCGTGCTGCGCGCTGGTGGTTCACTCCACCTTCGGGCGGTGGTTCGACCGGCGCCCGGTGTTGGAGTCGCTGCGGACCCACCGGTTGCCGATCATGGCCGTGGCGGTACTGGCGTCGGCGAGCCAGCTCGCCTTCATCACCGCCATCACCGAGACCCGGGTGGCCAACGTCGTGGCCATCGTGGCTGCGGCGCCGCTGATGGCGTCGCTGTGCGCCCGGCTGTTCCTCGGCGAGAGGATCACGCGCCGGGTGGCCGCCGCCATCGCCCTGACCATGGTGGGCATCGGAGTGATCGTGTCGAACTCGGTGGGGGAGCCGACGTTGAGGGGCGACCTGCTGGCGCTGTTCGCGGTGGTGTGCTTCGCCGGGAACATGACCATCTGGCGGCGCTACCCGGACGTGAGCCGCCGGGCCGCGCTGTTCCTCAGCGCAGCCATTGTCGTGGTGGTCACGAGCTTCGCGGCGTCGCCGCTCTCGCTCGACACCCGGGCCTACCTGGCGATCGCGGCCATGGGACTGTGCTTCAACCCCCTGGGCCGGCTGGCCAACTCGAACGCCCTCCGCTTCGCCCCGGTGTCGGAGGTCTCGCTGTTCGCGCCGACCGAGACGGTGGCCGGGACGGTGTGGGCCGCACTGTTCCTGTCGGAGTCGCCGGGTGCCAGCACCGTCGCCGGCGCGGCGGTGGTGCTGGCCGGAGTGTTCTACGGCACGGTCGCGTCCGGCCGTTCCAGGCGCTTCCGGCCGGGTCCTGGCGGGTCTATTCGTAGGCTGGCCCCGTGAGAGCGCTGGTGCTCGAGGTCCCCCGCGCTCGGCGGGAGCGGGCGACGTAGTCGAGTCATTCGTAGGCTGGCCCCGTGAGAGCGCTGGTGCAACGGGCCTCCGAGGCCCGCGTGCGGGTGGACGGCGAGGTGGTGGGCGAGATCGGCCCCGGCATGTGCTGCCTGGTCGGGGTGACCCACGACGACGACCAGGACGCGGCGCTGAAGCTGGCGGCCAAGCTGTGGCATCTGCGCATCTTCGCCGACGAGAACGGCCACATGAACCGGTCGGTGGCCGAAACCAGCGGCGACCTGCTGGTGGTGAGCCAGTTCACCCTCTACGGCGACACCCGCAAGGGCCGCCGGCCGTCGTTCATCGCGGCGGCCGCTCCCGGCGAAGCGGCCCAGCTGATCGACGACTTGGTGGAAGAGTTGCGGCGTCTGGGGGCCACCGTGGCCACCGGCTCGTTCGGGGCGAATATGGCGGTGGAGCTGACCAACGACGGCCCCGTCACCCTGATGCTCGAAGTCTGAGGACCGAGCCGATGGATCGCCTGACAATCGACGGATCGGTCGCGGTCGTGACCGGCGGCGCCGGCGGCATCGGCAAGGGCATCGCCAGGGCGCTGCTGCGCCGGGGTGCCCGGGTCGTGATCGCCGACGTCGAAGCGCCCGCTCTGGAGCGGGCCGTCGGAGAGTTGTCGCCCCTGGGTTCGGTGGAGGGCGTGCCCACCGATGTGAGCGATGAACATTCCGTCACCGCCCTGGCCGACCATGTCTTCGACACCTACGGGGCCTGCAACCTGCTGTTCTGCAATGCCGGGGTCACCTCCGGCGGCGGCGGCAAGCCCTGGCAGCAGGAGCCCAACGACTGGCGCTGGTGCTTCGGTGTCAACGTGTTCGGGGTGGCCTTCTGCGTCTGGGCGTTCGTGCCCCGCATGATCGAGTCGGGCGAGCCGGGCCAGGTGATCGTCACATCCTCCGGCGACGGCGGGTTCGCGCCCGTGCCGACCGCCTCGGTGTACGCCTCCTCCAAGGCGGCGGCCAGTTGCTTCACCGAGGCCCTCAACCACAACCTGATCAGCGAGGGCACCGACGTGCGGGCGTCGGTGTTCTACCCGTCGGGCGGGATGATGGACACCGGCCTGTTCAACGCCCAGCGCAACCGCCCCGAGCAGCTGCAGCGGGTGGGAGAGGGCACGGGAAGGGGCAGCCTCACGTTCGAGCAGCTCAAGGAGATCGTGGCCGAGATGCGCGGGGAGGAGCCCCAGGTCGCCGACCTGGACGAACTCGGCGAGTTCGTGCTCGACGGCGTCGTCGAGCGCCGCTACATCATCGCCCGCGACCTCGACGAGACCGCCGAGCTGCTGCACTCCCGGGCCGACGCCATCGGCCGGGCGGAGATGCCCCCCGGCCACAACCTCGCCACCTGAGCCGAACCGAATTGGCAGCCCGGGATGCCCGAATCGGCGCTCTCCGCTGCCAATTCGGGTGAGAAAGCACACCGCTCGACCGAATTGGCAGCCCGGGATGCCCGAATCGGCGCTCTCCGCTGCCAATTCGGCTCAGAGCTGGGTGGTGAGACTGGCTGACTGCGTCGCGCTATGCGTCCGGCCTTCAGTCGGCGCGGGGGCCGCCCCGGGTTCCGGGCCAGCGCGACGCGCCGATGGTGTCGGCATGGGTCCAGAAGGCGTCGGGGTCGAGCGGTCCGGCGTTGGCGATGCTGCGGGCCTTGGCCGCATGCGTCACCAGCTGGGCCGACAGCTGCTCCCGGATCGGCAGGTAGCGGGCGATCGGGTCCCACGGGCTGTCCAGCAGCTTCAACTCCCCGTCGACGGCCTCGACGTGGAGCTGCTCGAAGGTGGTGGCCACGTCCACCACGTGGGGCGGGAAGTCGTACTGCCCGGGTGCGCCGCCGATGGCCCGGGAGTACTTGATCCACCACTCATGGTCGCTCACGTCGCCGGGCGCTGCGTCGACCGGCCCGGTCACGTCGCCGCTGAACTCCACGAAGGTGTAGCCCTGGTGGGTGGCCCGGGCCGCCACTCGGCCGCCGAGGCGGTAGTAGTCGATCTCGCAGAGGAACTTGGGCTGGCCGTTGGTCTCGTGGCTGATCGACACGGCCGCCTCCTGGTCGATGCCCATGCCGAGGTTGTAGAGACCCTGTGTGCCCCGCCACGACGCCGGCACCTTCACGCTGATGCCGTACTCCGGCTCGCCGAGGATGGGCACGCAGTAGACGCCCACGGTCACCACCGGCTCGCCCGCAACCAGGCCCGGAGGCACGAGCTGCTCCACTCCGGCCGGGTCGGTTCGATAGGTCACCACCAGCTTCGGCCATCCGGCCACCTCGCCGGGACGGCTCATAGGAGTCTCGGTCACTCTGTCTCCTGTCCTCGCCCTACGACGACGTCCCGAACGCCGTCGTCGTCGTGACCATGGGAGTCTCGGTCACTCTGTCTCCTGTCCTCGCGGAAGGTGGCTCAGCGTATTGGAGCCAAGCGGCCGAGCGGGTGCCCGGTGCTCGGCGTGCAAGGAGCGAAGCGCTGGGCGGGGCCGTGGCCGGCGCGGCCGTGAGCGAGGCGAACAAGAGCGGGAGACGGTCCCGGCGGACTGGTCTCCGTCGCTCGTGCGGGATGGGGCCGGCGGCGGCCCGGTCCCCGGCCTGATCGCTCAGATGCATGCCAGTCGGCCTATTCTGCCGGTCGTGAACGAATCCACTCAGGCGGCCGCGTCCTCGCCGACGATGGCGAGGTCCGTTCGCCCCACTCAGCCGGTTGTGAACGACTCCGCCGCTGAAGGCGACCCGGCCGGGAGCGACGACACCGCAGCCGCCGGCCGCCCGGGGAGCGACGCCGAGGTGCGGGACCGGCTCCCCGCCGATCTCGACGCGGCCGGGTACGTGGGGCCCTACCTGTTCCCCAACAACAGCAGGCGCCGCATCGCGGGCGGGCTCTACCTGCTGATAGGGGCGGCCGCCATCGTGATCCTGCTGGCAGCCGGCAGCGATGCCGTGCTCGTCAACGGCGGCTTCGGGGTGGGGGGCGCCGCCCTCATCGGTTTCGGCCTCTACTGCATGCAGGCGGGCTGGGATCTCGCCGTCGACGAGAACGACGCCCTGGTCGCGGCCACCAGGGAGGTGGGCTTCCCCGTGGGGCACGCCTCGGCTCAGCTGGCGTGGCGGGGTCTGAGGAGCCGCCCGACGTGGCGCATACTCCTGTACTCCAACCAGGCGCCCCCGGACCGCCGCGGCCTCGTCCTCGTGGACGGCGTGGACGGCGAGATCATCGGGTGCTTCGTGGAGGACAACCCCGAGGACTGGACCGGCCTCGACGCGTGACGGCCCGGCACGGCCGCCCGGCGGCAAGCTGGTAGCGTTCAGCCTCAGCCGAACCGGAGGCCGGTGAATGTTCGACGGAAACTGGCGCGAGGCGGTGGACCGGGGCCTCACGCCGATCGGCGTCTCGCTTCGCCGCACCGGCGTCACCGCCGACATGGTCACCATCACCGGCATCGTCATGGCCTCCGGCGCGGCCGTGGCCATAGCCGCCGGCTACCTGCGGGCGGGCTTCCTGCTGCTGATACTCGCCGGGATTCCCGACGCCCTCGACGGCGCGGTGGCCAAGGCCTCGGGCACCTCGTCGCTTCGGGGCGCCTTCTTCGACTCGGTGTCGGACCGCCTCACCGACGCCCTGCTGTTCGGCGGGATCGCCTGGCACCTCGCCGACACCCGGCCCGGGCACGTCATGATGCTGCCGGTGGCGGTGATGAGCCTGGCCATGCTGGTGTCGTACCAGCGGGCCAAGGCCGAGTCGCTGGGCTACGAGGCGAAGGGCGGCATCATGGAGCGGGCCGAGCGCTTCGTCGTGCTCGCGTTCGGCCTGCTCTTCAGCGAACTGCTCATATGGACCCTGTGGGTGATGGCCGTGCTCACCGCGGTCACCGCGGTGCAGCGGTTCGTGAAGGTCTGGAGGCAGGCGTCCGAGGGCCGGCCGGTCCGTCCCCGCTCCCGCCGCCGTTCCCGCCGCGCCCGCACAACGCGGGCTCAGGGCCGCGTCGCCGGGACCGCTCGGCGGGCGCGGGCGCGCGACCTCCCGCCGACCGACGCCGGCTGAGTCTGAGAGGCCGAGCGGACAGGGAGCGGCCCATGCGGAGGAACGCGAGAACCGGAGCGAGGCCGTGGCCCGAGCGGCCCGTGAGCGAAGCGAACAAGAGCGGGAGATCCGGCGCTGCACCGCGAGGCGGCATCACCTACCCGCGCCGCATCTGAGAGGCCGAGATGCCGTCGGCCTCGGCGTATCGGGCCGCCGAGTTCTTCGCTCGCCACGCGCCCCCGCCCGTCGCTCGGGCCGCTGCGCTGGCCGGCGGGGCGGCGGCCGCGGCCGCGAGCCGTGACCGGCGCATGCTGGCGCGGCGCAACCTCGAGAGGGCGCTGGGCCGACCGTTGGGGCGCCGCGAGGCGGCCGTTCGGGTGACGGCCACGTTCGACTGGTACGCCCGCTACTACCTCGAGAGCTTCCAGCTGCCGTCGCTGGACGCCTCCGCGATAGACGCCGGCTTCGGCTACGAGGGCGTCGGACCCATCGAGCGCGCCGTCCGCTCCGGCGTCGGGCCGATACTGGTGATGCCGCACCTCGGCACATGGGAATGGGCCGCCTGGTGGCTCGCGCTGGTGCCGCGCATGAAGGTGACCGCGGTGGTGGAGCCGCTCGAGCCTCCTGAGGTGTTCGAGTGGTTCACGTCGTTCCGGCAGCGGTTGGGCATGGACATCGTTCCGGTCGGGCCGGGCGCGGGCGGGCGTCTCGCCGCGGCCATCAAGCGCGGGGACGTGGTGTGCCTGCTCGCTGATCGGGATGTCACCGGCGCCGGCGTGGCGGTTGAGTTCTTCGGCGAGCGGACCAGGCTGCCGGCCGGGCCTGCCGTGCTGGCTCTGCGGACCGGCGCGCCCCTGATCCCCGCCGCGGTGTACTGGCGGGGCAGGACCCGTCACGCCGTCGCCGGGCCTCCGGTCGACACTCGACGGCTGGGAGGCATCCGCAGCGACACGCTCCGGGTCGTGCGGGACTATGCCGCCGCGCTGGAGGCTCTCATCAGGGTCGCGCCGGAGCAGTGGCATCTGATGTCGCCCAACTGGCCCAGCGACTACCAGGCGCTCGGCCGGCCCGTCCCGGAGTCCCTGCGGGGGCTGTGATCTCCGCTCTTGTTCGCTGCGCTCACGGGCCGCTCGGGCCGCGGCCTCGCTAGGCGCCCGCGAGGATCCCTGCCAGAAGTGCTGTGCCCGCTCGGCCTCTAGCCTCTGTTGCGTGCGGATCGGAATCGTCTGCCCGTACAGCCTCACCGTGCCCGGCGGCGTGCAGATGCAGGTGCTCGGGCTGGCCCGGGCGCTGAGCCGCAGAGGGCATCCGACCCGGGTGCTCGGACCGTGCGACGGCCCGCCGCCGGACACCAACGTCACGCCGCTCGGCAACAGCCTGCCGGCCACCGCCAACGGCTCCATCGCCCCGGTGGCCCCCGACCCCTCGTGCCAGCTGCGGGCGATCCGAGCCATGCGGGACGAGTCCTTCGACGTGATCCACCTCCACGAGCCCCTGGCGCCCGGGCCGACCATGACCGCGCTGCTGGTGAGGCCCGCGCCCCTCATCGGCACCTTCCACGCCGCGGGAGGCTCGCTGGCCTACGACCTCCTCCCTCGGGCGACCCGCTTCCTGGCCGGCCGTCTCGACCTCCGGGCGGCGGTCTCGCCCGACGCACGCGACATGGCGGCCGACGCCCTGGGCGGAACCTACGATCTGCTCTACAACGGAGTGGAGCTGGCCCCGTACCGGGCCGCCGAGCCGGTGCATGCCTCCGGCCCGACGATCCTGTTCATCGGACGGCACGAGCCCCGCAAGGGCCTCGGCGTCCTGCTCGAGGCGCTGCGCATGCTCCCCGGAGATGTGAGGCTCTGGATCGCGGGCGCCGGCTCGGAGACGGCCGCGCGGCAGGCCCGTACGGCGTCCGATCCCCGCGTCGAGTGGCTCGGGACTGTCACCGACAGCGAGAAGATCGCCCGACTCAAGGGCGCCGACGTGTTCTGCGCCCCGTCATTGCGGGGCGAGTCCTTCGGGATCGTGCTGCTCGAAGCGATGGCCGCCGGCACCGCCGTCGTGGCCAGCGACCTGCCCGGCTACCGCAACGTCGCGCGGCCCGGCCATGACGGGTTGCTGGTGCCGCCGGGCGATCCCGCCAAGCTGGCCGCAGCGCTCGGACGTGTGCTGTCGAGCCCTCCGGAATCGTCCAGGCTGGTAGCCGCGGGGCTCGCGCGGGCCAAGGCCTTCTCGATGTCGGGCCTGGCCGACCGGTACCTGGAGCGCTACGAGCGGATCGCGGTGTCCACCAGCCGCTCCAACACCCGGTAGGTTCGGCATGGCGGCGGCAACTCCCGAACCTCCCCGACCCACCGTGGAACGCCCTTGAAGCACTCTCCCGCAGCCCTCGTCGCGCCTCCCGCGCTCGCCGTCTCCGTCGTCGTCTGGGCCGCCCTCGCGGCGGCGGGCATGTCGCCGCCGGCCGCGGCTGCGCCGGCCGCGGCCGCGGGCCTGCTGATCGCCGTGCTGTTGCACTGGAGGGCGCCCTGGGCGGCCCTCCGGACCCTGCGGGCGGGCCCGCTCGCCGAGGGCGATCATCCGCGGCTGGAGAATCTCCTCGAAGGCTCGTGCACCACCCACGGATTCCACGAGCCTTCGGTCCATGTCGTGGAGAGCCCGGCAATCAACGCAGCCTCCGTCGGGCTCAGGCGGCCCGCTGCCCATCTGGTCGTCACCCGCGGCGCGCTGTCCAGCCTCGACCGGCTGGAGCTCGAGGCCGTGGTGGCGCGTCAACTCTGCGCGATCCGGCGGGGCGTCGCCTTCCCGACCGTTCTGGCCAGCGTCTCCAGGCTCCCCGGCGCGGGGCCGATCACCGCCAGGCTCGCGGGCCGGGCCGGCGGCTTCGACGCCGTCTCCGACATCGATGTCGAGGCGGCGCGCCTGACGAGCTTTCCTCCGGCCCTGGCGTCGGCGCTCGAGAAGGCCGCCGATGCGCCCGGCTTGAGCACGTCCCGTGCCGGCGCCCACCTGTGGATGGTCGCACCCCAGCGGGACGCCTCCGAGGATGCAGCACGATCGTCCACACTTCGACGTATCGACGTTCTGAGAGAGATCTGATGGCCGCGCGGCCCGGGGCGAGCCCGGTGGGCGCCGTCCGGGCCCGGAGGCGGGCGCGCTTGGCTGCCGTGCTGGCGGCCGCCGCGACGCTGGCCGCGGCATGCTCCGCCAGCCCGCAGGACGCCGAGCCGACGGTCGCATCGCTTGGTCCCGTACCGGCCCCGACTTCCAGCGAGTCCACCGCCACGACGGTCGAAGCCGGCGACGGGGAGGGCGACAACGGCACGGCCGGCGACACGGGAAGCGAAGACACCGCTGCTGGCGAGGACGCCGCCGGCAGCGGAACGACCGCTGGAACGACCGGCGGCTCGGACGCAGGCCCGACCGGCGGCTCGGACGCAGGCTCGGACGGCGGCTCGACCTCTGGCTCGGACGGCGGCTCGACCGCCGCGGTGGAGGCCGAGCCGTCCGGGACTGCCGAGCCCGCTGCTCCGGAGGATGCAGCGTCACAGGGCGCCGGGTCCGAGCAGGCGTCCGCCGATGACGGGGCGTCCGGTGCAGGCCCCGCCGGGGAGGGGCCCGCCGACCGGGAATCCGCCGAACGCGCGGCCTCCGGGGCTGCCGCCTCCGGGCGTGGCCCGTCCGGGGACGGAGTCGATCTCGAGCCCTTCGTGACCGGCCCGATCGCCCCTCTCACGGGCTCGTTGACCACCGACCTGAGCCTGGCCCAGCGACGGGCCTTGGCCGTGAAGGTGGGCAACGGCGATCCCAAGGACCGTCCCCAGGCCGGCCTAGCGGCCGCCGACATCGTCTATGAGGTGCTGGTCGAGGCGGGCGTCACCAGGTTCATCGCCGTCCTCCATTCCGAGATCCCCGGCCGGGTCGGTCCGGTGCGGTCGGTCCGGTCCAGCGACTTCGACATCCTCCGGGACATGGCCGCGCCCTACCTGGCCTCGTCGGGGGCCAACAGCATCGTGCGGCGAGAGATGCGGGACGCCGCGAGGGACGGCGCCCTCGTCGACGTCGGGGCCGCGAGCATGGGAGCGCCGTACCGGCGCGACCGCTCGCGGCCCGCGCCCCACAACCTGTACTTCTACTACGAGAACCTGGGCGGGGATGATCCGGATTCACTGCCCGGCGGCGTTCCCGCCGCCCCGCCGCCGGCGCTGTTCGAGTACGGCTCGGCGAACCCTCCGCCCCTGGAGGGCGCGGCCGGCGTCACCGTGGATTACGCGTCTCCCTACGGCGCCGAGGCCTCCCACGTCTGGGACCGCATCCTGGGGGGCTGGGTGCGCATCCAGGACGGCACTCTGCACACGACCGAGACCGACTTCGGCGTGGCGGAGATCGCGCCGGCCAACGTGGCCGTGTTGTGGACGCCCTACGGCCGGTCGGAAGCCGACCGCCGGTCGCCGCAGGCCTTCTCCTACGGCGCCGGCCAAGCGCTCGTGCTCACGGCCGGGTCGGTTCACGAAGCCGTGTGGGAGCGCACCGAGGACCGTGCCGGCTACCGCTTCACCGACGCGGCAGGGGATCCGCTCACCCTGTCGACGGGATCCACGTGGCTGCTGCTGGCCAACACCAGCAGCCGCTGGCCGGTGGCTGAAGTGACGGTGCTGTCCGGGGCTGAGAGCGCCCGGCTGCTGGCCGAGGCCCGGGCGGCGGCCGAAGCGGAGCCCGACGCCGCCCGCGCGTCCTAATGGTATGTCGTGAGCGCAATTGCGGAACCCGGCAGTCCGTGGCGCGAGGTCCGGGACTTGGCAGGTCGCTCAACCAAACCCGCGACACACCACTAGCAGGCCGAGCTTGCGAGGCCACGGGCTCGAGCGGCCCTCATCTCGGGGCGAACAAGGGCGGGGAAGTTAGGATGGCTGCCATGTCCGGCACTCCCAGTCTCGACGCAGCCGCCACCGGCGGCACCGCAACCGGCACCACGCTCGTCAAGCGCGGTCTCGCCGAGATGCTCAAGGGCGGCGTGATCATGGACGTCGTCACGCCGGAGCACGCTCGGATAGCCGAGGACGCGGGCGCCGTCTCGGTCATGGCGCTCGAGCGGGTGCCCTCCGACATCCGCGCCCACGGCGGAGTGTCCCGGATGTCGGATCCCGAGATGATCCGGAGGGTGCAGGCCGCAGTGAGCATCCCGGTCATGGCCAAGGCCCGGATCGGCCATTTCGCCGAGGCCCAGATCCTTCAGGCCCTCGGCGTGGACTATGTGGACGAGTCCGAGGTCCTCACGCCGGCCGACGAGGTCCACCACATCGACAAGTGGGCGTTCACGGTGCCGTTCGTCTGCGGTGCCACCAACCTCGGGGAGGCGCTGCGCCGCATCAGCGAGGGCGCCTGCATGATCCGATCCAAGGGAGAGGCCGGAACGGGCAACATCGTGGAGGCCGTCCGCCACCTGCGCTCGATCGTGGGCGACATGCGCCGCATTGCGGCCGCGGGGGACGAGGCCGAGTTGTTCGAGTGGGCCAAGCAGCTGCGGGCGCCGCTGCCGCTGGTGCAGGAGATCGCCGACACGGGATGGCTGCCGGTGCCGCTGTTCTGCGCGGGCGGCATCGCCACTCCGGCGGACGCCTCTCTGGTGATGCAACTCGGCGCCGAGGCGGCCTTCGTCGGGTCGGGGATCTTCAAGAGCTCCAATCCGCCCAAGATGGCGTCGGCCATCGTGGAGGCGGTCACCCACTGCCGCGACCCGGAGATCCTGGCCAAGATCAGCTCAGGGCTCGGCGAAGCCATGGCCGGCCTCGAGACTGCCGACCTCGCCACCAAGATGGCCGAACGGGGTTGGTGAAGCCGCGCGTCGGCGTGCTCGCCCTGCAGGGGGGGTTCGCCGCCCACGCCGCCATCCTTGAGCGCCTCGGCGTCCGGGTCGACGAGATCCGCACGGCGGAGCAGCTCGCCGCGGTCGACGCGCTGGTCATGCCCGGCGGCGAGTCGACCACGATGTCGATGCTGCTGGAGCGCTCCGGGCTGCTCGAGCCTCTCGCCGAGCGCCTCGACGGCGGGATGGGCGTGCTGGGAACCTGCGCAGGGATGATCCTACTGGCCGCGGAGGTGGTCGACGGGCGGGCCGATCAGCACTCCCTGGGGTCGGTGGACATCACCGTGCGCCGCAACGCCTACGGCACCCAGATCGAGAGCTTCGAGGCTGATATCGCCGTCGACGGCTTCGAGACGCCGTTCCGCGCGGTGTTCATACGTGCACCGGCCGTCGAGCGGGTCGGCCCCGGAGTGGAGGTGCTGGCCCGCCACGGGGGCCGGCCGGTGCTGTGCCGGTCCGGCCCGGCCACGGTCGCGGCCTTCCATCCCGAGTTGTCGGGCGACAGCCGCCTCCACGCCCGCTTCCTCGACGACGTGTAGGGGAGCCGGGTCACGCCTTCCACTGCCCGTACGCGGCCCCTCTGATGCCGGGCTCGCGTGCCAGCAGTTCACCGAGCTCGGCTATCCCGTCGATGTCCCAGCTCTTTGGAGTGAAGCAGGGCGAATCCGTCTTCGTCGCCGTCTTCGGCGTCTTGCAGAACTCGCTGACTCTTCTCCCCGCCTGGCAGATGTCGCTCTGATCGAGGCTGAGCAGCGGGTCTCGGAGGCCTGGGATGTCGTGTTGCTCGTGGCGGGGTCTGCGGTTCAGAAGAGTGCCGGCTCGCGGCGGCGGTCGCCAAGAGGCAGGTCGCTGTCGATGGGCGGGTCGACGGTGTGGGGCGGGCCTCGGCGGTGGCGGTTGGGACCGGCCGCAGCGTCGGCTGGTCTCGGGTCGTCGGGGCTGTGGTTGGCCGGTGGGGCAATTCGGTACAGGACGGGGTGGTCGGACTCGTGGGCGGGGCCGTGGCGGGCGTGATCGGGCGGGTGCATGGTGTGGTGGCCGAGGGTGCGTTTGAGGATCCACCAGCCGTGGTGGTGTATCCGATCGTGGCACCGGTAGCACAGTGGCACGAGGTTGTTGATCTCGGTTCTGCCGCCGAGCCACACCGGCTCGATGTGGTGGATCTGGCAGAGGCCGGGGTTGGCGCCGCAGTTGAAGCAGCCGCCGTAGGTGGCGAACAGGATCTGTTTCTGTGCGTCGGTCGCGCCGCGTGAGGCGTAGCTGCGCCAGATGGGGCTTCCCTGGCGGTCGCAGATAACTCCGCTGATGGTGGCGTCGCAGGACAGGGCGTCGAGCACCGGCCGGGGCAGCCTGGTTCGGTCGGGCAGCTCGGCTATGAGTCTGCCGGTGTCGTCGTCGGTCCGGACCATCACGCAGATGTCCGCGAAGGACCTTCCTTCGATGCGGGAAGCAGTGTCGCCGGTGGTGTCGGGCCTGCCGCCGGTGCCGTCGTCGCTGCCGTCGGTCGTTGTGTCGGGCCTGCCGCCGGTGCCGTCGGTCGTTGTGTCGGGCCTGCCGCCGGTGCCGTCGGTCGTTGTGTCGGG
>JAPPLH010000059.1:74851-79566 GCA_028819505.1 Acidimicrobiaceae bacterium
CCTGCCGCCGGTCGGGCCGCGGCCGGTGATGTTGTCGAGCGCGTCGGCCATGCACTGGTCGAAGCTGCGCCGCCGAGCGCCGGTGTCGGGTGCCTTCTTGTCGGCGTCGAGCAGGCCCCGGGCCTGTCGGCGCAGCCGGTTGGCGATGCGGGTGCCCGCGACCTTGTCGAACTCGCCGTGCAGATGCACCATCCCGTCGTCGCCGTCCCACACTCTCAGCCGTCGCCGCGCCCTCTGGCGGGCGTGCTCGCCGGCGCCGTCGTCGTCGCGGCGGTCCGCTGACCAGCGGCGGGCCTCCTTGGCGAACTGCTCGGGACGCATCGACTCGGCGGCTTGCAGCAGTTCGTGGTCGGACTGCACTTCGGCGGCGCCGACCTGCTCGACAGCGGCCGCCAGTCGTGCAGCGTTGGCCCGCGGCACCCGCCCGGACTCCACCGCCTCGCGCAACACCGGGACCTTGCGGATCGTGGTGGCCGTCTTGACCTGGCCACGAGCCTCGTTGCGCGACAACCCGGCAGCCTCGGCGAGCATCTCGGCGCCGCCGTCTCCGTGGCGCTCGCGAACCCCGACCGACCTCGCGGCGGCGGTCTGAGCGGCGAAGATCGCCGCCGACGCCGACTTCAGCAGCGGCAGGGCCTCACGCATCTCCGCACACGACGCCGAGCCGTCACCGGCCAGTGCCAGCACTTCCCTGGCGGCGGACTCGGCCCTCCGAGCGGCTTCCACAAGCATGAGCTCACTATAGCGTACCCCTATGACAAATAGTGTCTTATCATGAAAAATATCTTCAAAACACTCTTGGTGTCACGCCGCAGGCGACTGGGTGGGCGCGATCTGTGCTTCGCGGTTCGCCCAGCGCTAGCGGCCTTCCTTGACCGCGGCGCGGGCTGTGTCTTCGGCTTGGTCCCGGCTGCCGGTCACGACCGCGTACTCGAGTCTGTCCCTGTCGGGGCGGCCGACGGCTACGGCGGTCTCGAGTTCCAGTTCCGGGGGCCCCACGGGCGGGAGCTGGATGGTCAGCATCTCCGGCAGAGCGTCCTCGATGCGTTTGTCGTGGGCGCGCAACGCCTGGAGGATGTCGCCAAGCTCGTTCCAGCCTTCGTGTTTGTCGCTGCGGGCGAGGAACCGCTCGGCGTCCTCGCCTGGGGGAATCACGACCGGAACGACGATGTAGCCGAGTTCTTTGCCTTCAGCCGATTTGGCGACCCATTCGCGCACCGCCGAGGACTGAAGCACGGCGGTCATCGCCTTGCTGCGGGCGATGGTGTTCAGGAAACCCGATACAGGACCGCAGCGGTACACGATCCCCGGACGCCTTACGTGCGGCGCCGCCCATGGCCAGCGCGAACGCCATCCCCTTGAGGTAGTCGCCGGTCGTCGGCAGTCGGTCGGCGCGGCGTCTCGGAGCTTTCACTTTGCGTCCTCGCCCGGCAGCGGACTGCGCCGCCGTCGCGGCGCCGCCTTATACAGCGGGCGATCTCGTCGGGGTCGGTGGTGACAGGGCAGCCCTTGATCGCCTCGGTGGTCGCCATACCTCGGTCGAGGGTGGCGTCGTCGACGTTGGCGACCTTCTCCTCGTCGTCGGCGGCGACGCCCTTGTCCGAGCAAACCGCCATCACTCTCAGCGGCCTGCTGGCGTGCTGAAGGAACTCGCGCCGTATCTGCGCGACCAACGCAATCGACGGGCACAGCACCACCGACAGTTCGCCCGGGTAGGTCAGTTCCTCTGTGACCCGCAAAGCGATTCGGGTCTTGCCGGTGCCGCAGGGCAGCACTATGCGGCCGCGTGCCTCGCCTCGCGGGATGTGCTCCCACATTCTGCAGGCACGGCCGGCTCCGAACCGGGAAGGCTGAGAGGGCGTGCTGCTGGCACTGACGGCGGCGGCCCGAGCTGCCTAAGGCTTTCTAAAGCAGTCTATAAAATATTGATAGATAGAGCTAGGGAACGCTATAGTCGACGTGTGGATGCTGTCGACAACCCCTACGCTCCCGGTGCTGGGCAGCGTCCTCCCGAACTGGCCGGCCGAGCCGAGGAATTGGCCCGCTTCGGGATCGTTCTCGATCGGCTCAGCGCTGGACGAGCCGAACAGGGAATCGTGCTCACGGGGTTGCGCGGCGTCGGCAAGACCGTGCTGTTGGAGGAGCTCCGGTCGATGGCTGAAGAGCGTCGCTGGATGGCCGCGTTCGTGGAAGCGGGTGACACACGCCCCTTCCGGACGCTCGCGGCCGGCGCCCTCACCTCATCGCTCAGGGCGGCCTCCTGGCGGCATCGCTCATCGGCTCGGCTCCAGCGGGCTCTCGGGGTGTTCAAGTCGTTCTCGTTGCATGGCTCGCCCGATGGCTCGATTGCGGTGGGCATCGATGCGGACCGCGTGGCCGGCCGAGCCGATACGGGCGACCTCGAGCTGGACCTGTGCGAACTGGTGACCGAACTGGGCGAGGCGGCCGCCGACATGGGCACGGGTGTGCTGCTTGCCGTCGACGAACTCCAGGCGCTGGCGCGTTCTGACATGGCGGCCATCCTCGCTGCGGCTCATCAGGCGAGCCGGCAGCGCCTCCCGGTGGCCGTCGCCGGGGCAGGGCTCCCGAACCTGCCCGCTCTGCTGATGGACGTGAAGACATACTCCGAGAGACTGTTCTCATACCGCCGGATCGGCACGCTCGACACCGACGACGCCCGTGAGGCGTTGGAGCGGCCGGCTGAGGCGCTCGGAGTCTCCTGGCAGCCGGCAGCTGTGGACCGGGTGATTTCGGACGCTGCCGGCCATCCCTACTTCCTTCAACTCTTCGGCAAATTGACCTGGGATTTCGCCCCCGGCCCCGACGTCATCGGCGCCGAAGACGCGTCCGTCGGTGTGACTTGGGCTCGCCGCGACCTGAACGCCAACTTCTATGGCACCCGCTGGCAGCGGGCCACCCCCGCGCAGCGCGCCTACCTTGCGGCAATGGCGGCTGAGGCAGGCGACGCCGATGCGGCCGTCTCCACCGGGCGGGTCGCGGCACGCCTCGGCAAGACCCACAGCGCGTTCGGCCCGTGCCGTGACCAACTGATCCGCAAGGGACTCGTCTATGCGTCGGGGCGTGGTCTCGTGGCCTTCACGGTCCCCGGCATGACTGCTTTCATAAACAGCCTCTCCGACTGAGCCCCCGAGGCCCGCATCGCAGGCGCTGGCCGACCGTCGTCCAACGTCTTGTCGCCGTTCCGCAGCGGGCGCGCGGGCCTGTCACCGGTAGCCTCACCGCCGTGAGCGGCCATAGCAAATGGGCGACGATCAAGCACCGCAAGGGAGCGGCCGACGCCAAGCGGGGCAAGCTGTTCGCCAAGCTGATCAAGCAGGTCGAGGTGGCGGCCCGCTCCGGCGGCGGGGACGTCGACGCCAACCCCACGCTGCGGACCATGTACCAGAAGGCCCGCGACAACTCGGCCCCGCTCGACACCATCGAGCGGGCCGTCAAGCGGGGCACCGGCGAACTCGAGGGGGTCAGCTACGAGTCGGTCACCTACGAGGGGTACGCGCCGGGCGGGGTGGCCCTCTACATCGAGTGCCTCACCGACAACCGCAACCGCACCGGCAGCGAGGTGCGCAGCACCCTCACCCGCAACGGCGGGTCGCTGGCCGAGCCGGGCTCGGTGGCCTGGCAGTTCGAGCGCAAGGGCGTGGCGCTGGTCCCGTCGTCGGCAGCCGGCGAGGACGATCTGATGATGGTCGTGCTCGACGCCGGCGCCGAGGATCTGGAGCGCGAGGGCGACATGTGGCGGGTCACCACCGAGCCCGGCGACCTCAACGCCGTGCGCGATGCGCTCGCCGCGGCCGAGATCGCGTTCGAGAGCGCCGACCTCACCATGCTGCCCACCAGCGCAGTGGCCGTGACCGAGCCCGACGTCGCCCGGGCGGTGCTGAAGCTGATGGACCTGATCGACGATCTCGACGACGTGCAGGACGTGCACAGCAACTTCGACATCGGCGACGACATCATGGAGCAGTTGGCGGTCTGAGGTTCACGCCCTTGTGGGCTGCGCTCGCGGGCCGCTCGGGCTGGGGCCTCGCGAATCCGGCCTCGGGCATCCGCGAACGTGTCGCAGAGGGTCAATAGAGTCGCGCGCATGTTCGTATTGGGCATCGACCCGGGGCTGTCCCGCTGCGGATACGGAGCGGTTCGCCATGGACGTCGCCCGGTGGCCGAGGCGGCCGGGGTGCTGAGCACGCCGGCGGAGATGGACCGGGCGCCGCGGCTGGCCGAGCTGCAGGCCGACGTCAGGGCGCTGATCGCTGAGTTGAAGCCCGATGTGGTAGCGGTGGAGCGGGTGCTGTTCCAGCGCAACGCAGTCACGGCCATGTCGGTGGGGCAGGCCGTGGGCGTGGTGCTGGCGGAGTCGGCCGCGGCCGGATGCGACGTGGTGGAGTACTCGCCCAACGAGGTGAAGGAGGCGGTGGCCGGCTGGGGCGGCGCCGACAAGCAGGAGACCGCCGAGATGGTGCGGGTGCTGCTCGGTCTCGGCGAGCTGCTGAAGCCGGCCGATGCCGCCGACGCGGTGGCGGTGGCTCTGTGCCATCTGGCCCGTCTGGGTCCCGCCGCCAGGCCGCCGGGCCGGTCCGGGCGGGTCGCGGTCGCCGGTGGTGCTGCGATGATCGGGTCGCCGCGATGATCGGGCTCTTGTGATGATCGGGTCGCTGCGAGGCCGGCTGCTGTCGCGATCGCCGGACGCCGAGCTC
>JAPPLH010000157.1:0-2713 GCA_028819505.1 Acidimicrobiaceae bacterium
CGGGTTGGGCAGTGCTCGCCGCGGGCGCCATGGTCGCATCGCTGCTCGCGGTTGGGGCGGGCCCGGTGGGCGCCGACCATCCGGATACTGCGAACTTGAGAGGCGACAAGGCGCCGGGTGTGGCGCCGTGGAATGTGGGGCCGGTGTGGCCGTGGACTTCGGCTTGTGTCGGCCACGCTCTCGACGATCACATGTTCACCGATGTGTCCGATATGCACGCTTTCAAGGACGCCATCAACTGCATCGCCTACTACGGGGTCACCAACGGCACCGGCGACGGCTCGACGTACTCGCCGAATCAGGATGTGAACCGGGCTGAGATGGCGGTGTTCATCGCCCGGGCCGCGACCGCGGCAGGTGTCGATCTGGGCTCCGGCAGCGGCGGATACACAGACATCGGCGACATCTGGCAGGAGGCGCAGGACGCCATCAACCAGCTGGGCGCCAAGGGCATGATTCCCGCTGGCGGCGCGTTCAGGCCCGGCGACGCGATCACCCGCGCGGAGATGGCGACGTTCCTGTTCGGGCTGCTGCTGGAGGGCTCGCCGATCGTGTCACTCGCCGACAAGGCCAACATCAACAGGCCGTGCACCGGAGTGAGCGAGACATGCGAGATCCTGTTGGGCGACGGCGCTCAGGCGGAACCGGTCGATGACTGGTTCCCCGACGCTCGCGACTCTGAGCCCCTCGAGGTGGACAAGCACATCTCGGCGCTGTGGGAGCTGGGCGTCACCGGTGGCGCAGAGGCGCTTCCCCCCGGCCCGAGCCGGCCCCAGGTTCTGGTCAACATCTCGACCCGTGCAAAGATCGGTACGGCATTCAGCCAGAACGCGACGGTGCGGTCAACGGTGCCGCTGTCATTCAACGACGACGGCCAGGCGACCTTCTCGGTGGCCGGGCTCGCCGATCCGACGCCGCAAACGAAGGACGACAAGTACGACATCGACGTGACGGTCATGCACTTCCCGGCCTCACAGTCGGTGGGCCCCTGGCCGCTGGCCTACAACTACGACCCGGACGGCACGGTCAACCGTGGCGAGATGGCGGCGTTCATCACCCGGGCTCTGGCCCACACCTCGGTGCGGCCCGCCGGCGTCTCGGCGCAGTACGAGAGCCACGAGGGCAATGTGATCGTCTCGGTGCGTGACGACGACTTCCAGCCGGTGCCCAACACCGTGGTGGACGTGTTCTACACCGACACCCCCGGTGTGGACTTGGCCTTCAGGGGCGACGGATCCTGCGGCGAGATTTCGGAGCTGCAGGGCACCTACTCGTGCGAGATCGACAAGACGGACAGCATCACCGGAGGCACCGGCGATACGCCACTGAGGTTGGTGTCGCCGGAGCTGGACTCCGTCAACGGCACCACGGTCTGGGCCTGGACCGGCGGCGACGGGGACGAGGTGGAGGATGGCGGGACCGGGCTCTCCCGGCTCGACATTCCCGGAGGCATCTCTGAGCCCGCCACGCTGATAAGCGTCACCAACGGCCACGGTGGCTCGAAGGCGCATCTGGGTTCGTCCGTGTCCTTCACGCTGCAACTCCGCGACAAGTACGGCCGCGCCACGACCGGACGGTACCGCCCCGGCTTGACGTTCGTCGATGGCCGCATGGACGGCCTCACGGCAGACGCCACGGGCGCCTACACCGTGCTCGCCGGATCTGCTGGAACTGACGCAGACACCAATAGTGGAAGCTTCACTGGGGTCTTCAGCACCGAGGACAGCCTGGTGAGCACCGCCGCGGACGGCACGGCGCCGGATGTCTCAGTCGACGTCGGGCCTAACCCGTCGTACGTCGCTGCGAACTCACGCGGTGCGGCTACCCGGGTGGCGGTGTCAGTGTCTGACCAGTACGGCGACCCGCTCCCGAACAGGGGGGTCAGGCTCAGAACCCGCCGGAACACGCCCGCAGGCCAGGTGGACAGCACCCACTCAACAAGGAGTGAGAATATCGTGATCGCCAACGACGCGTACCTGGCTGTGGACCGCGGCGGTTCCTACACCTTCGGCTACGAGCGGTCCGGACTCGCCACTGCTGAGACCGACTCCCTCACAGCCGAAGTGGAGCCGTGGGACCACGACGGCGACGGCTGTACACAGGCGATAGTCAATGCTGGAACCAGCACTACGTGTACCGCCACCGTGGGCACAAGGCTAGCGCGTGCGACCGCCGGAGCGAACACGATCCAGTGGGCGTCTGCGGCCTCGGGCAGCTCGACGGCCAACAAGCAGATCCTCGCGATCGACACGGCCACGAACACGATCTTCGTGGGCACAGCGGACAGCACCGCGACCCCGAGGATTACGGCGAACAGTGTCGAGGTGATCTACTACGACGAGAACGACCGGTTCAACATCCGTCGCCTTGCTTCTGGCGCCGCGACGGATTCGGGGACGGTTGGTGCTGCCACCTACGCCCAGTTCGAGCGGAGTATGTTCAACCTCGAACACTTCCTGTTGTCATGGGAGATCGCCGGTTCCGGCAGCCGGGACGTCAACGAGTACACGTTGCACGTGCCTCACGCCGACGACCTCGACCCCGTGATCTACTGGTAAGTCGGTTTATTGGTAAGTCCAAACCCGAGCGGAGGGCCCCCCCCCAGGGGGGCGGGGGCGCCCCCCCGGGGGGGGGAGATTGAGGGGGGGGGAATTAAACAAAGGGGGGGACCCAAATAAAGCGCCAAACAAAGGGCACGGAGGGTAAGACGCAT
>JAPPLH010000157.1:2723-11139 GCA_028819505.1 Acidimicrobiaceae bacterium
TTAAACGCTTTACCGTTGCCTGGCGCCTCCCGCCCCGCCCCGCCCCCCGTTTTTTTTTTTGTGGGTTTTTTTTTTTTTTGGCCCCCCCCGGGGGGGGGCCCCGGGCGGTGGGGGGGGGGGCCCTCCCCGCGTCTGCGGCTAGATGCTGCGTCGCTCATTACAGCAAGGAGGGAACCCATGATCCAGGCACAACGAAGGGCAGCGATGGTTCAGCCGATGAGGAGACGTCGTTTGGGCTGGGGGGTGCTCGCGGTGGGCGCGCTGGTTGCGTCGGTGCTGGCTGCGGGGGCTGTCCCGGCTGGGGCGGTGACCGACCACGCTGATCACACCACTCGCTTGTCGGCGTGTGTGGCCGACGCGGCTGAGGATCGCATGTTCTCTGATGTGTCTGCGGATCACGCCTTCAAGGACGCGATTAACTGCATCGCCTATTACAGGGTGACCCAGGGCACCGGCGACGGTTCGACGTACTCTCCGAATCAAAAGGTGACTCGGGCTGAGATGGCGGTGTTCGTCGCTAGGGCCGCGACCGCTGCGGGGGTTGCTTTGGGTTCGGGCATCGGCGGGTTCAACGACATCGGCGGCATCTGGGCTGAGGCCCGCGACGCGATCGACGGGCTCGCCTCGCGAGGGATGATCCCCTCCGGTGGCGACTTCAGGCCTAGCGATTCGATCACCCGGGCCGAGATGGCGACGTTCCTGGTCGGGCTGCTCGCCAAGGCGGCGCCGAATGTGACGATCGAGTCGTCCGGGGCGATCCTGCTGGGCGCGACCGGCTCACGAGCCGAGGCTGACGACTACTTTGCTGACGCGCGCGCTTCTGTGCATGCCACCAACGATGCCCAAATCTCGGCGATCTATGAGTTGGGTGTCACCAAGGGCGCCAGCGCCGCCGCGGTGCAAGACGACTCCGAGCCGCCGCTTGATTTCAACTACGACCCGCAGGGCACTGTCGATCGTGGCCAGATGGCTGCGTTCATCACTCGGGCGCTGGCGCACACGTCGGTGCGGCCCGCGGGTGTGACCGCGCAGTACGACGGCGCCGAGGTGGTCGTATCGGTGCGCGACGCCAGATACCGGCCGGTGCCCCAAGCCTTCGTCGATGTGTTCTGGGCGACGACGGCGCGAGCGGACAGGGCGCTGCTCGCCAACGGCGCCTGCCGTCTGTCGGCGGTCACGCAAGCCGACAAGTCCTCGTACCCGTGCGAGATCGACGACACCGACCCCGTCACCGGACGCTACGGCGACGTCAGGGTGTCGGTGGCCGGCCTGCGGCGCGTGCCCGCGGGCGGCGCCGTTGTGTGGGCCTGGACCGGCCAGAACGAGGACACCTTCGACGCAGACGCCGACGCCTTCAGGCTCGAGGTGGCCGAGGGCGCCGGTGAGCGCTTCGCCACCACCACGGTCGTCACCACCAGCTTCGACGCCCCAAAGGTGCCCTTCGGTCGTGCGGTCGCCTACTCGCTGCAACTCACCGACCCCATCGGCAACGTGCACCGCGGCGTCGACGGCGTCGAACCGGCTCAATGGACCCTCTCAGTGAACGTGACCGGCCACAGCGACGCCCCCGAACCGCCCGATGACGAGACGGTCGTGTCGGACTCGGCCGGAAGGGCCGTCTTCACAGTCCCCTTCGCGGGCAGCTTCGACGATCCCAACCCCGCTGTCAGCGGCGACGAGTTCACCGTCACCTTCACGCTGATCCCGGCCCGCAACGCGCCGCCCGGTCTCGCCACCGTCGACGCCGACGGGATACGGGCCACAACCACCACGCTGATCTTCAGCGACGAAGACCCCCGCATCGCCGCCGTCACCATCGACACGCCCGACTACATCCACGTGTCGGGCCGCGAAGACATAACCAACCGCGTGACCGTCACCGCGCTCGACCAGTACGGCTCGCCCTTCCCCGACACCCAGGTCAGGCTCCGAAGCAGCGGCGCGGGCGTCACACTCGACAGAACAGACCCAGCCGACAGCGACGGCTCGCGCCAGTTCTCCTATCGCTACAGCGGCACAGGCCGCGTGACGCAGACCTTGACCGCCGACGCCAGCGGGACCGGCACCAGCAGGAGCGCGACCAAGATCGTGTACTGGACCGTCGACGCCGCACCCACCGGCGACGACAAGACCGTGCTGTCCGGCGACGTCCGCCGCGGACAGATCGTGGTCGACGACGGCGGCCCCGTGCTGCTGGCCTACGACCGCAACGACCGGTTCAGGCTGCGGGGCGCCCCTGCGTCGATGGCCGACTTCGAGGCCGAACTCGCCAAGGATCTCAGACGCGCCACCCCGAGCCTGAGCCTGTCTTGGAGCAACTACAGGCCCGCCAGCACCCAGTTCGTCACGGAGATTGACCTGAGCTGACCGCGCCCCGCGTGATCCGCTAGGGCGACGTCTCGCAGCGGTGCGGTTGTAGTGGTCCGGCGCGCCCGCAAGCTAGCCTTACATAAGGAGAGGACAGGAGAGGACAATGGCCATGACCACGACACCTTCCTCCGGCGAGCCCGAGGCGCACAGCTCGGACGGCCATGAGGGCGGTCGCCGCGGGCGAGATGGACGCCTACGGCGTGTGTGGCAGCGGCGCGCCTCTCGACTGGCCGTTGTGGTGGCCGCCGCTGCCATTGCGTTGACCGCGGCAGCCCGTGGCCCTGGCACAGGGGATCGGCACGTTCCGTGACATACCTGACAACCATTACGCCCGCGACTCGGTGCAGTGGGCCGTTCAGAACGGGATCACTGTGGGATGTCGAGACGGCACGTACTTCTGCCCCGAGAGGACAGTGAACAGAGCCGAGTCGGTGACGTTCCTCCACCGCTACAACAACAACGTGATCGGCCCTCTAGAAAATCGGGTCCGAGCGCTGGAGGGCCGGGTTGTCCAAACGCCGGGCACGACCTTCGACCCGAACGCCGGGTTCGGGAACGAGCCGACACCCACGACGGTGCCGCTGCGGAAGTTCACCACCAGAGGCACGCAGGCCACCACCGCCCGCTCGTTCAACCTCCCGGCAGGCGTATACGAAGCCGTGTTCACGCTGGAGGCCGCCAAGGCAGCAGCCGACCACAATCAGGACGACGACACCGACGCCGAGCCGGTGACACTGATCCAAGTCGAGTACCGGGAGTCGGGCGGCGCGTGGAAGACCTACGCGGTCGACACCCTGAAGCTGGAGAGTGACACGGAGAGTGACACCCTGCCGGCCGCAAATGCGCTGTTCCAGCAAGTACCCGCGTCAGGGACAGAGGATGTCGAGGTCGCGAACGTGCCCGGACGCCTGCCCACGAGCGGCCAAATCAGGGTCAGCGCCTACATGGCCGACAACACCATCACCACCCCATCCAAGCCCTCGGGCGACGACGACAGCGACCCTGACCGGACGACCAAGTACAACTTCTCTTGGGGCATCATCCTGACAGAGAAGCGGGACTGAGCGCCTTCCGGGCTGGAGCGGCCGACCGGCCGTGTGAAGCCAGCTAGCGCGAAAGCGAAGTCCGGGGTCAACGGCTCGGGCAGAAGCCAGTCTTGAGTGAGCCCTCGACGGGGCATTCCGTGTCGCGGACGCGGTGTCGCTTAGGCTTGGATTGCCTAGCGTCGAGTGGAGAGAATGCCGATGCCGCCGCGACTCAGCATGCCTCGCAAGGGATGGGCCGTTCTGGCCGCCGGTGCGGTGGTGGCGTCACTGCTCGCCGCCGGCGCGACCACCGCCACCGCCACCACCGACACGCCCGACGAGAAGAGCCCGGTGACCGCCTCCCTCGGCGAGGCCCTGACGGACTGGGGCTTCACCGACGTGTCAGCACATGTGCGAATAAGAGTCCGCGGTCGGAGAGCGAATGCGCCGGTGCGCGTGTTCAGGTCAGCTCGCGCTCAGCTCAGGGAGTACTCGGTGACGCGCCCGTCGCTGCCGGGCCGGTAGTTGCTCCAGGCCAACTGCCGACTCGGGCCGCCGAGTCTGAGCGCCTCGGCGAGTTCGGACTCGAAGACGGCGATCGTGGCGGGCGAGCCGTTCAGGTTGAACCGGTCGTTGTCGTCGTAGGCCAGCAGCACCGGGCCGTCGCCGTCGTCGGCCACGACCTGTCTGCGGCGCACGTCGCCTGCCAGCACCGGCCCGCTGGCGGCCGGTCCGGCGTCGGCGGCCCAGTACACCGTGGCGGCAACGCCCGACGAGCTGACGCTGTCCTCACCATGGGAGACGCTCAGGGTCTCGGTCTCGCCGCCCTGCCCGCGGTACTGGTAGGCGAACCGATGAGAGCCGCGGCCGTCCACAGCGACCGCCGTTGTGTCGAGTCTGACAGTCCCCAATGACACGCCGCTGGTTGCGAGCTGAACTTTGGTGCCCGGGTAGGGGTCCCCGTACTGGTCGAGAACGGTGACGGTCGCGCTGTTGGATGCGAAGCCGTCCGCCACGTGCACGTAGGCGCGGGTCTCGATGAAGACCGTTGCGTTGTTCCCAGTAATGCTGGGGGGCTCGTCGCTGAAGATCAGCCTGCCGGAGGCCGCCCCCTGGCCGTCGGCGAAGACGATGGCGGTCGGCGCGTTGTCTTCAGGGGTCAGCGTGTACGTGACTGTGACATCGCCGCTGGCGCCGGCGGGCCGGGCGGGCAGGCCGATCGTGAAGGTGACCGTTCCGGCGCCGCCGGACATCAGCGTCCGCACCTCGGGGTCGGTCACGCCCTGCGTCTGCACGGACAGGCTCCAGCGCGCCGGGTCTGTGCCGTTGACGCCGGCGGAGACCTCGCCGACGATGTCGCGCAGCTGCATCGTGTAGAGGACCGAGCCGCCGATGCGGGCCCTGCGGGCGATGAACGACGTCGTGACCAGCGTCTCGGACGCGAACCCGACGTCGTCTCCCTCAGCCACGCCGAAGCGGTACGGGTCGGTGCCGGCTACGACGGTGTCGCCGTCTGAGCCGGTCCAGGCCCACACCGCGGCGCCGCCCGCCGGAACGCGGCGCAGGCCGACGACCTCCACCGTCGCGTCGCCGTCGCTTCCGGTGACCGGATCGGTGTCGTCGATCTCGCACGCAAACGAGGAGAGACCGGCCCGGGTGACTTCTGTGCGGCTGCAAGTCCCGTCGGCCATCAGGGCACCGTCCGCTCGGTCCGTCGTCGTCCAGAACACATCGACGGCGGCCCGGGGAACGGGCTGGTACTTGTCGTCGCGCACCGACACGATCACGTCGGCGCCGTCGAACTGCGCGGAGACGCCCGCGGGGCGCACGGAGGTGTGCGCCAGCGCCCGGGTGATGAACGCAGCCATCTCGCCGCGGTCGACGGTGCCGTCGGGCTCGTAGTTGTAGTCCAGCGGCGGCTTGGTGCGATCCCGCGCCTCAGCCGCGCTCGCGCCCGTGGCCACGCCCAGCTCGTAGATCGCAGCAATCTCAGGATCATCCGTGTCGGGGAACCGGTCATCGGCCACCGACACGGACCCGACGTCGCCCAGCAGGACCAGCCCGGCGGAGTCCCTCCTCACGTCCGGCGCCGCCTCCACCAGCAACCCGACCAAGAACGTCGCCATCTCCGCCCGGGTGATGTCGTCGCCGGGCCTGAAAGCGCCGCCCGAGGGGATCACCCCGCTTGAGGCGAGCCGGTTGATCGCGTCCTGGGCCTCCTGCCAAGTGCCGCCGACGTCGTTGAATCTGGCGCCGCCGGCGGCGCCCAGATCGACGCCGGCAGCCTCGGCGGCCCGGGCGATGAACACCGCCATCTCAGCCCGGGTCACCTCCTGGCCCGGAGAGTACGCGGAGCCGTCACCGGTGCCCTGCGTGATCCCGTAGTAAGCGACGCAGTTGATCGCATCACGGAACACATGACCCTGGGACACGTCGACGAACATGTGATCCGCCGAGGCGGCGCCCACACACGCCGACAGCCGAGTCGTGTGGTCGGCCCTGTCGGTCACCGCCACAGCCGGACCGGCCCCCGCGGCCAGGACCGACGCGACCAGAGCACCCACAACGAGCACCGCCAAGCCAGAGCGCCGCCTCTTCATCAGCTGGAGCATCGCGGGCCATCCCTGTCTAGATCTCTAGCGGCTGTGGATAACACGCCCCCAACGCCCGGTCAGACGCAGGGAGGCCCCGGCAAACGCCGGGGCCTCCCTCGGGATGGGTTGGGTCAGCTGCCGGTGGTCAGCGTGAAGGTGTTGACCGTCCTAGCAGTAGAACCAGAGATGACCGTGTTGAGGGTCAGTTCCTTGGCCAGAGCTTTCTCGAACCCGGCGTAGGTGGAGGCGGCCTCGGCTCCGTCAGGCCCGACGTTGAACCGGTCGTTGGAGTCGTAGGTGAACACGACCGTGCTGCCGGCGTCGCCGGCGAAGATCGTGTTCGTATCCTTGTCGAACTCCTGAATCGTCACACCGGTCGTCACTGTCGTGCCAAGGGCAGCCCATTCGACCGTTGCGGTACCGGTGATGGCGACTGCATCTCCGTCGCCGTCGGGATCCCATGTGGCTGTGAGAGTCTCGGTCACTGCGGTGGCGCTGCTCCTCTCGTAGCGGAAGGTGCGTGAGCCGTCGCCGACGGTGAGCCTCGTCGGGCGGGGGAATTCGACCTCGGCCAGGCTGCTTGTGAGCATGACGCTAGCGCTGCTGATCGGGTCGCCGTACTGGTCGGTCACCGTCACCGTCGCCCTGTTGGTCGCCCCGCGGGTCGAGGCCGCCACATAGTCGTCCGCCGACTTGACCGTGACGACGCCCGTCGTGGCTCTGGTGCTGCGCTCGGTGCTGAACGTCAGCGCACCCGGATTGGGGTCGGCGGGCGCAAAGCCGCTGCGCACCGTCACGAACCCGGTGACCGGGGCCGTCACGGTGGTGGCATCGCCAATGAAGAGGCCACCGGACGGAGCGTTGTCGCCGGGGGCGATCAGGATATCCACCTGGAACTTGTCGTGCTTGTCAGACGGAGCCGGGTCGGCGGGCGCTGAGACCGAGATCTCCACCTTGCCGTCCGGGTCGGTGGTGTGGGTCGTGGTGGTCACCTCGATCGCCGTGGTTCCGGCGCGTTCGCTCTGGAAGCCCTCAGTGGTGGAGTCGCTGTCCCGCAGCGCGAAGGTCGACAAGCGAACGTCGTACTTGGCCGGCTTCTCGCCGTCGACGCCGACAGAGGTCGCCTCACCCGGCCCGGACTGGAGTTGCACGGTGTACACGACCGTGGAGCCCAAATGCACCTTGGAGCCGGCGAAATCGGTGCCGACATGCGCTCGGGCCGCCGGCTTGGCCGCCGCCGCGTCCTGGGGGATGTCGAGGCGGAACCGCTCGGTATCGCTGCCGAAGGTGTCCTCGTGATCCCCGGTCCAGACCCACACGGTGGTGTCCTCATCCACATCCAGCTGCTCTTTGATGTCGCCGCCGTTGTCGGTCTCTTCATCGGTGTTGTCGATCTCGCATTCGTAGGTGCCTACGATATTTGCGACCTCGGTGGAGCAGGTCCCGTTGGCGTTCATCGCCAAGTCGGCGTCGGCGGTCTCGATACGGAACATGTCCACCACCACGGAGTGCCTCGGCTGGAAGTCGGCGTCGCGTGCCGATACCACTATCTGGTCACTGGTGCTGTCGTACTGCGCGGAGAGGCCCGCGGGCCGCGCCGAGGTGTGAGCCAGAGCCCTAGTGATGAACGCAGCCATCTCGCCGCGGTTGACGGTGGTGCGCGGCTCGTAGTTGAAGTCCAGCGGCGCCTTGGTGTCGTCCTGCACCGCAGCCGCGCTGCGGCCCTTGGCGATGCCCAGCTCATACAGCGCCGAGATCTGAGCGTCGTTGGCGGCAGGCACAGCGGAGCGCGCGTCCTCGAAGTAGTTCCAGTCGGACGACGTTGTGACCGAGCCAGGCGTCGCGCCCGCCAACTGGAGCGCGCCAGTGGAGCTGTTGGTTGACACGGTCGGCGATGCCTTGACGAGCAGACCGATCAGGAACGAAGCCATCTCGGCCCGGGTGATGTCGTCGCCGGGCCTGAAGGCGCCGCCCGCGGCGATCATGTCCTTGGAGGCGAGCCGGTTGATGGCGTCCTGGGCCTCGGCCCAAACGTCGCCGATGTCGGTGAAGCCCTCGTCCATGGCGTCGCCGAGATCAACGCCGGCCACCTTGGCGGCGCGGGCGATGAACACCGCCATCTCGGCCCGGGTCACATGCCGGTTCGGCGAGTACACCGAGTTGTCGTCGTCGGTGCCGTTGGTGATCCCGTAGTAGGCGACACAGTTGATGGCGTCCTTGAAGTAGTGCGCATCGGACACGTCGGTGAACATCTGGTCCTCGACAGCGGGGCCAACGCACGCCGACAGCTTGGTGGAGTTGTCAGCCTTGTCGCTGTATGGGTCCTGCGCGCCAACGGGGCTCGCAACGACCGCGAGCAGCGATGCGACCAAGGCGCCCGCGGCGAGCACTGCCCAACCCGTCAACGGCTGCTAGGACCACATGAGT
>JAPPLH010000011.1:0-36319 GCA_028819505.1 Acidimicrobiaceae bacterium
ATGACTTACACAAGGCTGGCACAGGTGCCGGAGCAGAGTTTCTTCCTGCTCGGCGTGAGGGGTGTCGGCAAGAGCACTTGGGCCCGTCAGGCCCTGCCAGACGCGCTGCGCCTGGACCTGCTCGACGAGGCGCTCTTCACGGACCTGCTCGCCGACCCGTCGCTGTTCCGGCAACTGCTGTCGGGGGTGAGACCGGACGAGTGGGTCGTCGTGGACGAAGTGCAGCGCATCCCCAGCCTGCTCAACGAGGCGCACCGGATGATCGAGGAACGAGGCGTGCGTTTCGCCCTGCTGGGATCCAGCGCCCGCAAGCTCAAGACCGCCGGCACCAACCTGCTCGCCGGCCGCGCCCTGCGCAAGGCCATGCACCCGCTGACGGCGGCCGAGCTCGGCGAAGACTTCAGCCTCGACGACGCCCTCCAATACGGCACCATCCCACTGATATGGACCGCGCCCGACCGCCGAGAGGTTCTCCAGAGCTACACCCATCTGTACCTGCGCGAGGAGATCCGGGCCGAGGCTGCGGTCCGCAACCTGTCGGGCTTCGTGAGGTTCCTGCCGGTCGCCGCGGTGATGCACGGCCAGACGGTGAACGCCGCCTCAGTCGCACGCGACGCCGGCATCGCCCGCACGACCGTCAACGGCTACCTCGAGATCCTCGACGACACCCTGTTGGCCATGCAACTGCCGGCCTTCGAGGCACGGCTGCGTGTGCGGGAGAGGCGCCGCCCCAAGCTGTACTGGGCCGATCCCGGCCTCGTGCGGGCGGTCAAGCGTCAGCTGGGGCCGGTGGCCGCCGAGGAGCGCGGCGCCCTGCTCGAAGGCTGGGTGCTGGGCCTGCTACGAGCCCACAACGAGCACCAGCGCATCTACGACGACATCGGCTACTGGGCCGCCGCCGAGTCCGCGGCTGAGGTCGACTTCGTCCTCACCCGCGACGGCGAGCACCTCGCCATCGAGGTCAAGGCGAACACCCGGTACAGCACCGCCATGCTCAAGGGGCTGCGGGCCGTGGCCGATCTGCCCGGCCTGGCCCGACGCATCCTCGTCCACCGAGGACGGCGCGTCTTCAGGACCGAGGACGGCATCGACGTCTGGCCCATGGACAGCCTGCACGAGGCCCTCCGAACCGACCAACTCTGGCCTAGAAGACGCCTGGCTGAGATTCCGGAGATCTGGAACGGAACAAGTCCCTCTGGATCGACGGCATGTGGAGCGGGCGGCTAGAGCTCCCGCAGGCGGCGGTAGTGGGCGAGCAGGGACTTGGTGGACGGGTCGTGGCCGGTGTCGGCTGGGGCGGTGCCGGCCTGCAGGTCGGCGGCTATCCCGTCGGCCAGGGTCTTGCCGAGCTCGACGCCGAACTGGTCGAAGCTGTTGATGCCCCAGACGGCGCCCTGCACCGCCGTCTGATGCTCGTATAGGGCTACCAGTTGACCGAGCACCGACGGGGTCAGGGCCGGAGCCAGGATCACCGTGGACGGGCGATTGCCGGGCAGCTCGCGATGGGGGTCGCCCTCCGCCGTCGGGGAGCCGAAAGCCAGCGCGGCAGCCTGGGCGAAGCAGTTGGCCACCAGGGCCTCGTGACGCTCGGCGGCCCCGGCAACGCCAACAACATCCGCGTCGGGACGGGCCAGCACGATGAAATCGGCGGGCACGACCGTGGTGCCCTGGTGCAGCAGCTGGTGGAAGGAGTGCTGGCTGTCGGTTCCCGGGCCTCCCCACACGATCTCGGCGGTGTCGCAGCCCACCGGGCTGCCGTCGAGACGGACCCGCTTGCCGTTGGACTCCATGATCACCTGCTGCAGCCACACACCGAACAGGCGCAGCCGCTGCGAGTACGGCACAACCGCCCGCGTCTGGATGCCCCAGAAGTCGCGGTACCACACCGACAGCAGGCCCAGCAGCGTGGGGACGCTGGCCGCCGGCCCCGCAGCCACGTGCTCGTCGATGGTGCGCATCCCGGCCAGCATCGCCGCGAAGTTCTCCTCGCCGACGGCGGCCATCACGGCCAGACCCGCGGCCGACCCCATCGAGAAGCGTCCGCCGACCCAGTCCCACGTCGCGAACACGTCGTAGGGCTCGATGCCGAACTCGACCGCACGTCTGCGATTCGCGGTCACCGCCACGAAGTGCCGGCCCGCGGCCTCGAAGCCGAGCACCGGCGCGGCCCAGTCCCGAGCGGCGCGGGCATTGGCCAGCGTCTCGGCGGTGGCGAAACCCTTCGACACCACGATGAACAGCGTCTCGGCCGGGTCGAGGCCGTCCAGGCCCGCAGCCAGTGCGGCCGGGTCGACGTTGGACACGAACCGGCACTCAAGATCACCCGAGCGGAACGCGGCCAGGGCCTCGTGGGCCATGGCCGGCCCCAGCTGCGAGCCGCCGATCCCGATATTCACCACCGTGCGGATCGGCAGATCCGTAGCCCCTCGCCTCTCGCCGGAGCACAGGGCCCGAACGAAAGCCCCCATCCGTTCACGCTCGGCGGCGATGGCGGGCGCCACGTCGACCCCTCCGGTCACGACAGCCTCGCCGGCCGGAGTCCTCAGGGCGGTGTGCAGAACTGCCCGGCCGTCCGTGACGTTGACCGGCTCGCCGGCCAGCATCGCCTCGATCCGCGCCGCCACACCGGCCCGCTCGGCCAGGGCCAGCAGCAACTCGACAGTTTCATCGGTCGCCAGATGCCGGGACCAGTCGATCACCAGCTCGCCCGCCGTCGAGGTGCAGCGCCCGGGCCGGTCCGGGTCGGTCTCGAACAGCCCAGCGAGATCCACACCGGCGGCTTGCAACTCACGGGCGTGCCGGGCCAGCGCGGCCCATTCGGAGGTGGCCGTGATATCCATGGAGGTCACTTGGATGGGCCTCCGGTGGCCCGGCCGGCTACTCGCCGGCGGCGAGATCGATGCCGTGACCCACAGCGGACTCAGTTAGCAGGGCGCTGATCTCGTCGGGCGAGCCGGTTTCGAAGGTTGGGGCATCGGCCATCAGTGCGAGCAGCATCTCCTCCTCGAGCGCGGCCGTATCAGCGTCGAGGCCGCCGTGGACGACCCGCTCGTAGTACACCACCGAGGCCAGGTCCTCGAGGCTCAGATTGGAGAAGCCGCTCATGCCGCTGGCAAAGCTGTCCACCTCGCGCTGGCCGCCGGGACGGTCCGGGTTGCCGTAGAAGTCGAGCCCCAGGCGCTTGGTGTCGGCCGTGCCCAGATACACCCAGGACAGGTGGTGGGCCAGACCGTCGAAACCGGGCGCCGGGCCGAAGGTGAGCAGCAGCTCGCCGTCGTTGAGCTGGCGGCCCGTGGCCGTGCCCGAGCCGTCGGCGCCGTGGCACGAGGCACACGTGCTGTACACGACAGCGCCGTTGTCGGCCAGCACCAGCTCCTCGGAGTCGGGGGGCTCCAGCATTCCCACGTAGAAGATGGCCCAGACGGGCAGGAACACCATCACCGACGCGGCCCAGTAGGGCATCCGCTTGCGGGCGCGGGCGGCCTGCACGTAGGCCGGGTCCGGCTCGGGGGGAGGCACCGGGGCGGCCTCAGGAATGGGAGCGGGAGCAGCCGGGACGGGTACGGCCGCCGCAACAGCCGCGGCCGGCGGGGCTTCGCCGGCGGGCGCGGCGTCGCCGGCGTCTGAGGGTTCGGTGCCGGTCAGCTCGGCCCGTCGCTGACGCGAGCGTTCGAGCAGATACTCAGGTACCTCGACCACTTAGCGTCTCCATCGGCGGTGGGGGACGGACCGGACGACGCCGGAGCGGCGAGCCCCGGCGACATGAGGATAGGCGGTCTCGCCGCGCTTGGCTTCTTTCTGCGGACGCGAGCCTCTTGGGCGGGCCAGCTATGGACTGGCGGGTCCGACAGACAGGCCGAACTCCTCGCCCGCGTCGATGAGCGCGTCGAAGAGGTATTGACCGAAGGAGCGGTCGCAGAAGATCAGGTAGGACGGCAATCCGTCGACATCATTGCGAGCGATGTCGCAGGTGACCTTGGCCAATGACGCGGAGGCCACCGCGCCGTCCGGCGTCATCGCGTCGGACCAGTCGAGGCTGCAGACCTTCTCGAGCATCCGGGGCGCATCCGACCCTGTGACCCGGAACAGGGCCCGCCCATGGGTCCAGTCCAGGGCGGTCACGAATTCTGCCGATTCCAGCCCGTCAAGGCCATCCACAACATCGGCGACCGCGCCGGCGGCTCCCAGGACGATCCACTCGCCGGGCCTCGAACCCAGTACGAGCGCCCCGCCCGCTGCGAGGCTGGACGAACCGAACGGTGTGCTCATCCGGTCGGCGGCCACACCGCCGGTCTCGGTCCGAATCAACCACTTGGTGGTGGGGCTGGCGTCGGTGAGCATGAGGGGGCCACCAGAGGAGAACTCGTAGCTCTGCACCACCGGGCTCTCGAAGGCAGGTGATTCAGCCACGGAGGCGCTCCCCCGCCGGATCGAAATGGGCGTGGTGGTCCATCACGGTGGCGCCGATGCGCTCGCCGGAGGTCAGCAGCACGGTCACCTTGGTGCCGCCGACGGCCAGCTCGGGCTCCACCTGGCCCAGACAGATCGACCGTCCCAAGGTGGGCGACATCCGGGCCGAGGTGATGCGGCCCAGGATCTCGTTGGTGTCGCCCCGCACGATCTGGCTGGCCTCGTCGGGCACCACGTTGGGATCGTCGGGCTGGATGGCCACGATCATGGGCAGCTGGCGGTCTGCGGCCCAGGCCAGCTCCGGCATTCCCGCGAAGTCGTCCTTGTCGAGCTTGATGAGCGGGCTCAGGCCGGTGCTCGGGCCCAGAGTGAGGCCGTCGGTGTCCTGGCCCACGATGAAGTGGCCCTTCTCTAGGCGCATGATGCGCTGACCCTCCAGCCCGAAGGGCCCGACGCCGAGGTCCTGGCCGGCGTCCATGAGCGCCTCCCAGACGTGGAGGCCGTGACCGGCGGGGGCGTGGATCTCGAAGGACAGCTCGCCGGTGAAGCCGATGCGCCACATGAAGCAGCCGGCCACGCCTGCGACGGCGGCCAGCCGGACCTCCATATAGGGGAAGGCCTCGGGTGACAGGTCCACGCCCTCGGTCACCCGCCCGACCAGCTCCCTTGCCTTGGGGCCGGCCACGTTGATGCTGACGTAGGCGGTGGTCACCGGGGTGACGTACACCTGCCAGTCGGGGCGCTCGGTCTGCAGCCAGTTCTCGACCCACTCCCAGACGCCGCCCGCCCCCGAGCTGGTGGTGGTCATCAGGTAGTGCTCGGATCCCAGGCGGCCGGTGACGCCGTCGTCGAGCACCACACCGTCCTCGGCGCACATCATCCCGTAGCGCACCTTGCCCACCGGCAGTTTCGACCACTTGTTGGTGTAGAGCAGGTTGAGCAGCTTCGGGATGTCGGGGCCGCGCAGGTCGAGCTTGCCCAGCGGCGTGACGTCGATCAGCCCGACGTTGGTGCGCACATTGCGCACCTCCGCGGCCGGGTCGCCGTAGTGGTCGGGGCGGATCCACTGGCCGGCGAGGATCGTGCTCACGCCGTTGGCCTCGTGCCACGGATGGATCGACGACACCCTCACCGGCTCGAACACCCGCCCGGCCAGCGCTCCCAGCGTGAGCGGGGCGTAGGGCGGGCGCCACACGGTGGTGCCCACCCGGGCGATGGTCTCGCCCCGAGCCTCGGCGATGGCGGCCACAGTGTTGACCGTCTCGAGCTTGCCCTGCGAGGGCCCCATGGTGGCGGTGGTGTAGCGCTTCGCCAGCTCCACCGAGTCGTAGCCCTCCCGGGCCGCGGCCACAAGATCCTTGGAGCCGACGTCCTCGGAGAAGTCGACCATGCCGTGTGTGTCCGACCGGTACAGCTCGGGATGAGGGTCGCGGCCCAGCGGAGTGCGCTCGTCGGGCGCCCAGGCGGGTTCGTCGCCTTCGACCGGCCGGGCCCGGGCCGTCAGTGCCTGCAGGCGATGAGCCACCGAGGCGGCTCGCTGCGCAGCCAGCCGTCCGGTGGCCGCGCCGTGGGCCCGCAGCTCGTCGATGGTGCCGTCGCCAGCCAGCCCGCCGGTGGCCAGGACGTTGCCGGGAGGATCCGAACCGAAGAAGCGGGCTGCAACCGGATCGTGGACCGGCCGGTCGCCGGCCATGTTGAGCAGCGAAGTGGGTGCCGTCCAGCCCGCAGCCACCACGAGCAGGTCGGCCTCGATGCGGTTCCCGCCGGCCGCCACGGCTTCCAGTGCTCTCGACGAGCCCTGGGCCGAGCTGACACGTTTGCCTTCGCGGCCGTCGATGACCGCGGCGACCTCGACCCCGGCCCGGTCGAGGTCTGCGGCGGCGGCGTCGCCGTCGGAGTTGGCGGTGAACACCACCGCCCGCTCGCCGGGCTTGACCCCCCACAGGTTGATCAGGCGCCGGGCCGCTCCCGAGGTGATCACGCCGGGGCGGTCGTTGCCCGAGAACACGTAGGGCCTCTCGATGAGCCCGGGCGCGGCCACCAGCATCTTGGCCCGGGCCTTGATGAGCCGTTCGACCGCGATCGGGTGGTTGCGCTGGACGATCCCGAGCCAGTTGTCCTCGTAGCGGCCCGTGACGGTGGAGTCGGTGAGAACCTCCACATCGGAGGCGTCGAGAGCGGCCCGCAGCTCGGCCAGGGCGGCGCGGGCCGGGTCGCTGCTGCCGTAGCGCAGATGGCCGCCCACCGTGTGCTCGTGCTCCACGAGCAGCACCCGGGCGCCGGCGGCAGCCGCGGCCAGGGCGGCCTCGATCCCGGCGGGACCGGCCCCGGCCACCACCACGTCGGGATGCATGTAGCGCTTGTCGTGGTAGCGGTGGGGGGTGTCCAGGTCGATCTTCCCGCCCGGCGCGAACGTCGACAGCACCCGCTCGTAGGTGGGCCACAGCCACGCGGGGCGCATGAACGTCTTGTAGTAGAAGCCGGCTGTCAGGAAGCGGCCGACCAGGCCGTTGGCTGCCTTGATGTCGCGTTGCAGCGACGGCCACACGTTCTGGGCCCGCACGTCCATGCCGGCTTCCAGCAGACGGTGGCCGGCCCGCACGTTGGGGTCGTCGCCCACCTGCACCATCAGGTTGGGGTCCCAGTAGTCGGCGGTGAGGATGCCGCGGGGCCGGTGGTACTTCATCGAGCGCGAGAAGACGTGCTCCCCCGCTGCGGCCAGCGCCGAGGCGATGGTGTCGCCCTCGAAACCGTCGAACCGCTTGCCGTTCCAGCGGAAGCGCAGCTTCGTGGACCGGTCGATCACCTCGGTGGGCTGGGCGGCAAGGCGGCTCATGGTCATGCCTTGGCCCCCGGTCGATCGGCTGAGCCCGTCATGCCTTGCCGCCTCGCTTGTCGCCGGGGATCGGGGGTTGGCGGAACTCGTTGGTGGCCGTGTTGCGCTCGAGGGTGAACCAGCGGCGACAGCCGGACCGGCAGTACCAGGTCTCCCGGAGCCAGCCGGCCGGGTTGTCGCGCAGGTAGAGATAGCTCCGCCACTGCTGGGGGGTCGCAGTGGCGGGATCGGGGCGAGCGTGGGACTCGCCTCCATACCGCAGATCCGCAGAATTGCGCGGCCCGCAGTTCGGACAGGGCACCAGCAGCATCAGTGCCCCACCGCCGACTGGGAGACTGGCGCGCCCATCAGTGCCCCACCGCCGCCGCGCCCTTCTCGCCCACCAACTCTCCCGCTTCGAAGCGGCTGAGGGCGAAGGGTGCGATCAGTTCCGGGGTCCGGCCGGTGGCGACGGCCTCGGCCATCTGCTCGCCGGAGACCGGGGCGGCCTTGAAGCCGTAGGTGCCCCAGCCCACATCCACCAGGAAGCCGTCCACCGGGGTGAAGCCCATCACCGGCGAGTAGTCGGGGGTCATGTCGCACAGGCCCGACCACTGGCGCAGCAGCCTCATCCGGGAGATGCCGGGCATGAGCTCGAGCACGTGGCCGGCCAACTCCTCGGTGAATTCCAGCGAACCGCGGATCGAGTAGGTGGCCACCGCATCGACGGCGGCGCCGAAGACGAGCTCGCCCCGGTCGGTCTGGCTGATGTAGACGTGCAGCGAGCCCGACACCACCACGGTGGGCAGGAACACCTTGACCGGCTCGGTGACCGCGGCCTGAAGCGGGTGGGTGGTGATGGGCAGGCGCACGCCGGCCATGGCCGAGATGAGGCCGGCCCAGCCGGCAGTGCAGTTGACCACTACCGGGGTGGAGATGTCGCCCCGGCTGGTGCGGACCCCGACGACCTTGCCGCCGGGGCCCTTGCCGTCGGGGCCGTCGCCGCCCTCGCAGAGGATGTCGAGGACCTCGGTCTTCTGGTGCATCTCGACGCCCATGTGGTCGGCGGCACGGGCGTAGCCCCAGACCACCGCGTCGTGGCGGACGATCCCGCCCGGCGGGTGGTAGAGGGCGCCCAGGATCGGGTAGCGGGGATGGGAGGAGGTGTCGAGGCTGGGAGCGATCTTGGAGATCTCGTCGGGGCCGATCACACAGGAGTCGACGCCCTGGAGCTTGTTGACCTCGGCCCGCCAGTTCATGGTGCGCAGGGAGCTGTCGTTGTGGGCCAGGGTGAGATGGCCGCGCTCGCTCATCATCACATTGATGTTCAGGTCGAGCGCCATGGAGTTGTAGAGCTTCAGCGACCGGTCATAGAAGGCCACGCCCTCAGGAGTCAGGTAGTTGGCCCGAACGATGGCGGTGTTGCGGCCCGAGGCGCCGCTGCCCAGATAGGCCTTGTCCACGACGGCCACGTCGGTGATGCCGTGATTGCGGGCCAGGTAGTAGGCGGTGGCCAGGCCGTGCACGCCCCCGCCGATCACCACCGCGTCGTAGGAGCGCTTCAACTCGGTGTCGCGCCAGATGCGAGGCCAGTAGTCGCCCCGCAGGCCCCGCCAGGCCAGCGCGGCGGCCGAGTACCTCGGCGGACGGCGCCGCAGCCGGCGCCCGATTCCGGTCATCGCCACGGCATCGTAGGCGCTGCCCAACCTCTCATCAGCGAATTCAAGTATCAATACTGGACCGATTGAGAAGTTATTCGCAGATGACGAGGGGGAGGTCGCGGGTGGTGCGGGCCTGGTAGTCGTCGTAGTCGGGCCACTGACTCACCGCGAGGGGCCAGAGTTCGGCCTTCTCCTCGGGCGTGGCCGTGCGGGCTCGCAGGTGATGCGTCTCGGCCCGGTCCTGGATGGTCACATCGGGGCTGTCGACCAGGTTGAGGTACCAGCTGGGATGCCGGGGGGCGCCGCCCATCGAGGCCACCAGCAGGTAGCGCTCACCGTCACGGATGCGGATGAGCGGGGAGCGGCGCAGGCTGCCGGTCTTGCGCCCCACGGTGGTGAGGATCACGCACTCGGCGCCCTCCCACTCGAAGCCGTCGGCACCGTCGGTGGCCAGATACCGATCGACGTGGTCGGCGGTCGGCTTCCAAGGGCTCGGCTCATATCCGCCAGCGCTCACAGCAGCGACACTAGCTCCCGACAACGCCCGTGAGGTCTCCGGCTCGGTGCCGCTCATTCAAACAGCTGAGAGCCGCGGCCCTGGCAAGAAGAACGGATAATCGCGACCGGGCACTGCGCCGGCTATGGTGGCCACCTCGTTCGCGCCGAGACCTCGAGCCATCAGAGCCTCGCCGAGACGCTCAGCCAGTTGCGGTCGCTCCGGGGAGAGTTCGTTGCTGAGGGGCTCGTTGGTACGCCAGCCGCGGGCGCTGAGAGTCTTGTACAGGCCGGTGCGCTGACGGGCTGAGAGCGTCCCGAGTCGATAGCCGCGCTCGATGAGTGCCTGCATTGACACCCCCCAATGCCGCTTGAGCCCACGAAGCCTGCCCATGCTGAGGTTGCGCAATTCGGAACGGATTGAATCAGTCGGCATCAGAAATTCCGCCGCAAAGGCGTTCGCCTCCTCCTCCGGGTCGCCACCCAGCTCGTCACCATGGAGGCAGACATGACCGAGTTCGTGTGCCAGCGTGAGCCGCAGGCGGTCCGTCGGCGCTCGGCTGTTCACGAGCATCACCGGCCAGTCAGCCACCCATTGCGACAGCCCGTCCACCCGTCCCCCACCAGTCATCGAACCGAAGTCCTCGGCAATCACCACGCACCCGGCCGATTCCAGCCAGCCGATCAGATCACGCACAGGCCCCGACGGCATGCGCCACTGCATCCGAACGAGTCGTGCTGCATCCTCAGGCGAGTACTCCAGCGGGTCGAACAGCGGCAAGGCCAACTCCGCCTCGATCTCCACTTCTCTCATCAGGAGCCCGACATGCATCCGGTACACGTTCAAGCGCGCCTCGAGTCGGCGCCAGACGGTCGGCTTCGCCGTACGACGGCGCCGCATGTGGGCATCCACCATGAATGCCCCCCGGGCTCTGTTGGCCACCTGTAGGAACTCCGGCGTCACGCCGAGTGCAGTTGCCAGCGATTCGAGGGTTCCCTCACTCGGGTCTCGAAGGTCGTTCTCGTAGCGCGACAACGCCGCCTGGGTGACGGCGGCCGAGTCAGCCAGCCTCTCTTGTGTCATCCCCCGAGCGCGCCGAAGCGTCACCAAGGCTTCGCCGAGGCTCACGACTGGCGGCGGCGGCGCGCCTCAGCGACCATGCCGTCCAGTCGAGACCGCACGACGGCCGGGGTCGGTCCCTCCCGGCCGGGCAGCGGCGCCGCCGACCCCTCCGTGCTCGACATCTCGTGAACCCACAGGACGTTCTCGATGCCGTGCCTCATGGACAGCACTGCCGGTCCCATCTCGCCAGAATCCTCGTCCCACACGTAGCCGCAGATCAAGCGGAGTTGTTCCATCCCTGCCAGCACGAGCTGGCCGTCAGGCTGCTCCATGAAGCCGAGCGCGCCCTGCGTCGGATATGTGGCGACAGCCGCCGGCGGTCGATGCCGCTTCAGGCGCATGCGGTACCGATCCCGCACGATGATCGTGCCCTCCTCCTCTTGTGCTCAGTACTGGAGTTCGCAGCCGTACTCGTCTATCCACCAGCGGGCGGTGCGCTTGGCGTCCGATGGGGTGCGCAGGCCGGGGTCCTGGTGGAGCCGTTCGGGGGTGGGGCCGACCCGAGCCGCGATCTCGGTGAGGGCCGGCAGGTCGAGGTCGTAGCACTCCACCGCGTTCAGTCCGAGCAGCAGGCGGGTGTCCTCGATGGACACGTCGCGGAAGTCGCTCTCGAGGCGCCTGGTCGTGTGGGGCCACGAGCCCTCGGGGTGGGGGTAGTCGGTGCCCCACATCAGCGCGTCGATGCCGTTTACGTGGCGGCGGCGGATCTCCTCCTTGCTCATCGTGGACGCCCCGATGAACACGTTGGTGCCGAAGTACTCCGACGGCAGCCGCGAGATCAGGCCCTTCATGCGCGAGCCCAGCTTCTTGATCTTGTTGCTGGCCCCGAAGTTCACGTCGGTCTTCCACAGCAGGTCGGCGATCCAGTAGGAGCCGCACTCCACCACCGCATACCGCAGGCCACCGAACCTGTCGAACTTGCCTGAGAACAGCAGCTGCCACAGGGCCCGATGGGTCCAGAACGGCACCTCCGAGACGTACAGGGCGACGTTATCGCCGTAGGACGGGAAGTCGGCCTCGCCCGAGTGGGTGTGCACCACCAGGCCGGTCTCGGCGCAGGCGGCCCACACCCGGTCGTAGTGGTCGGACCCGTAGGGCGGGAAGCCGTGCCACAGGGTGGGGATCATGACCCCCTTGATGCCCGGCTTGCCGGCCAGCCACTCGATCTCGGCCACCGACTTGTCCACGTCGTGGGTGATGGGCACCAGGCCCACCCCGGCCCGGCGGGGCGGGTTGGTGGCGCAGAAGTCGACCAGCCAGCGGTTGTGGGCCTGGGCCCCGCCGAAGGCCTGCCGGGGGTCGGTTATCTGGCCCGCGGCCAGGCCCGCGCCGAACGGCGGCGACTCCTGGCCGGTCACCGCGTCGCCGTCGGCGAAGATCACCTCGCCCGCGATGCCGTCGGCGTCGAGCTCCTTGTCGCGCACCTCGGGGTCGTAGGCGCCGCGCAGCCCCTCGGCGTTCTCGCCCTCCCACTCGGCCAGGAACTCGGCGTTGACCTCCTCCTGCACCCGCCGGTGCTCGTGACGCCCGGCCACATAGACGTCGAACTCGTCGTGCAGGGCAGAGTCGAGGTAGGGGCGGTACTCCTCGCACTGAAGCCCGGCGTGGGTGTCGCTCGACACGATCACATAGGGGGCGTTCGAAGTGTCGACCCCCTCGGTGGGGTTGCTCAGGCTCATCAGCGGCACCTCCGTTGCAGCTCGCCGCTCGGTGCGAGCCACTGTACCCAGCGGCCCCGCTCCTGTTCGCTGCGCTCACGAGCTGCTCGGGCCCCGGGACCTCGCGGCGCTCGGCCTCTGGCGGCAACAAATGGGCTACAGGGCGTAGGCGGCGGGGGCGGGCTTGAGGGGGCGGGCGTACCACAGGGGGCGGCGCAAGCCTCCGGGGCCGGGTGCAGGACGGGTCATGGCCAGCCATTCGCGATAGGCCTCGCGGGCCTTGGCCGTGTCCACCACCACGTCGCCGTAGGTGTCGCCCGGCTGGGCCGGGCCAACCCGCACGCGCTGGTGCCAGCACTGCATGCCCGAGACCGGATCGGGCTGCACGCAGAACGTGAGGTTCTGATGCACGCCGGTGTCGCTCCACCAGATGCGCTCGGTGTCGGGATCGTCGCTGGCGTGCCGCTCGGGCCGGCCCCTGCGCCGCAGCCGCCACACCGATCCGGTGCTGGTGATGTCGGCGTCGCCGCCGGCCCACGAGCCGCCGGCGTTCGCGTCGAGGCGCCACCGGCCCATGTGATGCGACGCGGCCACCACGCCGGGGCGTATCCCCTCGGTGCGCCAGGCGCCGATCACGAAGTGGCCTATGCGGGTGGTGACCCGCACCAGTCCGTTGACCTCAATGCCCAGCGCCTCGGCGTCGGACGGGTGGATCCACAGCGGGTGGCGGTGGCTCAACTCCGACAGCCACTTGCTGTTGGCCGACCGGGTGTGGATCAGCGTCGGGATGCGGAACGTGGGCAGCAGGATCCGCTCGTCCGCCTCGAGCTCCAACCCCTCCCAGTGGACGTGCGACGGGATCCAGGTGGGGGTGGCGTACTCGGACCAGCCCCAGTCGGCCAGGGTCTGCGAGTACAGCTCGAGCTTGCGCGACGGGGTGGGGAACCCCTCCCTGGGCGCGCCGTCCACCTCCACCGCGGGGGAGCCGTCACCCAGGCCCGCCAGCTTGAGGCCGGCCAGCTCCTCGGGCGCGCCCGACCACGCGCCCGGCGTCCCGGGGCGGCGGAAGACGCCCGAGGAGTCGATGTCGCAACCCTCCAGCGCAGCCAAGTCCACCTCTCGCTCGTAGGGGACATACATGTCGCCGTCGAGCGCGTAGGCGCCCCGGTCCCGCATGAACTCCAGGGGGGTCTGGCCGGCGGCGGCCGCGTCGTCGGCCAGGCCGGGAACGCCCTCGAACATGGTCGAGTAGTACTCGTCCACCGACATCGGCGTTCCGGGGTGCTCGGGGCTCTCGAACCAGCGGCGGATGCCCATCGAGCCGTCGGGGTCGATGCGCCACGACAGCTCGATCCAGAACTCGTTCTCCTCCCACACCTCGCCCGGGTTGAACTCGTGGGTCCGGGAGGCGTGGCCCACGTCCTCCCCCCGGATCTCGGCGTAGCGGCGCAGCACCGGCTGGCGGAAGCCGATCCAGCGGCCGGCGTGGGTCTCGAAGCTGGCCACGTCGTGGCGCTCGGCGCCCACCCCCATCGGCAGCACGTAGTCGGCGAAGACGGCCGTCTCCGACCAGGTCGGCGTGAGAGCCACATGGCACCCCACCTTGCCGGGATCCTTGAGGGCCTCCAGCCAGCTGAACCCGTCGGGGTTGGTCCACACCGGGTTGTACACCCGGCTGAAGTACACGTCGAGGCGGCCCCGGCCCTCGTGCAGGAGGTGGGGCAGCAGGATCGACATCTCGTGGTAGGCCAGCGGGTACTCGCGGGGCCAGTTGAGCTCGTTCCACTGCTCGACCGGCGGAGCCCCCGGCGGGTGGGGCGCCTTGTACTTGTTCCAGCCGTTGCCGGTGGTGCCGCCCACCGTGCCGACCGAGCCGGTCAGCACGTTGAGGAAGAACAGGCAGCGGGCCGTCTGCCAGCCGCCCAGGTTGCCCGCGCCCGCGGCCCGCCAGTTGTGGGAGGCGAACTTCGTCGGGTGGGCGCCGATTATCCCTGCGATCTCGATGATCTGGGCCGCGGGCACGCCGCAGACCCGCTCGGCCTCCTCCGGCGTGTAGGCCGCGTAGTCCTCCAGCAGGGCCGGCCCCACCGACTCGAACTCCATCGGTCGGTCGGGGTGACGCTCGCGCAGGTAGGTCTCCCAGTTGGTCCAGCGCCGCACGAAGTCCTGCTCCCAGGCGCCGTCGGCCAGCAGCAAGCGGGCGATGGCCAGCAGCAGGAACGGCTCGGTGCCCGGCCACGCCGGCAGCCAGAAGTCGGCCTTGGCGCCGGTGTTGGACAGCCGGGGATCGACGCAGATCACCATGGCGCCCCGGCCCTGGGCCTCGATGATGCGCTGGGCGTGGGGGTTGAAGTAGTGGCCCGCCTCGAGGTGCGACGAGATCAGGAAGATGACCTCGGCGTGGGCGAAGTCCGACGACGGCCGGTCGTGGCCCATCCAGCTCTGGTAGCCGATGCGGGCGTTGGAGCTGCAGATGTTGGTGTGGCTGTTGTGGCCGTCCACCCCCCAGCACTGCAGCACCCGCTCGGCGTAACCGTCCTCGCCTGGACGGCCCACGTGGTACATGACCTCGTTGCGGCGGCCCTCGGCGATGGCGGTGCGGATGCGGTCGCCGATGTCGTCGAGGGCCTCGGCCCAGCTGACCCGCTCCCACCGGCCCCCGCCCCGCTCCCCGGCCCGGCGCAGCGGGTGCAGGATGCGCTCGTGGTCGTCGATCTGGTTGAGGGTCGCCGGTCCCTTGGCGCAGTTGCGGCCGCGGCTGGCCGGATGCAGCGGGTTGCCCTCGACGCGGTCGATGCGGCCGGTGGCGTGGTTGACATGGCACACGAGCCCGCAGGCCGCCTCGCAGTTGAAGCACGTGGTTGGCACCAGCGTGTGATGGTGCTCGACCCGCCGGGGCCACGCCTTGGCGTCGAGGGTCACCGCGTCGTGCCAGGTCTCGTGCGGGGGATAGCTGTGCAGTTCGGCCACGGCGACGGTTCCTTCTACGACAGCGGGACGGACTGGCCGGCCCGCACGAAGCTGTCCTCGTAGAACCACATGCCCGCCAGCGCGGCCAACCCGGCTAGAGCGGGCAGGGCCGGACCGGTGCCGGCGGCGAGAGCGGCTGCGGTGAGGACGGCGGGCAGGAGCAGGCCCAGCACGATCCCGCCGGCCCAGAAGCGGCGGGCGTAACGGCCGCGGGTCATGGCCGTCACCGCGGCTTCGACGTGACTGGTGCCCTGAGACGTGACCTCGGCCCCGATGAGCACCCCGGCAGCCAGGAGACCGCCCAGCATCGTCCAGCGAACGGCGGGCACGGCCGGGATCTCCATGGCGAGGTCGGCAAGCGAGTAGGCCGCGCCCCCGGCCACCGCAGCCTGGGCCAGCAGCGTCGGCAGCAACAGCGGCGTCTGCCACAGGTCCCGACCCTCGCACTGGCCGAACAGGAAGGCGGTGTAGCCCGCGGTGGCCGCGGCCAGCAGGACGGCGGGGACGGCCAAGCCGGCAAGAGCACCGGCCGATCCTGTCGCACCGGCCACGAACCAGGCCGCGCAGACTGCTGCGAAGGCGCCCAGCACCCATGCGCCCTTGACCAGCCAGGACCGCCGGTTGCCGCGGGTGAGCAGGTAGTAGAAGCGCTCCGGCCGGCGCAGGTCCCCGACGAGCAGCCCGCCCGTGATCGCAAGAAAGATCCCCGCGACCACCGGCGGCATGACTCCCACCGCGGCCTGCGAGTCACCGTGACCCAGCAGGGCCAGCAGGCCGGCCACGGCCATAACACCGGCGGCGACCGCCTTGGTGACGAGATAGCTCGAGACCTTGGCCTTCCAGGTCATCTGATGGGCGGTGGTGTAGGCGGTGCGGGCGACCACGCCGTGGCCGTCGGGCTGGGCGGTCGGATGCTGCGGCGTGGTGTCGGCCCAGATCATGCCGTCGGACGCGATGGCGGTCCGCAGCGGATCCAGCGATGCCTGGTCGGCGCCCCGGTAGTACACCTTGGGCAGTGTCTGCTGCTCGGGGGCCCGCACCGCGGTGTCGCTGCGGGCGATGATCCTGGTGGTCTCATCGTTCGGGTCATCGAGGTCGGCCACCTTGATGGCATGGGTGGGGCACACCACCACGCAGCTCGGCTCGAGGCCCTGCTCGATCCGGTGGTTGCAGAAGTTGCACTTGTTGGCGGTGTTGGTGGCGGGGTTGATGTAGATGGCGTCGTAGGGGCAGGCGTTCATGCATCCCTTGCAGCCGATGCAGTTGCTGTCGTCGAAGTCGACCACCCCGTTGGCGGCCCGGAACAGCGCGCCGGTGGGGCAGATGGTGATGCACGGCGCGTCGTCGCAGTGGTTGCAGCGCATCACCGAGAAGTGCCGGTTGACGTTGGGGAACGTGCCGGTCTCAATGTACTTGACCCAGGTGCGGTTCACGCCGAGGGGAACGTCGTGCTCGCTCTTGCACGCGACCGTGCAGGCATGACAGCCGATGCAGCTGTCGCTGTCCAGCAGGAACCCGAGCCGGGTCACACCACAACCTCGCCGCGGTTGAGTAGGAGCACCACTAGGCGGCGGCGCCGCGAGCGCCGGTGTTGCGGGACAGCCGCTCGATGCCGGCACACAGCAACTCCACGAGATGCCGGAACGTCTCCTCGGGATCATGGGGCAGCGGATGGCCGTCGCCCGACTCGAGGTGGCTGAATCCGTGGAAGGCGCTGCGCAGGGTGCGGGCGGCATGGACCCGATCCTCTTCGGTGAGGTCGTAGGACCTGAGAGCCTGGCCCACCACGGCCAGCACCTGCTCCACCGCGTCCTCCAGTTCGGGATCGCCGGCGCAGGGACAGCGGTCGGTGGCGGCGTAGATGCCGGGATGGTCCCGGACCATGGCCCTCCAGGCGTGGCCCACAGCCGCGACCGCGTCGTGGCCGGCCAGCCCGACCGCCGAGTCGGCGAGCCGCTCGGCCAGGATCTCCCGGCCCAGGAGGCTCAAGCTGCGGATGAGGTCGTCGTAGCCGCCCACGTGCCGGTAGAGGGCGGGCTGGCGCACGCCGAGGGAGCCGGCCACCCGGGTCAGCGTCAGTTTGTCCAGCCCCTCCCCGTCGGCGATCCGCGCCGCGGCAGTGATCACGGTGTCGCTGTCCAGCGATCGCCGGGCCGAGCCCGGTTCAGCGTCGCGCAGAGTCACACAGTGCCTCCCAGATGGTTCCGTCGCCCGGCTCCCGCCGCAACCGGAAGTTAGCAGGTATAGCGCAGCGTTAGGTCTGACTGACAAACCCGATTCGGGCCGCAACGGGACGAGCCGACTTCCGACCATGCGCCGGCCATGCCCATCAACTGACGGACTCGAGGAAACTGGTGTCGATGAATGCGTCGTAGCTTTCCGGCGCCGGCCCAACCTCGCCGGCGGCCGCGAGAGAGTCGATCTGCTCGCTCAGCACCTGCTGCACCGTGCCGGTCAGCCATCCCCCGGACAGCTGCGCGTCCCTCTCGGGGAACGTGAAGGCGTCGAGGAGCGCGGCGGTGGCGTCGCGGTCCGTGCCGGCAGCCGCCGCGATGGTGTCGATAAACGGCTCGCGGCTGAGGTTGTAGGCCCGGTAGGTGTTCTCGTTCACCTGCAGGAACCCGGTGACGGTGTCGGGATACACGGCCGCGAACACGCCCGTGGTGGAGATCACGCCGAGCACGGGTCCGGCGGCGGCCGCCTGCTCGGCTCCGGCGTTGATCGCGGCCACACCCACCAGCAACAGACCGGCGCCGCTCGCTACGGAGGCCGCGAACGATGCCAGCCCCTGAGAGTAGGCGATGTCGATGTCGCCGGCCTCCAACGCCCGGCCCATGTCGTCGCCCGACGCGAACGGGATCCAGTTGACCATCAGATCGAGGACCTCGTCGTAGGTCGGGGCCGCCTGAGACGCCTGATGCGGCGTCGGCCACTCCGCGAAGTACCCCACGTACAGCTCGTCGAGCATCATCTCATCGGCGAGAACCGCAAAGGGCGCGCCTTCCTCGTCCTCTGCGACCATGGCGTCGACGCTCGGCCCGCCGGGCGCCTCCCCGACGGGATCAGCGATGGACTCGCTCGGGGACTGCGTCTCGACCGCCTCCGCCGCGCCCGTGTCTGCCGCCGGCCCGATCGGCCCGCCGCCGCTGCAGGCGGCTGCGACGAGGCCTAGCATCGTGAGCACAGCCAGTGGTCGTCTCATCTGCTCCCTGAATCCCCGGCGGATGCCGGGAGTCTTACCGGGTCGGGGACTCCAACCAACCGCCCAAACGGTCGAGCACCCGGTCGAGACGACCGAGCAGATCGTCGATCACGGCTTCGTCGGCCACCAGCGGCGGCGACACCGCCAGCATCACAGCGCCCCTGCCGTCGGGGCGCACCAGCAGGCGTGCCGAGCGGACCAGCCGGTCGAGCACGCCGCCCGGGAGCAGCTCGGCGACCTCCGAATCGTCGAGTTCCACCCCTCTGGCACGGTCCCGCATCAACTCGACGGAGTAGAAGTAGCCGGTACCCCTCACGTCCTTCACGCAGGCGTGAGACTCCATCAGCGCCCGCAGACCTTCGCCCAGACGATCCTCGTTGGCCAGGACGCGCCCGAAGACGTCCTCGTCGCGCATGGCGGCCATGTTGGCCACCGCGACCGCGGCGGCCACCGGATGGCCGCCGAACGTGGAGCCGTGGACATACATGGCGAGGGGCGAGTCCCACACCCGATCCACGAGCGGGCCGCGCGCCACCAGCCCTCCGAGGGGCTGGTAGGCGCTGGTCACCCCTTTGGCGAAGGTGATCATGTCGGGCTCCGCGCCGAAGCGCTCGCTGCCGAACCAATGGCCCAGCCTCCCGAAGGAGTTGATGACCTCGTCGGCGCAGAGCAGCACGCCGTACGCGTCGCAGATGCGGCGCAGTTCCTGCCAGTAGCCCTCGGGGGGTACCAGCGCCCCCCGACCGTTCTGCACCGGCTCGGCGACGACCATGGCGACGGTGTCGGGGCCCGCCGCGACGATCGCCTCCTCGATCGCCTGCACGCAGTCGAGTTCCCGGGCGGGCCGGCCTGCCGGCGCGGTGCATTCCAGCGTGTTGGGTACCCGGAGCACGTTGCCGGCGAGCATCGGCAGGAACGGGTCCCGGAGGCTGGGGATGCCCGTCAGTGCCAGGGCGCCCAAGGTCGTGCCGTGGTAGGCCCACCGGCGGGCCACCACCTTGTGGCGGCGCTCCTCGCCGTTGGCCAAGTGATAGCAGCGGGCGAGCTTCAGGGCCGATTCCACCGCCTCCGATCCCGAGCTGACGAAGAACACCCGGTCGAGGCCGCCCGGCGCAGCGTCGGCGATCATCGACGCTGCCTGTATCGCCGAAGGGTGCGCCGTCCCCCAATTCGGGTAGAAGGCGATCCTGTCCATCTGCTTGGAGGCGGCCGCGGTGAGATCGCTGCGCCCGTGACCGAGATTGGTGCAGAACAGGCCGGCAAGGCCGTCCAGGTACCGGTCTCCGTCCGCGTCCCACACGTAGCAGCCCTCACCGCGGGCGATCACCACCAGGTCATCGCCGCGCCAAGCGTCGCCCCGCGTGAAATGCGGCAGCAGATGACGGCGGGCCTGTTCCCTGTCCCCCACCGTGTACGCCTCCTGTGCCGCCGAGACCGGTCCGTGCCCGGCTGGCCCGCTTAGAGGCTACAACCGTTGTGCGAGTGTGTCTAACCCGAACAGCAGGGGTTCTCTACGCTCCGGGCGCGGCGGCTGCTGCAAGACCGGTTCACCGCCCGGCGCCGGCCCGGTAGATCAGGTCCGGGGTCAGCTCGGCCACGCTCGCCGCGCCGCAAAGGGCCATGTCCCGCCTCATGCCGGTGTGGAGGTGCTCGATGACCCAGTCCACACCCTCCTCCCCGGCCGCGGCCAGCCCGTACAGGTAGGGCCGGCCGATCATGCACGACGTGGCTCCGAGGGCCAGCGCCTTGACGATGTCGCCGCCCCGGCGGACGCCCCCGTCGCAGACGATGTCGAGGTCGCCGCCGACCGCCTCGGCCACCGGTCGGACGAGCTCGACGACGGAAGGGGCCGAGTCGAGCTGGCGGCCGCCGTGGTTGGACAGCACGACGCCGTCGAGCCCCCGGTCGCGGGCGATCACCGCGTCGGCCACGCTCTGGACGCCCTTGACCAGCACCGGCCCGTCCCACAGCGAGCGCATCCACTCCACGTCCTCCCACGACAGCGTGGGATCGAACTGCTCGTTCATGAAGGCGGCCAGGTCGACCGCGGTCGAACCGTCGATGTCGGTGTTGCCGGCCACATTGGCGAACTCGATCGGCTCGGAGAAGGCGAACCGCAGGCTCCAGCCGGGACGGATCATTCCCTCCACAACGATGTCGAGCCCCATCTTGGGGGGCAGGGTGAACCCCCGGCGCACATCGCGCTCGCGCCGGCCCAGCATGGCCGCGTCCACCGTGATGCACAGCACTTCGAAGCCGGCCTCGGCGGCCCTCAGGATCATGTCCTTGAGCAGGCCCTTGTCGCGCCAGACGTACACCTGGAACCACTTCGAGCCGCTGCTGACCGCGGCCACCTCCTCCACCGAGCGCGTGCCCATGGTGGACAGCGCATAGGGAAGCCCGGCCCGCTCCGCCGCCCGGGCCACGGCCAACTCGCCGGGCGGATGGGCTACCCGGGTGAAGCCCGTCGGCGCCAGTATCAGAGGGAAGGGCGCCTCGCGTCCGAGAATGGTGCCGGTGGTGTCCACGTTCCCCATGTCGCGCAGGACACGGGGCACGAACTCGAGTTCCCGGAAGCCGCGCGTGTTGCGGTCCATCGCCATCTCGTCCTCGGCGCCCCCGTCGATGTAGTCGAACACCCCGCCGGGAAGGCGGCGGCGTGCGATCCGGCGCAGATCCTCGATGCTGGCCGCCTTCTGCAGGCGTCGCCGCGTCGCGTCGAGTTCGAACCGCCGGAAGCGCAGGACCGATCTGAGCGTGTCGACAATCATGACCGCGACAATATCGCACCGGCCCTCGTGGCGGCCCGGGCTTCGGCGTCGGCGAGAGCCCCGGCTCTGGCCCGCAGCCGGGCGGCTTCCTGTTCGAGCCTGGTGGCCTCGTCGCGCAGTGCCCGGCTGGCTGTCGCCAGGTCGAGCGCGAGGGAATACAGTGCCGCGCCGATGACGCGGCGCAGCTTGTGGCGACTGGCGGTGGCGGCCCGTCCCATCCAGACCTCCTCGCGGTGCAGAGCCGCCACCGGCCGGTGGCGCTCAGCCAACACGACCCGTCGACGGTCGAGCACCTCCGCCACGGCGCGGCACCTCTCGGACCGCAGCGCCTTGAGGGTCGCTTCCTGAAATAGCTGTGTACTGCTTGACATAGAATGAACAATATCAGGATGCCTCGTAAACGCCACCGATCACGCCTGGGGCGGATCCCACGGCGATACGAGCCGGCGCGGACATGATCGAGCAGGACCTCATCGACTTCGCGGTGGCCGCGGCCCGGCGGGCGGGGCTGATCACCCTGGACTGGTACCAGTCGCGAGGCCTGTCGGTGACGGCGAAGAGCGACGGATCGCCGGTCACCGAGGCCGACTACGCAGCCGAGCGGTTCCTGCGAACGGAGATCCTGGCGACCTTTCCCGACGACACGGTCCTCGGGGAGGAGGAGGGCGAGGCGGCCGGGCGCACCGGGCGCACCTGGGTGATCGATCCGATCGACGGCACCAAGGCCTTCACTCGGGGCGTCCCCCTCTTCGCCACCCTGCTGGCCCTGATCGACGACCGGGGCCCGGCCGCGGGTGTCGTCTTCCTGCCCGCCCTGGACGAGTGCGTCTGGGCCGGACGGGGCCGCGGCGCCCACTGGGACGGCGTGCCCTGCCGGGTCAGCGACCGCTCCGCCCTCGACGGGTCCTTCATCTGCACGAGCGGTCTCTCCTACTGGCCGGACCGGGCCCTGCAGAGGGTCCGCGCCGCGGGGGCGCGGGTGCGAACCTGGGGCGACGCCTACGGCTACGCCCTCGTGGCGACCGGACGGGCGGAGGCCATGGTCGATCCCGAGTGCTTCGACTGGGACGTCGCGCCGATGTCGGTGATCATCGCCGAGGCCGGGGGGCGGTTCTCGGACGCGGCCGGCGCCGACGACTGGCGCAGCGGCTCAGCGGTAGCCACCAACGGGATCCTGCACGACGATCTGCTGGACTGCTTCAGATAGAGGCCGGGACTGCGAGCCGCGGCCCGAGCGGCCCATCACCGCAGCGAACAAGAGCGGGGACGGGAGCGAGGCAGCACGGCAGACTCTCCCACTGCGGGCTGTTCCGGATGATCAGGTCGCGGCGTCGCGTGACAGCGCGAAGCCCTCGAACCGGCAGGGCCGCAGTCTCCGGGCTGCCACCTGTCTCAGCAGGCGGTCGGGGCCGGGGATGGAGGCCAACCCGGCGGCGCCGGGCGCCGGCCTGTGATCGATCAGATGCAAGGCTGTCGAGGCGGCCACGACGGCCGCGCCCTCCGCCGGGCGGGCCTGGGCGCCGAGCACAACCACGTGGCGGCCAGAAGCACGCCGGCCGCGCAGCTCGACACGCACTGCCCCGACCCCGCCCTCGGGATGAGGGCGACGCATCATCGGCAGCGGCGCGGTCAGCCGGTCGCGGCGGGTGGCGGCCATCCTGGCCGTCACCCGGTCGACTCCGGGGAACGCCGGGACCAGCAGCAGCGCATCCGGGAGCGCTCCCCGGTAGCAGTCCCGTCCAGCCACCGGGTCGGGGAACCAGCACAGCTCCCGTCCCGAGCCGCCAGGCCGTCGGGTCCAGCGACCGTCCCTCCAGTCGACGGCGAGGCTGCTCAGGGCACGATGGTGCTGGCGGGCGCATGCCGGGCCGCCCGTGCCGACCTTGGCGACATGGATCTCGTCGACCGAATCGAGCTCCGCCGCGCCCGCACGAGCCAGCAGGCAGGTGAGGCCGGGCATGAACCCGGCGCCCACCACCAAGGGCACGCCATGCTGCCTGGCCTGCTGATCAAGCGCCAGCAGGTCGCGGGTCTCGGTGATCTCGTCGGAGGTCGTGACGACCGCCGCGGCCGCTCTCACCGCGCTCAGAGCCACCGCGGCCTGCGTGCCCGCGGCCGTGGCCACGACCACTATGTCCGCAGAGTCCGGCACGTCCGGGCCTCGGCCGACGACCACGGTGTCGTCGAACGAGCCCGAGACTTCCCGCAACCGGGTCTCATCCGTGTCACGAACCTCGACGGCGCCGACGCGGGCACTGGCGGCCAGCATGCGAGCGATCCGAGCACCGGTGGCGCCCGCACCGAACACGACCGCCCTCGCGCCTGCGCCATCAACCGCCATCAGGGGCCCTGCCACTCCCGCCCTTGTTCGCTGCGCTCACGGGCCGCTCGGGCCGCGGCCTCGCCCGAATGGGGCGGCATCGCTCCCTATTCGCCCGGCCTCTAGCTCGTCGTCCCGCAGCTCGCGCCAGCCTCCTGTCTGGGGGGGCACGCCGCCGCGGCCGCGCACCCGGATCGCCGCGGCCACCGCCATCCCGACCATGACGGCAACGAACGTCCGGCGGATCAAGGTGATGAATCCTGCGGCCAAGACGCCCTCCGGGCAGTGTCGGGCTGTGGGTGCGGAGTGTGGGGCTAGCTGGAGTCGAACCAGCGACCTCACCCTTATCAGGGGTGCGCTCTAACCGGCTGAGCTATAGCCCCAGCGGCGCAGCCACGCTAGCCGCGGGCTCTCGGCGTGCCACCGGGTGGGGTGGGCGGGGGTTCGGGCGGGGAACCCATGCCGGGGGGCGGGGCGGCCACCAGAACCCGCCGACGGGTCCGGCGCGAGCGCGGACGGGCCGTCTCCTCCTCGATGACAGTCAGGCGCACTCCCCCGGTGACATCGCTGATCAGGTTGAACAGCACCGCACCGAGCACTGTCAGGCCGCTGCCCGCCAGAACCAGGACCAGCCCGCCGACGGCCGCGATCCGGAAGATCTGGTCGGCGTTGATCGTGAACGATTCCAACGCGAACAGCTCCACCACGAAGTTCTCGATGTTGGCGACCAGACCGGAGCTCACCGCCAGGTTCCACAGCGTCACCCCCACGAACAGCATGACCACCCAGGCACAGAAGTAGAGGATCAACGAGACCTTCAGCACCGACCAGGGCTCGACGTGCCGCACGAGGCGGCGGACCCGGCGGGCGCGCAGGCGTCGATTGGACCGGGCCCTCAGGGCGCGGCCGACGGCCGAGCGCGGCATCGGCCCCGGGCGGGGACCGAGCAGGGCGCCGTCGGCGACACCCGGATCGGCGGCGGGAGCACTGGGATCCGGGGCACCACTGGTATCCGGGGCCGGGGCGCCGCCGGACGGCGAACCGTGGTGCTGATCATCGGTGCCGGAAGTCGGCTCTTCGCTCATAGTTGTCCACGGCCCTCCGACGACGCCGCAGTCTAGTTGTGGGCCGTATCCGGGGGCGCAGTCCACTCGACCAGGCGTTCGGCCCGGGCTGTCTGGCTGGCTCGGCCCACCTGAACGGCGACGGTCACGAGCAGGGCACCGGAGTCGCCGCCGGTCTCCTGCTCGGTGTAGGACAGCAGCACTCCCCCGTTGGCCGCGGCAAGGGCGGCCGCCTCGGTGCGCCCGGCGGCCGCGCCGGCCAGCGCCGCCGCATCGGCCGCGGTCCGGGCTCGGGCGCTCTCGTCCAGGAACCGGCCGATCTCGACGGTCGCCACGACCGCCAGCGTCGACACCAGCAGCATCACCACCATCAGGGGCGCGGCTTGGCCCTGATCCCGGGGCTCCGGCCTCGCCCGGGCCTTCATCGCGCGTCTGGCTCTGCTTCTGAGTGCTCGGAAGGATCCCGGTTGGAGTTGCCGTTGATGTCGTCGCCGACGAGGGCGACAGCCACCACCTCGTCGCCGGGGTCGGGATTCATCACCTTGACACCCGACGCCATCCGGCTCCGCTCGGACACGTCGCCCACCGGAACCCGGATCACCACGCCGTTGGCAGTCACGGCCAGAATCTCGTCGCCAGGATCCACGACGAGCGTCCCGACCACTTCGCCCTTCTCCTCCGTCGGCTTGGACCCGATGTTCCCCTGGCCGCCCCGGCCCTTGCAGTTGAACGCGGCCACCGGTGTCCGCTTGCCGTAGCCGCGAGTGGTCACGTACAGCAGCGCCGCGCCCGGACGGGCCACCGCGCACGACACGACCGAATCGCCGGCGTGCTTGAACTTCAACCCGACGACCCCGCCGGCGATCCGGCCCATCTCACGAACCTCGTCCTGCGCGAAGCGGATCGTCTGGCCCAGGCGCGACGACAGCAGCACGTCGTGCATCCCGTCGGTCGGCACGACCGCGACCAGCTCGTCGTCGCGCAGGCGGATGGCGATGAGGCCCGCCTTGCGGGACGAGTCGTAAGCCGTGAACTTCGTGCGCTTCACCCGGCCCTTGGCCGTGGCGAACAGCAGGTACCGGTTCGTCTCGTAGTCGCGCGTGTCGATCACAGCCTGGATCCGCTCGCCGTCCTGCAACGACAGCAGGTTCACGATCGAGGTGCCCCGTGCGGTGCGCGAGGCCACCGGCACCTCGTGGGCCTTCAGCCGGTAGACCCGGCCCCGGTTGCTGAAGAACAGCAGGTATGAGTGGGCCGTGGTGTGGATCAGGTGCATGACGCTGTCGGCCTGCTTGAGCTTCGCGCCGGCCACGCCGCGGCCGCCGCGGCCCTGCAGGCGGAACTCGTCGGTGGGAACCGTCTTGACGTAGCCCGACGACGACATGGTGAACACCAGGTCGTCGTCGTCGATCAGGTCCTCGATGTCGAGCTCGCCCGGGTCGATCTCGAGCACCGACCGGCGAGCGGTCCCGAACTTGGCGGAGATCTCCTCGAGCTCGTCGCGGATCGCCATCCGGAGGCGATGCTCGTCGGCCAGCAGCGCCTCCAGACCCGCGATCAGGGCGCGCTTCTCGGCTGCCTCCGCCTCGAGCTGGGTTCGGCCCAGGCGGGTCAGGCGGGAGAGGGCCATATCGAGGATGTGGTTGGCCTGCTCCTCGGAGAACCCGTAGGGCTCGGCCATCAGCGACGCCCGGGCCGCTGCGGTGTTCTCGCTGGCGCGGATGGTGGCGATGATCGCGTCGATGGCGTCGAGGGCTCGCAGCAGCCCCTCCACGATGTGGAGGCGGGACCGGGCCGCGTCCAGGCGGAACTGCGACCGCCGGGTCACCACCTCGATCTGGTGCGCGACGTATGCGACCAGCGCGTCGCGCAGGCTGAGCGTCCGGGGCACCCCGTCCACCAGCGCCACCACGTTCATGGCGAAGCTGGACTGCAGCGGGGTGTGCTTCCAGAGGTTGTTCAGCACCACCTCCGGGTTGGCATCCCGCTTGAGCTTGATCACGAAGCGGGTGTCGTCGCCGGAGGACTCGTCGTTGACGTCGGCGATCCCCTCCAACTCCCTGGCGTTGACCAGGTCCGCGATCTTGCGGGCGACGGCGCCGGCCGACACCTGGTAGGGCAGCGCCGTGACCACCAGCGCATTCCGGCCCGCGGTCTCGGCGAGCGTCACGTCGGCTCGCATCTTCACCGAGCCGCGCCCGGTCCGGTAGGCCGACTCGAGCCCGTTGCGGCCCAGGATCCTCCCCCCGGTCGGGAAGTCCGGGCCGTGCACCCGCGCCATCAGGTCCTCGACGCCGGCGTCGGGGTCCTCCAGGAGCAGCACCACCGCGTCGACCACCTCGGCGAGGTTGTGAGGCGGGATGTTGGTGGCCATGCCCACCGCGATCCCCTGGCTGCCGTTCACCAGCAGGTTCGGCAGGCGGGCCGGAAGGACGGCCGGCTCGGCGAAGTCCCCCGAGTAGTTGTCGACGAAGTCGACGGTGTCCTCTCCGATGTCGGCGAGCATCGACATGGCCAGCGCATCGAGGCGGCACTCGGTGTAGCGGGCCGCGGCCGGGGGATCCTCGGGCGAGCCGTAGTTGCCGTGGAAGTCGATGAGGGGGTGCTGCAGCGAGAACGGCTGGGCCATCCTGGCCAGCGCGTCGTAGATGGCTGCGTCGCCGTGGGGGTGGAAGCGGGCCATCACGTCGCCCACCACCCGGGCGCACTTGACATGTCCCCGGTCGGGACGGAAGCCCTGGTCGTACATCGACCACAGGATCCGGCGGTGCACCGGCTTGAGGCCGTCGCGGGCGTCCGGCAGCGCCCGGCTGATGATCACCGACATGGCGTAGTCCAGGAATGAGCTCTCCATCTCCTCCTGGATCTCGACGACGGTCACCCCCGGGCTGTCGCCGGTCGCGATGCCCGCGGGGTCCGGGGAGTCAGTTGCGCCGCTTCCGCCTGTCATGTCGTTCATGGGTGCTTCCGTTGGGGGGATCAGTTGGGTGGCTCCGTTGGGGTGCTTCCGTTGGGGGGGATCAGAAGTCGAGGTTTCGGACTTCTCGGGCGTTGGTGACGATGAAGTTCTTGCGCTGCTCCACGTCGTCGCCCATGAGCACTGAGATGACCTGATCGGCGATCGCGGCCTCCTCGACAGACACCTGCAGGAGGCTGCGCGTACGCGGGTCCATGGTGGTGGAGCGCAACTCGTCCCAGTCCATCTCTCCCAGTCCCTTCAGCCGCTGGAACTCGCGCTTGTGCTTGGGGCGCTCGGCCAGGAAGGCGTCCTTGGCGGCGTCGTCGAGCAGGTAGACCGTCTTCGAGTTCGACACCTTGGTGGAGTACAGCGGCGGCTGGGCCACGTACACGTAGCCCGCTTCGACCAGAGGGCGCATCTGGCGGTAGAAGAACGTGAGCAGGAGCGTGCGGATGTGGCTGCCGTCCACGTCGGCGTCCGCCAGCACTATCACCTTGTGGTACCGGGCCTTGGCGACGTCGCAGGCGTGGTCGTCGGGATCGCGGCCGCCGGACGCGCCGCCGTCGCCATTGCCGTCGACAGCGCCGCTGGGTCCCGCCGCTACGCCGATGCCGGTCCCTATGGCCGCGATGATGGCCTGTATCTCGTTGTTCTTGAGCATCCTGTCGATGCGGGCCCGCTCGACGTTGAGGATCTTTCCCCTGATCGGCAGAACCGCCTGGGTCTCGGGATCGCGTGCCCGCACGGCAGAACCGCCCGCGGAGTCCCCCTCGACGATGAACAGCTCCCTGCGGTACGAGTCGGTGGCGGTGCAGTCCTTCAGCTTGTCGGGCATGCCGGCGCCGTCCAGCAGCGACTTGGAGCGAACCTCGGAACGGACCCGGGCGGCGGCCTCGCGGGCCGCGGAGGCCGCCACAGCCTTCGACAGCGCCCGTCTCGCTTCGACCGGGTGCTCCTCGAGCCATTCCGACAAGCGGCGGTTGGTGACCCGCTCGGTGAAGGACCGCATCGACATGTTGCCCAGTTTGGCCTTCGTCTGCCCCTCGAACTGCGGCTTGCCGATGCGCACGCTGACGATCGCGGTGAGGCCCTCACGGATGTCCTCGCCGTGGAGGTTCTCAGCCTTCTCCTTCAGCAGCCCCTTCTCGCGGGCGTAGGCATTGACGGTCCGGGTCAGCGCCGAGCGGAACCCCTGCTCGTGCATGCCGCCGTCGATGGTCGATATCCCGTTGGCGAAGCTGTGCAGGCCGTCGGTGTTGAATCCGGTGTTCCACTGGAACGCCACTTCCACCTCGTGCGGGTTGCCGTCGATGGTCTCGGCGTCGGAGAAGTGCCCGACGGCATCGAAGAGGCGCACCTTCGACTGGTTCAGGCGGCTCACATAGTCGACGATGCCGCCCTCGTAGCGGAACGAGGCCCACTCGGAGTGTCCGTGCGGGCCTGGCCTCAGGTCGCGGACCCGGATCTCCAGCCCCCGGTTCAGGAACGCCATCATCTCGAGGCGCTCAGCCACCGTCTGGTACCGGAACGACACATCCTCCAACACCGAGGGGTCCGGCCAGAAGCGGATCGTCGTGCCCGTCCTGATGCCGCCGTTCAGCTCCGGCGCGGGCCCCAGCACGGACAGCGCCTCCGCGATCTCGCCACCGTCGACGAAGGTCATGCGATGCCGTTGCCCGGAGCGGTAGATGTCGACCTCCACCCTCGCGGAGAGGGCATTGACGACCGAGACGCCGACGCCGTGGAGACCGCCCGAGATCTTGTATCCGTCGCCCCCGAACTTCCCTCCCGCGTGCAGCAGCGTCATCACCAGCTCGGCCGCGGGAACGTGGTCGTGGAGGGGATGCGGCTCGGTGGGGATGCCGCGGCCGTCGTCGCCCACCTCGCATGAACCGTCCTCGTGGAGCGTCACGTCGATCCGGGTGCAGTATCCCGCCATGGCCTCGTCCACCGAGTTGTCCACAACCTCCCACACGAGATGGTGCAGGCCGGTCGGGCCGGTCGACCCGATGTACATGCTGGGCCGTTCGCGCACCGCCTCGAGGCCCTCCAGGACGGTGATCTCGAGCGCGCCGTACGAGGGGTCGGCGCCGGGGGCTGTCTCGGTTGCCGGCTCGCTTGCAGTCACGCCGGGCGGGCCCTCCTCCCACGGTCCCGCAGGCCGCGGGCGACGACGGATCGAAGGTCTGCCGCGATAGCAGGACAGGGGCTCGGAGCGCTCACTGGCACGACCCGGCCGCAGCAGACAAGGACCGGGCGAGCCGGGGGCACCGAACCGGGACGAAGCCCTTCATCGAGCCACCGATCACGCCCGCCATCCTATCAGCGGGCATCAGCCGAACGGCGCGCCTCGCGGCAGCGTATCCCGCTCTTCTTCGCGGGCGCTCACGGGCCGCTCAGGCCCGGCCTCACCCGCACCGCGATCGACTTCAGCCGATCGGTGGACGACAGTTCATTGATCCGCTCCAGCACCTGCTCGGCCAGCCACCGCACCTCGCTGGCCCACATCGAGTCGGAGGCCACGATCACCAGCCGGTCGCCCTCCACCGCGGCAGGCCGGCAGTGGCGGGCCACATCGGCCCCCACCACCTCCTCCCAGCGGCGGAACACCGTCGACAGCAGATCGGCGGGCGGCGCGCCCAGCGAGCCCAGGACCCGCTCCAGAGCATCGGCCAGCTCGATGGGCTCATCGCCCGCCGGCGCGGTCACAACGACCTGGCGGTGCCGTCGGCCACCCGGATCAGCTGCTGGGGCTGGACGCCCGCGGGCAGCTGGGACGCGGCGGTGGTGAGGATCCGCTGACCGGGCGGGAGCGTCTCCAACAAGGCGGTCGCCCGGCCGGCGTCCAGTTCTGAGAACACGTCGTCGAGCAGCAGCACCGGCGCCACGCCCCGGCGCTCGCGGACCTCCGCGTCCACCGCCAGCCGCAGTGCCAGCGCAAGGGACCTCTGCTCGCCCTGAGAAGCGTGGCTCCGGGCCGGAAGACCCCCCACCTCCAGCAGCACGTCGTCGCGGTGGGGACCCACCGTGCTCGTGGATCGCTTGAGATCGGTGGGCCGGGCAGCTGCCAGGGCGGCGGCCAGCGAGTCGTCCCCCCAGGATGAGAGGTAGGTCAGACCGGCGTCGCCCTGCCCCCGGGCGATGTGCCCGTAGTGGCGCCGGACGCGCGGCTCCATCGCCGCCAGCAGGTCGCGGCGCCGGACGCGCAGCTCGTCGCCCACCGCGGCCAGCTTGTCATCCCATACGTCCAAGGTGACGGCCACGTCGCCGGCAGCGCGACCCTGTGCCTGGCGCAGCAGAGTGTTGCGCTGGCGCAGGACACGGTCCAGTTCGCTGCGCAGCGCCCCCCACGACGGCCGGACCGCCGCCAGGGCATCGTCCATCCAGCGACGCCGGACTGCGGGCTCGCCCTTCACCAGTTCGAGGTCGTCCGGCGCGAAGGCCGTAGCCGTGAGCACGCCGAGCAAGTCACGGCGCCGCGCCACCGGTTGCCGGTTCACCCTCACCCGGTTCGGGCGGGCCCGGGCCAGTTCGACCTCGACGAGTACCTCGCGGTCCCCGGCCCCGAGCCCCGAGCAGCGGATGACTGAGGCCGGCGCCCCGTCGCGTATGAGGGCCGCGTCGGCGGCGCCCCGGAACGAGCCCAGGCCGGCTGCGAAGCCCACGGCCTCGAGCAGATTGGTCTTGCCGTGGCCGTTCGGTCCCATGATCGCGGTCATGCCGGGGGCGAAGACGACCTCGGCCTCGCCGTAGGACCGGAAGTCGAGAAGCGACAGCGAGCAGACCCGCACGGCCGGCGCCCGGGACGATCAGCTCAGCCGGGGGACCGATCAGCTCACCCGCACCGGCATGAGCAGGTAGAGGAACCCCTCGTCCCCCACCGAACGCAGCAGCGCCGGCTTGACTGCGTCCGCAGTCTCCAGCGCGACTTCCTCTCCGGTGGTGGCCTCGATGCCATCGATGAGGTAGCCGGGGTTGAACGCGACAGTCAGATCCTCGCCGGCGTAGTCGGCCTCCATCGACTCGTTCGCCTTGCCGACGTCGTGGGTTATGGCGATGACCTCGAGGCTGCCGTCACTCATCACCAGCCGGACCGGCGTCGAATCCTGGGCGAGCAGGCGCACCCGTCGAACGACCTCCAGCAGCTGTTCGCGATCGGCGGTCAGGCGATTCGGATGGTCGGTGGGGATCAAGCCCTGATAGTTGGGGAATTCCCCCGGAATCAGCCGCGTGGTCAACTGCACGTCGCCCACTGCGAACTGCGCGTAGTGCTCCGCCAACTTCAACGTCACCTCATCGGAATCCGCGATCAGCCGCTGCAGCTCGCCGAGGGCGCGACTCGGCACGAGCACCTTCTGCTGCTCGCCGAGGATCGACGAACCCTCGAGGTCGCGCACCGACAGCCGGTACGAGTCCGTCGAGACCAGCCGCAGCCGGCCCTCCCCCTCCGAGGCCATCAGCACACCGGTGAGGATCGGCCTCGACTCGTCCGACGACGCAGCCCGGACGACCTGGCTGAGCGCATCCCGGAACGCGGCCCCGCTGAAGGTGACTGCCGGGCTGAACGACGCCGAGTCGCCGTCCTCGCCCGTCTCCTGGGTGAACGACAACTGCGGGTAGTCCTCCTCCGGGATCAACCGGATCGAGAACTCCGACGACCCGGCCACGATCGAGGCCTCGCCCTCGGTCACCGAGAACTCCACCGCTCCGGCCGGAACCGCCCGGACGACATCGGTGAGCAGCCGGGCCGGCGTCACCGCGGCGCCGGCGGACGTGCCCAGCACCTCCGCCGTCACCGACAGGGTCAAGTCGAGGTCGCTGCCGGTGACGGTGAGCACACCATCGGCGAGGTCGAGGTGGGCGCCGGTCAGCGCGGCCCGGCTCGAGCTCGCGCCGGCCGCGGCCCGCACCGCGACCGTCAGAGCATCCAGGAGTGTGTCTCGTTCGCAACGGAACTTCATGCCCATGATCTTGCTGCTTCTCCTCTAGCTGGATTTCAGAAGGGTTGTAGAGGTATTAGGGGCTGTGGATTGGGGATTGTGGTCCGTCCGCCTAGGAATCACAACGCTTCTGATATGCCCAGACTTGCCGTGGCGCCCAGCGGGCTGGCGGCGGGCCGGCGGCTTGGCGTGGATCCCGGCGTCGTTCGACACAGCTGTCCAGAGGCGGGGGGCAGCCGTCCCCATGGTTCTCCCCCGGCAGCCCGGTCCGGCGCAGCTCATGAGAGCTCCCCTATCCGCCTCTGGAGGTCCTGGATCTGGTCGAAGACGTCCTTGCGCTCGGTCATGTGGTGCTCGATCTTGCGCACGGCGTGGATGACGGTGGTGTGGTCGCGGTTGCCGAAGGCCCTGCCGATCTCCGGGTAGGACAGGTCGGTCATGTTCCTGGTCACGTACATGGCGACTTGGCGGGCGTCGACGAGGGGCCTGCGCCGGCTGCCTCCGGTGATCTGCTCGACCGAGAAGTCGAAGAGATCGGCCGTGGCGTCGAGGATGCCTCCGACCGTGACCGGCGCCTTGACAGTGTTGCTGATCAAGTCGGCCAGGACGCGCTTGGCGAGTTCGTAGGAGCATGGTTGACCGGTGATATTGGCGTAGGCGGTGACCTTGATGAGGGCGCCCTCGAGCTCACGGATCGAGTCGGTGACGTTCTCAGCGATGAATGAGAGGACTTCGCCTGGGATCTCGATGGCCGCCGACTCGGCCTTCTTCTCCAGGATGGCCAGCCGGGTGACCAGATCCGGGGGTTGGATGTCGGTGATGAGGCCCGACTTGAACCTGCTCCTGAGCCGGTCCTCCAGAGTGGGTATCGCATCGGGGGAGCGATCGGAGGACAGGACTATCTGCGCGCCGTTCTGCAGGAGGTCGTTGAACGTGTGGAAGAACTCCTCCTGAAGGCCGTCCTTGCCCTCCATGAACTGGATGTCGTCGACCAGCAGCACGTCGTTGCTCCGGTAGAGCAGCTTGAACTCCGGCTGGGTGCTGTTCCGTATCGCCTGCACGAACTCGTTCAGGAAGGTCTCGCTGGTGACGTAGCGCACCTTGTAGGAGGGGTAGTGGCTGTTCACATAGTGGGCGATGGCCCTCAGGAGGTGGGTCTTGCCGAGGCCGGAGTCTCCGTGGATCAGCAGCGGGTTGTACGGCCCGGCCGGGGCCTCGGCCACAGCGAGCGCCGCCGCATGCGAGAACCGGTTGGAGGTTCCGGTCACGAACTGCTCGAAAGTCAAGCGAGCATGCGGCCTGGAGTCTCCGTTGGCGCCCGCGGCGCCTGGGTCGGGCTCGGTGCCACGCAGGGCCGGTGCCTCCTCCGCAGGCGCCTCCGCGTGGCTGGCTGAGAAGCGGTCGGTCTCGCCCCAGCCCGGGTCGATCTCGATCCGCACCATCACATCAGGCTCGGCGTCGTCCAGGGCGTCGGTCAGCAGATCGAAGTAGCGGCGCTCGATCCGGGCCTTCTGGAGGCTGGTAGGCACGACCAGCGTCAGGGACCGCTGGTCGAAGGCGGTTGCTCGGGCGCCGCTGAAGGTGGTTCGCCAGACGGCGTCGCTCACCTGGCTACGGATGTTCTGCGCGCAAGTGGTCCAGATCCGCTCCGCTTCGGCGTGGATGTTCATGTGCGTTGGATCTCCTTTCTCCACAGAATCGTCCACAAGATGTGGACAAGAGATCTCCGTGGCTCCCTTTGATGCAGGAGGACGGCGCCCAGATCCGCTTGAAGTGGTGGGCAGCGGAACGTAGCAGCATCCGCACCGGCTGCAAGTCGGCCGCCGGAGCGCGGGCAAACTGCAAGTTCAGGCTTGCTGAAGTCGAAGTTGACTACATCGACGTAAGATGTATGGCATACATGTTCTTTGATCCGGTGCGGGACCGGTGGACGGTGGACGGCTCGCGGCGCCTGTCCGGGCCGGCTGGTTGTCGCAGCGCAGGGTCAGCCCTACGGTGGATGCCGACTGCCGTTCATCCACAGCATCGACCCGGATGGCGGCTCGTGTGGCGTGCTCGGAGCCGAGCAGGCCGGGGAGGATCTCCATGAAGCGCCCTTTTCAGCCGAATATAAGAAAAAGGCATAAGAAGCACGGGTTCCGAGCGAGGATGAGGACACGCGGAGGTCGTGCGGTGCTGCGGGCGCGCCGCCGCCGCGGGCGGAGTCGGCTGGCCGCGTGAACAGCCCGGCGATCAGCCGCGGCGCGCGTCACGAAGCTGGAATGCCGGCCAGCGTTCGCCGCGGTCCTCTCAGGGTCTCGTACCGCGCCGTTCCGACAGACGCGCGCGTCATGTTCGCGGTGCCGAAGTCGGTGGGGACGGCGGTAGTGCGCAACCGGGCTCGTAGGCGGGTGCGGGAAGCCCTGCGCGAGCTCGCCGGCGACGGTACGATCGCGCTGCGCGATGGAGAGTATCGCCTGGGCATCTCGTCGTCGCTCGAGGGCCTGTCAGCCGCCGAGCTCCGTGAGACCTTGGGCGAGCTGCTGGGAGGCGTCCGGTGACGCGCCGGTGGTCGACGTGTCCGAGGCCGGCGCCGCTGACCGGTCTGGGCGGAGCTGCCGGGATGCATTCGCTGATGCGCCGGCTTCCGGCACGAGTCGCCTGCGGCGCGATACGGGCTTACCGACTGGTCCGGGCCGGTCGCCCGCCGATGTGCCGGTACATGCCGTCGTGTTCGGCCTACGCGCTCGAGGCGCTGCAGAAGCACGGCACGGTGCGCGGCACGTGGCTGACGGCACGCCGCCTGGCCCGCTGTCACCCGTGGGGCTCGACGGGGTGGGATCCGGTGCCTGACGGACTGGGAGTCGCCGCTGCGACGGGGAAGTCCTCCGATGCTTGATCCCCTGTTCGATGTCGTTACCGCAGTGCTGGCCTGGTTCTACTCGCTGTGGCCGTCCTACGGCATGGCCATTGCCTTCCTGACCCTGACCGCCATGATCGCGGTGACCCCCCTCACCCTGAAATCGACGCGAAGCATGCTGCAGATGCAGCAGCACATGCCTGCGGTGAAGAAGCTCCAGAGCCAGCACAGGGGCGATCGGCAGGCCATGAACGAGGCCACCATGGCCTACTACAGGGACCATGGGCTCAATCCGGCCGGATGCCTGCTCCCGATGCTGGTGCAGGGCCCGATCTTCCTCGTCATGTACCGGGTCGTGCATGGACTCACCAGGCGCACGACGGAGATCGGCACCCAACTCGGGTTCACGTCGCGCCGCTTCGCCGACAGTGCGTCCGGCGGGGTCGCCCAGTACGCCGAGACCCCGGTCTCGAGGGGCGAGCTTCCGTTCGACCCGGACTTCCTGTCCAGGGACAGCGACTTCTACGCACGCTTGAGCGACAACGTCGAGATGGTCTCTTGGGGCGTCGATCTGTCCCGGAGCGCGAGTTCGGCGATGGCTGCCGGCGTCGTCGCGGCGCTCCCCTACCTGCTGATGATGGTGATCGTGCTGGTCACCGGCCTCTACCAGCAGCGCCAGATCCAAGGCCGGCAGAACGTCGCAGCCGCCAATCCCCAGCAACAGATGATGATGAAGCTGATCCCGTACCTCCTGCCGGTCATCTCCTACGGGATCCCGGCCGCGGTGGTGATCTACTTCATCGTCTCGAACACGGTCCGGATCGCGCAGCAGGCCTACATCACCCGGTCCTTCTACCGTGGGGAGGATTCTCTCGGGGCGCAGGTTGCCAAGCAGCGTTCGGCCGCCGAGGCCGAAGGTGCCGGCGCAGCCGGGACCCAGGACCGACCGTTGAGATCGGCGACTGAGAGCAAGGGTGCTCCGACGCCGAGGAGGGACGCCAGATCCAAGGCGCCTGCGCGCAAGCGGGCTCAGGGTTCGGGCGGGGCGCCTGCGCGCAAGCGGGCTCAGGGTTCGGGCGGGGCGCCTGCGCG